>JAURRA010000009.1 GCA_030835825.1 Flavobacteriaceae bacterium
ACTTTTACGCTTGAGTTCAAATTCCTCCAAGATCTTAAAGATTTGTTTTCGATAAAAAGAGGTTGTTTGCCACCGCAAAAAATATAACATTAAATCTGTTAAGCAATCCTGCGAGTTTTAATCAAGTGAGAAAGTGGTCATTCTTCAGCTTTTGAGGCATAAGTTTCACCCAAGGCCGAGTCCAAGGTAAGGCTGAGTATTATGAATGAGGTTTGCTCAAGTTATGTTATAATTGCTCTAAAATGGCAATTCGTTGTTCAATGGGAGGATGGGTTGCAAATAATCCGCTAAAAAATGAAGCCAAAGATTTTTTCTGTTTTGGCATAGGATGGTCGATGAACATTTGAGCCACATCTTCTCTTTTGATGGCCTCAATATAAGGGTCGTTAGAGATCTTTCTCAAGGCACTCGCTAGTGCTAGTGGTTTTTTGGTCAAAGCGGCGGCTCCTGCATCAGCGAGATATTCTCGTTTTCGAGATAGGGCAAAGCGGAATAGGGTAGACAAAATCAAACCGATAATGGCCAGAATCAAGATGACCACGATAAAAGCATTGCCCTTGTCGTTTTTATTCCGTTTCCCGCCGCCATACAATACTGTTCGAAACGCCATTTCAGAGATAAAACTAAAGATCCCAACAAAGATGATGGAGACAATGAGTAGTCTCACATCGCGGTTGATTATATGGGTCAATTCGTGCGCAATAACAGCTTCTAATTCGTCGTCGTTTAATTTGTTTATAATCCCTCGTGATAGTGAAATAGCAAATGTCTTGTGGCTCAATCCACTTGCAAAAGCGTTCAGGGAGTCGTCTTCAATTATGAAAATTTTAGGCACCTTAAGCCCTCGAGACATACAAAGGTTTTCCACCAAATTGTAAACCCTTTTATGGTTTTTTCGTTCTAAAGGTTTGGAGCCAGTAGCCCTTTGAATCATAGCAGCGTGTGAAAACCAGGCAATTATAAACCATATTGTTATGACAATTGAAACGACGGGAACGGTTTTTAAAAATTCTTGATTTACAAAGGTTAAGTTTTGGGTGAAATCTTGATTAGAATCACTTTCAAAAAGAATCAAAAAGAACAGCCAAACTAATGCAAGAAGCAAAGCAGGGAAGGCAATCAGCAAAACAATAGATTTGAGATTGTTCCTTCTGATTTGGGTCTGAAGTCCAATATATTTCATTCTTAAAAACTAACCTTCGGCGCTTCGCTCATAGTTTTGCGATCCTCAACACCAAGATCGAACATCACTTCTTTATTGAAATTGAACATTCCAGCAATGATATTAGAAGGAAATGTTTCAACCGCGTTATTATATTCTCGGGTAGCCGAATTAAAGAAACGACGTACAGACGCTAATTTGTTTTCAACATCAGATATTTCTTCTTGGAGCATGGCGAAATTACTACTCGCTTTGAGATCTGGGTATGCCTCAATAGCCACATTGAGCCCTTGCAATGCAGAAGTCAATTGATTTTCAGCAGCAATTTTATCATTGATAGTTTTGGCTTGTAACGCTCCAGATCGGGCTGCGGTTACCGTCGTCAATACATTTTCTTCATGCTTCATATAGCCTTTGACAGTATCGACTAACTGTGGAATCAAATCGTGGCGCTGACGCAATTGGACGTCAATATCGGCAAACGCATTTTCTCGGTGATTGCGATACTTGACCAATCGATTGTACATCGATATCAACATGAGAACCACAACGATTAAAAGTCCTAAAAAAATAAATATAACCATCGGTAGGGTAAATTAGAGTTAGATCCAAATATAAAACAATCTGCGGTCAAATAAATTGACTTTAACAAAATTACACCAGGTTACTAAATTCTGACAAGAATTGACTAGATTTAGGCTTAAAATATTTAGACAATGAATAAATTCAATCGTAGGGGAAAACTTTCCCTAATTTTTCTCTTTACTATTTTCTCTTCAATAGCGCAAAATGAAGCCAAAAAAGATTCTACAGAATCGAAAGATGGATTGAAATCCTTTGATAAAGTAATTAAATCCGATGCCATTTCTAAAGAAGGACTTTTTACCGTCCATCAAATGGATTCCAAGTATTACTTCGAAATTCCAGATTCATTATTTCAAAGAGAAATGCTGATAGTTACCCGAATTGCTAAGACCGCTACCAATATGGGATTTGGTGGTGGCAAACAGAATACTCAAGTTGTAAGATGGGAAAAACGACCCAAGCAAGTCTTGTTAAGAGTTGTCTCCTATGAAAATGTAGCTTCCGACTCTTTGGCTGTTCATGAGGCGGTTGTTAATTCTAATTTTGAACCAGTACTCTATGCTTTCGACATTGAGACAGTGGGTAAGGATAGTTTAAATCCTTCAACAGTAATTAATGTTACCAAATTGTTTTCCGATGATGTAAAAGCAATTGGTATCGCGAATTACTACAGAGAAGATTATAAAGTGCGTTCTCTGGACGGTAAAAGATCCTATATCGAATCTATCAAACCCTACCCTTTGAATGTAGAGGTGAGGGCAGTAATGACCTATAACGCTGCTGAACCACCTTCAAATCGAACGGTTGGTTCTATTTCAGTAGAATTGAGTAACTCCATGATTTTGTTGCCTAAAGAACCTATGAAAAGACGCTATTTTGATGAGCGTGTAGGCTGGTTTGGACGTTCACAAACCGATTATGGTTTGGAGGCACAAAAGAGCGAGGTCGTCAGATACCTCGACCGTTGGCGTCTTGAGGTCAAAGATGAAGATCGTGCTAAATTTTTGGCTGGTGAATTGGTCGAGCCTAAGAAACAAATAGTTTACTATGTCGATCGTGCTACACCTGAAAAATGGCGGACCTATATCAAACAAGGTATAGAGGACTGGCAAGTGGCTTTTGAGGCTGCTGGATTTAAAAATGCCATTATCGCTATGGACCCTCCTACTGTTGAAGAAGATCCAGATTGGTCGCCAGAGGACGTGCGTTATTCTGTAGTTCGTTATTTGGCCTCACCAATACCAAATGCAAATGGTCCTCATGTGAGTGACCCTAGAAGTGGTGAAATTTTAGAATCGGATATTAACTGGTACCACAATGTGATGACTCTTTTGAGAAATTGGTATTTTGTACAGACCGCTGCAATCAATCCTGAGGCTCAATCCGTAGCTTTTAAAGATGAAATCATGGGACGTTTAATTCGCTTTGTATCATCACACGAGGTGGGTCATACTTTAGGCTTGCCTCACAATATGGGTAGTAGTGTGGCGTATCCCGCCGATTCGCTAAGATCAGCAGAGTTTACTCAAAAATATGGCACGGCCCCTTCAATAATGGATTATGCGCGATTCAACTATGTGGCGCAACCGGGCGACGAAGGAGTCAGTATGATGCCCAATGTAGGCCCCTATGACAAGTATGCTATCAATTGGGGTTATCGCCCAATCCTAGACGTATCTGCCACGGATGAAAAGCCTATTTTGGATCAGTGGATTTTAGAGAAAGCGGGCGATCCTATTTATCGATTTGGCGCACAGCAATGGAGTGTTATTGATCCTAGCTCTCAAACAGAAGACTTGGGGGATAACGCCGTTGATGCCAGTCAATACGGAATCATGAATTTGAAACGAATCGTTCCAAAACTGATTGAATGGACCGAAGAAGACGGAAAGAACTACGATGACCTTGAAGAACTTTATGGTCAGGTTGTAGGTCAATTTAACCGCTACATGGGTCATGTGTCTGCTAATATTGGTGGGGTGTATAAATATACCAAAACATACGATCAAGAGGGGGCCGTTTACACACATGTAGATAGGGCCCACCAAGCGCGTTGCTTGAGATTTTTACAATCAGAATTGTTTACTACCCCATCGTGGTTGTTGGATCAGAATATTTTCAATAAGATTGAATCCTCAGGTGCTCTGACTCGTATCAGAGGTATGCAGGTGCGAACACTAAACAATCTGTTGTCTGCTAGTAGATTGGAGCGTATGATCGAAAATGAAACTCTCAACGGATCACAGGCCTATACGCCATTAGAGTTCATGGGTCAGTTAACTGACGGCCTTTGGAGTGAATCAACGCCAGATGCTTATCGCCGGAACTTACAAAGAGCTCATGTAGATCGTTTAGAGACCTTACTCAAGGAGAACGATTCGGATGTGCGTGCCTTGGCCATGATGCAATTGAAGGATGTACAAAAGTTTGCTAGTAAGAAATCTGGAGGGAACAGTATGGCTGCTGCTCACTTCAGAGAGATAGATAGTAGAATTGAGGGTATTCTTGAATAACCGCAAACGCTTATTTATTCTATATAAACCCCTGAGTGATCAGGGGTTTTTTGTTTGCTCTTGTGGCAGATCTCGGAGTCTTTGCGCTGTGTTGACCTTTTTCCTTACATTTGATTGCATCCTCTTTCTGAAAAATAGTCATTTATGAAAATATATAATAGTCATCTTTTTCTAGTCAGTTTTTTTATTGGTTTCAACTTTAGCCAAGCGCAATCAGAACAAGATTTATATCAAATCATTGGCAAAGTATCAGAAGAAAGAATTGAAAACGATATTAAAACCTTAGCAGACTTTGGTACCCGACATACGCTGAGTGATACTGTAAGTAATAACAGAGGGATTGGCGCAGCGCGGCGATGGATTAAGTCGCAATTCGAGTCTATTTCGAAAGATTGCGCTGATTGCTTGGAAGTATTTTATCAAAGAAATTTTGTGCCCAAAGGAGACAATAATAGGATCGTAAAGGATGTCTGGGTGGTCAACGTGGTTGCCATTAAGAAAGGGTCAAAAAATCCGAACAAATATATTTTGATGAGTGGAGATATTGATTCTCGTGTTAGTAATCCAACAGATTTCACTTCAGATTCGCCTGGCGCCAATGACAATGCTTCTGGGATGGCTGGAACTATCGAGGCAGCAAGAGTTGTGAGCCAATATGCTTTTGAAAACAGCATTGTATTTGTCGGTCTTTCTGGTGAAGAACAAGGTCTGTATGGAGGCCAAGGATTAGCACAATATGCCAAGGCTCAGCAATGGGATATTGTTGGTGTTCTCAATAACGATATGATTGGAAATATTGAAGGCGTGGATGGTGTGATTGATAACAGAACGTTCCGCATCTTTTCAGAGCCTACCCCAGTAACTGAAACGGATAAAGAACGAGCATTGCGACGTTTTTATGGTGGTGAGGTAGATGGTGTATCTCGACAATTAGCGAGATACGTTTATGAAACAACGAAGCTATTTATGCCTGAGATGAACCCTAAGATGATCTATCGCTTGGATAGATTCGGACGTGGAGGTCACCACAGGCCTTTTAACGATCTTGGATTTGCAGGTATCAGAATTATGGAGGCTCACGAAAACTACACCCAGCAGCATCAAGATATTAGATTGGAAAATGGCATTTATTATGGGGACACTTTCGATCATGTGAATATACCCTATGCCAGAAAATTGACAGCAGTCAATGCGATCAGCCTTGCGAGCCTAGCATGGGCGCCGCCAGCGCCTTCTGATGTGCGTTTGGGGGGAGCTGTAGCTCCATCTGCTCGATTGAAATGGAATAGGGTGGAAGGGGCAGTAGGTTATAAAATTTATTGGAGAGACACCACCTCGCCCACTTGGGATTACAGCCGAACAGTTGGCGATTTGACGGAGTTCACTCTAGAAGGTATTGTTGTGGATAACTTCTATTTTGGGGTCAGTGCCATAGGTTCCAATGGTTTTGAAAGTCTGATATCTTTTCCGAGTGGTATTTTGAGATAAGGAATCTATGATTTGATTTGACCTATTATTTCTTTAAATGGCTCTTCAACAAGGATGTAGCCAATAGATATAACCAATCCTAAAAAAGTCCAAATAACAAGAATGAGCCCGCGTTTAGGTGTTGATCGTTCTGTGGGGACTACAACGGGTTTGATGATAGAAAAAACAGGAGTGTCCTTGCTGACTTGCAGTTTGACTTGTTCCAATTGCTTACTAACCTCTTGGAAGACAGTACTCGCTATTTGATAATCTTGTTCAAGCCTCGTTAATTGATTTCCAAAAGAAGAACTTGAAATTGAGAAATTGCGATCTTTGAAACTGGCCAGCCTGTTTTGCGCGGTGTACATGTCAGTTTTTTTCTCTTCGTACCTGGCTTCAACGTATTTGAGGAGTTCTGTAGATTGTTTAATTTTTAATTTGATGACCTCTGTTTGTAGTAGTTTTTCACATTCCTTGGCAATAAGAGCAGCAATTTTAGGATCACCTGAGGTTACGGTCAACTCAATATACCTTTCCTTGTCATTAATAGCCAGTGATATGACCTCATCTAAATATTTGAATAGACCGTATTCTTCTTCAGAGATAGTTATGATTTCCTCATTTTCAGCAGGCTCAATTATATTTTCGGAGTCATCCGAAAACCAAGAAATTATGGTACCTGGCAATTCAACAGTGTATTTTTTAATAACACTCCCTGCGGAATCGGGTTGATCTAGGATGTAATTTTTAAATGTTTCACTAATGCCAGATGGAGATAAATCAATATCCAAGACTTGCCGTTTGAAATGAGCGCCTTCTAAGATTTTGGGATAGAGTACGGGAGAGATTTCACTGCTTGAGCCACCGCTCAAATCTACTCCTGCTAATGACGCTAAACTGCTCAAGCCAGATGGGGCCTTATCGGAAGAACTGTTCGGAATAAATACTGAAGAGGTAGAGTAGGTTACTGGACTAACAAGAGCTACTACTAGTCCAACAATTGCAAACAACAGCGTGACCCTGATAACGTGTTTGCGCTTGCCCCAAATCTTTTTGGCTAAGGCGATCAAATCTATCTGATCTTCTTCTAGGTGATCTTTATGATGCTGTTCAGTCATAATTACAGATTTTTCGCAAGGATAATGGTGGTGAAAGCTCCAGTTATAACGCTTAGCAGTCTAATCAAATCGTCGGTAAATTTTTGACGTGACTCGTCAAGCTCTTTCTTTACCTTTCGATTGACTACGATGTTGGAATTGGGCTGAACCTTAGGGTTGTTAAAAAAACTAACGCGTTTGGTTCTTCCGTTGGGCAGCACTAAATAAGCATCATCGGCTTCTTTTCTAATTTTTCCCCCTGAATTGCTCAGATAGTATTTGGCCCGCTTGCCTTTTTCCCATACGAACAAACTGGGGTTTTGTACAGCACCCATGGTCTCCACAGTTCCGTTGTTAGAGGCAATGACGATAATATCGCCATCTTCAAAAACAGCTTTTTCATTTTTTTGACCTAAACTGAGATCATAGGATAATGTTTTCCCATCTCTTATTACATAAGAAGCTTGAAGGTTTGCGTCTGGTTTCAAACCACCCACCTGTTCTAAAATGGAACTAAATGCGTTGAGTTCATATTCTAAAACAATCGATCGGGGAAACAATACAGCACCTTCAACTGTGAGTGTTTTGAGGACACCCTTGCCTTGAGGTTGACGAACAGAAACAACATCGTTGTCTTTTAAAATAAACGGATTGGAAGGCTCTGTCTTTTCACCCCTCAAATAGGCAAGATCAATGTTTGCTTCATAGCGGTCTGAAAGCTTACCAGTAAGCGGATCGAAATTTTCTCTATTTATAACAACTTTATCTCTGTCTGCATATTCTGTAAATCCGCCCGCGGCCAGAATGGCGTCCTCTATGGTCATATTAGAGGCAAGGGGGTAGGTGTCTGGAAATTTCACATAGCCTCCTACTCTTATGGTTTTTTCTGTCACCTCTAGTATACTTTTACTGTAAAGTATAACCTCATCTTTGGGTAGTAAAAATGTGGATTGTAGCGTTTGAAGATCGTCTAAACTCAAATTGGTGATTTCAAATAATCCAGATGTAGGATTAAATCTTTTGAGATCAACTCTTGAGGTCAACAATTTGGATTGATATTCCAGTTCTTCGTAAGAAGTCGCCTGAAAAATTAAATCGAACAATGACATTCGGCTTCGCCAGAAGACGGTTTTGACAGGTTCATCGACGAGTAGTTCTTCAATTTCACCTTCTTCCTCAGGCTCTAACTTTGTGAATCCAGAAATACGCACCAATTTTTCGCCTTGCACATCTGCCAAAGCATAGACCTGAATACTGTCATTTTGTGTCAACTGAACCTTGGTTGCACCCTCTAAAACTGAAGACAGGTTAAACGTTGTAAATCCTTTATTACCTAAATTATCTTCTCGAAACACATCGACTTTGGACATGTAAGTATTCGGCAGTAAATCCTTAGCTGCATTGATAATCAAGCTCTGTAAATCGCCGTATTGATCTACAGAATACTCTCCAGGTTGATTTACATTACCACTAATAATTACGCCATTTCTCGTACGGTCTAAGATGCTTTCAATCGTCACATGGTCACCGTCCATAAGTGGAAAGGGTCGTTTTTGAGCCATGGACTCGCCATAATTGACAGTGGTGATAAATCGGTCAAATTGCTGCGTTTGCGATCGGTTTTCAAAAGGAGTAATTCTTTGAATATTGACGTTATTTGTCGCTGCATTGGCGGGTAAGCCTCCCGAAAAACGGATTAAATCCGAGAGATTTTCACCTGGTTTCATTTCAAATAAGGCTTCTTTTTTGACAGTTCCAGACAGTTCAACCGTCGATAGGCGACTGGGAATAAATACGATATCGTTATTGGCAAGGCGCATGTCACCATCCAGATTTCCTGAGGTGATATAGTCGTACAAGTCAACTGTTTTTAGTAGTTTGTTGTTTCTATACACCTTGATTTCTCTTAAAGATCCAGATGTATTGACACCGCCTGAAGCATAGAGAGCATTGAGAACGGTAGCGAATCCAGAGACTAAGTGAGCTCCTGGCGCAACACTTTCTCCTAAAACAGTGATTTTAACCGGGCGTATTTGGGTGAGGGAAACGTCTAAAAATGTTCTTCTTGGCGACGACAATAAT
Source organism: Flavobacteriaceae bacterium (assembly GCA_030835825.1). GTDB lineage: Bacteria > Bacteroidota > Bacteroidia > Flavobacteriales > Flavobacteriaceae > JALRKI01. The sequence continues at coordinate 8,907 of JAURRA010000009.1, forward strand.
CCAGAAAAATAGCGACCTAAATAGGTGTTTAGTCTGGATTTAAGGGTTCCAAAGGTATTGCCACTGGCAAGGAAAACCCCAAAATTCGGAATATTAATATTACCGTTAAGATCTACTTTGGCCACCAAATCCATTTGGTTATTCCCAAATACGGTTAATCTCAACTCGTCGCCAGGCGCAATGATATAACCTTCATCGATATTTCCTACCAAATACTCCTTCGAACCAAATGGATTGTTCTCAAAAATGTTGTAGCCGAAATATTGATCGCGCAGGCTATCCTGTTCCAAGGGTTTAATCTCTTCAAATTCTGGTTCTAAAGAGAATTGTTGATTACCCAGAGAAAGGCTGTCACTTGGCGGGGTATTTATTTGAAAAGTATCTTTTTTGGAATTATTCGTCAAAAAGCTCTGCATAAATTGATCAAAGTCAACTCCTCGCACGCGGGCCAATTGTCTTGCCTGATTTTCAGTAATGCCGTTATCTGCTAATGCCTGGAGTGCCTCTTGTTGCGTGGTGATATTCCGTCTTTTAGCTTCGTCTATGGCGTCTTGAATAGTTTGTCCGAAACTAAAATTAACAGCCAAAACTATTAGAAGAAAACTGATTTTTTTCATATCCGATTTTTGATGCC
>JAURRA010000010.1 GCA_030835825.1 Flavobacteriaceae bacterium
GTTAGGATTGCCTTTGATCTTGTCAAAATCCTTCTGATCGATGGTAAATAGCAATTCATAATCCTCACCGCCATTGATAGCAATGGTGGTGCTATCCACATTAAACTCTTCACAAGTCGCTATCATTTGAGGATCTAAGGGGATTTTATCTTCAAAAATGTCGCACCCTACTTGGCTGGACTTGCACAAATGGAGTACTTCTGAAGATAGGCCATCACTGATATCAATCATACTGGTTGGGAGAACTTCCAGTGACTCGAGCAAGGAAACTACATCTGTTCTAGCCTCTGGCTTCAATTGTCTCTCTACAAGATAAGTATATGGTTCTAAATCAGGTTGGTTGTTTGGATTGACTTTAAAAACCTCCTTTTCCCGTTCCAACACTTGAAGACCCAGATAGGCCCCTCCAAGATCGCCAGTAACGACCAACAGGTCATTAGGCTTAGCCCCTGATCGGCGGACAATTTTATCTTTTGAAGCAGAGCCAATAGCTGTTATAGAAATGATCATTCCACGAGTAGAAGAAGTCGTGTCACCTCCAACAACATCAACATTATAATAGGTGGCTGCTTTCTGAATTCCGCTATAAAGGGCGTCTAGAGCTTCGAGAGGAAAACGATTTGAAACAGCGATGGAAACAGTGACTTGAGAGGCAACTGCGTTCATGGCGCAAATATCCGATAGATTAACCACCAAGGCTTTGTACCCCAGATGCATCAAGGGCATATAACTTAAATCAAAATGAATCCCTTCAACTAATAAATCAGTAGATACAACTATTTGATTATTGGGAAAATCAAGTACCGCTCCGTCATCTCCAATAGAAGTAATTGTGCTCGAATGACTAACAGAAAAGTGTTTTGTCAAGTGGTCTATAAGAGCAAACTCCCCTAAATTACTTAGAGGAGTTTGCTGATCGTCTTTATTTTCAAACATCAACTAATCTTGTACTTGAAAAATAATAGGAAGAGAATAGGGTACAACAACAGGCTTGCCACGTTGCTTACCAGGCTTCATCTTTGGCAGCATTTTTACCACGCGTTCTGCCTCAGACTGCAACCTTGGGTGAGGTGCTCTGGCCCTTATGCCTACTACATTCCCACCTTTGTCAATTTTAAAAATAACATTAATTCTTTGTCGCCCTGTGAGTCCAAGATCTCCCGCTAGGTCTGTATTGAATTTCCGTCTTACGAATTCACTGATTTTATCGGACATACACTTCCTTTTAGCATCGTTACTTCCTGATTCACAGCCTGGAAAAACAGGTACGTTTTCAATGACCATAAAGGGCACCTCAACATCCTCCTCTACCTCCTCGACCTCGATATCCTCAACTACAATCTCTTCTTCCATATCGGTTTCAGTAGACTCAATAACTGTTTCCTCTATTTCCTCCTCATCTTCTACAACTTCGATGACTTCTGGAGCTGGAGGAGGTGGCGGAGGTGGGGGTGTTTGAAGTTGTTCAGTAATCGGAATTTCCTCTTCCAATTCTTCTTCCATATTCAAACGATCTATGTCAATATCAGATTTATCATACGTTTTGAAATTGATGGCATAATTAGCCACGACCAACATTAATGTCAATCCTACTGCAAAAAAGAGCGAGCTATTTCGACTAACATCAGACTTTAAATTTTTTTTGGGTTCCATGTGTAACTTGTTTCAATTGTGCTAAAATAACTATTAATTTAATTAATACGCAAGGGTTTAAATCATCTATTTGTGTTAAAGTTTTAAATGATTCATGACTTCTATTCTTCTACTTTAAAAATAATGGGCTGATTGAAGGTTACTCTAACAGGATTTCCCCGTTGCATTCCAGGTTTCATTTTTGGCAATAAACCCGCAATTCTCTTAGCCTGATCAACGAGTTTTGGATGAGGAGCTCGAGCTTTGATATCGACGATGTCACCAGTTTTACTAATGGTAAAAAACAGATCTATTCTGTGGACCCCTGTTAGTCCTAGATCAGCAGCGAGATCTGAATTGAACTTTCTACGCACCAGTTCGCCAATTTTATCTTTCATACAGGCCTTACGTTCGGCCTTGGTGCCTATGTTACAGCCTGGATATTCTGGCGCATCCTCAATAGCAACAAAAGCCACAGGGATGTCCTCTTCAATTTCTTCCACAACCACATCATCAACAAATATTTCTTCATCTTGATCGGTATCTGTTGCCTCAATGACGGTCTCTTCAATAACTATATCATCTTCTACAATAGTTATTTCTGGGGTAGCGACAGGGGCAGGTGGTGGCGGAGGGGTTTTAATCTCTTCAACTAGAGGAATTTCTTCCTCAAATTCATGATCCATGTCAACAACTCCAATATCTAAAATTTCTTTTTCATAAGATTTGAAATTAATAGCATAATTAACCATGGTTAACATGACGACTAGACCGACAGCAAAAAACAAACTGCTATTGCAACGGACATCAATTTTTGGGTTTTTCTTAGGTTCCATAATTCAGATTTTTGGGTTAGAAGGCTTAGTACCCAACCCAAAATCTGGTTATCACTTTATGGTCATTCGCATCACAAGAAAGGAAAGTCCAATTCCACACGCATTCGCTAACATATCGAGTGGATCAAAGAACCTCGTATTGGTCAGGTACAATTGACTAAACTCAAGAATTATGCCAAAAGCCATTGACACCAATCCAGCCTTTAGCATAAACTGGGCAAGTCCTAACAAGCGAAATGCCAAGGCCCAAAGCCAGAAAAAACCAGCGTAGGCAAAGGCGTGTGCGATTTTATCTGCATGATTGAATGATACTGGGCTATCCCCGTCTAGATCGGCTAAACTCAAAAAAACCAATACGGCAGAATAAACCGCAGCAAGAAAGATAAACTGATTTGACTTTGGTTTAAGCACCAATAAGTGTCTTATAGTCTTCAGCGGTCAAAAGATTGTCGACATCTGACATATCGCTTGGCTTGAGTTTAATCATCCAACCTTCTCCATAGGGATCGTGGTTGACAGTTTCAGGCGCGTCTTCAAGTTTGTCATTGAATTCTAGGACGGTACCTGCAACGGGTAAAAACAAATCGGAAACTGTCTTTACGGCTTCAACAGTGCCAAACACTTCCTCCTCTGCCAAGGATTCATCGATAGTTTCTACTTCAACATAAACGATATCCCCCAATTCTCCTTGGGCGAAATCTGTAATACCAACTACGACAAGATCGCCGTCAATTCTGACCCATTCATGGTCTTTGGTGTATCTGAGATGATTAGGAATTTCCATGTTAAATTTGATTAGTTTGAATTAATTGCCAAAGTTATATTTTAAAGTAATACCAGAGCGTATAGTTGTTTGGGGAAAAACAGTTGAGATGGCATATTCAGAAAAATTGTAATCAAAATATAATATCCCTGTAAGGTTTTTACTGAAGGCATAGTCTGCCTGATATTTTATGGACCAAATTGTTTGTCCAGCGGTCACCTGACTTTGATCTAAATCGAGATAACGAATTGTGGTCAAATTGTCTCTAACTGACACATCGGCTTTCATATTTAAATCACTTTTTAGTGTCCGGGATTGACCGCCTCCAATCTTAGTTCTGAACTTGAGGTCTTTAATGCGATAGCCCAGACCAAAGGTGTATTGTTTGCCTTTTATCTCAGTTAATAAGTTATTGTCAAAACTCAACATCATTGTCCGATCTGTTCTTATTTCACCAAGCAATTTTAGGGAGCTTTTGAGTTCCATGTCAACTTTAATCAAAGGGCTAAATTGCTCCATCAAATTAACATTACCTAATAAATTTTCATTTTTATAGTTGCCCGATTGATCTAATACCTCTTGTGGCTGGCTATTGTAGGGCTCAAGAAAATCGATGTCGTTATAATCGAGATTTCTTTGAAATTGATTGATCGTGTAGGTAGCCATGTAGCCGTGAGTCATAGAAAAACGATTGAAGTTTTTCTTAAACCAATTTAGTTTCATCAGGCCAGTATACCTCATAGTCCAATTTGGAATTGGTGTATCTCGCCAAGGAGAGGTTGAAATCTTATTGGCGTCTTTACCCGAATAAGCCGCTAAAAAAGCAGGCAGTAAAACCGCTTGATTGGTTTTTCCAAAACCTAGAGGATATCCGTTAAGGTCACCGTTCTCGAAATTTAAAGGGTTTGAAAAATTAACACCTGCCGACGCTGCCAAACGACGGGCAATGATTAATCGGTTAGCCCTAAATTCATCGAAAGGCAAAGACCGCGTACCATCGCTTTGCTGAAAAGCGGTTTTGATGATAGAGGTTGAAATATTGAAATTCCCGAAACTATTAGTGGTAAGACTATTATAAGAATCGCTCAAGCCATCGCCGTTACTATCTGTTGTATTGAAGTTTTCAGTCGAGTTAAAGGCGTAAGACCGGCCGCCATTGAAGTCGATTCTCAAATCTGTTAGTGGAGTTACGTTGATGACATAGTCTAAATTAGTGGTGGTATTGGTGGTGTACTGTTGGTTAAATTCAGGAAAAATAGTCAGCCAACCATTTTGAGCTGCCAATTGCCTGATATCTCGCTGACTTCCCAAGGTATATCCCAAAGTCGGCTCCACCGTACCCCATAAGCCTGGAGACGGCAAGAACCCGGGCAAAGCACTCCCATTAGTCTCAGTATAATTGAGTTGCATCCGTTCAACACTCGTAAGAAGTCCTGTTAGCTTGGAAAGGAAATCGTCTTTTTTATTACCTCTTGCCGTTCCTGGTTTTCGACGCTTGTTAGACTTTATATTTCTGTAAAATTTCTTCAAGTCCAAATTCGCATTCAAATTGTGTGAATTTGAATTAGATATTGAATTTCCCAAATCATAAGTAACGCCATCTTCTGCCGTAAAATTACCAAACAAGTCCGATCCTTTTTGCCATTGAAAATCGCCATTATAGGCATAGCTGGCGCGTATAAAATCCAATATTGGAAGTTTGTCGAAAGGCAAAGTATAGGTCAGTCCCAGTTGCTGATAATAGCGGTTAGGATCCCCAACATCAAAAAAACCGTCCCACACATCTCTGGAGGGATCTTGATTGCCCATGAGATTATTGTCAATGAAATAATTGCGGACTATGCGATTGCTTGATGCCGCGAAATTAAACTGAAGTGCCTTAGTTAAATTATAATTGACTCTATACTCTAGGTCAAACGTGTAATTTCGTCGGAACACCTCATCGATACCTATATTGCCGGCACCCAGATCAAAGTCTCTGAATTTCTGTTTAAAAAACTGTCTATTGTAATTAGCGCTAAGCGAAATATTACTAGGCAAAAGACTTAGATTAAAGTCTTTTAATAGTCTCAAATATTTACTTCTAAAAATAGAATCATTCTTTTTAAACGGCTCGAGAACTAGTGGGTTGAAAGCAAAATTATAGGTAGCCCCAACCCTAACATTTTGATCTTTTGCGGCCTCAATCTCAAAATCTCTGTGTTCAGTAAGGTTGTAAGAATAGTTGAGGGTCAAATTTTCAACGTTATAAATTCTTGGTTTTTGGTCTGCACCCAATTGCTTTCTTACTCCAATAAAATTGATACTTTGACGGCGCGTGTAGTCTTCCGATTGCCGCAATATCTGTTCTCTTTCTTGGCTAGAGTCGGCAGCATTCAATCGATTTTCTAATTCAAGGTCTTGATATTGTTGGTCGAATTTTGGGGTTATCAAGGCCTCACTCTGACCGTAATTAAAGGGCAATTGAACACCCCATTTTTTTGGAAGCAATTGCCCCAAATTCATGTTAGTTACCACGTCGTATTGATTTACATCCTCTTGACTTCTTTCATTTGGCCCTTGCTCTACAGAGCCAAAACCAGATGTAGCATGTCTGGCTGTAAGGCTCATGGTCATAAAATCGGCCACGTTTGAATCCATGCTCAAGATAGCAGCCCATCCCCCTTCGTTGTCCATATCGGATATGCGCAACTCGTTAAACCAAACTTCTGGACAAATGCTGGTATTATCAGGCCTGCCATTCTTAATACCAACCATCAACGTTCTTACCTCTCCAAAGTTCGGATTCCCCTTGATCGACACTCGTTGCTGTCCTAAAATATAAGGAGAATCTTCAGCGACAGGAGTGTCAATTAATTGACCATTAACGACTTCGTAATATTTAGGAATAATATTGCTCAAACTCCCTTCTGATATACCAATAGACTTGATTTGCTGCCAGACGTCTAAGGGTAAGTTTATTTCGTTGATTTCAGGCCACAAGCCAGCTGCTGAGCTAGCGTTTGGTGAAGACACCTGTAGCGGTATTTCCACCTGATAATAATTCTGGGTCACATCATTACCCATTCGAATGAATCCTACAGCATCGCCATCGGCCAAACCAGCAATTTTTCCTTCCTCAGCGTGCAAAAACATTCGCAGTTTATTAAACTGACGCATATCGATACTAATATTTTTGAACACCGCCCGAGAATCTCCCGATTCCAAATCACAGGCTTTCAAAACAAGTGACTGCTCATTTTGGCGTATGATACTATTGTTGTTGTTAATCTCTTCTCTATAGATACCGGGCGGTGAGGCATAGCTGCCATCATTTTCTTGAATTCCTACCACGCCAATAGAAAATTCAGTGGGATCATTGTCGTTATTTGGCTCGTCGTCCAGGGACAATCGGTATTGTCTCCAATCACTTGAAACCAAATCGAAAGAAGCAAATCTGAGGGTAGTTTTTCGGTCGAAATCTGTCAGGACTAGACGTGCAAAGCGAATTGATCTGAAATCGGTTATACCTCCAACGGTATTGGTTGCCTCTGACAGCGGTATTCTAAATTGGTACCATGTGGCATTGGAGCTCGTGCCGTTTTCCATGGTGACAGGTATTTCTTTTTTGTCTACAATAAAAGGATTGTCATCATCTGAGAGGGCAATCGGACTTAGGTTGATTTCGTATTCAAAATAACTGTCAATGGTATTCATTGTATTATCGCGGTTGATGTCCTCGACATCGGGAAAAGTAGTTGAGCCTCTATTGGTGTCCGAAAAGGTGTCTGGAGAATTTCCGTCCAGGCCATTGTAGCGCTTATACCTTTCGAAAATATCCCCTTCGGTATTAAGAAAGTAATTGTAGTTGTCATTTGCGGGATCAGGTCCAAAATTAGCACCTGGCGCTATTGTTTGCGCAAAGGAACTTTCTTCAAGATCGTCAAAACCGTCTAAGCCGACATCCTGATTAGTACGATTTTCGCCCTGAGAAGTAAAGGCGTAAACCAATGACTGGTTTTGTGGCACCACAGTTCCCCATTGCGTAGGCTGGGCCAGTAAAGCGGAAATATCGCCATCCTCAGGTAATCCGTTTTCAAATTGCTTTCTACCATCTTTTAGTACATCTTCCGAAATATTTCCCAAATTGATGGTCAGCTTTCCACCTTGATTGGCAGCGTCTTCAAGGAATGGGTCCAAAAGCCAAAATTCAATATATTCCACATTAGATTGTTCGAAATCAGTTGTAGTCAATTGTCGAGAAATCCCAGCCCAAGCGCGATTGGGGTCAACACCATTTTCTGATCCTAAGCGAAAATTATAGGGCCCTCGCTCTGTAGGATAATATGTCAAGTCTAGCGAATTAATGACTGTAGTTTGACCCTGAACTAAATCTAAAGCAGGAAATACCTCATTGACATAAATCCGCCGGGTATACAAACTTGATAAATCGTCGTCTGTAATTCCAGCAGGTCTTTGATTGGTATAAAAAATGGGATCAATAGAATACCAGTTTAGGAATGCTCTGTCATAACCATTCTGCACGCCAGCATTGTCCAAAGAAGGGTCATTAAAAAGGTTTAATGGTCGGCTAGACAGTTGCCATGAGAATGGGGACAGCAAACTAATACCATTTTGGGTTCCCTCAAAATCATCGATATATGACGTTGCTTCGCCTTGTAGTTGTGTTCCCTTAGGAGAGCCTGGAGCCAAATAGGCAAACTCGCCTCTAACGGACATTTTTGATTCCACATCGGTGTCAATGTTAGGTAATTTATTAATCAAACGGGTCAAAACGGGCACCTCAGTAGCGAAGTTTCCGTTCAAACCTAAAACGGTATTATTGATTGGCTCTGTGCCTAAATTAGCTTTTTGGGTGAATGGTCTTTCGTTTAGGTTTAAAAAAGTAGCTCCCAATAAAAAGTTATCATTGAATTGATGTTCGACATTGATACCTGTAAATCGCTTGGTTTGTTGCCCAAAAAGGGTGCTGTTTTCAACAGTAACGTCAATAGGAACATTGGAAGCTTCGAGAGCTGGATCTAAAATTTGGACCACCCCAGCCTGATAATTGACAGTATAATCGACACCTTCGACCAGCACTCTCCCACCAGCCGTGACCTTCACTGATCCTCTGGGCGCATTAAAACCAATGGGGATACCAGAATTTCCTGTGGATTTGTAGCGACCTTTGAATTGAAATTTATTTTTTTCACTGTCTTCTAGGGCAGCCGTTTTAGTTTGCTTGTAAAGTTTGTCATAAACGTATTTGGCTTGATTGGGATTGTAAGAACTTGGGGTGTCATAGTCAAATTGGTTGTCCGTTGGATTGTTGTCATCATCAAGAATATCGAATAGATATCTACCAAAAGGCTCTACCTTAGTAAAGATAATTTTTCCATTTAAAGGAATTACCGTGATATTTGGCACATAATCAAAGAATCCATCGCCACCACCTTGCGGATCATTATTAAAATTGAGCTTGTCAAAATTAAAAACTCTAAGCAAAGGGAGATCTTCAAGAGCAGTATCTCCACCTTCAAAGTCAGGAAAAGAAGTGCCTTCCACGGGAGAAATATAATTTCGAGGTGCTGTTTCTGTATAAAAAATGTTCAGTCTAAAATCTTCCTGAGATAACTGGTATGCTCCAGTGGAGTAAATGTTTTTCATCATCAAATCCCAAAGCGGTTCATTGACATTGGTAACAGTACTCTTCAACATTTTTAGAATCAAATTGTTGTTATTCACAATCTGAAACTCATCATTTGCTCCTCCAGTTGAAACATCAGTCGCATTCACTCCATCGTTGGCAAATTCACCAACTTGATAGACTTCACCACCCACGGTATATTGGAATGCTACCGCTAAAATCTCGTCATTTTGCAACCTCTGATTTAAGGATATATAACCTAATTGTTGGTGAAACTGATAATCCGTTCCTTGATTCAATTTTCGGGCATTTTCTAACTTCCCATAATCTAATCCTTCACTGATATCAGTGAGTAAAATTCCTGATTGAACGGTTGCAATGTCGCGAACCGCATCGGTCAATGCTGAACCCGATCCGCCAATATTCGTCGGATTAAAGCCATTGTTGCCATTACTTGGATAAGCGCCTGGACCGACCAATACGTTTACCGTTGACCCCAGAACCTCAGATTCACCTAAATCTTGAAGCGCCAAAATATTTCTGACATTTTGCGTTTGATTGGATCTATTGGTAACCCAAACTTCAAGTCGTGTAATTTGAACGTTAGAATTTATGTAGGGGTAGTTGGATAATGCTTGATCGTATTGACTTCGAAAGTATTGGGCCAAAAAGAAATGTCTGTTTTCCTCATAATCTAAACTAAAAAAATCAAAGTTCTCTAATGTACCGCCTCCCTGAGCTGTCACAGCTCTAGTTTGTGATTTCTGCTCCGAAAAAACAGCTTGAATTCTAGTTTTTCCGAGTTTCAATTCTGTTCTAAAGCCAAATAAACTTTGAGCACCAGATATCAAAGAACTATTGAGAGGCATGCTGACATTTCCAACTTCAATTTTTTGAATGATACTGTCTTCACTGCCGTCTATCCCTTTATTGAAGCCAGAAGATTTATTCTTGAAGCCTTCCAAATCACTTTGCAAGCCTTGTCCTTTATTTAAAATATCTCCCGCTTTTTGCGATACATTGCCCAATTTATCTTGTATACCCGAAGCCTTGTCTAAAATGTTTTGAACACCCTCACTTGGATTTGCCAAGGGGTTGAACTCTAGTTTGAAAATATTTTGAAAATCAAAAGTTGATTCGGTATCGTAATTAGCATTTACTAATAATCTGGTCCCTACTTTACCCAACAGGCTTAATTGAATTCTTTGATCAAAATCGAAAGTCAAATTACTTCTGTTGCGCGGCGAAAAAGTTGGATTATCTTGTCTTGAATACAAAATACCCAAATCCATCTCTACAGATCCTTGAGGGGCAACAGAAATTGTATTGCTTCCAAACAAAGTTTCGAAAAACCCAGAATTGACGTACAAGTCGGGAATTAAATTCCTTCGTTGATCTGACGAGCCCGATTTCAAACCCTCCAAGGCATCTATTTTATCTTGATAATAATTCTTTGCCGCTTCTTTCAACATCAAAGTCTCAAATTCTTCTGGTGTAAGGATTACCGGGACGTTTATTCTGATGTTCCCAGTGGTTTCAGCATAAATATATCGATCCGTTAGAGGATCGTAAGTGTAAAGAGCCGAAATACTTGGCGGATTGTTAAAGGACAAGTTCCCAAAAAGTGAAGGTGGACTTATTGAATCTTGAACCGCCGAAATATCATCTTGAGCCGACCCAAACAAGGGAACCAAAAGCAGCAGGTTGAGCTTCAAGAAAAATCTAATTATTTTTGGGGTTTTTGTCATCAATACAAAATGTTCCTTGAAGCTTACAGTCTTTTAAGTGCTTCCTTAATCAAGGTTTCAACTTTCAGGTTAGGATCGACTTTCAAGACATGATCCAAAGCTGTTCCAGCGGCCTTTCTTGAAAATCCAAGCACCTCTAAAGCAGATAACGCTTCATCTTTAAAAGTATTGTTAATTTTTAAGCTTGATTGATCAGTATCCTCGACACCTATTACCTTATCCTTGAGTTCTATGATCGTTCTCTGGGCTGTTTTAGCCCCAATACCCTTGATAGCTTGTATCGAAGCGATATCCTCATGGCTAATGGCCTGAACGATTTGAGCGGGGGTCATGGACGACAACATGGTTCGTGCGATACTTGCACCTATACCGCTTACTGATATCAATAGACGAAAAACATCTCTTTCAACCGTGCTTGAAAAACCAAATAGAGTATGGGAGTCTTCTTTGACCTGCAAATGGGTGTATATCATTATCGACTCGTCATCAGACACTTGGGAAAAAGTGTTCAGTGAAATATGCAGCAAATACCCAACTCCATTGCATTCCACAATAACTTGCGTTGGATTTTTCTCTACCAATCTACCTTTTAAAAATGTAATCATATCAAAGTGGTGCTATGTCTCAAATGTAACGATTTTAGATAGACTATAAGTCTCCGAGGATTCAAGGGATTAATTTCTTGTGCGGCGTTTTTGCTTTTTCTGAGCGTGAATTACCGCAATAGCACTCATATTGACAATCTCGTCAACACTCGCGTCGAGTTGCAAAATGTGTACAGGCTTTTTAAGTCCCATCATGATTGGCCCTATGTTTTCGGCCTTATTAATTTCCTTTATAAGCTTATAGGTGATATTGGCTGCATCTAGATTGGGAAATACTAAAGTATTAACCTTTTTTCCTGCCAATTTCGAAAATGGAAATATGTCTTGTAGCATCTCATTGTTTAAAGCAAAGTCTGTTTGTACTTCGCCATCTACGATCAAATTGGGATAATACTGGTGTAAATAAGACACTGCCTCCTTAACCTTTCGAGGAGATGTGGTGTGGGATGAACCGAAATTTGAATAAGATATCATAGCGACAATTGGTTCAAGCCCAAACATTTTCACCGTTGTAGCTGTCATTCTAGCAATAGTAGCCAAATCCTTTGAACTGGGATCAATATTTATAGAAGTGTCACTTAAAAACAAAGGGCCTCTTTCAGTAATAAGCAAGTTGGTAGTCGCTACTCTTGTTGCGCCATAATCTAAACCTATGAGTTCAAGCATCGGCTTGATCACTGAAGGAAAGCTGCGAGAAAACCCAGTAATTAGGGCGTCGGCATCACCTTCATTGACCATCATAGCGGCAAAATAGTTGCGTTCACGCATTAATTTTTTGGCTGAGATGAGTGTCAATCCATTTCTTTTTCTTTGCTGCCAGTAGATCTCTGCATATCGATTTCTTCGCTCTCTTTCTTGGTTAGATTTTGGATCGATAATGGGTACTTGTTCATGGAAATCAATTTCAGCTTTCAAGGCTTCAATTTTCAATTGGTCTCCCAAAAGAATAGGATGGGCTATACCCTCGTCATGAGCAATTTGAGCCGCCTTCAATACTGGCAAATGATCTGCCTCGGCAAACACCAGACGCTTAGGGTCTGATTTGGCTCTGCTGTGCAATAGGCGCACGAGTTTGCTGTCATTCCCCAACCGCTCCATCAAAATCTCTTCATATTTGTCCCAATCTACAATGGGCTCCCTTGCCACGCCCGTTTCCATTGCGGCTCTTGCTACGGCTGGTGGCACCACAGAAATTAATCGGGGGTCGAATGGCTTTGGAATGATATAATCTCTACCATAGATCAATTTTGTCTGATCGTAGGCTATATTCACTTGCTCGGGAACCGCTTCTTTGGCCAAATTGGCTAAGGCCTCGACCGCTGCCATTTTCATGGCTTCGTTAATTGTTGTCGCCCTGACATCCAAGGCCCCTCTGAATATAAAAGGAAACCCTAGGACATTATTCACTTGGTTTGGATGATCAGTCCGCCCAGTAGCCATTATGAGGTCTTCTCGGGTAGATACTGCCAAATCGTAAGGAATTTCAGGGTCAGGATTTGCCATGGCAAAAACTATGGGATTTGCAGCCATTGACAACAACATCTCTGGAGTTACGATATTCGAAATTGATAAACCTATAAAAACATCGGCGCCTTTCATAGCATCCTCGAGAGTATAGAGATCGCGATCGGTGGAAAACTCTAACTTCTCACTACTCAGATTCTCTCTGTCGTTGCGAATGACTCCCTTGGAATCGAGCATGACCATGTTATCTCGTTTTGCTCCAAACGCACGATAAAGTCGAGAACATGATATGGCCGCAGCACCTGCTCCACTAATGACGATCTTGACCTCGTCTAATTGTTTGCCAGCCAATTCAACAGCATTGAGCAATGCCGCAGCAGAGATAATGGCAGTGCCGTGTTGATCGTCGTGCATTACTGGGATATCGAGTTCTTCCTTGAGTCTTCTCTCAATTTCAAATGCTTCAGGGGCCTTGATGTCTTCTAAATTGATTCCACCAAAAGTTGGGGCAATACGTTTTACAGTTTCGACAAATTCATCGATATTTTCAGTATCGACTTCGATATCAAAGACGTCGATATCAGCAAAAATCTTAAATAAAACGGCCTTCCCTTCCATTACTGGTTTAGAAGCCTCTGGGCCAATGTTGCCTAGACCAAGCACGGCAGTACCGTTAGTAATCACGGCTACAAGATTACCCTTAGATGTGTACTTATAGGCGTTATTCTTATCCTTTTCTATTTCGAGACAGGGTTCAGCTACACCAGGGGAATAGGCCAGAGCTAAGTCTCTTTGGGAAGTGTATTTTTTTGTCGGGACAACCTTAATTTTGCCAGGTATTGGTTTCGCATGATAAATCAGTGCCTCATGTCTTTTGCGTTGCTCGCTCATAAATTTAAGTCTATTGAAGTTTACAAAGTTAAGCCGTTGCTTCTTATTGACAGCCTTAGTTTATTAATCTTTTAAAAAATTGATATTCCGCTGTAGTCCTTTAAATTTGGTTCTCTGTACTGCCGAATTTTGAAATAAATCGCTAAAAACCGACTCGGTAAGTTCTTGCCAATCGCTTTTGGTCATCGTTAATAAATCATGGTGTGGATTGAATAACGGCTCTTGATGGGGCTTTGAAAAACGATTCCAAGGGCATACATCTTGGCATATATCACAACCAAACATCCAGTCTTCAAATTTCCCCTTCATTGAGTCGGGCAAATTGTCTTTTAGTTCGATGGTAAAATAAGATATACATTTGCTACCATCCACAACATAGGGGGCGACAATAGCCTCTGTTGGGCAAGCATCCAAGCAAGCTGTGCAACTGCCACAATGATCAGTAATAGGCGTGTCATATTCCAAATCGATATCCAGAATGAGTTCAGCGATAAAGTAAAACGACCCTACTTGCTGGGTGAGTAAATTGCTATTTTTGCCAATCCACCCTAAACCACTTTTTGCCGCCCAAGCTTTATCTAATACAGGAGCAGAATCGACAAATACTCTTCCTCCTACCTCTCCAATTTCTTGGTGAATAAAATGCATCAACGATTTGAGCTTGTCCTTGATGACAAAGTGATAGTCTGTGCCAAAAGCATATTTTGACAATTTGGGAGCTTCAGGATCCGATTGCAATTCGTTTGGAAAGTAATTCAATAATACTGAAACCACACTTTTGGCACCATCGACCAATTTTGTTGGGTCCAATCTCTTGTCAAAATGATTGGCCATGTATCCCATCTCCCCCTGATGGTTGTTGTTCAGCCAACGTTCGAGTCGCGGCGCTTCTTCTTCTAAAAATCCTGCTTTACTTACACCACAAGATAAAAAACCGAGGCGTTTAGCTTCGGCTTTTATTAATGACGTATTCTTAGATGTTGCATTCAAAATAGGCCGCCCTGAACATTTGAACGCACTTTTCCAAGGTGTTTGTAAGCTAAATCTGTTACCTCACGACCTCGTGGAGTTCTCATAATAAAACCCTGTTGAATTAAGAAAGGCTCATAGACTTCTTCAATAGTTTCAGGGCTTTCGCTAACGGCAGTAGCAATTGTAGTAATTCCTACTGGTCCACCTTTAAATTTATCTATGATGGTTGATAGAATTTTATTATCCATTTCGTCAAGGCCATAGGCATCAACATTGAGTGCTTGTAGGCCGAAACGTGCAATAGTCATGTCAATTTTACCATTTCCTTTGATTTCAGCAAAATCTCGTATTCGGCGCAATAATGCGTTTGCGATTCGAGGAGTACCCCTACTTCTGCCAGCAATCTCAATAGCGGCCTCTTGAGAGATAGGTACTTTTAATATTTCGGCACTCCTTTGAACGATTGTCGAAAGTAATTCTGTGTCATAGTATTGTAATCTGCTGCTGATCCCAAATCTTGCTCTCATTGGCGCTGTCAATAATCCAGAACGCGTTGTTGCACCTACTAAAGTAAATGGCTCAAGATTCAATTGTACCGATCTGGCATTGGGACCTGATTCGATCATGATGTCAATTTTGAAGTCTTCCATTGCTGAGTATAAGTACTCCTCCACAATTGGGCTAAGGCGATGTATTTCATCAATAAAAAGAACATCTCGATATTCCAGATTGGTCAAAAGTCCAGCCAAATCACCGGGCTTATCCAGCACTGGCCCCGAAGTTACTTTGATACCTACTTCCAGTTCGTTAGCTAAAATATGAGCTAAAGTCGTTTTTCCTAAACCCGGTGGACCGTGAAATAGGGTATGATCAAGAGCTTCGCTGCGCCGATTGGCTGCCTCGACAAAAATCTCTAGATTTTCTAATACTTGAGCTTGTCCAGTAAAATCGTCAAAACTCAGAGGTCTAAGAGCTCTTTCGATATCCTGATCTTCTGGAGTAAACTGATCGCCTGTAGGATCCAAATGTTCATTCATGTGGATAAAGATACTAAAAAAGCCCTCTTGTGAGGGCTTTCTTTTTAGTGTTGAAGTTCTTCTTCTCCTTCTTTAAGAGGAACATTTTGAGGCACATAGTCCTCGTCATGTCCTGGCTTAGAATAATCGTATGACCATCTGTAAACGTGAGGAATATCTCCCTCCCAGTTTCCATGAATGTGCTTGACCTCGGTAGTCCATTCCAAAGTATTCGAGCGCCAAGGATTCTTGGGTGCCTTTTTACCATAGAACATACTATGAATAAAGTTGTAAAGGAACACGATTTGAAAAACACCGCCTACTAGAGCAAAAATTGTAATCAATACATTGACGTTTGACAAATCATCAAAGAGCGGAAAATTACTGTTGGTGTAATAACGTCTTGGTAATCCCGCCATTCCAATAAAGTGCATTGGGAAGAACACTCCATAGGCTGAAATTGCCGTTACCCAAAAATGCAGATAGCCCAAGTTTTTGTTTAACATGCGACCAAAGAGTTTGGGGTACCAATGATATATCCCTGCGAACATTCCATATAGGGCAGAAATACCCATCACTAAATGGAAGTGAGCTACCACAAAATAGGTGTCATGAACATTAATATCTAAAGCGCTGTCTCCTAAAATGATACCAGTGAGACCACCTGTGATAAACGTGGAAACCAAACCAATGGAAAATAACATGGCAGGGTTAAATTGTAAGTTACCCTTCCACAGCGTTGTAATATAATTGAATGCTTTAACAGCTGAAGGAATTGCAATCAACAGTGTAGTAAAAGTAAATACAGATCCCAAGAATGGATTCATTCCTGAGATAAACATGTGATGGCCCCAAACAATAGTAGACAGAAAAGCAATAGCTAAAATCGACAATACCATTGCGCGATAGCCGAAAATCGGTTTTCTAGAGTTGGTGGCGATGACCTCCGAGGTAATTCCTAACGCAGGCAGTAAGACTATATAAACTTCTGGGTGACCCAAGAACCAAAACAAATGCTCGAACAGAACGGGGGAACCACCTTGGTAGTGCAATACTTCTCCTTGAATAAAAATATCAGACAAAAAGAAAGACGTACCAAAACTTCTGTCCATAATCAATAACAGAGCAGCCGAAAGTAATACGGGAAAAGAAACAACCCCAATAATGGCTGTTACAAAAAAGGCCCAAATAGTCAAAGGCAGTCTGGTCATGGACATGCCTTTAGTCCTCAAGTTAATAACCGTAACGATGTAGTTTAGCGACCCCAACAAGGAGGAGGCGATGAATATCGCCATGGAAACTAACCAAAGGGTCATACCCGCGCCAGAACCACTCTGAGCTAATGGTAGTGCACTTAAAGGTGGGTAAATAGTCCAACCTGCTGCTGCAGGTCCAGAGGCTACAAATAGTGATATTACCATGACTACACTGGAGACGAAAAAGAGCCAATAGGAAATCATGTTCAAAAAACCTGAAGCCATGTCACGAGCACCAATTTGCAAGGGAATAAGGAGATTGCTAAATGTCCCACTCAATCCAGCGGTCAAAACAAAGAAGACCATGATAGTGCCATGAATAGTTACCAAGGCCAGATATATATCGGCATCCATAACGCCATCAGGAGCCCATTTTCCGAGCAGCGCTTTGAAAATGACATTGGGTTCTCCAGGCCACGCTATTTGAGTACGCATCATTAAAGACATCAAAACTCCAATGACACCCATTATGGTTCCAGTGATCAAATATTGCTTAGCAATCATTTTATGATCTTGACTGAAGATATACTTTGTTACAAAGGTTTCTTTGTGGTGGCCGTGATCTTCGTGATCGTGCGTATCTACATGTGCTGACATAAGATGTGTTTTCTAATTTTTAGTTGGGTAGCAATGATGATGCAAAGTCTTTCTGCTGAGACATCCATGCATTAAATTCGTCCTCTGTTTCTACAACAATTTTCATTTGCATATTGTAATGTGATTTACCACAAATTTTGTTGCACAGTAAAAGAAAATCAAAGTCGTATCTATCCAAAGCTTCTTCACCCTTGGCCGCTAATTTCTCTGACTTCTTGATTCGAATCTTGTTAATATTATTGATTTTCTCAACAATATTTGGACGCAAACGCATTTCTTCCGTCGTAATTGTAGGCGTGAAAGCGAATTGAGTTATCATGCCTGGAACACAATTCATTTGCGCTCTAAAGTGAGGCATATAGGCCGAATGTAACACATCCTGTGATCTCATTTTAAACAAAATTGGACGGTTTACTGGCAGGTGCAATTCCGTTACAATCACATCATCCTGAGCATTTGGATCTGAGGTATCTAGTCCTAAAATGTTTCCTGTATTAAGATCAATTAAACGAACATTAGCTTTCCCTAGCGCATTGTCCTCACCGGCGTATCTCGCTTTCCAATTAAATTGTTGAGCGTATAACTCAATAACAATAGGATCATCGTCTTCATCGATGGTCATAATCTCTGTCCAAGTGAATAAACCCGACAGAATCAATCCTGCGAGGACCACCACAGGTATAATGGTCCAAATAAACTCTAGTCTATCGTTATCAGCGAAGAATAGTGCTTTCTTTCCTTTTTCACCGCGGTATTTAAAGGAAAAATAATGCAGTAAAAATTGAGTAATGGTCTGTACGATGAAGATAATTACTAAAGAAACAATAAATAGTGAATCAACGCCAGGGCCGTGTTCAGAGGCCGCATCGGACAATAATGGTAAGTCTCCCCAAAGTGCGAAACTAATTATTGTTATGACATAGATAAAGATCAAAAAGCCCATCATCATGTAGCCGTTGACCTTGTTGTCCTTGTCGGTAGCTATTTCTGAATCGTCTGTACTAGGTTGTCTAGAAAGATCAAAAATCTTGACCATTTGCCAAATTGCAACTGATATGGAAATTAAAACTAAGATGGTTAAAAAGGTAGTCATCGCCTTTGATATGCTTTATATGTTAATAGTGATAATACTCACTTTCTTTTACAAATGGGTTTCCTTTGGCCAATAAAGGCGCTTTTGACAATGCCAGTTGAACAATGAATAGGAAAAGTCCTAGGAATAATAAAACTGCACTGATTTCTGGCAATCCAATTCCCCAACGGTCTCCGACAGTCGCTGGCATAATCATATTGAATACATCGATATAATGTCCAAATAAAATCACAATTCCTGTCATGACAATAAACCATGGCACGCGTTTGTAATCGCTATTCATTAACAGTAACATTGGAAACAAAAAGTTCAGTGCTACCATGCCCAAAAACGGCAACTTGTAATCTGCTAATCGGGTGACAAAATAAGTCACTTCCTCTGGAATGTTTGAATACCAGATCAGCATAAATTGTGAAAACCACAAATAGGTCCAGAATATACTAATCCCAAACATGAATTTAGCCAGATCATGTAAATGGCTGTCATTCACCAATTCGAGGTGTCCTTTTGTTTTGAGATAGAGGGTCAAAAGAGCGATTACAGTAATACCACTAACAAACATGCTAGCAAATACATACCATCCAAACAGGGTACTAAACCAGTGTGGGTCAACACTCATAATCCAATCCCAAGACATCATGGATTCTGTGTAGAGATAAAACACGAGGAATCCAGCGGAAAGACGGAAATTTCGTTTAAAGTTTTTAGCATCATCAGCACTATCTTGAGCGATAGAATAGCGGCGTGACAAATAGCGGTAGGCGCTCCAACCTCCAATGAAAATCAGACCGCGAATTAAAAATCCAGTTTTATTAAGCCATGAGGTTTTTCCTTGAATTAAAGCATCGTGAGCCACTACTTCTGGATCCATCCAAATAAACAAGTGATCACCCGCGTAGAGTGCAATGGCTAAAACAATGAGTGAGCCTGGCAACAAATAAGCCGTGATGGCCTCCATAACTCTGTGTAAAACGACAGACCAGCCCGCTTGAGCAGCATATTGCACTGCATAAAAGGCAAGTGTACCGAGAGAAATCATCATAAAAAAGAAGGCTGCTACGTAGAGTGCTGCATAAGGACGATTATGTGTTTGATGCATCACGTGCTCAGCGTGTTCATCTGCATGAGCATCTTCGGTGCCGTGTTCGGCACTATGACTGTCCATACTGGCATGGTCAGTAGATTCTGCATGATTATCGGAACTATGCTCTGTGGCGATAACTGCTTCACCGTGGTGGCTGTCTTCTTCCGCTAGCATCACTTTAATCTCCTCTAAAGATTTTTTGGAATTGACATAGCTATAACCCCACCCTAAAGCACCTAAAAATACCAGAGAGAGGGCTATCAGTTTTAAACGGTTTGTAAAAATATACATGGTCCTGTTAGTCTTTAGTTTTGAGTTAACGCATTGCGAAGATTCATGACATAGGCCGACACTTGCCAGCGCTCTTCTTCGTTCAATTGATTGGCATAAGATCCCATAGTGTTCCTACCAAAATATATCACGTGATAGACACTGCCTTCAGTAATTTCTCGAGCGTCATAACTTGGCACGCCCAAAATCTTTTCATTTTTAACTAAATATCCATCGCCTTTTCCTTGGCTGCCATGACAAATAGCACAGTAAATATCATACGCGGCCTTACCTCGTTCAAAATCGACTGCGGCGGCATCTGGATTGGTTAAAGTAGCCCTTGCCAAGTCGTAGCCTGCGTTGGTGTTGTCGTAACCATAAAGACTATGCCCTCGAGCGATAGTGTTATCTGCCGGTGCCATAGCTTCTAGACCTCCTGCAAAAACTTCATATTCACCATACGTCTCATAGCCTACCGATGTGTACATATTGGGCATGTACTGATAGTTAGGTCTCGAGTTTTTTTGACATGAGGCTAAACTCGCAACTACTAGGATAACACTTAGTGTGGTGCTAGGCCTTGTCATTCGTTTTAAAATATTGAGCGTCTTGTAAATCATGGGATTAGTGACTTGCTTCTTGTTCAACAAGGTGCATTTCTACTGCACCAGTTTCGGTTAATAGTTTTTTGAGTTCCTTTTCGTTGTCTCCAACAGACACGGCTACTAAAAAATGATCGTCTGTAGTTCTTGGATCAGGGTTTTCTGCATTTTTAAACGGCCACATACGGCTTCTTAAATAGAAAGTAATCACCATAAGGTGAGCGGCAAAAAAGACAGTCATTTCAAACATAATTGGCACAAAGGCAGGCATATTTTCCAAATAACTAAAGCTTGGCTTACCTCCAATATCTTGAGGCCAGTCCTGAATCATGATAAAATTCATCATCAGAATAGCTACGGTCAATCCAACACATCCATACAAGAATGAAGTAATTGCTATTCTTGTGGGCGCAAGACCCATAGCCTTATCTAGTCCATGTACAGGAAAAGGCGTGTATACCTCTTCAATGGCATGCTTGGCTGCGCGTAATTTTTTTACAGCACCCATTAAGACATCATCGTCGGTGTACAGTGCGTGAATAACTTTCGAACTTTTCATAAGTTAATGTATTAGTCGCCTATCTATTTTTTCGATTTCTTTTTTGCGAGATCTGTTGCCACTGCATCTACTGATCCAGTTCCTACCAGGCTTTCGCCCGATTCTCTCAATCTTTTGTAACGCTGTCCAGATGATTTCAGAATGGTTTTTACCTCGGCTTGAGCTATCACCGGGAAGGTTCTAGCGTATAAGAGAAATAGGACGAAGAAAAAACCAATAGTTCCTATAAATATACCAATATCCACAAATGTTGGAGAGAACATTGTCCATGAAGACGGTAAATAGTCTCTATGTAAAGAGGTTACAATGATAACAAAACGCTCAAACCACATACCAATATTTACCACAATTGAAATGAAAAAAGAGAACATGATGCTGGTGCGCAATTTTTTAAACCACATGAATTGAGGGGAAAAGACGTTACAACTCATCATACACCAATAGGCCCAAGCATAAGGTCCCGTTGCACGATTTAAAAAGGCATATTGTTCATATTCTACGCCAGAATACCAAGCTATAAATAACTCTGTAATATACGCCACGCCAACAATTGACCCTGTAATCATGATGACAATATTCATCAATTCGATATGCTGTACGGTGATATAGTCTTCCAAATGACATACCTTTCTCATAATGATAAGCAAGGTGTTTACCATAGCGAATCCTGAGAAAATAGCCCCAGCGACAAAGTACGGTGGGAAAATAGTGGTATGCCAACCGGGAATGACCGAGGTAGCAAAATCGAAAGATACAATGGTATGCACTGACAATACTAAGGGGGTTGCCAATCCAGCTAATACAAGAGACACTTCTTCAAATCGTTGCCAATCCTTAGCCCGACCAGACCAACCAAAGCTCAACAAGCTGTAGATCTTTTTTTGAAATGGCTTAACTGCTCTATCGCGAATCATTGCAAAATCAGGAAGCAATCCCGTCCACCAAAATACCAAAGAAACAGACAAATAGGTAGATATTGCAAAAACGTCCCAAAGCAAAGGCGAGTTGAAATTAACCCACAATGAACCAAATTGGTTTGGAATAGGAAGAACCCAATACGCTAGCCATGGTCGTCCCATGTGAATAATTGGAAAAAGTCCCGCTTGAATAACCGAAAATATGGTCATTGCTTCAGCAGAACGGTTAATGGCCATCCGCCACTTTTGACGGAAGAGTAAAAGTACCGCCGAGATCAATGTTCCAGCGTGACCAATACCTACCCACCAAACGAAATTGGTGATGTCCCATGCCCATCCGACAGTTTTGTTCAATCCCCAAACGCCGACACCGGTTCCAATGGTATAGATAATACATCCAACGCCCCACATAAATGCAGTTAAGGCAATTGAGAAAACAATCCACCATTGCTTATTGGCTTTGCCTTCAACTGGACGTGCAACGTCCACAGTCACATCGTGGTAAGATTTCTCACCAGTAACAAGCGGTCTTCTGATTGGTGCTTCGTAATGCGAGGCCATAATTCTTATTTACGTTACTTTCTTAAACTTCTTTTGTATTGCGAACCTTTACTTGATACATCACGTTTGGTTTTGTCCCAATATGATCTAACAAATAATAGGCGCGCTCATCATTTTTCTTTGAGACAATCTGGTTGGTCTTTTCATTGATGTCTCCAAATACTAAAGCCCCATTATTACATGCTGATGAACAGGCCGTTTGGAATTCATCTGTTTTGACAACTCTACCGTCACGTTTAGCGTCAAGAATTGTTTTCTGTGTCATTTGAATACACATCGAACATTTTTCCATCACACCACGTGAACGCACTGTTACATCTGGATTGATTACCATTCTTCCCAAATCATCGTTCATGTGGTAATCAAATTGGTCGTTGTTATTGTACAAGAACCAATTGAATCGTCGCACCTTGTAAGGGCAGTTATTTGCGCAATAACGGGTTCCCACACAACGGTTATAGGCCATATGGTTTTGACCTTGTTTACTGTGCGAAGTTGCTGCAACAGGACAAACCGTTTCACATGGCGCATGATTACAATGCTGACACATGATTGGTTGAAAAGCCACTTGCGGATTTTCTGATGGTTGTTCCATTTTACCGAAAACAGAAAGCGAATCGGATAAGCCACTAATGTTGTCTTTACGCTCGTCGTCCCCTACAAAGGAGTCCTCGGAGGAATAATACCTGTCAATACGCAGCCAGTGCATGTCGCGGCTTCGTCGAATTTCTTCTTTTCCTACAACAGGCACATTGTTCTCGGCATGACAAGCAATGACACAGGCTCCGCATCCCGTGCAAGCATTGAGATCTACAGATAAATTGAAATGATGACCGATAGAACGATCAAATTCATCCCACAAATCTACATCTGGTGAATCAACAGGTGTTTCCACGTGATCCAAGGAGACCATGGTCATGGCATTCCATTCTGTGGCAGATTTTGTATTGAATACTTCTAAGGTGGTTTCCTTGATAATGTCTCCACGACCCATCAAGGTATTATGTAACTGAACACATGCAAATTCATGCTTTCCTTCAGCAGCTTTAATACTTACGGTTTGAGTTGCACTAAATCCATCATATAAAGGATAGGCATTCACTCCTGTTTGCAGTTCTTCTTTGACTCCCGCAGTACGTCCATAACCTAATGCCAATCCTACAGTACCCTTGGCTTGTCCGGGTTGGATAATTACTGGCGCAATGACACTTTTTCCATTAACTGAAATTTCGGCATAACGTCCGTTTAGACCTCCAGTAGCGTCTGTGCCCCCCGATTCCATAAATAAACCCAATTCTTTGGCATCAGAAATCGCCATAGTGAGATAATTATCCCATGTTACTCGGGTCAAAGGATCTGGGAACTCTTGTAACCAAGGGTTGTTAGCCTGCTGGCCATCGCCCATACCTATTTTTGGATAGAGTGTAAGCACCATGCCTTCATCCTTGGCCGCAGCCAATGTGGTCAGGCTATCACTGAGGTCAACCGATTGCTCTTTTGCTACAGTATTGGTTTCAGTTGAAAAATAGCCATCATGCAGTGCTTGATTCCATTCAGAACCATTCAAGACATTTGCAGCCCAATAGGTTTTGAGGTAATCATAATAAGCTACCGAACTACCCATCCAAGACAATAGTGCATCCTGAAATTGCATAGTATCAAACAATGGTCTGATGGTAGGTTGCATCAATCCATAATGACCTGCTTTTCGCTCTACATCGCCCCAAGATTCTAAATAATGAGGAGCTGCAGCCAAATATGTCACTTTCGAAGCCGTCTCATCCAATTTCAAAGAGAAATCGACTGTTAGCTCAACTTTTGCTAAGGCGTCGTTAAATGCAGCAGCGTTAGGCAATGTGTAGGATGGATTTACGCCAGCCATAATAACCGCTCCAACTGCTCCACTATTCATTTGATCTACTAAATTATTGATAGAAGCATCATTACCACTTCTCACTAAAAGCGGTGTATTTGGATTGAAAGATTTACTCTCAAGTAGTGTATTCATTTCGAGCACCAAGGCTTGTGCATCCGCATCGTCAAGACCGGTGACGACAACAGCATTACTGCCAGACTTCTGTAAAGACTTGGCTGTTTGATTTACTATGGCCAGTACACCTTCAGGAAGGTCCGTTTGAACTGATGTACCTTTCAATTTGGCATATAGTGCTGCTAAAACTTGTTTTTGGTGTGCAGGCTTGAGCGGCACACGTTGATCCGCATTGGCTCCGGAAAGGCTCATGTTGGACTCAAATTGGACGTGTCTTGACATCATTCCGTTTTGAGGAATTCGGCTTTTTGAGTAACCTCCGTCAAACCCTCCTCCTTGCCAATCGCCAAGAAAATCGGCTCCAATACTGACAATCAATAAGGCTTTCGAAAAGTCGTAATCTGCCATGGCTCTTTTACCATAGCGTTGCTCAAAAGCATCAAGAGCGGCTGACTGTGAAATAGCATCATAGGTCACATGCTTTGTCGTAGGGAATTTGGCAACAAATTCGTTGACTAAAGCTGCTGTCGAAGGACTGGCAAAAGTCTGAGTCAATAAAACAATGGGTTTCAGTTGTGCCGACAAGTCGCTTAACTTTTGGCCAACCTCACTGTTGAAAGTTGCCCAAGACGTTGGCGCACCGCTAATCTGAGGTGCTTTAAGTCTTTGACTGTCATACAAGTCGAGAACAGAAGCGTTTACCCTTGCATTGGCTCCCACTCCAGTTTTATCTAAACTGTTGTTATTGATCAAAATCGGGCGGCCTTCGCGCGTTTTAACCAAAACACTCGCAAAATCATATCCGTTAGCGATACTTGTGGCGTAATAGTTAGCAATACCAGGTATTATAGACTCTGGCTGCACAACGTAAGGTATCGACTTGATTACAGGACCCTCACAGGCAGCTACAGTGGCAGCGGCGGTACTAAAACCGACGTATTTCAAGAAATCTCGTCTGGAAGTTTGAGAATTCTCTAAGGTTCCTTTGTCCCCTAAAAATTCGTCCACGGGTATGTGTTCCACAAATTCGTTGTGACGCTTTGGATCTAATTCAGGATTCGACGCAAGGTCGGCTATATTTTTCCAGTATGTTTTACTTGTTGACATTGACTACAAGATTATTGCTTTTAATAATGACATTTTCCGCATTCCAACCCACCCATTTGAGCAGCTGTCAATTCTTTTACTCCATATTTCTTCGATAACTCATCATGAATTTTATCATAATAAGCATTGTCAGCAACCTTTACATTGGTTTCGCGGTGACAATTGATACACCAGCCCATAGTGAGAGGAGCAAATTGAGACATGATTTCCATTTCTTGAACCGGACCGTGACAGGTTTGACATTCAATACCGGCAACCGTGACGTGCTGTGAGTGATTGAAATAGGCAAAGTCTGGCAAATTGTGAATACGCACCCATTTTACAGGTTGTGTTTTTCCGGTATAAGCTTGGTTCGTATCATCCCATCCGACGGCCTTGTAAAGTTTTTTAATTTCATTGTCATAAAACTCCTTAGTATATTCGGCCGTTGTAGGACCGTTGTATTCATAAATGGACTTGTGACAATTCATACAGATATTGAGGGATGGAATCCCCGAATGCTTACTTACTCGAGCCGAGGAATGACAATAATTACAATCAATTTTGTTGTCTCCAGCATGAATCTTGTGCGAGTAGTGAATAGGCTGAACCGGCTCGTATCCTTGATCTATTCCAATTTGCATCAAATAGCCATAGACAAAGTAACCACTTGCTAAAAGAAGGAATATGGCAGTGACCAATACTAAAAATTGATTTTGAGCAAAGGCCACCCAAAGCGGCGTACTCTTGGGTTTTTCGGCAGGTATCTCAACCTCATTGGCCACAGCAAATCTGTGAAGGGTTTGACGAACCATTAATAACCCAATTGCTAGAAGAGCAAATAATAGAGCTAAACCAGCGAGTAAGATAAGGTTATTGTCTTGCCCAGCGTTGGGGACTCCTCCCTGAGCTCCGGCTGCAGCAGCTACCGCAACAGGTTCTGCTTTCGGCTGAGCAGTGTAAGCCAAAATATCGTTCAGCTCAACATCGGAAAGTTGAGGGAATGCTGTCATCGCAGAATTATTATATTCCGCGTATATTTTATTGGCGTATGAATCTCCCGATTTAATGACTGCGTTACTATTTCTGATCCAAGCGTAAAGCCAAGTTCTATCTAAACCTTCCGTTTCGCTCAGACGTGTTTCCACATTGCGAAGCGCTGGTCCAGTCATCTTTTTATCTAACTGGTGGCAAGCAGCACAATTGGTATTGAATAAAGATTTTCCTTTAACGGGATCACCATCTTGAGCCCAAAGGTTTGAGACTAAAAGAGTTAAGATGAGGAAACCAGAAAGGCGTGTTCTGCGGTTTGAATTTAGTCTCAAGCTATGCGTCATAACTTCTATCAATGGTTATCTAAATTTCGGATTATTTTGGAACTACACAGCCCCAATAATTTTGTCGCAAAAGTACGCCATAAACTCCATTTTGAAAATGAGTTGATAATGATACTTTTTAATTTATATTTATTCTAAATAAGGAGGGGTTTTATCAATTGGCACATAAAGTGTAACTTTGGAACGAAACAATAAAATTCATGTCCTATGAAGTTGAAAAACCTTGGTTTAGCAACTATTATGTTTTGCTCATTGAGCGCTGTGTGTCAGGAAGATAACATCATTATTAATCGCGATGCTAGAATCGACCAATTACTTGAAACCCGAGAGAAAATTCTCAAGGAGAATATGGGGTTCCAAATCCAAATTTTTAGCGGCAACAGGGAGAGCGCCTTCACATTGATCTCCGAAGCCCGACTTTTATATAAAAATAACGAGGTAACCTTGCAATATCAAACTCCCAATTACAAGGTGTGGATTGGAAAATTCTTTGATAGGCTAAGTGCCGATAAATTTCTGATGGAAGTCAAAAAAACTTATCCCAACGCCTTCGTTCTAAGGCCTATTGATCGGGAAAAAAATAAATTATAACTTCTTCTTCACTTCAACCTCCTGGAATGCCTCGATCACGTCTTCAAGTTGAAGGTCATTGAAGTTCTTGATTTGAATACCACAATCGTACCCTTTACTGACTTCTTTGGCATCGTCTTTGAAACGCTTTAAAGAGGTGAGTGAACCAGAGTGAATCACAACACCGTCGCGAATAACTCGGACACCTGAGTTCCTGAAAATTTTACCTGTGGTGACCATACAACCTGCAATGGTTCCAATTTTGGATATTTTAAAGGTCTCCCGAACTTCAGCATTTCCTGTTATTTCTTCCTTGAACACCGGCGACAACATGCCTTCCATAGCATCCTTCAATTCATTGATGGCATCATAAATGATGGAGTACATCCGGATATCAATTTCTTCTTTATCGGCAATGGCTCTAGCATTCCCAGTAGGACGTACATTAAATCCAATAATGATAGCCTCTGAAGCTGTTGCCAATAGCACATCGCTTTCGGTAATTGCACCGACCCCCTTGTAAATAATATTCACCTGAATTTCTTGAGTAGATAACTTTTGGAACGAATCGGTTAAGGCTTCTACCGAGCCGTCCACATCTCCCTTAAGGATAATATTGAGCTCCTTAAAGTCACCCAATGCGATACGGCGACCGATTTCATCTAGGGTAATATGACGTTGCGTTCGTACGGACTGTTCGCGTCTCAATTGCGTTCTTTTTGCCGCTATTTGCTTGGCTTCTCGTTCGTCGGCAAAGACGTTAAACTTGTCTCCAGCTTGCGGCGCACCATCCAATCCTAAGAGTGAAACTGGTGTGGCAGGACCTGCTTCCATCAGCGCTGCACCCCTTTCGTCGTGCATGGCTTTCACTTTACCGCTATTTTTTCCCGCTAATACAAAGTCTCCGATTTTCAGGGTTCCAGCACTAACCAAAACTGTGGATATATAGCCACGTCCTTTGTCCAAAAACGCTTCGACTACTGTTCCAACGGCTGGTTTATTTGGATTCGCTTTAAGTTCTAATAACTCGGCTTCCAACAATACCTTTTCGAGAAGTTGATCTATCCCCTGTCCAGTTTTAGCTGATATATCTTGGGATTGAATTTTTCCACCCCAATCCTCTACTAATAGGTTCATAGCTGCTAATCCTTCTTTTATCTTATCGGGATTAGCTGCTTCTCGGTCTACTTTATTTATCGCAAAGACTATAGGAATTCCAGCTGCTTGAGCGTGGGCTATGGCCTCCTTGGTTTGCGGCATGATATCATCATCTGCTGCAATGACAATGATCGCCAAATCAGTCACCTGAGTACCTCTTGCCCGCATGGCTGTAAAGGCCTCGTGACCCGGTGTATCGAGGAAGGTGATATTTTGACCTGTTTTTAGCGTCACACCATAGGCGCCAATGTGTTGGGTAATCCCTCCTGATTCTCCAGCAATAACATTCTCCTCCCTGATAAAATCAAGTAAAGATGTTTTTCCGTGATCAACGTGCCCCATGACCGTCACAATAGGTGCTCTTGGCAACAAATCTTCTGGATTATCATCTTGCTCTTCCAAGGCTTCATCCAATCCAGCAGTAGTAAATTCTATTTCAAAACCGAATTCTTCTGTAACAATAGAAAGCGTTTCGGCATCTAAACGTTGATTCATCGTCACCATCATTCCCAGTGACATACAGGCCGAAATGATTTCGGTTACGGGCACTTCCATCATGGTGGCTACCTCACTCACTGTTACAAATTCTGTAAGTTTCAGCAATTTGTTGTCGGCCTCGATGGCAGCTTGCTCTTCTTCCGATTTTTGCCTGTGTTGATCACGCTTGTCACGGCGGTACTTGGCACCTTTACCTTTTGACGACTTACCTTGAAGTTTTTCTAAGGTTTCACGCACTTGACGTTGCACTTCTTCAGCACTTGGCTCTTCCTTTACAACTTGACGCGTCTTCGCTTGTCCTGGTTTATTGCCACCGCGATTATCACCACCACGCGGCGAACCACCCACTTTACTGATTCGTTTGCGTTTTATGCGCGTATCGGCTGATGATTCGGTCTTTTTCTTCTCTGCAAATTTGGTCAAATCTATGGTTTCACCCGTCTTTTTGGGCTGAACCAATTTTTGATAGATAGTCGTGTGTGTTTCTGGAGAAGCGTCGGCTTCAGGAGTTGCCTTTTTTGGTGCTTCAACAACTGGAGAATCGACCTTAGTTTCAGGCGCTTTCTCTTCAATTTTTTCAACTGCTGGCGCTTCAGATACTGGCTCCGCTGGTTCTGGTTTTTCGTCAGCAACAGCTGCTGTCTCCGCCTGTTTTTTCGGTGGATTTAAGTCAATCTTCCCGACTTGCTTTAGTCCCGCCAAACTTTGTCTGGCTTTGACCACGGGCTCGGGTGTTTGGACAGGATCGGCCTTTTCCTCGGGGACGCTCTTGGGCTCCACCTCACTGAGCAGCGCCTCTTTCTCTTTTTGTTTGGCTTCAATAACCTCAATCGAAGCTACTTTTTTACTAGCATCGGATTGAAATTCATCCGAAAGCATGGCATAGATTTCTGACGTTATTTTAGTGGTAGGACGTTTTTCTATTTCAATACCATGACCCTGCAGGAATTCCACAGCACGGTCGATTGAAATATTCAACTCCCTTAAAACCTTATTAAGTCTAATAGTTTCTGCCATAAATAAATTTATATTGTCTATTGCTCTCCGTCAAATTCTAATTTAAGGATTCTAATCACTTCGAGTATAGTTTCTTCTTCTAAATCGATACGCTTGATTAAATCTTGAACATCCTGCTCGAGAACGCTCTTTGCTGTATCTAACCCAACCTTAGAGAATTCTTCAATGATCCAAGCTTCGATTTCATCCGAAAATTCTTTCAATTCCACGTCTTCTTCAACACCTTCTCTAAATACATCAATTTCGTAACCAGTCAGCTGACCTGCCAATCTGATGTTGTGTCCGCCACGGCCAATAGCCTTGCTCACCTCCTCTGGCTTGAGAATGACCTCAACGCGTTTGGTTTCTTCATTGATTTTCAATGAAGTAACCTTGGCAGGACTTAGGGCGCGCGTAATGAATAGTTGAAGATTATTGGTGTAATTGATCACGTCAATATTTTCATTGCCTAATTCTCTGACAATACTGTGAATTCGAGATCCTTTCATCCCCACACAAGCCCCAACGGGATCAATGCGATCATCATAGGAGTCAACAGCCACTTTGGCTTTTTCACCAGGAATTCGAACAACCTTTTTAACAGTAATCAATCCGTCAAATACTTCAGGAATTTCCTGTTCAAATAATTTCTCTAGGAAAGCTGGCGCTGTTCTCGACATGACTATGGCTGGCTTGTGGCCTTTCAATTCTACACTTTCAATGACCCCTCGGACACTGTCACCCTTTCTAAAAAAATCGGACGGTATTTGTTTGTCTCTTGGAAGAATGATTTCATTCCCATCATCATCGACAAGGATAATTACTCGTTGACGCACGTGGTGCACCTCAGCCGTATATATTTCGCCAACCAATTGCACAAAATGCTTGTAGATGTTGGTGCTGTCATGCTCGTGAATCTTAGCAATTAAGTTTTGACGCAGCGACAAAATTGAGCGACGACCCAAATCCATTAATTTCACTTCTTCAGACACGTCCTCCCCAACTTCAAAATCGGGCTCAATTTTTCGTGCTGCCGATAATTCAATTTCTTGATTTTCATTTTCCACTTCGCCATCGGCCACTACCACACGATTTCTCCAGATTTCGAAATCTCCCTTGTCAGGATTGATAATAATATCGAAATTGTCGTCGTCACCAAATTTACGTGTTAAGGTATTTCGGAATACTTCCTCCAAAATGGCCATCAGGGTGACTCTGTCAATAAGTTTGTCGTCTTTGAATTCGGAAAAAGAATCGATCAAAGCTATATTTTCCATAGGACTCTAATTAAATTTCAATTTTACCTTTGCTGCCACAATGTCGTTATAATCGAGGTCAGCTGTTTTTTCAACAGTTATTTTTCCTTTGCCTACTGGCTTGGGCTCTCTTGCCTTCCATCCAATAGTGATACAGTTGTCAGTAGCTGATTGCAAAATACCTTCTATTTTCCCTCTGTTTTTGGTAGTTACCTCGAGGGTTTTTCCAATATTCTTAGCATATTGTCGCTTCATTACAATGGGCGAAGCGGCGCCTGCCGATGCTACTTCTAGTGAGAAATCTACTGCCTCGCGATCGAGATTATGCTCGATAGCTCTGCTTATAAAAACACAATCTTTTACAGTTACACCTTGATCTCCGTCCAACACCACATTGATGTGATTGGCGCTGGAGATGTCGAATTCAACTAGAAACAAATCTTGCCGTTCTTGCAATGCGTCATTGAGCAATATTTGTACCGTTTCTTTCAGCATAGTGGTAAAAGAAGGGGGGACTTTTTGTCCCCCCTACCTGTCCTTTATATGTTTCTCGAGTGCAAAGATAATGATTTTGAAATACGACGCAAATCTATTTTGTCAATCTCACATTGCACTTGAACAAAAAATCCGCAAAATTGGCGGATTTTTTAGTTGGCCTACTAGGGCTCGAACCTAGACTCTTCTGAACCAAAATCAGACGTGTTGCCAGTTACACCATAGGCCAATTTTAGAGCGAGCAAATTTAGTACAAAGTTTTGGTTGAGCAAACTTTTTGAATAAATATGCGCTTGAATATCTTTAAGAAGATCGTTCCGCCTGTTGAACTACGATTGATTGGTAGTATTTCTTTCTCAACCAAAAAGATGCACGCACTAACAATATCAGTGCAGGAACCTCAACTAAGGGGCCAATAACGCCGGCAAACGCCTGGCCAGAATTTAACCCAAAAACTGCAATTGAAACAGCAATAGCCAATTCAAAATTGTTACCAGCTGCTGTAAAAGCTACCGAAGTAGTTTTGTCATATGCCGCCCCAGTGGCTTTGGTGACAAAAAATCCAATGATAAACATCAGTGCAAAATAGATGAGCAAAGGCACTGAAATAATGAGTACATCCATTGGAATTTCAACAATCAATTCTCCCTTTAACGAAAACATGATTACGATGGTAAACAACAAAGCTATCAAGGTCAATGGTGAAATAGCAGGAATAAAGATTTGGGTGTACCATGCGTCACCTTTTATTTTTACCAATATCCATCTGCTCAGAATGCCCAACAGAAAAGGAATGCCTAAATATATAGCCACACTTTCTGCAATGGTCGCAATAGAAATATCCACTACGGCACCATCAAAACCGAAATAAGGGGGGAGCACAGTAATAAATATCCAGGCGTAAAAACTGTAGGCACAGACTTGAAAAATACTATTTAGTGCCACCAAGCCAGCACCGTACTCGCTGCTCCCTTCAGCCAGGTCGTTCCATACCAATACCATAGCGATACAGCGCGCCAAACCTATTAAAATCAACCCAACCATATATTCAGGGTAGTCACGTAAAAAAGTAATAGCCAAGACAAACATCAATACGGGTCCAATGACCCAATTGAGCAGCAAAGAAATAGATAGGATTTTGGTGTTTTTAAAAACCGTTGGCAAAAGAGCGTAATTCACTTTGGCTAGCGGTGGGTACATCATCAGAATCAAACCAATGGCAATGGGAATATTGTTCGTTCCGCTATTAAAACGATTAATGACATGTGGAAAATCAGGGGCAAAATACCCCAAGCCAATACCAAATGCCATCGCTGAAAAAATCCAAAGGGTTAAATTCTTATCTAAAAAACCCAGCTTTTTTGCCGCCATAATTTGATGAAATATTAATTATTTTAAAATAAACGAACTAACAACAGGAGCTGTTTATTGAACTATCTTGGTTGAGGAAATCCGACATCAGGGCTTTCATACGGGTCCAATTGTCCTTGTCGATACAATAGCAGACACTGGTGCCTTCCACATTACCCTTAATCAATCCTAATTGTTTGAGTTCCTTTAAGTGTTGCGAAATGGTCGGTTGTGCCAACCCGATTTCATGGACTAAATCCCCACAAACGCAAGAATCAATTTTGAATAGATGCTGTAAAATGGCGACTCTGGCCGGATGCCCAAACGCCTTAGCGATTAAAGCAATCTCATTGTCCCGAGTGCTAAACAATTCGGTTTTGACTAATCCCATATCTTTTTTTTATTCATTGCAATATTACGATGAATAATTGTAACAGACAAAAAGCATCTGATGTTGTCACATTGCTTTCCTTATAGCCGCTGGTAAAGATGAGTGGCTCTATCGCTTGTCAACCCCGAAACTTAGGTGGCAGGCCCCGTTTAGATTCTATTGAACCTCAAGTAATAGGATCCCGCACAGTAGATAGTCAAGGTGTCCCCGTGCATGACAAATTCATTTTCAAAATGGTGACCGTGGTGACCGTAGTTTGAAACCAATTTGTCAAAAAATAAATCCCCCAATTCAGTCTCTGTAACTTCTGAACAGTTTAGACTTGAAAACACCAAAGTGTTTTGAGAATCATTACAGGAAAACCGGCCTTCAAAAGTGTTTCTACTGGTTGAGCCTCGATACATTTTACCCTCATTAAAATCCATGATAATGGCTACGGCTTTATTGGTAGCCGGATCATAATATTTGGGGTCAGAGGCTGCTATCGTGGTATCATTCTGATCGTTCACAATAGCTTTCAGCTGCCAAGCACCGCTTTGAAGAGCCTCCAAGGTGCTGCTGGTTGGTTCTTTGCTGCAACTCGCAATGAATAAACAACTTAAAAGGAAAATTACATTTCTCATAGTACCTGATTTTTAAATTATACTTATTATTAAGGTAGCCCTCTTTAGTTTGAAGGGCATGGTGATATTAATTTTATACTGATCCTGCCCGCAGGCACAAACATCTATCCGTTGACAGACCATGGGGTAAACCCAGAGGTCCCAACCCCATCGAAAAACTCAAAAAATTGTGCTGTTTCAGTTAAGCTGCTTTTGTAGACTTCGATTTGGGGTCAAATTCCTATTACAATAATACCGTTCGTGCATTCAGATAAAATGGTCGTTCGAAATGAATTTTAGGAACAACCCGTTTAATATTAGTATCGTGAAATAAGAATTTTGTTTGAAATTCAGTTCGCGATACGATTTAAATCGATCTTCATTGCCTTCGACTTAAACGCACTCCTGATACACAACGATATAAAATTAATAAATATATTTCAAATAAAAAACTGGTCAGCAGGCAGGAAAGTCGTTAATTATACTCGGTGTGCTATCGCTTTTTTATTCATTTTGGTATTTTCTTGCCAAATGTGGCTTTTGATTCAGGGATAAACAAGCGCGCGGCTTAGCACGGCAGCTCTGTTTTCAAATATTTTACAAGCGTGCCATGCCAGAACAAATCCCAGCACATTGCCTCAGACACTTTTGAGTAATTCCATCTTATTGAAACACGTTCATTTTGGACAGTAGATTTGCAATTGGGCATTACTAAAATACAAAAAATTGTTAAGCCAAAACAACTTTAGGAACACTTTGAATATTATGTGTATTTTCGTGAAGTAAATGTTAACGCTCATATGACCCCTCAGAAATTCAAAACTTGGAACTTAGTCTTAGGCTGGACAGCCTTTGCCGTTGCCTTTATCACCTATACTTTAACCGTTGAACCAACCGTAAGTTTTTGGGATGTCGGCGAGTACATGCTCACCTCAGCTAAGCTACAAGTGGGACATCCTCCAGGAGCGCCCTTGTTTCAGATGATTGGTGCAGTTGTTTCAAATTTTTCCCCCAACCCAGAGTCTATTGGGTTTACACTAAATTTGATGAGTGGTCTTGCGGCAGCTTTGACCATTTTGTTTTTATTTTGGACACTTGTACGTTTGTTGCTCAAGCTTGTTGGACCAGACCACGCCGCTCATTCTTCCAAACAAGTGGCCATATTGGGAAGTGCTTTTGTAGGGAGTTTAGCCTTTGCCTTCACTGATTCGTTTTGGTTTAACGCAACAGAAGCCGAGGTATATGCGATGGCTACCCTAATCATGTCGGCCTTATTTTATTTGGGACTTCGTTGGGAAGCTGACATGGATGAGCCAAGAGGTAACCGTTGGTTGCTGCTCATTGCTTTTATCATTGGCTTGTCTTTCGGTGTACATTTTATGGGTTTGCTGACCATACCAGCTATAGGGTTGATCTATTTTTACAAACGTTATCCATCGGTAACTCCCAAATCTTTTGTTTTGGCTAATGTGGCTGTGGTGGCCCTCTTGGCCTTCATCTTCAAATTGTTACTCCCCACTGCCTTGTGGTGGTTTGGTTGGATGGAGGTGACCATAGTCAACGCCACAGGATTGCCTTTCCATTCGGGAACCATTTTAGCAGGCCTGATTTTGATATTAGGATTTTTCTACGGCTTGCATTATGCTATGCGCCACAACAAACCCCAATTGCAAACTGGCCTTTTGTGCTTTTTGTTTGTTTTTGTCGGCTTTTCATCTTGGCTCATGTTACCTATTAGAGCTAATGCCGAGGTGAATATTAATGAAAACGACCCATCCAATGCGCGTGAGCTTTTGGCTTATTACAATTTAGAACAATATCCTAAAACCTATTTGTTTTACGGACCGCTTTTTACCGATCGCTATGCCCCTTTAGATGAGTTGAATCCCTATCGGGATGCCCCACCCAAATACGAGCGTAATTTCGAAACTGGCCAATACGATATTGTCAACGATTATGTCAATGCCATTCAAAATTATAACCACGAGCAGGCTGCTCTACTACCCAGAATGCACAGTCCCGATCACGCTCGTAACTACATGCGTTACACTGGACTTCTCGATTTTTATGTGAGGCCCGAATACCAAAGTGAAAACCAGTTACTCAGTATTGTAGACGATTTTAAATCCGAAATGACCGCCGGAAATGTATCCTACGAGGACTACGAAAGCTTTTTGCAACAATTTGGATCCTATTTAATTATTGAAAAGCCCAGCTTGGCAGATAATCTCTTTTTCATGATTGATTATCAATTTGGCTATATGTACTGGCGCTACCTGATGTGGAATTTTGTAGGACGTCAAGACGATATTCAAGGAGAATTGAACAATCATGGCAATTGGATCAGTGGGATAAATCCCATCGACGAATGGCATTTGGGAGTCTCGCAAGAAAACCTCCCATCCGATGTCTTGAATAACAAGGCGCGGAACACCTATTACTTCCTCCCATTTTTGCTGGGAATCATAGGATTGCTGTTTCTTTACCAAAAAAGCAAACCGCAGTTCTGGGTTTTACTGGTTTTCTTTTTGTTTACAGGTCTCGCCATTCAATTCTATACCAATGTCCGACCCTTTGAGCCACGAGAACGCGACTACTCCGTTGTGGGGTCTTTCTATGTATTTGCCATCTGGATTGGCTTCGGAGCCTATGCGCTTTTTGAATTGATTCAAAGGAAATGGAATTCTAAAGCGACTGTACCCGTTGTAGTTGGTGCACTAATCATTGCCGTTCCCGGACTTTTAGTGTCACAAAACTGGGACGATCACGATCGGTCCAATAGAGAAACGGCGCATGCTATGGCCGTTAAATATTTAGAGTCCTGTGCTCCCAATGCTATTTTATTCTCCATAGGTGATAATGACTCTTTCCCGCTTTGGTACGCTCAAGAAATAGAAGGTATTCGTACCGATGTTCGCGTTGTGAATACCTCCCTATTACAGACCGACTGGTATATCGATCAAATGAAACGCCAATCCTACGAAAGCGCACCGATTCCTTCGACCATTGACCACTACGAATACAGATATGGCACCCGCGATTACATCATCAAGGAGCCCATTTCTGAAGACACCTTCGCCCTAGCAGAGGTTATAGATTTTATCACCAGCGATGTTGATCGTGCCAAATACGGCAACTTTCTCAAGCAAAGAGGAAGAGATTTAAGACTGTACAGGAGTCAAGACTTAGCCATGAATTTTTTGCCGACAGAGAATATAAGAATCCCTGTCAATAAAGACAATGTGTTAAAATCAGGATTGGTAAAAGCCAAGGACTCGAGTTTGATTGTTCCTTTTATTGATATTAAAATTACCGATCAGGCTATTTACAAAAATCGTTTGATTATGCTAGACATCATCAACAACAACGCTTGGGAAAGACCTATTTATTTCACAGGAGGCGCTTTTGGCAACGACGACTATATTTGGATGAAAGACTACCTCCAGTTGGAAGGCATGTGTTATAAATTAGTTCCCATTCAAACACCTGTGGATTCTCGAAATCCTTACGAAATGGGCCGAATAGACACTGATATTATGTTTGATATGGTTATGAATTGGGACTGGGGTAATAGTGGTGATCCAGCAGTATATCACGATGTACAATCCCGACGCAACAGCATCAGCTATCGGGGAAATATTGCCCGCTTGGCCGAGCAATTGCTTCGCGAGGAACAATTTGAAAAAGCCGAACAATTGGCAGATTTGGCCATAACCAAAATGCCAGTAGATATTTTTGGTTACTACGCCTTGGTCGAGCCCTTCATCTTAACTTATTACAACGCTGGTGCCACTGAAAAAGCCCGTGCCTTGTTTGAGGAAGTAGCTGAAAAACACCAAGATTATTTGATCTACTACAGCAGCCTTAAATACGATCAACAAGAGGCCTACTTCGAAGAGATCTATGGTAGAATTGAGCAGTATCGCAGTTTAGTCGATACCGTTATTGTTGAGGACAACAACAATGATTACATCACCTCAGCGATGACTACGTTTAACGATTTGGTTGGAAAATTCACCTATTTCATGGGTGAGGAAAAGGACATAGAGAGCGAGCTTACAACAGAGGAAGGCCTGACCGAGAACGTTGAGCCTAAATCTTAAACAAATTCCTTGACACGACTGATCAGTGTATTGGCGTCGAGTTCGCCACTTTGCCGCCATTTCATTTCACCATTTCTGTAAATGATCAATGTTGGCAACCCTTTGATTCTCAAGGCTTCGCCAAGCGACTTGTTTTTTTCAATGTCGATTTTAATCACCTTGGCTTTATCGCCAAGGGCTGCTGCCACATCTTTTAAGACAGGATGCATGGCTTTGGACTCCTCACTCCATTCGGTATAAAAATCGAAGAGCACAGGAACGTCATTGTCAATAAGATCTCCAAATTTTGGCATCACTTAAAGTTTAATTTAAGTTCTATTGTGCAAAGATAGCATTTCCTCACAACTGAGACACGTTAACGCCTTTTTTCAAACGAATTACCGTAATTTCTGGCCAAATTCCAATTCTGCCCGGAAAACCAAGACAACCCAAGCCACGATTAACATTTATGTACCGATTGTTCTCGCTATAGACTCCAGCCCAGTATTTGTATCGTGCTTGTATCGGACTCCATTTGATCCAGCCTGGAATTTCGATTCCAAATTGCATCCCGTGAGTATGTCCGCTCAAAGTGAGGTGGTGTTTAACTGGATGATCTTTTACGATTTGTTCCCAATGTGAGGGATCATGACTCATTAGTATTTTAAAGTCATTAACAGCCACTTGCTTGTTAGCCAAATCCAAGTCCCCTTTTTTGACAAATCGGTCGCCCCAGTTTTCGACACCTACAATGGCAATCCGCTCAGCCCCGCGGTCAATCAAAACAGATTCATTGCGAAGCAAACGAAAGCCCATGGCATTCTGTAATCGCAACAAATTTTCAAAGTCCGCCTGTTTGTCTTCTGGAGTTTCCCACCGTTTATAATCACTGTAATCGTGATTACCGAGTACTGAAAACACGCCGTCAGGAGCCGACAATTTAGACAATATATCTTGCCATGGCACAACCTCAGTGGACTCATTATTGACCAAATCTCCTGTAAATAATACAACATCTGATTGCTGTTTTTGAATCAAATCTATGGCATAATTAACCTTTTCCTTGTTCTCAAATGTGCCCATATGTAAATCACTGATATGGGTTATTTGAAAGCCGTCGAAAGCTTGAGGTAAATCATCAAATGTTAGCGTGTGAGTTATCACCCTAAAGTCGTAACGCCCTTTGAATACACCATAGAGCACGCTCGCAAAAGGCAAACCTGTTAATCCGAGGGCTATTTGACTGATGAATTTTTTCCTTGATGGCAAATATTGCTCTGACCTTGAAAACCATCCAAACTTGCGCCCGATGGCCACCGTGAACCTGACAATATCCTCCGCAAATAGCACCAAAATAATTAACCACTTTGCAATGGAAAGGGTTATAAATGCGGCAAAAGACATGCCAATCATACCCCGGTACTTGGCGCCAAGAATAAACAGCACCAACTGGGCTAAAAAAATGGCATAAACCAAGATAGTAATGGCCCAATAAAGCCTTCGGGACCAATCCTTTTTTGTCGCCGTTTTTAGGGCCTGATAGGCATAAAACTCAACGGTGATAATGCTTAAAACAAAAAGGAGAAGAAATATAGCCATTTGCTGTTTGTCAATTGGCATCAAAAGTAATACAATGTTGAAAAGTATAATCCCAAGAATAGGTTAAGATTTTCTATCTTGTGGCTTCGATTTAAATGCCGTTTGAAGTTTTGAAAAAATATTTCTTTTCCAATAGTTGCTTTGCGCTCTCATTAGTGATCTGTTTCATTTTGGCATCTTGTCAAAAAGATCAATCTCAATTAAACTATACGGATTTTGTGAACCCATTTATTGGAACAGGAGGTCACGGACATACATATCCGGGTGCCACCATGCCTTTTGGCATGATGCAGTTGAGTCCCGATACCCGTTTAGACGGTTGGGATGGTTGTTCAGGATATCACTACAGCGACCAATATATTTACGGCTTTTCTCATACCCACCTGAGTGGAACTGGAGTTAGTGATTACGGAGATATTCTTTTAATGCCTACAACCTCTGTAACATTCAACAATGGTGCAGATGGTCAGCAAGGCTATAAAGCACCTTTTTCTCATGATAATGAAAAAGCCTCTCCTGGCTATTACGCCGTTCATCTCGACAGTTTAAATATAGATGTCCAACTCACAGTATCTGAGCGCAGTGGGATACATCAGTATAAATTTGGAAAAAACAGCCCTCAGGTCGTTATTTTAGACCTGGCACATCGCGATAAGGTCCTGGATTCCAAAATTAATGTTCGAGACAACAGGCATATTTCTGGCTACCGACACTCGAAGGCGTGGGCTGAAAACCAAATGCTCTTTTTTGATTTTGAATTCTCTCGAGCCTATTCAGAAGTCTTGTTTTTGGACAGCCAAAATGAGGGAACGACAGTAAAAGCCGCTTTTATTTTTGACAAAAATCAATCGGACACCATTGAGGTAAAAATTGGCATATCTGCGGTTGATGAAAATGGCGCCCTATCCAACCGCGTCGCAGAAATTGGCGACAAAACATTCGAAGTAGTAAAATCCCAAGCAACCGAAAAATGGAATAAGCAGTTAGGAAAAATTGCTGCAGAAACAAAGGATAGGGACACCAAAGTGAATTTCTACACCGCTATGTATCACAGCATGATTGCACCCAATATATATCAAGATGTGGATGGTCGTTACAGAGGGATGGATTTGAAAATTCATGAAACCCAAGATTTCAATTACTACACTGTTTTTTCCTTGTGGGACACCTACCGCGCCGCTCACCCCCTTTATACGATTATTGAAACCAAACGGACCGAAGACTTTATAAATACATTTTTGGCCAAATATGACGAAGGAGGTATAATGCCAATTTGGGATTTATCTGGCAATTATACGGGCTGCATGATTGGATACCACGCTGTTCCTGTTATTGCCGACGCCTATTTAAAGGGCCTTCGTGGTTTTGACCAAGAAAAGGCTTTAGAAGCTATGGTCCACAGCGCAACCCGCGATAAATTAGGCTTAGAATCCTATAAATCTTTTGGGTTTATACCCATGGAAAACGAAAGCGAATCAGTCTCAAAAACCTTAGAATATGCCTATGACGACTGGACGATTTATAAAATGGCCTCTGAGATGGGAAAAAATGAAATTGCTCAAGCGTTTTTAACAAGGGCTCAGTCGTTTAAAAACGTTTACGATCCTGAATCAGGTTTCATGCGAGGCCGATTAAACAATCAATGGTTTGCTCCGTTTGACCCCTTCGAAGTGAATTTCAATTATACAGAGGCCAATGCTTGGCAATACCGATTTGCGGCACCCCAAGACATCAGTGGTCTCATTGATTTGATGGGTGGTCCAAATCAATTTGAGCAGGCACTCGACAATTTGTTCCAAGCCGATAATTCTACAACTGGTCGCGATCAGGCCGATATAACGGGGCTCATTGGCCAATATGCACATGGCAATGAACCTAGTCACCATATGGCCTACTTGTATAATTTTGTCGATAGACCGGATAAAACCCAACAAAGAGTTGCTGAAATCATGTCTGATTTATATGCCAATACTCCCGATGGTATTTCTGGTAATGAGGACTGTGGTCAAATGAGTGCATGGTATATTTTTAGCAGT
The DNA here is from genome assembly GCA_030835825.1 of Flavobacteriaceae bacterium. Taxonomy (GTDB): domain Bacteria; phylum Bacteroidota; class Bacteroidia; order Flavobacteriales; family Flavobacteriaceae; genus JALRKI01. The sequence continues at coordinate 41,942 of JAURRA010000010.1, forward strand.
CTTGGTTTCTATCCCGTAACCCCTGGATCCAATACCTATATCATTGGCACGCCAACTGTTTTATCGGCTAACATTAATTTGGAAAGTGGCAATCAATTTATAATCAAAACCCACAAAGAAACGGACAGTTCGATTTATATCGAAAAAGTATTGCTCAATGGACAGGTCTTAACATCTACAGAAATAGAACACAGTAAAATCATGGCTGGTGGCCTGCTCGAATATTTCATGACTGATGAACCCACAAAATGGCAAGCTCAAGCGCCTCAAACCAAAATAACAGACGACACCTTTGTCGCGGTACCCTTTATCAATGGCGACCCCACCTTTAAAAAATCAACAGCTATTGCCTTAGGACATATAGATTTGGATGCCCAAATTTTCTACAGTCTTAATAACGCTGAATTTGAACCCTATCAAACGCCATTGACCATTTCCGAATCATCGATCTTGCAGGTGTATGCCGCTGTTGGTGACAATAAAAGCGCGATTGTCACCTCCGAGTTGGTAAAAATAGATGCCAACCTAAGTATTAAACTAGGAAGCTCCTACGCTAATCAATATAATGCTGGCGGAGATAATGCCCTGATAGACGGTCGCCGAGGAGGTACAGATTTTAGATCGGGAGCATGGCAAGGGTTTCATGACAAAGACTTTGAAGCTACAGTATACTTGAATCAAGCAAAGCCCCTGGCACAGGCAGAAATCTCCTTTCTTATGGATCAAAAATCGTGGATATTCTACCCTTCGACAGTCGAAGTCCTTATTTCATCTGATGGACTTCAATTTAAGTCGATTGGCAAAAAAACCATACTAACCAATACCCCCTCTGACACACCAGAAATTAAACACATACCTATGACTTGGGCCAAACAACCCGTCAAAGCAGTGAAAATTGTTGCGACCAACCTAGGTGCATTACCCGAATGGCATTTAGGATACCCGCATGACGGACGGAGTTGGATTTTTACTGACGAAATAATATTAAACTAAGCAATGACAACAAAAAATTCTTATCGATCCGCCTTTTTACTGGTTACCGTTTTGTTCTTTCTCTGGGGATTCATAACTGTACTGGTTGATTCTTTAATTCCGCGATTGCGTGAACTGTTTACGCTGACCTATTTTCAAGCAGGCTTGGTCCAATTCGCCTTCTTTGGAGCGTACTTTGTACTTTCTGTTCCCGCCAGTTATTTACTGACTAAAATAGGATACAAACGAGGTATCATACTTGGTTTAGCCACAATGGCCACAGGTTGCTTACTGTTTTATCCTGCTGCCTCCTATCGTGTGTTTGGAGTGTTTATGTTAGCCTATTTTGTCTTGGCTGGGGGCATGACCATTTTACAAGTTGCGGCCAATCCGTATGTTGCCGTTTTGGGAAGTGAAGCGAGTGCTTCAAGCCGACTCAATCTATCTCAAGCCTTCAATTCTCTTGGAACCGCCATTGCACCTGCAGTAGGAGCCTTATTTTTATTGAGTGATAAGGTGCTAAACAGCGGCTCTATCGAAGCCCTGACTGAGGCAGAAAAAACAACCTATTATGCCTCTGAGGCCGCAGCGGTGCAAATGCCATTTTTAGGCTTGGCTGCTTTTATTGGCGCCATTGCAGTCATCTTCCTTTTGGTTCAATTACCGAAACTAATTGAAAACAATCATACCGGCACATATTTAGAAGCACTAAAAAACAAAGGCTTACGACTGGGCGTTTTGGGTATTTTCTTTTATGTGGGTGCCGAAGTTGCTATCGGTAGTTATTTGGTCAATTATTTTTTAGAACTCAATGTCATTGAGGCCATTAGAAATAGTGATGCTTTGATGGGTATTGCCAACACTGTCGCAACCATATTTTCTAAAAGTTTAGAAGGTGCCGACGACAAAGCATTGTTGGGTATTTTTGTTATTTGCTATTGGTCAGGTGCTATGATCGGACGGTTTATCGGTTCTGGAGTAATGAAATATGTCCAGCCCGCCAAAGTTTTGGTCTTTTTCTCGGGTCTTGCCATTACGAGTATCGTGATTTCCATGAGTTCGACTGGCCTTGTGGCGATGTGGAGTATTTTGGCGGTTGGCTTGTTTAACTCAATTATGTTCCCAACCATTTTCACCTTATCGATAGATGGTATAGGTGACTTAAAACCAAAAGCTTCAGGACTGCTGTGTACAGCGATCGTCGGGGGCGCAATCATCCCTCCTCTCTACGGCCTCATCACAGACTTCGTAGGGTTTCAAGTAGCCTATTTGCTCGTTATTTCTTGTTATACCTATATCCTTTATTTCGCATCAACCAAAATTAAATCACGCCTATCATGACAGATGTTTTCATTTACGCTAAAAGGCTTTTTTCAATAATCTTTATTTCAACCCTGATTGGTTGTCAGCCTAAAGCAGAAGAAGTAATCTTTAAAGGCCCTGTTGTCATAGGCACTTGGAATGTACCCGAGGCCACCACCGAAGCCTATCAAGTATTAGCGTCTGGCGGTTCTGCTATTGATGCTGTTGAAGCTGGATGCAGACTTGAGGAAGCTAACGAACAAGGTCAGTCTGTTGGCAAAGGAGGCCTACCAGACCGAGATGGACAGGTAACTTTGGATGCCTGTATCATGGACAGTAAGGGAAATAGTGGCGCAGTGGTCTACTTAAAAGACGTCGTTCATGCTGTTTCAGTTGCACGGAAAGTAATGGAAGAAACACCTCATGTGATGTTGGCTGGCGCAGGAGCCAAACAATTTGCCATAGAACAAGGCTTTCCCGTTGAAAATTTGCTTACTGAAAGATCAAAAGCAGACTGGGGAAAATGGAATGAAACATCGTTTTACAAGCCTATTATCAATATTGAAAATCACGACACAATTGGCATGCTGGCCATTGATGAAAACGGAGATTTGTCAGGTGCTTGTACCACTAGCGGTTTGGCTTATAAAATGGCCGGACGGGTTGGTGACTCGCCAATTATCGGTGCTGGACTCTATGTTGACAATAAGGTTGGGGCTGCTACAGCCACCGGTTTAGGGGAGGAAATTGTAAAAAACGTAGGGAGTTTTCTGATCGTTGAGCTTATGCGACAAGGCAAGTCCCCTCAAGAAGCTTGCGAAATAGCGGTCCAAAGAATTGTAGATCGCTCCGGTGATCGCATAAAAGACTTTCAAGTTGGGTTTATCGCTTTGAATAAGAAAGGTGAGTATGGATCATTTGCCATTCATCCTGGGTTTAGCATCACTAAACACGATGTGTCTGGTAATGAAAATATACCTTCACCCTCATATAACTAATACCTAGCATGTCAACCCAAAAACGCCTCTTTCTTCTCGATGCCTTTGCGCTTATCTTTAGGGGTTACTACGCTTTTATTAAAAACCCGAGAATCAATTCGAAAGGGCTTAATACCTCAGCCATTTTGGGCTTTACCAATTCTCTGCTCGACGTCATCAAAAGGGAGCGTCCCGACCATTTAGCCGTTTGTTTCGATCGTGGCGGAAGTGATGCCCGCAACGAAATGTTTGATTCCTATAAAGCTAATCGAGACGAAACACCCGAAGCCATTTCCCTTGCCGTACCCTATATCGAAAAGATACTTGAGGCAATGCATATACCCGTGGTTGTAGTGCCTGGCTTTGAAGCAGATGACATTATTGGCACATTGGCGAAAAAGGCAGAAATAGCTGGCTATAAGACTTTTATGGTCACCCCAGATAAAGATTTTGCGCAGCTGGTTAGCGAGAATATATTCATGTATCGACCGCGATTTGGGGGAGGTTACGAGGTATGGGGAGTAGATGAAGTTAAACAAAATTTTGAAATTGAACATCCTGCCCAAGTTATCGATTTCTTAGCCATGAAAGGTGATGCGGTGGACAACATACCTGGTCTTCCTGGTATTGGAGATAAAACCGCAAAAAAACTCCTTGCAGAATACGGTAGTGTTGAAAACTTACTAGATCACGCTCACGAACTCAAGGGTAAGATGAGAGAAAAGGTAGAGGCAAATAAAGACATGGGCTTACTTTCAAAAAAACTTGCTACTATCATATTGGACGTACCCGTAGAGTTCAATGAGAAAAACTATGAATTGGATACACCAGACTTTGATGCTGTAGAAGCCATATTTGTAGATTTAGAATTTAGACGACTTCTTGAAAACCTTAAAAAAACTTTCCAAACACCATCGATCGAACCAGTCAACGAAAAGACCGCTTCCACCCCAGTTGCGCCATCCGCTGGACAAGGTCAATTTTCATTATTCGATGCACCCTCCTCTGGAACTGAAGAAAATACTGGAACACCATTTAGCAGAAACACTCTTGACAATACACCCCACTTCTACCAACTCATAAATCCCGGAATGGGGCTTGATTTATTTGTAAACAAACTCATGAGTCAGACGTCAGTGTGTTTTGACACTGAGACAACAGGGCTCGATCCTATCACTGCTCATTTGGTTGGCATTTCTTTTTCTTGGGAACCTAAAAAGGGATATTATGTCCCCTTCCCCGAACAATTTGACGAAGCCCAAAACACCATCGACAAATTAAGACCCTTCTTTGAGTCGGAAACTATCGAAAAAATTGGACAAAATCTCAAATACGACATCAAAGTCTTGAACAAATACAAGGTAGATGTTAAGGGACCTTTGTTCGACACCATGATTGCGCACTATTTGATTAATCCAGATATGAGGCACAATATGGATATTCTCGCAGAAACCTATTTGAACTACAGTCCTCAACCCATATCTGATCTTATAGGGAATAAAGGAAAAAACCAATTGTCCATGCGCGATGTTCCGTTAGACAAACTAACCGAATATGCGGTAGAAGATGCTGATATTACCCTTCAACTCAAACACCATTTTGAGCAAGAATTGAATCAAGCGAACACCAAAGCATTGTTCAACACCATTGAAATGCCTCTAGTTAAGGTTTTGGCTCATATGGAATTGGAAGGTATCAAGTTGGACAGCAATTTTCTGAATTCTTTATCTGTTGATTTGAATCAAGATATTCTGAATCTGGAGCAGGAAATCTATCGCTTAGCAGATGAGGAATTTAATATCGCTTCACCCAAACAATTGGGTATTGTACTATTTGAAAAAATGAAATTGGTAGACAAGCCAAAAAAAACCAAAACAGGCCAATATTCAACGGCAGAGGATGTTTTATCCTATTTAGCGAAAGATCACCATATCATTGAAAAAATATTATCCTATCGCGGACTCAGCAAACTCAAGAGCACCTATGTCGATTCCTTACCCGAACAAGTATTAGATATTACAGGCAGGGTTCATACGCAGTACTTACAAACTGTAGCGGCTACGGGAAGATTGAGTAGTAATAATCCTAATTTACAGAATATCCCAATCCGGACAGAGCGCGGCAAACAAGTTCGAAAGGCCTTTATTCCCAGAGATGAGGAGTTTGTTCTGCTGGCTGCCGATTACTCTCAAATTGAACTGAGGGTAATTGCTGCCTTGAGTGAAGAAAACAATATGATTTCTGCATTTGTCAATGGCGAAGACATCCATGCCGCTACCGCCTCGCGGGTATTTGGCGTTCCCATTGGAGAAGTGACCAGAGAGCAAAGAAGTCAGGCCAAAACAGTTAATTTTGGCATCATCTATGGAGTATCCGCTTTTGGGCTGAGTAACCAAACTGATCTATCGAGAAGCGAATCGAAAGATCTCATTGACTTGTATTTCGCAACCTACCCCAAGCTTCAGGACTATATTCAAAATCAAATTGAGTTTGCTCGAGAAAATGGTTATGTTCAAACCGTTTTGGGCAGAAGACGCTATTTGAGGGATATCAATGCTGGCAATGCTGTTGTTCGAGGTGCAGCCGAACGCAATGCTGTCAACGCTCCTATTCAAGGTAGTGCCGCAGATATCATTAAAATTGCCATGATAAATATCCACAGATCACTTTCTGAGCGTTCATTTAAAAGTAAAATGTTACTACAAGTTCATGATGAACTGGTGTTCGACGTTTTCAAGCCCGAATTAGAAGAAATCAGGGTATTGATCAAAAGTGAAATGGAAAATGCCTTCACACTAAAGGTGCCTCTCGTTGTAGATATCGATACAGGAAATAATTGGCTTGAAGCCCATTAATCTTTTAAAGTAAGAAGCGATAAGTTGCCTTAACCAAAAAAGAATTACTTGGCTTTTGAGCGATCCAGTATTCATGGAGATTATCTGTTAGTCCCTCATTATAATCTCCCGATGCGGAAACCCCCTGCGACCAAACCAGAAAAAGTTCTGATCCAGGAATGTATTCCCACCTCAAAACCAAATTAGACCGGAATTGTACTACTGAAAAATCAGGCTTCCCAAAGCTGTAATCTGTAGCACCATCACGATCTTCATCAATCTGATATGAATTTGAAGTATTTGAATATTCAATTTGAGCACTGTCAAACAATTGAAAACGGTCGCTCAATTGGTCTGCAGTAGCGTCGGTAACATACTTGAAATTACTGTAAATTCCATTACTCACAAACGGCTGACCATAATATTGAATGGTCAAATTGGGATTAACTGTATAATTGATTCGCAAAGAAGCAGAAAGGGTGTTGTTGTCAATGGTTCCCATGATATATCTTGGCTCAGAATTTATACTGGTCTCTGTAACATATTGCGTTTTGTTTGGCCTAATGGAGTACTCTGGACTGAAAGTCAATGCTAGCGCATCAATGGGCTGATAAGTCAATCCAAATTGGAATTGCTTCATAGAAAAATGATTTTCTTTAGCCTGAGAGTATATAAATCCTACGAATCCACTTAGTCGCTTGCGTTCATCTGTCCTAGTCGCAAATGAAACAGCATTTTCTTCTGAAAAACGCCACATGGGTCCACCTCTTAAGGTAGTGCTCTCGTAAATTCTAGGTTTGTGGATGAGGCCTACATCATAATTCCAATTATTGAGCAACCCGACGTCAAAATTTAATCTGTATTCCATTCTGTTAAAATTCCCTTGAAAGTCGTGGGAGCTAAACTGTAGAATTCTGGTCGAAAAGTTTCTAAATTGAACGATTGGTTTAAGCGTTTTATATCTCAATGATATATATTGTCGTATAAAATCTGACTGTCTCAAAAAACCAATGTCGTTCAGTTCAATTTCTGGCGATCTATAATGAAACCCTATACTGTATCCGAAATTTCCACCACCTCTTTTATTGAATGAGAAGCGACCTCCCGATCCAGTCAATGAGGTGCGCGTTGGATCTACAGAAACGTGATCGGCATCTGTACGCTGAAATAAATGCACCTGAGAGGTTTGGGTATTCAATATGGCCTGAGCGCTTCCAGTCACATGACTAAATACCATTTTACCCTCCAAAGAATATTCTCGATTTTGCCACTGATGCTGAAAGTCAATACCTCCAGAATAGGCTGAGGTATGCAAATCATCCAAATGATCGGGCAACTCTCCTCGATTGACAGAAGTAAACATGGCACCGATAAAAGAATTATCATCATTAAAGTCTTTTTGAGCTCTAGCCACTGCATAATTGGTTAAAGGTTCTACCTCTACTTCGTAACGATCGTTACCCTCCTGTACTTGGGCATATTCTCTTCTGGTCAAGCTTTCCAAAAGACCAATAGACCAGCCATTTTGTGTCTTACCTGAAAATTTAGCTGCTCCCAATATGGCGGTATTAACTGGTTGATCAATGTAACCACTTGTGTCAGGAAAGCCTTGAGGACTTCGCCCAATTCGTCGGGAATAAAAGAGATTGTCACTTTGGCCTCCAAAACCAAAATCGAATATGGCCTTATTCTCTACAAAAAAGGGGCGTTGTTCTCTAAAAAAGATTTCAAAGCCATCTAAAGCTATTTGGGCAGGATCGGCTTCCACTTGTCCGAAGTCGGGATTGACTGTAAGGTCCAGTGTTAAGTCATTTGTAATGCCAATTTTAGCGTCCAAACCAGCGTTTACACTAAAGTCTTTCCCGTCACGGTAAGGATTACCCTCTTCTGCAGGGTAGTTGTCCAACTGTGTCAATAAGAAAGGTTGTATCTCTAACTGCTTCTGTGGTTCCAAATTATCTAACCCCTTTAAGACCCCCGATTCGCTTACAAATCCGGCGGCGTCTACTGGAATTCTTTGCCACAATGAAAATTCATTCAATCTGAAATTTTGTCTTCCGAAATTTAAACCCCATTCTTGTTGTGGCCCCTTGCCGAAGCGAAGTTGCGAAAAAGGAATTTTCATTTCTGCTGTCCAACCTTGGTCATCAATAACGGCATTTGTATACCAAATTGGGTTCCAACTGTCGTCGAAATTATCGCCATTACGCGTTACTATCTCATCGCCCTTTACACCTGCGGCAGTGACGGTAAACATAAACCCCGTGCGCTGGTCATTATAACTGTCAAATAAAATATTGGCCCTGTCACCAACAAAGCCATCCCGTCGCGACAGGCGACGAACAATGCGCTCTGGTTCAGAATCAAAAGCCCGAAATGCTACGTAAAGATATTTATCGTCGTAAATAATTTTAAATTGAGACTGATGCTCAGGGGCAGTGTTTTCGTTCGGTTCATATTCAACAAAATCACCTGACCACGCTACTTCGTTCCAAACCTCATCATTCAACATTCCGTCTATTTCGGGAACGCCGCCAATGATGTGTTTGGTTGTATAAGATTTAACTGGAACTTGGGTTTGGCTAAAGCCTAAGGCTGTGAACACTAAAGAATGTAGAAGGAAAAAAGCAGTTCTTGAACGATTTAACATAAACACAAATTTGGGACAAAATTGGGGCATTTATTTAAATTTGGCAATTCATTAACAAAATTAATGTCATGGCATTGATTGACATTGAACGCTTGTGAAACAAGTGGAATATTAATAATGAAAAAAATAGCAGTTCGGCGATTTGCTAATCAAATTTATAATTGTAGATTTGCAAGCCGTTTTCAGAACGGATTTTAATTGAAATTTTTACACAGTGGATACACTTAGTTATAAAACCATTTCAGCCAATAAAGCAACGATTGAAAAATCGTGGGTATTGGTTGACGCCGAAGGCCAAGCTTTAGGCCGTTTGTCATCTGTCGTTGCCATATTGTTGCGCGGCAAGCACAAAACAAATTATACACCTCATACAGACTGTGGTGACAACGTCATTGTTGTCAATGCGGATAAAATTACCTTGTCTGGTAAAAAATGGTCTGACAAATCTTACATCCGCCACACTGGATATCCAGGTGGGCAGCGGTCTCTAACAGCTGAAGAGATGTTCAAGAAAGATCCTACCCGTTTGGTAGAGAAGTCGGTAAAAGGTATGTTGCCTAAAAATAAACTTGGGGCTGAACTATTTCGCAACCTTAAAGTTGTAGCAGGGACAGATCACAAATACGAGGCACAACAACCTAAGGTCATTAACCTTAACGATATCAAATAATGGAAGTAATACACAAAATTGGACGTCGTAAGACAGCAGTTGCTCGTGCTTATGTCTCTAAAGGTAAAGGAAACATCACTATTAATAAGAAGGATATGGCAGACTATTTTGCCACTGCTCCTCTTCAATACAAGGTGACACAACCTCTAATGCTAACCGATAACGAAACATCTTTCGATATTAAAGTTAGTGTGTTGGGCGGCGGCGTTACAGGACAGGCAGAAGCCGTTCGATTAGCCATTTCTCGTGCTTTGTGTGAAATTAATGAAGACTATAGATCTATTCTAAAACCAGAAGGCTTATTGACTCGTGACCCAAGAATGGTGGAGCGTAAGAAATTTGGTCAGAAAAAAGCCCGTAAGAAATTCCAATTCTCTAAACGTTAATTGGATAACAGTGTCAAAAACACTGTTGACTATTTAAACTCAATTAGTTTAGCATCTAAATGGTCCAGGCCGCAACAAGCGCCACTAGATCATTGCTAAATCAGAACGTAAACTAAACACAATGAAAAAAGTAGATGTAAAATCACTTCTAGAGGCAGGCGTACATTTTGGCCACCTCACCCGTAAATGGGACCCAAACATGGCACCATATGTCTATATGGAGCGCAATGGCATTCACATTATCAATCTTTACAAAACAGCCGCAAAAATAGAAGAGGCCGCAACCGCAATGGCTAAAATTGCTTCTTCGGGTCGCAAGATTTTATTCCTTGCCACTAAAAAACAGGCTAAAGATATTGTTGCTCAAACAGCATCGGACCTCAATATGCCTTACATCACCGAGCGTTGGCCTGGTGGGATGTTGACCAATTTTGTCACTATTCGTAAAGCGGTCAAGAAAATGTCTATGATTGACCGTATGAAAAAAGACGGCACCTTCAACACATTGTCGAAAAAAGAAAGATTGCAAGTTGATCGTTTGAGAACAAAGCTCGAGAAAAACTTAGGATCCATCTCAGAAATGACTAGACTGCCTGCAGCCCTTTTTATAGTCGATATCAAAAGAGAGCATATCGCCGTAAAAGAAGCTCAAAAACTGAACATTCCCATCTTCGCCATGGTGGACACCAACTCTGACCCACGTCAAGTGGATTATGTCATACCAGCAAACGACGATGCTTCAAAATCTATCAGTAAGGTATTAGAATACATCGCCTCCGGAGTAACTGAAGGACTTGCCGATCGCAAAGCCGAAGCAGATGAAGGTCAAACAGCAACAGCAGAGGCTGCAACAGAACCAGTAGCGGTCGTTAAAGCGACTAAAGCTAAAGCTCCAGAAGTTGAAGCTAAAGAAGAAGAATAATATAGAGTTCAATTTATAACCACCACAACATTTTTATACCATGACTAAAATTACAGCAGCCGAAGTCAATAAACTAAGACAGACAACAGGTGCCGGAATGATGGATTGCAAAAAAGCTTTAGTTGAAGCTGATGGCAATTTTGAAACAGCCATTGAAATTTTAAGAAAGAAAGGTCAAAAAGTAGCCGCCAATCGTGCTGATCGTGAATCGAGCGAAGGTGTAGCTATGGCCAAAGTCAATGACACCGCTACTCGCGGAGTTGTTGTTTCTCTCAACTGTGAAACTGATTTTGTTGCAAAGAACGATAGTTATGTTGCCTTAGCAACACGCATGTCAGAAATTGCTTTAAATCACGATAGTCTTGAAGCCTTTCTTGGAGCCGACTACGACGGAATGACTGTCGCTGAGAAGTTAACAGAACAAACTGGAGTCATTGGAGAGAAGATTGAGATTGGCTCATTTAAAGTTTTAGAAGCGTCATTTGTGGGTTCATATATTCATGCTGGTAATAAGATTGCTACAATAGTTGGTTTGTCAGCCAATGTCGATGGTGCAGCAGTAGCTGCTCGAGACGTTGCCATGCAAGCCGCAGCTATGGATCCAATTGCATTAGATGAGCACGGTGTAGATGCAGCTACAATTGAAAAAGAAATTGAAATTGCGAAAGACCAGTTACGTCAAGAAGGTAAACCAGAAGCTATGTTAGATAATATTGCTAAAGGTAAACTCAATCGTTTTTTCAAGGACAATACTCTGGTTAACCAAGATTTCATTAAGGACAGTAAAGTATGCGTAGCTGATTATGTGAAGTCAGTTAATGCAGACTTAAAAGTTGTTAGTTTTGCAAGGGTTGCACTCGGTTAAATAACGTTTTACTTTTGTTAAAGCTCCGTTTTGCGGAGCTTTTTTTTTACTAAAAAAACAAGATCTCTTTCAACCTATCTTAGCATTATCAAAATGAATCTTATATTTGTTATTCAATTCGACCAATCGTGAAATATAAACGCATTCTTCTTAAACTCTCTGGCGAAGCGCTAATGGGTTCCAATCAGTATGGCATCGATTCTGATCGTCTGACAGCATATGCCTCTGAAATAAAAAACATCGTAGCTTCGGGTATAGAAGTTGCCATTGTTATTGGTGGCGGGAATATCTTTAGAGGAATTGCTGGCGCAAGCAAGGGCATGGATAGAGTACAAGCCGATCACATGGGTATGCTCGCAACCATCATCAATGGGTTGGCGCTTCAATCGGCTTTAGAAAATCTAGACGTCCCGACACGGATGCAAACAGCCATAGCAATCAATGAAGTGGCAGAGCCATTTATTCGCCGAAGAGCCATGCGCCATTTGGAGAAAGGACGAGTTGTCATATTCGGCGGAGGTACTGGCAATCCATATTTTACTACCGATTCGGCAGCAGTACTAAGAGCTATTGAAATAGAGGCCGATGTTATCCTCAAAGGCACCCGAGTTGATGGTATCTACAACGAAGATCCAGAAAAAAACGCAGCTGCTATTAAGTTTGACCAAATTAGTTTTGAAGACGTTTTGAAAAAAGGCTTAAAGGTTATGGATACGACGGCCTTTACCCTAAGTCAAGAAAACAACCTACCCATCATTGTATTTGACATGAACAAGAAAGGCAATTTGCTTAAAGTTGTATCGGGAGACAAAGTTGGGACAACAGTTAATTTATAATTATCGTTTGATTCAATAAAGACAAAAAATCATGGAAGAAGAAATTTCTTTTATCATTGAAAGCACCGAAGAATCCATGTCTAAATCACTGGAATTTCTAAAAAAAGAATTTACCAATATCCGAGCTGGTAAGGCCAGTCCTGCCATGCTAGGCAGTATTGTAGTAGAGTATTACGGAACGCCCACACCCTTAAACCAAATGGCTAATGTGAATGCTCCGGATGGCCGAACAATCGTAGTACAGCCTTATGAAAAATCATCGCTTCAAAATATTGAACACAGTATTATGGTTGCCAATTTGGGGTTTAATCCGATGAATAACGGCGAGGCACTGATTATCAATGTGCCCCCTTTAACTGAAGAACGTCGACGAGAATTGGCAAAAATGGCCAAAGCAGCCAGCGAAGAAGCTAAAATTCTGATTCGCAACGCCAGAAAAGAAGCCAATTCTGATACTAAAAAATTAGAGAATGCCTCTGAAGACCTCAAAGCCAATACTGAAATTGATATCCAAAAAATTACGGATGACTACATCAAAAAAGTAGATGCCATGTTTTCACAGAAAGAGCAGGAAATTATGACGGTTTAATCCAAATTAACCGCTTATTTATATTGTTATCCTTACCTTTGCAGCTATAAAAAATCACTGTGAAGAGGTCCTTTTCTTTCGAATTTTGGAGTAGTCTTGCTAGAATCATTCTTCGAAACAGAATCGGTATCTTAATTGGCATGGCCCTTATCACTTTCTTGTCTACTACCCAGTGGAATAAGATGCGGTTTTCCTATACTGAGGCCAATTTACTTCCCGACAATCACATTGTTAATACTAATTATAACAATTTTCTTGAAGAATTTGGAGAAGAAGGAAATGTCGTTGTTATCGCTGTCAAAGACACTACCCTCTTCAATTTGCCTATTTTTCAAGATTGGCAACATCTAGGGCAACAATTCAAGTCTAATGAGGCTGTTGATTTGGTCATTTCAATAGATCAATTACAGCGTCTGTCAAAAGAATCTGACAATAGTAAATTTGTTTCTTCGCCCCTTTTAGAAGGTGACATTACCCAAGAAAAAATTATTGAATTACAAGAAGAATTAAAAAGTCAACTTCCAGTTTATGAAGGCTTGTTTTTCAACGCAGCATCTGGCACCGTTCAAACGGCCATCTATCTTGACAAGAGTATTGTAAATTCTGCCTTGCGAAAAGAATTTATCGTCAATGACCTGATTCCTTCTATTGAAACATTTAAAGCAAAACACGGCTTAGATGTGCGGATATCAGGCATGCCTTATATCAGAACGCTCAATTCACAGTATATTATAGATGAAATTGGAGGTTTTATCATTGCGGCCATTCTGGTAACCTGTTTTTTGTTTTTTGCTTTTTTCCGCTCATGGCGTGCCACTTTTATTTCGTTGGTCGTTGTTGTCATAGGAGTGATGTGGACCTTTGGGATACTCGGATTCTTAGAGTACGAGATAACTGTATTGACAGCGCTTATTCCCCCTGTGATAATTGTAATTGGCATCCCCAATTGTATCTTCCTGATCAACAAGTATCAACATGAGGTCAATGCACACGGTAATAAAGCCAAATCGTTACAGCGGGTGATCACCAAAGTTGGAAATGCCACACTGATGACTAATGTCACCACCGCTTCTGGATTTGCAACCTTTACCATCACCCAAAGCCGCCTGTTGATTGAATTTGGGGTCGTAGCTTCACTCAGTATTTTAGCTATTTTTATAATTTGTTTGTTAATCATACCGATCAGTTATAGCTTTCTGCCTAAGCCCAAACCAAGGCACCTAGAGCATTTGAATCGGAAATGGACGAGTTATGTCATTGGCTGGATGACTCATAATGTAAAAGAAAGAAGATGGGTCATTTATACCGCTAGCACCTTTGCCGTGATTTTGGGTGCTGTTGGCATTTATCAAATGAGGATATCTGGCAGTCTATTGGAAGACATGCCCAAAAATGCCCCGTTTTATCAAGACATCCGATTTTTTGAAAATGAATTTGACGGCATTATGCCTATTGAAATTATCATTGATACCAAACAAGACAAGGGCGTCACCAAGCGGTCAACCATCGTAAAAATGGCACAACTAGAGGATTATCTCAATGATATTCCACAGCTTTCAAGACCTGTTTCTATAGTAAGTATGGTGAAATATGCCAAGCAAGCCTTCTATAATGGCGATCCAAGGTATTACGATTTGCCCACCGCTCAAGAAAACAATTTCATCATGAGCTATCTCAATAAGGGTAGCGATCAAGTAGATTTTCTTAAAAGCTTTGTGAGTCCAAATGGCAGGATGGCGAGAATATCTGTTTTCATAAAAGACGAGGGAATTGATCAGTTGGATGACATCGAAATTGATATTAGAAATCAATTGGAACACATTTTTCCAAGCGAACGATTTGAAGTTACCATAACGGGCAAAGCCTATATGTTTGAAAAAGGCACCAAGTACTTGGTCCGAAATCTATTGATATCCCTTTCACTAGCTATTGTCCTCATTTCATTGTTCATCGCTTATATGTTCAGATCCTTTAGGATGATTCTAATTTCTGTCATACCCAACCTCATTCCTCTCATTATCACGGCAGGACTAATGGGGTATTTAGGTGTGCCTATAAAGCCATCGACTGTGTTAGTGTTCAGTATTGCCTTTGGTATTTCGGTTGATGACACCATTCATTTCTTGGCAAAATATCGGCAAGAACTGCAGAGTCATAATTGGAAAATCAAACGGTCTGTTTTTGCTGCTTTGAAAGAAACTGGGATCAGTATGCTCTACACTTCAGTTGTTCTTTTCTTTGGATTCTCAGTGTTCTTGACTTCGGATTTTGGTGGAACTGTAGCCCTAGGCGCTTTGATTTCAGGTACCTTACTCGTTGCCATGTTATCAAATCTCATGCTATTGCCCAGCATGTTACTTACGCTCGAAAAGTTGATTGCCAACAAAACAGTGCTGAAAGAACCGACTCTAAAGATTATTCCCGACGAAGAAGAAAGCTCCAACAGCTAATTTATTTCAATCCGCTATCTTTACAGCGAAAAATAACTACCCATGAAGCATCACGCTATTGTTACCCTTCTCGACATGCAGCCTACACCATCTGATGTTGTAGTCAAAGGATGGGTAAGAACTTTTAGAGGAAATCGATTTATTGCTCTAAATGACGGATCTACTTTAAGGAATTTGCAATGTGTTATCGACTTTGAGAACACAGACACCAACTTGCTCAAACGTATTACTACTGGAGCAGCACTCTCAGTCCAAGGAACTTTAGTCGAGAGCCAAGGAGCTGGACAGCGGGTAGAAGTGCAAGTATCTCAATTTGAGGTTTTAGGAGATTCAGATGCCGATTTATATCCGATTCAGCCCAAGAAGCACTCTTTTGAATTCTTGAGAGAAAATGCCCATTTACGGGTGCGTACAAATACCTTTGGGGCGGTAATGAGACTCCGATCTGCCTTGGCGTTTGCTGTACATCGCTATTTTAATGAGAAAGGATTCTTTAACTTACATTCACCCATTATTACGGGAAGTGACGCTGAAGGTGCTGGCGAATTGTTTCGCGTCAGCCATCTTGACCCAAAATCTCCACCACTCCAAGACAATGGTGAGGTTGATTTTTCCAAAGATTTTTTTGGTAAAGAAACCCATTTGACTGTGTCTGGCCAATTGGAAGCCGAAACGTTTGCCATGGCGCTGAGTAAGGTGTATACCTTTGGCCCCACCTTTAGGGCAGAAAATTCTAATACAGCACGACATCTTGCAGAATTTTGGATGATAGAACCTGAAGTCGCCTTTATGGATCTGTCAGGAAATATGGATCTTGCCGAAGATTTTCTAAAATATGTCATCAATGATATGCTCACCAACCATGCCGAGGATTTAACCTTTTTAGAAGATCGTTTAATTCAAGAAGACAAATCGAAACCCGAGCGTGAAAGACAAGCCATGACCTTAACAGAGAAATTGAAATTTGTTGTCGAAAACAATTTCACACGCTTGAGTTATACTGAGGCAATTGATATTCTCAAAAACTCAAAACCTAATAAAAAGAAAACCTTCAAATACCCAATTGATGCTTGGGGAGCCGATTTACAAAGTGAACATGAGCGCTATTTGGTCGAAAAACACTTCGAAACTCCGGTAATACTTTTCGATTATCCAGCCCATATCAAAGCCTTTTACATGCGTTTGAATGAAGATCAAAAAACAGTAAGAGCGATGGATATTTTGTTCCCAGGCATTGGGGAAATGGTTGGAGGGTCACAGAGAGAAGAGCGCCTCGATGTTTTAGAGTCCAAGATAGATCAATTGAACATTCCTCGTGAGGACTTAGATTGGTATCTTGACTTAAGAAGATTTGGTACCGCTGTTCATTCGGGTTTTGGTTTGGGATTCGAAAGACTAGTTATGTTTGTTACAGGCATGAGTAACATTCGCGATGTCATTCCATTTCCAAGAACTCCCGGTAACGCCGAATTCTAACTTTTTCAATTGTTTTGATTGGCACGGATTACAGTATCTTTTACTAACTTTATCCCAAACCCAATGGCATGCTCAAACAATATCTACATTTAAAGCAAACGCAAAAATTATCGCCTCAACAAATACAGTTGATGAAGATGATCAAATTGCCGACGCTAGATTTTGAGCAACGTATAAAGCAAGAATTAGAGGAAAATCCAGCACTCGAAAGCGGCAAGGAAAGTGATAGTCTCGAAGAGCAAGACAATCTTGATCAAGCCAACGATTACGACGACAACGAGCATATCGAGGCCGAGGATATCAACGTCGATGAGTATTTGAGTGACGATGATATTCCGGAATACAGAACAAAATCGAACAATTATAGCGATGATGATCAGCAAAAGGTTATTCCAGTCGCGGCAGAAACATCTTTATCACAGCATTTAATCAATCAGTTGTATGGGTTCCGTTTCGACAATCAAGAATTAGAAATTGCTGAATTTCTCATTGGGAGTATCGACGATAGCGGGTACCTTCGCAGAGAACTCAGTCAAATCGTCGACGACTTGGCTTTCACACAGAACATCATGGTCGACCTAGAAACCGTCGAACGCGTTCTTAAGCAAATTCAACAACTCGACCCAAGCGGCATAGGCGCGAGAGATTTACAAGAGTGTTTAAGCATCCAACTGCACCGAAAAGATAAAAACAAGGATCAAATCTGCGCGCGCTCTATTATTGACAACCACTTCGACTTATTTTCTAAAAAGCATTATGAGCGATTGATGACCAAATTGCATATAACAGAGGGCCAGCTAAAAGCAGCCATTGGCGAAATAGAGCGACTCAATCCAAAGCCAGGAAGTTCCTTTGCCGGACAAAATAAAAACATTGAACAGGTTATCCCAGATTTCACTTTGAGTATCATCGATGGGGAATTGGAATTGAAATTGAACGGCCGTAATGTGCCAGAATTACACGTTTCACAATCTTACAACGAGATGCTTAAAGGCTATAAGGCAGCAACGGAAAAATCTAAAGCACAGCATGATGCTGTGATGTTTATTAAGCAAAAACTCGATGCGGCTAAGTGGTTTATAGAGGCCGTACAGCAACGACAACAAACCTTATTGCTAACCATGAGCGCCATCCTTGAACACCAGAAGGATTACTTCTTGTCTGGAGACGACAGGGATCTGAAACCCATGATTCTCAAAGATATAGCTGACGAAATTGGAATGGATGTATCTACCATATCCAGGGTTGCCAATGGCAAGTATATCGACACACCCTATGGGACAAAAATCCTGAAAAGCTTTTTTAGTGAGTCCATGACTAACGATCAAGGTGAGGAAATTTCGACTCGTGAAATCAAAACTATTCTTCAAATTCTCATTGACAAAGAAGACAAGAAAAAACCCATTACAGACGAGCAATTAGCTATGGAACTCAAAAAAGAAGGTTATCTAATCGCAAGACGAACCGTTGCAAAGTATCGAGAACAATTGGATATCCCGGTAGCCAGACTGCGCAAACAACTTTGATTTGAATATTATATTTCACTTCATTTCGAGGTTATTTCACCCCATAATGGTGCCTTTATATGGCACCCTAGTGTTCTTAAATGTCGACTCCCCAGTAAAGGAAAGTTTAAGTAAGATGCTTCTCATTGTTGGAGGACTTACTTTCGTTGTTCCAATTTTTACTTACTATTATCTGAAACAAATAGGAAAAATTACATCCACCAACTTACCCCATACTAGAGAAAGATGGATTCCACTTCTCATCAACGCCATTCTACTATTGATTTTAGCAGCGGTGTTTCGCCATTTGCTCTATGACAAATTAAGTGATTGGTTTATTCTGTTGGCCATTCAAAACTCGATTGCAATGTTATTGCTATTGGTACCCTTTAAAACGAGTATCCACTTGTTTAACAATATGTCTCTCATTCTGTTTCTTGGGTTTTTGTCCCTTGAAATCACAACAATCAATTTCATAATGCTATCATGCCTTTGGATAAGCTTGATTGGCATGGCACGACTGATGCTAAAAGCTCACCGCCCTTTGGAACTATTGATCGGGGGCAATTTGGCAATCGGTGTGCATGCCAGCTATTTTTTTTGGTTTAATTAAAGGATATAAAGTATTATCCCTAGTTTGATTTTACTTATCCCTGACGGGGCACCTCTATCTATTGCTTCTGGCGTAAACATTTCATTGAGTCCATAGTATAGATTCAAGTTAAACTGGGCATAGCCTACGCTGAGGGTTGGGCCATATTCCAAGGATTGTATCCCGATATTAGAGGTGTATTTTAATTTTTCCGAATTCAAGGAAAAGGAGGCTCTATTTGAAAATATTTTACTCAATCTAAAACCTGGATATATTCTAAAAAAATTATATTCCGCTGGTGTAGCCGTGCGCCATCGCAATTCCACAGGAAGACTAATAGCATGAGTAACCAGTTTATTGCTGTCAAATGCGTTAAGAGACAAAATATTGTACTCGGGTTGACCATTGGCATTTTTAGAAATCTGAATATTGTGATTCAAATAGTCTAAGGCATAACCCAAGCCAATACCAAAAGACCAGCGTCGGTTTTTTGAGATGGGCATATCACGAATTATTCCTAACTGAATTCCTCCCGATAAGCCGTACTGTGCAATTCCTTGTGGTGGATTATTCAACAAGTTGTATTGGAACCCTACAAAAAATTGATCTTCTCTAAAAAGACTATCGACCTCCTGAACATTGGTTTGACTAGAGGCAGATATCCAAGTAAATAGTCCAAGCAGTAAAGAAAGCCTTAAGGAATTGAGTGAAAACATTTGCGTCGAAGCTGGTTGGTTTTAGGTAAAAAAAAAGCACCCCGAGTCGGCGTGCTTTAAATGTGTTAAATCAATCTTTAAAAATTAGTAGATACATCGCCTTGACGGGTTGTATAGTTGATTTTTAAGGCATTAACTTTTCTCAATTCTTGCTTAATATCTCCTACAATACCCATATTGGCCTTTTTGTCCACTTTCAAAGCAGTGATGAGAAACGGCACCAATTCTTCCCGTTTTGAAGCACGTTCAGACGCCACAAAAGCGGCGATATCTCTAACCTCAGCGAATTTATCATTCAATTGAATCCTCGCTTCTGTCCCATACTGCTGAACGTAGTTTTTACTTGGCTTACCAGCATAGATATACATGATTAAATCCTTTTTACCGAGCTTTTCAACTTGATCTGCACTTGGCAAAACATTCTCAATTTTGAGGGTAGTATCACGCATGACTGTTGCTACCATGAAAAAGAACAATAGCATGAATACAATGTCTGGTAAAGACGCTGTTGAAATAGCTGGTAATTCACCTCCTGTTTTCTTTTTAAATTTTGACATCTTTTCGAGTTTTATTATTGTACTTCGGACAATTTCTGAGGATATTCTATTTTAATCTGCTCAATAACTTCTTTCAACTTGGTTTTGTTACCACTCCAATTGACGTTATTATAGTTGTTCTCCATATCTGAAAAATTCATATTTGGAAAACCCTTAGACGATCCTATCTGAAGCGCACGACGGTTTCTCAACTCGCTGTAAGCAGCTACTAATTCATTTTGAACGGAAATATAAACGCCATAGGTGGTCTCTCTATCGTTCTTCAGCGAAATGATAGCCTTATCAGGGTTATCAGACGATGTCGGGTCCTTGGCCCCGGAACAATAATTACATGTACCATCTCCACCATTGTCCAAAAACTTGACCGCCTCCGATCTCAAATCTTCCAATTCCATGAGTTCGTCTTCAACCAGCAATTGATCTTTACCGTTTAATAAAACGGTAAAGATGTTCTTTTGCTTGATGACAACATCCTCTTGATTGTCTTCAATGGGTGGTAATTTCCGGCTAATACCACTATCTGTTTCAATGGTTGTTGTAACCAAGAAAAAGATGAGGAGCAGGAAGGCAATGTCCGCCATAGATCCAGCGTTTACTTCTGGTGCTGATCGTTTAGCCATAATTACTTAATCGATTTTTTGATGCTAGCAAACGCCATAGCGCCAACCGCAACAACAGTTAGAATGTAAAACATATATAACCCTGTGTCAATCAATTTTGAGCCTGTTGCAGACAAGATGTCGCCATCACGCAATTCCGTTTCTACACCTTCTGATAAGGCGAAAAAGGAGAAAATCGCTAGGACGGCGAACGCCCCAATATTGATGGCAAATTGTTTTAAGGTATCCTTGTTTGAAAAGACGTTCTTCAGTGTGAAAAACAATACAAACGCAACAACTACCCCCAAAATAAGATAGGCGATAAACATAAAAGGCGTGACCAAACTATTCTGCAAATCCTCTGACGTTTCCAATGCATCATCTCCAGCTCCAATGATACGAGCTAAGAATACAATAGCAACCAAACCTATAAGTCCTACGACAATTTTAAATACTTTTTGAAAATCCATAATTATAGTATTTTTAGGTGGTTGATTATTTTTTGTTTTTTACCAACAAGTCCATTAAAGAAATTGATGCATCTTCCATATCATTCACAATACTGTCAATTTTAGCAATGATGTAGTTGTAAAATATTTGCAAAATAATTGCAACAATCAGACCAAACACTGTGGTAAGAAGTGCTACTTTAATACCTCCTGCTACCAATGCAGGCTGCATATCACCGGCTGCTTCAATTTTATCGAAGGCTTGAATCATCCCAATTACAGTTCCCATGAAACCAAGCATAGGTGCCAAAGCGATAAAAAGTGAAATCCAAGAAACGTTTTTCTCAAGTTGTCCCATTTGTACACCACCGTAGGCCACAACCGCTTTTTCAGCAGCTTCTAGATCTTCATTGGCTCGGTCTAGTCCTTGATAAAAAATTGAAGCTACAGGACCCTTAGTATTTCTACAAACCTCTTTGGCTGCATCGACACCACCTGAAGCTAGAGCATCTTCTACTTCCTGGGTTAATTTTTTTGAGTTAGAGGTTGACAGGTTTAAATAAATGATGCGCTCAATTGCGATAGCCAATCCTAGGATCAAACACAATAAAACGATGCCCATAAATCCTGGGCCTCCTTCTATAAATCGCTTCTTTAACTCTTGATGAAATCCAACGCTACTTGCATCGTCGGCAGTGGTTACATCATCTTGAAGTTCCATAGCCACATTATCAGCTACAGTGAATGCGTAAGAAGTAGTGGTACTCACAGTCATCAAAGCAACTAGAAGAATAAGTGAAAATAAATTTTTCATGGTGGTGAATTTAATTAGTTTAAAGTTAGAGGTTAAATATATAAAAATTAAAATGGGTTATAAAATAAATTTGCAGAGAGGAAGGGATTCGAACCCTCGATACGCTTTTGGCGTATACACACTTTCCAGGCGTGCGCCTTCGACCACTCGGCCACCTCTCTCAATATTACTTCAAACGCAGTGCCAAGAAACAAAAAAAACCCTGATTACTCAAAAATAAAGGGAGCTATTTTTAGCCAATTTCTCCCGAAAGAGATTCTTCAAATCTGGCCTTGAGATGGTTATAGTCACCGGGGTCGTTGGCTAATAAAAACATCAACTTAGTCAATGCCGCCTCTGTTGTTATGTCCTTTCCCGATATAATACCAATACGTCTCAATTCAAGACTAGTCCCATAATCTCCCATAGACACTGCGCCTGCAGGACATTGCGTGACATTTACCAGTGGAAATCCTTGGCTTACCGCTTGTTCTAACAAATCAATAAACCATTGGGTTGTTGTTGTGTTGCCCGAGCCAAAAGTCTCGATTATCAATCCTTTCAAATTGGATTTTAATAAAATAGCTTCGACAAAATCTTTGGTAATTCCCGGAAACAATTTTAAAATCCCTACGGAAGAGGACATAGATTTATAGGCCTTAAACGGCAATCCCGATTCGTTTTTTAGCAATAGTTCTCTCCTTACTTCCAAATGAACCCCAGAGGTAATTAATGTGGGATAGTTTGGAGAATTAAATGCCTCAAATTGCTCGGCACTAATTTTAGTCGTTCTATTGCCGCGATACAATTTATATTCAAAATACAAACCTACTTCCCGGACACAGGGCTTGCCCTCCTCTTGAAGCGCAGCGATTTGAATGGCGGTAATGAGATTTTCCTTGGCGTCGGTCCTTAAATCGCCAATGGGCAATTGGGATCCCGTTAGAATAACAGCCTTGTCAAGGTTTTGCAGCATAAAACTAAGCGCCGAGGCCGTGTAACTCATGGTATCACTTCCGTGTAAAATGACAAATCCATCGCAACAACTATAATTTTGTTCTATGATTTCAACAAGTTCACCCCAAATTTCAGGCTGCATGTTGGATGAATCGATAGGAATTCTAATGGCACAATGCGTAATCTCGCATTGTAGCAGCCTCAATTCTGGTATTTCGTCTAATACATTTTGAAAATCAAAGGTTACAAGACTTCCTGAATTATAATCGCGACGCATACCAATGGTACCGCCGGTATATATGAGCATTATTTTGGGATGATTTATCACCAGCTATTAAATATAAAAGATGCGTTTTCTGTTGTCACAGCTATAATTTCTTGTTGAGGAAGATTATAAATTAATGCCAATTTATCAATTACTTCGGAAATGTAAGCACTCTCGTTGCGTTTTCCGCGATAAGGAACTGGCGCCAAATAGGGTGCGTCCGTTTCCAGAACTATATGTTTTAGTGGAATTTGATTTAGAAATTGATCTATTTTGCCATTTTTAAAAGTTACAACACCGCCAATACCAAGCTTCATATTGAATGAAATAGCACGCTTTGCTTGCTCGAGAGTCCCGGTGAAGCAATGAAAAATTCCTCTTAATTTTGGATTATTCTCTTGAGTTAATACCTCAAATATTTCTTCAAAAGCTTCTCGACAATGAATAACAATGGGCAGATCATATTGTTGCGCTAGCCTTATTTGTTCTGAAAAGGCTTGTATTTGAAGATCAAGAGTGGTTTTGTCCCAATACAAATCAATCCCTATTTCACCAACCGCCACAAACGATCTTTGGGCAAGCATATCACGCACATGAGCCATTTCGGACTCAACCGACTCTGATTTTACATGCGTTGGATGAAGCCCCATCATAAGGTAAATGCAGTCTGGATACTTCTCCTCCAAGTCAATCATTGAGGTCGTGTAGGTCGAGTCGATCGACGGTAAAAAAAATCTGCTGATTCCGTGCTCTAAACCTCTTGCAATAACCGCATCTATATCCTGACCAAACTCTTCGACGTACAAATGGGTATGCGTATCTGTAATCATGAGTTTAGATTGATCCTGGCCGTTGACGCCACTATAGCTCTAGGGCGGTTTTGATATCGTTATTCATTAAAAATGCTTCGGGATTTTCAATAGCCTCCTTTACTGCCACAAGGAAACCAACACTTTCCCTGCCGTCAATAATACGGTGATCATATGATAGGGCTACATACATGATTGGACGAATTTCTACTTTACCGTTAACGGCAACTGGTCGCTCAACAATATTGTGCATCCCTAGGATACCACTTTGAGGAGGATTAATAATTGGTGTAGATAACATACTTCCAAAAACGCCTCCGTTAGAAATGGTAAAAGTTCCTCCTGTCATTTCATCGACTGTAATTTGACCATCTCTGGCTCTAATAGCCAATCGCTTAACTTCCTCCTCGACCCCTCGAAAGCTTAACTTCTCTGCATGCCTAATTACCGGAACCATCAATCCTTTTGGTCCCGAAACAGCAATGCTTATATCTTGAAAATTGTAGGTGATCATTTCTTGCCCATCTATCATTGAGTTGACAGCGGGAAACAATTTCAAAGCACGAACTGTTGCCAAGGTGAAAAAGCTCATAAAACCAAGACCAACATCATGTTTTTCTTTAAACTGTTCTTTGTATTTCTTGCGTATTTCGAAAATAGCAGACATGTCCACCTCGTTAAAAGTGGTCAGCATAGCAGTTTCATTTTTGGCTTGCACCAAACGCTCGGCTACCTTTCTTCTGAGCATTGATAGTTTTGTTCTGCTGGAATCTCGATCACTCGCTTCGGTACTCGAACCCATTGATGGAACGGCATTTACAGCGTCTTCTTTTGTCACCCGACCATCTCGACCAGAGCCACTCACTGTGGCTGGATCAATGCCCTTTTCTGATAGAATTTTTTTAGCTGCTGGACTAGCAGTTCCTGTAGCATAGGTCGTTTCATTTGAAGCTGAAGCAGCCCCCAATGGCTCGACCTTAGTCTGGACTGCAGTTTTCTCGGTGGTTTTTACTTGGGCTGACCCTTGTGGTTTTGCCGCACTAGTATCTATCAAACATACAACTTGACCCACTGCAACAGCTTCGCCTTCTTCCGCTTTTAAAGTAATGGTTCCGCTCACTTCGGCAGGCAATTCTAATGTGGCCTTGTCCGAGTCAACCTCAGCTATGGCTTGATCTTTGTCAACATAGTCCCCATCGGACACCAGCCATGTTGCAATTTCTACCTCCGTTATCGATTCACCTGGTGAAGGCACCTTCATTTCTACTATCATGAAATTGATATTATTTATTCAAAATTATGAAACTCTTTGATTATCCATTGACGCATCAAAAACGAAGTCAATGATTTCTTTATGCCTGCGTTGATACCTTACTGTACTTCCAGCCGCAGGGGCCCCATAAGGCCTTCTCGAAGCAATTCTAAAGGACTTCACAGGGTCGAAATTCATCAATAGGTGCCCAAAGGCCCCCATATTTCTGGGCTCTTCTTGGGCCCAGACAAAGTCTTTGACATGAGCGTATTTTTCCAAAACAGCTGTCATTTGAGCTTTTGGCAGCGGAAACAATTGTTCCAAGCGAACCAAAGCCACGTCCATTCGTTTTGTTTTGATGCGTTCCTCAAGCAGGTCGTAATAGAATTTACCTGTAACAAAAACAACGGTTTTTACAGCCTCAACTGTTACCTGATTATCATCTATCAATTCTTGAAATTGGCCATGAGCAAATTCATCGACAGTGGATACTACTAGCGGATGCCTCAACAAACTTTTAGGAGTAAAAACTATCAGCGGTTTGCGATAATTCGATTTCATTTGTCTGCGCAATAAATGGAACATATTAGCTGGTGTGGTACAATCAGCAACAAACAAATTGTCCTTGGCGCACAATTGTAAATAGCGTTCCATTCTGGCCGATGAATGTTCAGCGCCTTGTCCTTCATAGCCGTGTGGCAATAACATCACCAACCCATTTTGTAACTTCCATTTGTCCTCGGCAGAAGAAATATACTGATCTAACATGATTTGAGCTCCATTACCGAAATCTCCAAATTGGGCTTCCCAAATAGTAAGGGTATTTGGACTGGCCATGGCGTAACCATAATCAAACCCTACTACACCATATTCAGATAAAAGAGAATTATAAATCTGAAACGCGCCTTGCTCTTTATTAATTTTCTCCAGCAGTATGACCTCTTCTTCACTGTCTTCGACCTTGACTACCGCATGACGGTGGGAGAAGGTTCCGCGTTCAACATCTTGACCAGAAATTCGCACATGGAAACCTTCGTCTAGTAAACTGGCATAAGCCAAGTGTTCGGCCATAGACCAATCTAACTTATCGCTATCAAACATGGTTTGACGCGACTCTACCAGTCTTTGCATTTTCCTGATGAATTTCTTTTCTTTTGGTAGCGTTGACAAAACTGCGGTGAGTTCTTTTAATCTTGACTTGGCAAATGTAGTATCCACAGGTCGCAACATGACCTCCTCGGTCACTCTTGAAAGCCCAGACCATTCTTCCTCCATAAATGGCGTGATGATTGTCTTTTCAATCTTTCTAGAATCCTCTAACGCTATTTCTAAAAACTTTTTATAATCCAATTGTAAATCTTCCAGTTCGGCCTGCTGAATAGCCCCTTCTGAAAGCAATTTCTGTGTATAAATTTCTAAAGGATTTTCATGACTGGCAATGGCTTTGTAGAGAATGGGTTGGGTGAATTTTGGCTCATCACCTTCGTTGTGACCATATTTTCTGTATCCCAATAAATCAATAAAAACATCACGTCTAAAAGTCATGCGATAGTCTAAAGCAAAAAGCATGGCATGAACCACGGCTTCAACATCGTCAGCATTGACGTGCATCACAGGCGATAAAGTTACCTTACCGACATCGGTACAGTAGGTACTGGAACGACCGTCCTTATAATTGGTCGTAAATCCAATTTGATTATTGACCACGATATGAATAGTTCCTCCCGTTTTATAGCCGTCTAATTGAGCCATTTGAATCAGTTCATAAACCACACCTTGACCAGCAATAGCCGCGTCACCATGGACCAATATAGGCAAAACAGATTCTTGACCCCCCAATGGGTTGCGGTCAATTTTTGCCCTTGTTATTCCCTCCACTACCGGACCTACAGTCTCTAAATGTGACGGGTTTGGAGCAATATTTAAATGGATTTTCTTTCCACTGTCGGTCTCTCTATTACTGGTCCATCCTAAATGATATTTTACATCACCGTCAAATACCTCTTGTTCGTAATCCTTTCCATCAAATTCACTAAAAATATCTCGTGGCGATTTGCCGAATATGTTTGTCAACACATTCAACCGACCTCTGTGGGCCATGCCCATTACAAATTCTTCAATGCCATAATCAGCAGCATGTTCTATGAGGGCATCTAAGGCGGGTATCAATGACTCCCCGCCTTCCAAGGAAAATCGCTTTTGACCTACGTATTTGGTATGAAGAAACTGTTCAAAGGATACAGCTTGAGACAGTTTTCTAAGAATATTTTTTTTTGTTGATAAAGAGAATTTTGGCTGATTGTCATTAATATTTAGCCTGTTTTGTATCCACGCCACCTCTCCTGGCTTTCTGATATACATATACTCTACCCCAATAGCCTCGCAATAAATGGACTCCAAATGCTTGATAATATCTTTTAAGGGGGCCTTCCCTATGCCGATAATGGCACCAGCATCAAAATCCGAATTGAGATCGTCTTGATTTAGTCCAAATTGACCAATAGACAGGTCTGGACTATAGGTGCGACGCTGTCGCACGGGGTTGGTTTTTGTAAACAAATGACCTCTTGACCGATAGGCGTCAATTAACTTTACGACTTGAAATTCTTTTTGGAGTTTTTCTGGAATTTGAACAGAAACACCGGCTGTCAACTGGTTTTCAAGCCCATATTGTTCAGTGCCAAAATCATAGCCTTGGAAAAAGGCGCGCCAGCTAGGCTCAACAGAATCGGGATTGATAAGATATTGGTCGTAGAGCTCTGCGAAATAGGCAGTATGTGCTGCGTTTAAAAAAGAATATTTGTCCATTTGTGATACTATCGCCTATAGCTCATTTGTTACACAAAAGTATAACTTTTGTCAATCAAATGGGGCAATAAAGTAGCTTTTCTATTAAATATTCCTAACGCAAAAAATGAAGCTCATTTTTCTTTCTTTCAGCCAAGTCACGCTTAGCTTACCCGCGACATCAACCAGATGGCAAATTGACGAAATTGGGCCTTACTAGCCTCAGGTAAAGAAGTGTCTTCCAGAGCAGTCATGGCTTGCTGTGTATGAGTGTCAATTTTGAGTTTGATCGCCTCGTCAGCTTTGCTTTCACGGAAAAATAATTTAACCTGGTCTATTTTATCTTCAACAGAATCGGGCTCTTTTTGAAACAAATCTTTTAGAGTCTGGGCCTTCACGGAATCTAAAAGTGCCATCGCCTTGAGGTAAAGAAAAGTCTTTTTATTTTCAATAATATCTCCTCCAACTTGTTTGCCAAAAGTTTCAGGATCACCAAAAGCGTCTAAATAATCATCTTGAAGCTGAAAGGCCATTCCCAATTCGACACCAAAAGTGTATATGCTGTCTTGATCTTGAGCAGAGGCCCGAGCAACAATGGCCCCCATTTGCAATGCAGCCGCAACCAAAACGGCTGTTTTTTGACGTATCATGAGTAAATAATCCGATTCGGTAACAGTGTGTTGAGTTTCAAAATTAATATCACGCTGCTGTCCTTCACAGACCTCTAAAGCAACTTTATTGAATGCCTTCATAAGTTGCTGATATCGCTCATCCTTATATTCTTCGAGCTGTTGATAGGCCAAAATCATCATGGCATCACCAGATAAAATACCGGTATTAGTATCCCACTTTTCATGCACGGTTACCATTCCCCTTCTCAAAGGCGCATCGTCCATAATATCATCGTGAATTAACGTGAAATTATGAAAAATCTCAACGGCCATTGCCGCTCCCATGGCTTGGTCTATGCCTTCCCCAAAGGCTTCGGCAGCCATTAACGTCAATAAAGGCCTCAGTCTTTTACCTCCCAATTTGAGTACATAATTGATGGGCTCATACAATTCGGGCGGCTCTCTGTCTGCCGCGTCAACTGCCAAGGCGGACTCAAATTTTGCGCTGTAGTGATTGAGAAAATCCATGGTCGCAAGTTAAAAGAATTATAAAACCAACATACACCTCAGAGCCGAAAATGTTAAATTTTATTAAACTTGGGAAACGAATTAGGTTTTTAAAGTTTCCATAATTAATTTCGTGCCCTAATTTAAAGGATGACTACCAAAGATTTAATTGTTTCAAAAGCCACTGAATTGTTCCTTTCATTAGGTTTCAAAAGTGTAACTATGGACGATATTGCTCGCCAAATTGGCGTGTCTAAAAAAACACTTTATATTCATTTGCAAAACAAAACCTCCCTGATTGAGGAGGCGACTTTTCAACTTTTTACCAAAATTTCTTTAGGCATTGATCATATCTGTGATCATTCTGAGAACCCTATTGAGGAACTATACGACGTCAAGCGCTTTGTGATGAGTCACATGAAGAATGAACGCATGTCTCCACAATTTCAACTCAAAAAATATTATCCTGAGATATACGATCGCCTTTGGAAAAATCAGTTTGACAAAATGTATCTGTGCATACACAACAGTATTCGCAAGGGAATTGATACGGGGTTTTTTCGGGAAGAAATTGATCCCGACTTCACAGCCCGCCTCTATTTCAATGGTATGATGGGTATACGAGATGAGCGTATTTTTCCCCCAAAATCATTCGCTCTAACTTACCTAGAGAACAGCTTTTTGGAGTATCATCTCCGCGCTCTCGTAACCATGAAAGGAATGACGGTATTACAAGATTTTATTTCAAATAATATAACTCAAAAATGAAAAATAAACTTATTCTCTTATTGACATGGGTCATGCCAATTATTGCTTTGGCACAAAACAGTCATTCCTTGAGTCTGGAAGAAGCCATTGACTATGCTTTGGAACACAATACTAAAATTTTGAGTGCTCAAAAATCGGTATTGAGCGCTGAATATGAGCGCCGCAAAACCATAGCAACTGGATTGCCTCAAATCAAGGGTGATTTGACCTACAACAATTGGCTAAAGCAGCAAGTTTCTTTAATTCCAGCAGAATTTTTTGGAGGAAATCCTGGAGAATTTGCATCAGTTACTTTCGGGACAAAACAAAATGTTGGTGCCTCTGCCGAACTCAGTCAACAGTTATTTAATGGTTCCTATTTGGTTGGACTTCAAGCCTCTAAAGTGTATTTAGCAATTTCTCAAAATGCTAAAGAAAAAGTAGAAATAGAGGTGGTCAAAGCGGTGACATCGGCCTATGCCAATAGTTTAATGGCCGATGAAAGCACTCAAATAGCCGAGAGAAATTTGATCGATATAGAGAAAAATTTAGGAGATATAGAAGGTCTTTTTAGAGAAGGCATGGTGGAAGAGGAAAGTGTTGAGCAAATAAAGATTCTTAAATCATCCGTTGAATCTAATTTTAACAATGGTCAAAGAATGCGTGATTTGGCCTTTAATATGTTGAAACTTGTGCTAGGGCTGAAAATAGATGAGACATTAATTTTAAGTGATAATTTGGAAAGTTTAGCGCTTCAAAATTTAAATATAGACCTAGTCAATCAAGACCTCAACGTAGAGCAGCATATTGATTTTCGAATTGCCAAAAACCAAGAAGAAAGCAATGCCCTATTGTTAAAATTAGAAAAAAGCAAAGCCTTACCTCAACTCAATGCGTTTGTAAATACAGGGTATAATGGTTTTAATGACGCATTCCAATTCACCTCGTCTCAACAGCAATGGTTCGGTTATTCGCTGGCAGGAATCAGAATGTCAATACCTATATTTAGTAGTCTAGGTCGTCAAGCCGCAACAAATCAGGCTCGTGCAAACTTGGATATGGCGCGAATTGCATTGAAGGAAACGCAACAAAAATTATATTTCGAATTGGACTCGGCCAAAAGTAATTTCCAGTATGCGATTGAAACCTACTATAACAACCAAGAGCGTCTTCTATTGGCCGAACGCATATCCAAAAAAAACCAAATCAAATTTCTCGAAGGCATCGCCACAAGTTTTGATTTATTGCAGGCTCAAAAACAACTTTACGAAGCGCAGTACAACTATCTCAATGCGATGACCGAGGTCATAAATAAAAAAACATCTTTAGATACAATTCTCAATAATCTTTCAAAATAACATCATCATGGTTAAGATTTTTCAACAAAGTAAACGGGTTTTAATGGTGAGTATAATCGCCCTATTCACATCATGTGGGGAAAGCCCCGAACGCTCAGTGGATGACATTATTGCCCAAGGCGATTTGACTATCATTAGAGAAAAACGAAATGCTTTACTTGCTGAGCAGCAAGCAAAAGGTGAACAGTTACTATTACTTGATACGGCCATTGCCGAATTGTCAAAAGAGCAATATTTGGCGTTAATAACAACCCAAAAAATTGAGCCTACTTTTTTCCAACATTTTATTGACTTACAAGGAAGTGTGGCAACTCGACAAGATGTCGTCATATTTTCAGAAATGTCGGGCAAC
The DNA here is from genome assembly GCA_030835825.1 of Flavobacteriaceae bacterium. Taxonomy (GTDB): domain Bacteria; phylum Bacteroidota; class Bacteroidia; order Flavobacteriales; family Flavobacteriaceae; genus JALRKI01. The sequence continues at coordinate 73,727 of JAURRA010000010.1, forward strand.
CTCTTCGAAATACTTGTTTCGGAAGGTCAGCGTGTGACTAAGGGCTCGATCTTAGCCAAAATTGATGACGGTGGCTTGATGCAAAGAAAAGCTCAGACGGCAGTGCAATTGAATTTGGCAAAAACCACCTTTGAAAAGCAAGAAAGACTTTGGAATCAAGGCATTGGCAGTGAAATGCAATTCCTCCAAGCCAAGGCCATTTACGAAACGCAATTAGAAGGACTCAAGCAACTAGATAGTCAACTCGAGAAGACACTAATCACAGCCCCGTTTAATGGTGTAGTTGATGATATTATGGCACAGCAGGGGGGCGTTGTTTATCCGGGTCAATCGCCTATCATGCGTATCATTAATTTACAAAACATGTATATCGAAGCCGAAGTTCCAGAAAGACATTTGTCCGCTATTACTCAGGGGGCAGTCGTGGAAGTGTTTTTCCCCGTATTAAATCGCTATGTCAAGTCTACTATCAAACAGGTTGGGCAGTACATCAATCAAGCCAACCGGACCTTTAAAATTGAAATTGCCGTTCCCAATACCGATGGTATGGTCAAACCCAATTTAACAGCTAGAATTAAAATCAGCGATTACACCAAATACAATGCCCTGGTCGTTCCTTTAAGTGTCATTTCTGAAAATGGCGAGAGTGAACAATTTGTATATACCATTCAAAGAGAGGAAGGCACAGACAAAGGCATAGCCGAAAGACGTATCATTAAAACGGGCCTCATTCAAAATGGCCTGGTTGAAGTTTTATCTGGATTGGGAGATGGAGCAGAAATCATTACCGAAGGAGCCCGCAACGTGAGAGCAGGACAAGCCGTTCAAGTTATTTATTAATAATTATTTATGAATCAGCCTAAAACAAGTGCTAAAAAGGAATTCAAGTGGTCGAGCTTAGCTATTGACAACAAAACCACTATTTATGTGTTGATGTTTGTCATCTTCATTTTAGGTGTTGGAGCCTACAACAGTATGCCTCGAGAGAGTTTCCCAGAAATCAGAGAAACTAAAGTTTATATCAGTACTATTTATCCCGGTAATACTGCTGAAGATGTCGAGAAGTTAATCACAGATCCTCTCGAAGCAAAACTAAAAACCATTAGTAATTTGGTTGAGCTTACCTCCAGTTCTGAGGAAGACTATTCCATGATCGTCGTTGAGTTTGACGACGACATTAATGTCGAGGGTGCCAAGCTGAAGGTAAAGGACATTGTTGATGAAGAAAAGGCGAGTGAAGACTGGCCTGTGTTCAATAACGCTAAAGTAGAGCCCAATGTTTTTGAACTTAGTCCAAGTGAAGAAGTCCCTATTCTAACCATAAATATCACGGGGGATTATCCCGTGCCACAACTCAAGGCCTACGGAACCATCTTGGAAGAGGCCATTGAAGATTTGACTGAGATCAAAGAGGTGGACCTTCTCGGTGTGCAAAATGAAGAAATCGAAGTAGCTGTGGACATCTATAAAATGATGGCTTCTAAAGTTAGTTTCGATGATATTTTGACGGCCATAAATCGTGAAAATATTACCATGTCTGCCGGAAATTTGGTTGCTAATGGACAACGGCGAACGGTAAGGATAATTGGAGAAATTGAGAATCCTCAAGACCTCGAGGATTTTGTGATTAAATCGGAATTCGGGAACCCCATTTACCTTAAAGATGTTGCCGAAGTAACCTTCAAAGAGGAAAAACATACCACCTACGCCCGAGAGTTCGGTGCGCCAGTGGTCATGCTAAACGTCAAAAAACGAAGCGGGCAAAACATGGTCAGTGCCATTGATAAAATCAAAGGCATAATCGCTGAAACCCAAGCCAATGCATTTCCAAAAGATCTTGTTGTCACTACTGCAAATGACCAGTCAGACCGCACCATAGGTCAAGTAGATGATTTGGTGAATAACATTATTTTCGGAATTCTATTGGTAGTAACTGTGTTGATGTTTTTCCTCGGATTTAAAAACGCCTTGTTCGTGGGGTTCGCCATCCCGATGTCGATGTTCATGTCCTTGATGATCTTATCTCAACTGGGTTACACATTAAATACCATGATTTTATTTGGGCTTATTATGGGATTAGGCATGCTCGTTGACAACGGTATTGTGGTTGTTGAAAACGTATACCGTCTCATGGAACAGGAAGGCATGAGCCGAGTCCAAGCTGCCAAGCAAGGTATCGGAGAAATTGCTTATCCCATTATCATTTCTACGGCAACAACCGTTGCAGCTTTCATTCCTTTAGGTTTGTGGCCAGGTTTAATTGGCCAGTTCATGATTTATTTTCCAATCACGCTTTCAGTAGTCTTGGGCTCCTCTCTTTTTGTGGCTATTTTTTTCAATTCTGTTTTGGTATCACAATTTATGAAGACCGAAGACAAGGAGATGCCGTTAAAGAGAATCATCCGTATATCCTCAATAATAGGAGGTTTAGGATTGTTAATTTTCTTTTTCGGCGGCAGCTACAACTTCCTGGGTAGCGTCATGATAGCTACGGCCCTATTACTGTGGATATACCGCTTATTTCTCAGAAAAATGGCCAATAACTTTCAAGCCAATACTATTGGTAAATGGGAACGTTTTTACGAAAAAATTGTCAGGAAAGCCTTGTACGGTAAACGCCCCATCGTCATTGTTGGCAGCACAACCCTACTTCTCATTGGTGCATTTATGGCTTTTGGCATGTCTATCGGAAGCCAAAGAACTAAGGTTGAATTTTTTCCCGACAATGAACCCAATCAAATCATTGTATTTGTTGAATACCCCGAGGGAACAGATATCGAAAAAACCAATGAGCTAACCCGTCAAATTGAATCGAGGGTTTACAGTATCATTGAAAACGCTGTTTATTTGGATGGTTCAACGAATTTTATGGTTGAAAATGCTGTCTCTCAAGTTGGGAGGGGCGCAGGAAACCCTCAAACAGATGCAGGATCGGCCGCTGCCATGCCGCACCGCAGTAAAATAACTGTGGCTATGCGAGAATACAAATACCGCCAAGGCATGAGTAGCGGAGAATTACAAAAGAAGATTCAAAATTCACTTCAAGGCGTTTTTCCTGGGGTTGCCATTTCTGTTGAAAAAGATGCCTCGGGCCCTCCTGTTGGTTATCCCATTAATTTAGAAATTGAAGGGACCGATTATTCAGAAATCATTCAAATCGCCGAAAACATCAGAACCTATATAAACTCTAAAAATATTGGAGGGATTGATCAATTAAAAATCGATGTCAACAAATCGAAGCCAGCCATGCAGGTTGTTGTCGATCGTAAAAAAGCGGGGGAGTTGGGTGTGCGGACCGGAATGATTGCGCAACAGTTGAGAAACAGTATTTTTGGCAGTAAGGCTGGAATTTATAAACGAGACGGAGACGACTACAATATCAATGTCCGATTCAATGATGAAAATCGTTACGACAGAAATGCCATTTTTGACCAGTCTCTGACGTTCAGAGATATGGCTTCTGGGAAAATCAAGGTTATTCCCATCTCGGCACTCGTAACCCAAACAAATGCATCGGGTTTCAGCGCGATCAAACACAGGGATACTAAAAGAGTGGTTACCATCTATTCCGCTCTCGAACCTGGCTATACAGACGCTCGAGCGGTAGTGAATCAGGTTCAAGAAATCATGAAAAATTACGACCAAATTCCAGACCATGCGACCATCGACTATACGGGACAAATTGAGGAACAAGGGAAACAAATGGCTTTCCTCATCGGGGCCTTTTTCTCAGGACTTGGCTTGATATTTTTCATTCTAATTTTCCAATTCAATTCGGTGTCAAAACCTGCTATTATCATGCTGGCTATCTTTCTCAGTCTGATCGGAGTTTTTGGCGGCCTGGTCATTACAGGCCGACCATTCGTCATCATGATGACCATGATGGGGATTATTGCCCTAGCAGGAATTGTCGTGAACAATGGGGTAGTTTTACTCGATTACACCCAATTATTGGTTGATCGTAAAAAGGAAGAACTTGGACTGCTAAAAGATCAATTTTTGTCCAATGAAGACACCCTCGAGTTGATCGTCGCTGGCGGCAAAGCCAGACTTCGACCTGTATTGTTAACCGCCATAACCACTATTTTGGGGTTGATTCCTTTAGCCACAGGACTAAATATCAACTTTTATACCCTGTTCGGTGAATTGGATGCCAATATTTATCTAGGAGGTGATAATGTCCGGTTTTGGGGACCCCTCGCTTGGACCGTCATCTATGGATTAATGGTTGCTACATTCTTAACATTAATTGTAGTTCCCGTATTGTTTTATCTGGTGTCTCAGCTCAAATTTTGGATTTATTCAAAAAAAATCAATCCGCGCAGTGAATAAATAGCAGAGTCTAAAGGACTTCATTACTTTTGTAATAAATTAATTTCTATGTACCGGACGCACCATTGTGGAGAATTGAATACTAAGCATATTGGAACTGCAGTAACCCTTTCGGGTTGGGTTCAAAAAAACAGAGATAAAGGCTCTGTAATTTGGATAGATTTGCGCGATCGTTACGGAATTACTCAATTAATTTTTGACGAAGCAAGAACCAGCGAAACCCTTATGCCGCTTGCCAAAACTCTTGGTCGCGAATTTGTAATCCAGGCAACGGGAACGGTGATAGAAAGAAGTTCTAAGAATCCTAATATTTCAACTGGCGACATTGAAATATTAGTCACAGACCTAAAATGCCTCAACCAGTCCAAAACACCACCATTTACTATTGAAGACGATACTGATGGCGGAGACACCTTACGGATGCAATACCGCTATTTGGACATTCGAAGAAACCCCATTAAAAACAATTTGATCTTTAGGCATCGTATCGCTCAATTGGTCCGAAATTATTTGTCAGAACAACACTTCATCGAAGTAGAAACACCCGTTTTGATTAAATCTACACCCGAAGGGGCACGCGATTTTGTGGTACCCTCACGAATGAATCCAGGGCAATTTTATGCCTTACCTCAATCTCCTCAGACTTTTAAACAGCTTTTGATGGTTGGTGGTATGGATCGCTACTTTCAAATTGTTAAGTGCTTTAGAGATGAAGATTTAAGAGCCGATAGACAACCCGAATTTACACAAATCGACTGTGAAATGGCTTTTGTAGAGCAGGAAGATATTTTAGAAACTTTCGAAGGCTTGACGCGTCATGTGATTGCCACGGTAACTGGAAATGACCCTGGCGTTTTTCCGCGAATGACCTACGATGACGCCATGAAACGATTTGGAAATGACAAACCCGACATTCGTTTTGGAATGGCATTTGGCGAACTCAATGCGGTGACCCAACAAAAAGATTTTCAAGTTTTCAATCAAAGTGAGTTGGTTGTTGGCATTGCGGTTCCAAAGGCTAATGAACTAACCAGAAAAGACATTGACCAATTGACAGACTGGGTCAAGCGACCTCAAATTGGGGCATCAGGGATGGTGTATGTGCGCTGCCTTGAGGACGGAAGTTTTAAGTCTTCGGTAGACAAATTCTACGACCAAGACGATTTTAAAGCCTGGGCCAAAATAACTGGAGCATCGGCTGGGGATTTAATACTAGTTCTGAGTGGTGACACCCAAAAGGTTAGACCACAAATGAGCGCCCTGCGGATGGAAATGGCAGAGCGGCTTGGCTTGAGAGATCCAAAAGTTTTCGCCCCTTTATGGGTAGTCGATTTTCCCCTATTGGAATGGGATGAGGCGTCGGAACGTTACCACGCTATGCACCACCCGTTTACTGCCCCGAAACCAGAACATATGGCACTACTGCACACGAATCCTTCTGCCGTAAATGCTAATGCCTATGACCTGGTTCTCAACGGTAATGAAATTGGAGGAGGATCCATCAGAATTCACGATAAAACCACCCAATCTCAAATGTTCGATTTACTAGGTTTTACACCTGAAGAGGCCAAATCCCAATTTGGATTTTTGATGAATGCCTTTGAGTTTGGGGCACCACCGCATGGCGGCATTGCCTTTGGTCTAGATAGATTAGTGGCTATACTAGGCGGTCAAGAGACCATTCGAGAGTTTATCGCCTTCCCTAAAAACAATACTGGTCGTGATATCATGATTGACGCACCATCTGCTATTGACCAAAATCAGTTAAACGAGTTGTACCTCAATCTAAAAACCATTGAGTAGTATGCGAATTACACTGCCACTATTATGGTTTATTGCCATCGCTGGCATCGCCACTGGTGTCATCCTTGGAGTGCCCAAAGTGATTGGTAGCGGGGTCGTATTTCTTTTTTTTATAGTCTTTCCAGTCTTCTCTTACCACCGCTGGAAAAATAAAAAAGTAAGCGATTATCTTCTCAATCAAGAGAATTTAGACAAAATGAGGACATACAACAACTCCAAATCCTAGTTCAAAGATCTTTTCGATTCAAAAAACTGATGAATTAATTTTGCCGCAGTCGCTGCCATAATTCCGCCAATAACTTTTGTTTTAGGGTGATAAATGGCTTGTCCTGCGCCTTGGTGTCTGGTCTCTTTAGCACCGTAAACCACACTTCCAATTTGACTCCAATACAAAGCACCAACGCACATGGGGCATGGTTCTAAGCTCACATAGAGCGTACATTGATTGAGGTATTTGGCTCCTAAAAAATTAGCTGCCGACGTAATGGCCTGCATCTCGGCATGAGCCGTAACATCGTTCAGTGTTTCGGTTAGATTGTGTGACCGAGCAATGATTTGGTCTTCTAAAACAATCACTGCACCTATTGGGATTTCACCTCTTTCAAATGCGTATTGTGCCTCTTGAATGGCTTTACTCATAAAATATTCGTGCTCCAATTTTACTAGCTATTGAATGACAATTTTTCGGGTAAATCGCGATGGCCCTTGGCTTACAGATAAAAAATACAAGCCCGAGGTCATGGAAGACAGGTCAACAACAATCTCTGATTCAAATACGCCCTTGGTTTCCCAAACTACCCGCCCGTTCAAATCGGATAAAACATAGTGCACTTGACCTATTTCGGTAGTATTTGAAATGTGTAAGACATCTGAGGCTGGGTTAGGGAAAATCTTAATTTTATTTAGGTTTAAATTATCTGTTGATAGCAGGCAATTCACTAAAGAAGGGTCGTCAGATGGAGGCATGCTAAAGTCTTCGACTTGATCCGTTCTTGACATACTCAAACCTTGAACTGCATTGAATCCCAAGCCTCGGTTGGCAAATACTTCCCATATCAAACATTGATCAACACCTGCTGTTATGGCGGTATCTGCCGCTAAAATGGCATTTCTTCCATCGACAAATCCAGGATTACAGGACTGCAGTTTCAGGCCTTCTATTACCAATTGCATGATTTTATTATTACCTCCTGTACCGTTGAACAGGTCGTCATCAAAACCATACTTTTCAATATAGGCCCAGGTCAAATCCCATAACATAGTCGCCCAAATAAAACCTATACCGTGTGGCTCCGAAATATTAGTCACATCATTGGTTGAGGCATAGGTATGGTCATTAATCGAAAAGTCTGTACTGTATGGCGCAGGACGAATACCATTACCATCGATTGGTTGACCAATGGCATATGTTCCAATTCCAGAAATATCTGACCCTAAATCGTTAGCTTCCATGGTGAGCATCAAACCAAACCAATCAGACCAGCCTTCGCCCATTTGTTCGGGGTTATTTAAACAAGAACTGACATTGGCGCCTCCGGCCAATCTGTTAGAAATACCGTGACCATATTCATGGGCAATAATCCCATTATCGAAATCGCCGTCTTGATTGAATGGCCCTAAATTAAGTAGATCGGCGGTGATAGTCTCTCCCGATTCTAAAGCCGCAATCAAGGCAGCCCCATCGGTGTCTGAAATCATGATAGACGGAATGGTCACGGACCCTCCATCGCTTCCTGCTCCCATGGTAATTGGGTCTCCTGCAACATTATTTATCATTATCACAGCAATAGCACCAGCATTTTCGGCTGCCAGCACTTTGAATCCAAACTCACATACCCCGCGTCTGATGACTGCAATGTTACCAGATAATGCTGATGTATTTTGAAGAGGCTCACAAGCGTCGTAGGGATCGGGGGTAGTCTCGTCAAACGCCAAAACTAGTGTGCCCGTCAAGGCCACATCTGTTGGGACAGAACCTCCAAAAGCTCCTTCAATTCCAGTGTAGGTGCCTGCAGTACTTCCGCTAGCTATGGTGAGCAGCTCTGGAGCGGTGGCAGGTGTCCACAAAAACATCTGCATCCGCCCACTGCCTCCGTCCGGTGGTGTAGAAAAATTGGCATTATTAAAACCACTGCCATCTTGTGCCTCGGCCAAAACAGGATCATTTGGAGCACCGCCATTGGTGTAATTATTTTGTTGAAAATTACCACTGGCTTCGTCAAATCCGTAATTGTACCAAACATCGTGCATCATGTTATTGACATAAAATAAATTCGTGATGGCCGCATCTAAATAACTCGACGCCTGGCCAGATAAATCCAATGCAAAATCAAACGATAAATCAGAACCTCCATCGGGTGAATAACCTGGAATATTGAGACCTTCACTGTCCTCATAGGCATAGACGTTGTTGCCTCTTGTGATAGTATGTTCGGCCCCATCGACCCCATTGGTGTCATGCCACCCAAAGGGCGAAGCATCCAAATTGGCAGGATCTGTTATGAGCTGTCTTTCTCCATGGTTTGGACTTTCGACAGGTAGCTGATAAACCCTATACTGGGATCCATCGGCTGATAAAGTGTTTTGCGTACCGTAAAATTCAAACCGAGGTTGCTTAGACAAATTCGCGATTTGAGGTGAATGGAATTGGCAATTTAAAATGTGGTCATCCACTTTTAATACGTCGCCACTGACAGCATCAACAATACCGCTCCACCAATGCGACCCGTCGATAAGCTCAATATGTAAATCCCACGAGAGTCGCAATGACCCATTATTGGGAAACAAGACCAATTGGATTGGAATATCTCTATCAGATAAATTGGGCGCCTCAAAAACATAGGTCGTTCCCTGAGTACTAATCAATTGGATGTCAACAGGATTGTCCAATTGTAAATTTTCTGTAAGCTTGACAATAGCTTGGTCTGGTTGGAGTTGTGGAGCAAAGGTGTTGGTAATGGCCTGTGCATTGGAGATAAAGGTATTGGCGGCATTAAATACTCTACCGTTAATGATTCCAATGGAAGCCAATGCATTGTAAACTGGGATCTGATTGATATACTGCTGAGCATAGACGTGAGAAATACCAGTTTTAACATCATTGTGGGAGGTATTAACCACCAATTCGTTCAAATCCTGAGAACTGAGCTGCCATTGATCTTTGTTCTCATTGAGATAAGATTGAATCAACGGTCCATGCTCACTCCCTGATAGAGGTGTTTGAGCCAATGAAAAATTGATCGAAAAAAAAACAAGTAAGGCTAAAAAGGTTAGGTTTTTCATGGGAGTTGTGTTGTTATATTTTATCAAAATTAACGATTTAATTTAAACTCTTAAAACTTCAAGCCTTTTAGTGTATTATAAGTTATGACTGCTTGACTATCTGACATAATGGCCACGTGCCCACAAATGGCGATAAGTTGCTCATAAAGGCTGATATTATGCGTACTGATGGTATCAGGCAAGGTTTTTAAAATCAAATTCTCATACTGGGAGCATTCACTAGAATTAAACTGTACGATAGCATTACAATACACAGTCAATAGGTGTGTAAGTACTTCATAGCCTGCTATTTCTTTATCAATAACTTCTGGTGACTGATACATATTTTGTATGCTCAAATTCTTGATGTCGGTGATTTGAGCCTCATACTTGCACTTGTCCAATAAACCAATGCCGTAAGTGCCTGAAAGTATAGCCTCCTCATTGGACATGAAGAGATCAACCGCTTCGTCAATTAAAGCACCAATGGCAAGTGCCCGTAAATAGCTCACCCGATCCGAAGTTAATGTCATGCCGTTGTAGGTCTTGACATTCATTTTATCCTTAACCAATTTGATCAAATATTCAAGGGCATAGGATTCCTCAATCCAACCGCAATTGATAGCATCCTCAAAGTCAATAATGGTATAGCAAATATCATCGGCAGCCTCTACTAGAAAAGCTAAGGGGTGCCGACTGATTCTATCATGGCCATCTATTTTCAAGCCCAAATCGGTCGCCAGTGTATTGAAAAATTCGGTCTCAGATTGAAACACTCCAAATTTCTTATCGCCAATATGGGAAGTAGGTCTTTTCGGTAAAGAAGCTTTCGGATATTTGATGAAAGCACCGAGCGTAGCATAGCTCAACCTTAAACCTCCTGGTCGGCCTGGACGACTTTCTGTTAAAATTCTAAAGCCATTGGCATTTCCTTCAAAATCGCACAAATCCTGAAACTGTGCCTCTGTTAATTGAGTCTTGAATTGTTGACCCTCTCCTTTGGCAAAATATCTTCCAATGGCTTTTTCTCCTGAATGACCAAATGGCGGATTACCAATATCATGGGCCAAAGCAGCAGCAGAAACGATAGCACCAAAATCATGAATCTGGAATCCATGAATATTTTGAAGATGTGGATGACGTTCTAAAATACGCTGACCAACTTGCCGACCCAAAGACCGGCCAACTACACTCACCTCAAGACTATGGGTCAAGCGGGTATGGACAAAGTCCCGGCGAGACAACGGCACCACTTGGGTTTTGTCTTGTAAGCTCCTGAATTCACTAGAAAAAATGATTCTATCGTAGTCGACTTCAAAACCCAATCGGGTTTGATCTTGTTCCTTTCGTATTCTTTTATGCGTATCTCCAAAGCGTTTGAGCGACAACAGTTCTTCCCAATTCATATCAAAAAATTTGATTCGAATGTACTAATAATGAACAAGCCGTCCTAGTCTTAACCTGCAATTATCGCAGCACTTGGGGTATCCTAACAATAAATAATGAGTGTATTTCAAATGCCTATAAGTGGATTACAATACTTTGAATAATAAACAACCTCCGCAGTCATCGGAGGTTGTTTTAAGGGTCCTACGCCCTTGTGTATTTTACGCGCAATGCGTGTGAGAATTGTATTGAGAAAAGGACTGTGGCAAGCAGTTCTCGATACGATTTTTCGTCAGTCAACATCACGTGAACTGACAAGGATGCTGCGATGCGCCATGCCTCAAAATCACGCGAACTGACATTTTTTGAGCCGAGCGCTATTATGAACAGTGGTGAATTAAGCACAAGGCTTAAGAACCACACATCAGGCAATCGTCGCCTTCGCCGTTTTTGGCTTGCTCAATGAGTGCTTTCATCTCTTCTGGAGAAATGGGCTCTGCGTCAACTTTGGGCTTCTCTGTAGCCTGCGCGAAAGTTTCGGCAGCCTTTTCGGCCTGTTGTTGCTTTTGAGCCAGTATTTCCTCACCTTGGTTGGCGTCAGTTTCAATAACTACTGGTTCTTGGGTGTTTACATTTTCTTGTTTCAAAGTAAACTTAATGGCATCTACTGCACTTTTGGTTCTCAAATAGTACATACCTGTTTTCAAACCATTTTGCCAGGCGTAGAAATGCATGGAGGTCAGTTTGGCCATGGTAGCTCCTTCCATGAACAAATTCAAGGATTGAGACTGATCGATGAAATAGCCCCTGTCGCGTGCCATGTCGATGATGTCTTTCATACTCATTTCCCAAACCGTTTTGTACAATTCGCGAATTTCTTCTGGAATATGACTCAGGTGCTGGATGGAGCCATTGGCCCGCATGATCGCCTCTTTGAGTTTTTCATCCCATAACCCAAGCTCAACCAAATCGTTTAACAAGTGATTATTGACCACAATAAACTCGCCCGAAAGCACGCGTCTGGTGTATATATTAGAGGTGTACGGTTCAAAGCACTCGTTATTACCCAAGATTTGTGAGGTACTTGCCGTTGGCATCGGGGCGACTAATAGGGAGTTGCGCACACCGTGTTTCGCCACTTTGACCCGCAAGGCCTCCCAGTCCCAGTTACCACTCAAGATGGCTTCGTCCACACCCCACAGGTTGTGTTGGAATTTTCCTTTGCTGATCGGGGACCCTTCATAAGATTGGTAAGGGCCATCGGCCTTGGCTTCTTCCATAGAGGCAGTAACCGCAGCAAAATATAGGGTTTCGAAAATGTCTTTGTTCAATTGCTTGGCTTCAGGACTGGTAAAAGGCATCCGCAACATGATAAAAGTATCTGCCAAGCCTTGTACCCCAAGTCCAATAGGTCGGTGTCTCATGTTTGAGTTTTCGGCTTCGATGACCGGATAGTAATTACGATCGATGACCCTATTGAGGTTTTTAGTCACCCGTTTGGTTATTTTGTATAAAGCCTGATGATCGAATTTACCGTCCTTGACAAACATCGGTAGGGCAATGGATGCCAAATTACAGACCGCGACTTCGTCGGGCGAGGTGTATTCTAATATTTCTGTACACAGGTTTGAGGAACGTATGGTGCCTAAATTTTGCTGATTGGACTTGGAATTAGCTGCATCTTTATACAACATATACGGTGTTCCGGTCTCAATTTGAGATTCCAAGATTTTCTCCCATAACTCGCGGGCCTTGATGGTTTTACGACCTTTACCTTCTTCCTCGTACTTAAGATAAAGGGCCTCAAATTCTGCACTGTGGTGGTCGTACAATCCGGGGCACTCGTTGGGACACATTAAAGTCCACGTTGATCCTTCCTGAACGCGTTTCATGAATAAGTCGGGTATCCACATGGCGTAGAATAAATCGCGCGCCCGCATTTCTTCCTTACCGTGGTTCTTTTTCAATTCTAGGAAATCGAAAATATCGGCATGCCAAGGCTCGAGATAAATAGCAAAACTGCCTTTGCGCTTGCCCCCACCTTGATCGACGTAACGGGCAGTATCATTGAATACCTGAAGCATGGGGACCAATCCATTACTGGTGCCATTGGTGCCAGCAATATAACTGCCCATGGCACGCACATTGTGCACAGACAAGCCGATACCACCAGCCGATTGGGATATTCTTGCCGTTTGCTTTAAGGTGTCATAAATACCATCAATACTATCATCTTTCATACTCAACAAGAAACAAGACGACATCTGGGGTTTGGGTGTACCCGCGTTGAACAGCGTTGGCGTGGCATGAGTGAAGTATTTTTTAGACATTAACTCGTAGGTCTCAAAGGCCGCCTCGAGATCGTCCATGTGGATTCCAATGGCTACCCGCATGAGCATGTGTTGCGGTCGCTCAGCAATTTCACCGTTGAGCTTCAGTAAATAGGAGCGCTCGAGGGTTTTGAAACCAAAGTAGTCGTAACCAAAATCGCGATTATAAATGATGGTTGAATCGATTTGCTCCTTATTGTCCATAATGACCTTATAGACGTCATCGGCCAAAAGTGGTGCAGGTTTACCTGTTCTTGGATTGATATAGGTATACAGGTCTGTCATCACCTCACTAAACACCTTTTTGGTATTTTTATGGAGGTTAGACACAGAAATACGAGCAGCGAGTTTGGCATAGTCGGGATGCGCGGTTGTTAAAGAAGCGGCGGTTTCGGCAGCAAGGTTATCAAGGGTGCTGGTAGTTACGCCGTCAAAGAGACCCTCAATGACTTTCATGGCTACCTTCACAGGATCGACCATTTCGTTGAGTCCATAACACAATTTTTTTACTCTCGCGGTGATCTTGTCGAAAATCACTGGCTCTTTATGGCTATCTCTTTTTATTACATACATAGTTTTTAACTTTTAAAGCCCAACATTTGTTAGACAAATGTCTTGGCTGTACTATTAGACCCTCACGGGCGATCTTATTTGTTGGTCTCTGAATATCTACTTATTACCAGGGGCCTGAATTGAGATATGCAGAGTGGTTTGGTATCCGATTAAAAATCGGCGTCAAAATTAAATTTATCGGCTTCCTCTTCTTTGCTGTAAACACCAGCTTTTTGATATTCGGCAACACGCTTTTCAAAGAAGTTGGTTTTACCCTGCAATGAAATCATATCCATAAAGTCAAAAGGATTGCTCACGTTGTAAATGGGCTCACATTCGAGTTCTCGCAACAAGCGATCGGTAACAAATTCCAAGTACTGCGTCATTAAGGTGGCATTCATTCCGATTAAACTCGCTGGAAGAGATTCTGTGATAAATTCTCTTTCAATATTAAGGGCGTCTACGATGATTTCGGTGATACGTTCTTTTGACACCTTATTGACCAGGTGTTTGTTGTGCAAGTGCACGGCAAAGTCACAGTGAACACCTTCATCACGTGAAATCAATTCGTTAGAAAAGGTTAGGCCGGGCATTAGGCCGCGTTTTTTAAGCCAGAAAATAGAACAGAATGCCCCAGAAAAGAAAATACCCTCCACAGCTGCAAAAGCGATCAAGCGCTCGGCGAAGCTTGGTGACTCAATCCATTTTAAGGCCCATTGGGCTTTTTTCTGAATGGCGGGGAAAACATCAATAGCCTGAAACAATTGATTTTTTTCGGCCTCGTCTTTGACATAAGTGTCGATGAGCAGGGAGTAGGTCTCGCTGTGAATATTTTCCATCATAATTTGGAAACCATAGAAAAACTTGGCTTCGGAATACTGCACTTCATTGACAAAATTTTCAGCCAAATTTTCATTCACAATACCGTCACTGGCGGCAAAGAATGCTAAAATGTGCTTGATAAAATAACGTTCGTCATCATTGAGCTTGGTACTCCAGTCTGTCAAATCCTGGTGTAAATCGATTTCTTCTGCTGTCCAAAAACTGGCCTCAGATTTCTTATACCAATCCCAAATATCATGGTGCTGGATTGGAAATATAACAAATCTGTTAGTGTTTTCCTGTAAAATGGGCTCGATAGCTGTTGACATGATAAATTTTTAAAATTCTTATTAATTTTTGACTTAACAAAGATTCAAAATGTCGTTTAAAATAGAAAGGCTTAATTATAAACATTGCCTTGAAGTTTTTAACAAGGTGTAGTATAAATCTTACAAAATGTTTTTATTTTTTTTATGCTTAAATTATTGATTTACAATACATTGAAGTGTAATAATGGTCGCTGTGCGCAGGTTTTTAGGGAAAAATAGAAAAGACAAAAAACAAAAAATTCAGTTTGGTATTTTGTTTTGGTCATAGGCCTCAAGAGCCGCGAACCAATTGCGTCCAAATTTTCTTACCAACGCCTCTTTTACGAACTGATATACTGGTGTTTTTTGCAATTTTCCCAGGTCACAAGCCGCACTACAAATCGGCCAATGGTGATAATTCAATGCGGTGAGTTCGTCCAATTCCAAAGCCCGAACCGGATAGAGGTGACAGGAAAGGGGTTTCATCCAATCCACCGCCCCAGCTCTGTAGGCCTTCTCAATGCCACAAAAAGCCCTTTGATGCTCGTCGAACACCACATAGGCGCACTCTTGATCATTGACCAAGGGGGTCTCTAAATCCCCACTCTGAGAAACAATACTGGTTCCTTGAGCAGCAATAGCCTCGCGACCTTCAGGTCTTAAAAATGGGGCTACGTTGGTGTAAATGGATTGAAGTGTCGCCGTTTCTTCTTGGGTTAGCGGAGCACCAGCATCACCGGCAACGCAGCATTTACCGTGACAAGCATTCAGGTCACAGGCAAACTGACGTTCCAAAAGATCTTCAGAGACTAAAGCACTGCCAATTCTAATCATGGGGCAAATATAGGTGCTGTCTTTTAATTTTAACTGGGGTGAAAGTAAATTTGCCGCTGACATTAGCTTGTGATTCGGAAAGAGGACTATATCTTTGCATGAAAATTACGCCAGTCATGGTCATAGACTTTAAAGAAATTTTTACCGCCTTTATGATATTGTTTGCTGTGATCGACATAGTGGGTAACATTCCCATTATTATTGATCTGAGACAGAAAGTAGGACATATTCACAGCGAAAAAGCAACCCTCATTGCGGCGTTTATTATGATTGCGTTTTTATTCCTTGGGGATAGTATATTGCAACTGATAGGAATTGATGTGCACTCGTTTGCTGTTGCCGGGGCATTTATTCTGTTTTTTATAGCCCTTGAAATGATATTAGGGATTACCCTATATAGGGACAGCAGTTCCAACATTAAAACCGCCAGTGTTTTTCCTTTAGCCTTTCCGCTGATTGCGGGGCCTGGTAGCATGACTACTTTGATTTCTCTGAGAGCTGAATTCGAAATACAAAATATTATCGTCGCCATTATTATCAACGTGTTGGTGATTTACGTGGTACTGAAAACCTCTAAAACTATTGAAAAAGCGATTGGAGACAACGGCATTAACATCATTAGGAAGGTGTTTGGGGTGGTCCTATTGGCCATAGCCGTTAAATTATTTACAGGAAATATTGGCATGTTATTAAACGGATGATCAAACTCACATACATACTCAGCCTAGTGGCTTTAGGCCTCATGATTTTTAATCTGTTTCAAGTCGACTGGACCGACCCAATTGGAGAAGACTCCATGGTCGCTGTGATTTTGATTCTCGCAAGTGGCTGTGGGCTTATGCTTTTGGGCATACTTCGCCTATCAATCAGGGTAAAGACTTTAAGCGATAACAATTAGCTATCGAGCGGAAGATGCAGAACTTCAATGCCGGCTTTGACTAAAAAATCTACTCCTGACGCATCACGGTAGGCGTCTCTATAGACCACTCTAACAATACCACTTTGGTGGATGAGCTTACTGCACTCCTTGCACGGTGATAAGGTGATGTAGAGTGTGGCGCCCTTACTCGACTGGGTTGAGGCAGCAACCTTGGAGAGCGCATTGGCCTCGGCATGTAAGACATACCATTTGGTATAGCCCTCCTCATCCTCACAAAAGTTTTCAAATCCTGAGGGTGTACCGTTATAACCATCAGAGATAATCATGCGGTCTTTGACCACAATAGCCCCCACTTGTCTGCGTTCACAATAGGACAATTTGCCCCATTCATAGGCCATCCGCAGATAGGCCTGGTCATATTTGAGTTGTTTACCGCTTACCATGGCGCGCTTTTGACTAAAAAAGGCAGCACCAATCCGATAATCAGGGCGCTTACGAATATTATCCAATCCCGGCGAGAAAACCTGAGTAACACATGATCAAAAAATCCGATGAGAAGCGTCACTAAGGCGGTGGTTATTAGCCCCACAAATAATCCCAAATGGTAGGAGAGGGTTTCGACAAACACCGCATTATCAGCGGTAAAATTTGAAGCCAAGGCAGTCGTGGAGATAAAGCCATGCAATCCCCCTAAAATGAGTGATACCGTGAATAACAGTCCGAAGAATTTACTGCGCTTACTTTGACGTTCCCGAAAAATATTGTGGAGACTAAGAAAAACAACAAACAGTGGATTTAAAAAGGCCAAGGACAAGTCGCCCAGCCCCAGAACAGAAAAATATACCAAACAAAAACCAACAAGATGAGCAGCTACATAAACTCCTAGCCATCCGAATAAAATCCTCCAATGATCAATGCTAAAGGGAACTGCCAGTGCTATGACAAACAACAAGTGATCCCATGACGCAAGATTGAGTACATGGAATAGGCCCAATTGAAAAAAAGAATACACCTGATCAAACATAGAACTCGCTTTCTATCCCTATCGAGATGAGGTAAAGATAAGTGCTTTTTGGGACATATTCTAAAGGGCCTTCCAGGTCTTCAGTCCACATCTTAAAAAATCGGCGAACTGCGCAGCGTCTGGCGTGTATCCAATAGGTTGTGTCAGGACCTTTTTTCCGTCAGCACTGAGCAACACATAATAGGGTTGCGAATTGGTCTGAAAGAAGTGCGTTTGAAAATTGGCCCATTTGTGTCCATAATTCTCGAGCAACCTGGCGCCTCCACCAACGCGGTTGGATACCAATTGTTGCTCTTCAGGCAAGGGTTTCTTGTCATCTACATAAAGTGAAATCAAGACATAGTCGTCGCGTAAAAAATGGTCTATCGTAGAATTCGGCCAAACGTGCTCTTCCATTTTTCTACAATTGACACAGGCATAACCAGTAAAATCGAGCAAAACCGGTTTGTCTACACTCTGGGCATAGGCCAAACCTTGTTTTAGATCTTTAAAGCAATCCAGATTATTTGGACAATCGTTGGGATAAAAGACACTATAGCCCGAGGGGGGTGTCAGCCCACTAAGGAGTTTTAGGGGCACATACCCCTGTGTTTCGGGATTTACCCTTAGTCCAGATATCAGATAAACTACAAACGCAAAAACCAGAACAATACCTGAGATTCGGACAAAACTGAACTTTGGACGGCCACCGTCATGCGGGAATTTAACTACACCCATGAGGTACAGTGCCATGACAACGAAAATCAATATCCATAGCACCAGGAATAATTCAATTTTTAGGACGCCCCAGTGCTGAACCAAATCGGCGTTGGATAGGAACTTCAAGGCTAAAGCCAATTCCAAAAATCCTAAGATAACCTTGGTTGTATTGAGCCAACCTCCAGATTTTGGCAATGCTTTGAGCATGTTTGGAAACAGGGCAAAAAGGGCAAATGGCAGTCCCAAGGCCAAACCAAATCCTCCCATTCCGACAGTGAGTTGCCAAGCACCGCCATCAGATGAAAGGGACCCCGCTAGCAAAGATCCCAAAATAGGTCCTGTACAGGAAAAGGACACCAGGGCTAAAGTCAAGGCCATGAAGAATATACCTAACACGCCTCCTATACTCTCCCCTCGCGTGGTTTTTGACATCCAACTGTTTGGCAAAGTCAATTCATAGTAGCCAAAAAAGGAAAAAGCAAAGGCAATAAAAATAACAAAGAAGACAATGTTCAACACCACATTAGTTGATATGTCGTTCAAAATATCAGGATTCACAGAATCCAAAAGGTGAAAAGGCACGCTGAATATCAAATAAACCAAAACAATAAAAAAGCCGTAAAGTCCAGCTTTAGCCAATCCAGAAGATCTCTGATCGCTTTTTTTGGTGAAATAGCTCACTGTCAAAGGAATCATTGGGAAAACACAGGGTGTCAATAGAGATAGTAATCCCCCTAAAAAGCCCAGCACGAAGATTCTCCACATAGACGATTTGTCTTGACTGTCTATAGCGCTACCACCACCGTAGAGCTGCTCACATCCACTTTCTAAGAATTCAATGTCCACAGGTTGCATGCCATATAAGGCCTGATTGAGAGCGTCATCATTGACAGAAGCGTCTACCGCATCGGTAACCAGCTCGGTTCCTCCTTCCGATAATACAATTTCAAACAACCAATCATCTGGGATACACTTGGTGTCGTTGCAAGTCATGAAGGAAACAGTTCCCGTAATGGTTAGGGGTAAACTACTTACCGTAATACGCTGAACAAATTTGGCATAATCGTGAAACTTATTGACGATCACGTTATTAAAGAGCGGTTCTGGCTTTGAGATCAAACGGTCGACTTCCTCGGTGGGACCTCCCACTAAGTCAATTCCGGCATTGTCATCCAATTCAATGATAGTCGGCAAAGGTCCCTCGTCAGTTTCTTCGATTGAATATAAGGCCCAGCCCGGCGCGATGCTGGCATTAAAGACGACATCATAGGTTTGCTCGTCTACCTTTTGGGTTTTCACTTGCCACTTGACAGGTTTTAGTATTTGGGCATATGCCGTGCTTCCTAGTAGAAGAACAATTCCCGAGAATAATAGTGATCTTAAACGCATGATCGGGTAGATTTTTTAAAACTCAAAAACAAAAGTAAGTAAACTTGGGTCCTGAAACCAATGAAAATGTCAGAGAATAGAATTTTAAAGGTGATTTATGATATTCGACTGATGACCCATTTCATCTCAGCTGCAATTTGATCCGATGTCCGTTGGTATTGCCTTTGTTCCTCTGGGTCACCATCAAACTGCTTCGGATCCTCATAGGTTACGGCAAAGCGGGCATCACAACCTGGCACAAAGGGACAGTTGGCTTCGGCATGACCACAGGTCATTACAGCAGCAAAATTGGCCTTTGGATTGACAGCATCATTAAATAATTTCGAAAACAGAGTGAGCTCTAATCCGTCATTTTGGACTTGGTAATTTGGATTACTATGACCATTGAACTGGCGGATAATAAACCCACAGTTTTTCAAAACATCAATGGTTTGTGGCGCACAAGAGGTAACCTCTACGCCGCCAGAAAAACACAATACATCCACGCGATAAGTCAGCGCAATCGCTTGCATCCAGACTTGAGCAAGCTGACTGCGTCTGGAATTATGAGTGCAAATAAAATTGATCTTAGACTTTCGTCCTGCGGAGGTGTTCAATTTGATATAGTCCAGCAATGGCTGCAGTGCACGTTGGCGTTCTTCTGTAATGGCCGTGGGCAGCTGATCGATAAAGGTTTTAAGTTGGCTCAATTGGCATGGTTTTACGGCGTCAAAATTAAGGAGAACTATTATAAAAAAGCAAGTAGTCAAAAAGAGTTGGTGACTATTTGGATTGGATGGCAATAATTTCCATGCTCAGAATACAACTTGACATCAATAAAACAAATAGTCCAAATGCCCGCTTCAATTTGGATCCTTGCACAAAATTACCGAGATAGATACCCATCAATAGTCCTGACATAACCACGACGGTAAAACTGAATAGAAAGGACCAATCGATCGACATGGTCACAGCATCACCAAGGAAGAATCCTGTCAGTGCATTGATAGCAATAATCGCCATAGAGGTCCCCGCAGCCGATTTCATATCAATTCCTGACATATAAATCAAAGCAGGGACAATCATAAACCCACCACCTGCACCTACTAATCCCGTCAATCCGCCAATGGCCAATCCTTGAAAAAAAATCAAGGGATAATTCAGACTCGATAAGCCATGGGGTGCTTCAGGTTCAGGTGATTTCAACATGTGAAAAGCAGTTGGAATCATGAGCAAAGCGAACAATCCGAAAATCAGCAACCTTCGGGACAAGACAAAACCTTCCGATTCAAAAATGACATCGGGCAATGCCGGTATGAGGTAACGCCTCACAAGAGTAACTGCAATGACCGTCGAAATACCAAAGGCCCAAACTAAATTCAAGCGAACTAGGCGATTTAAATGCTGCCTAAAAGCACCTACCACTGCCGATGATCCCACCACAAACAAGGAGTAGGCCGTAGTGATTTTCTCGTCAAAACCAAAAAAATAGGCCAAAACTGGGACCGCCAAAATAGATCCCCCAGCACCGATAAGTCCGAAAATCAAACCAATACATAGCGCCGCCGCAAAGCCCAATAGCTCGGTAATCAAAACCATTTTTTTCTTTTGAAATAAACTACGGCAGAAACTGCAACTGTCAACATCACCAACATAATGACAGGAAATCCATAGGCTTGCTGAAGCATGGGGATATTGACAAAATTCATACCATATAATCCTGCAACGAAAGTCAAAGGAATGAAGATCACCGAGAAGATCGTTAAGGTTTTCATCACCTCATTCAGGCGGTGGTTCTGCAAACTAAAGAGCAGATTTACAGCGCTGTCAATTTCTTGCAATTGGAAATCAATATCGGCAACAGCACTTGTATCCTTAGAATAATAAATTAAAGAGGTGTTCTTTTTAAAACTCATATACTGCATGCCAATGGCGAAACTAAAAGTAATAAAACCAAAACAATAAAAGCCCTTTACGGGCTTTTATTTGGTCGGGGTGACTGGACTCGAACCAGCGACCTCACGCCCCCCAGACGTGTACGCTAACCAACTGCGCCACACCCCGATTTTTTTAGGAGAGGTCAAAAATAACAAAATTGAAAATGTGATGATTGAAAAGATGTGCTAATTAGTTATAGAAATCAAATATTTCAGTACTTTCGAAAATTAACCAATACCTAAGAATATGAAAATCAGGACTACTTTTATCCTATTAAGCATGATTTTGGCTACCGTAGGATCGGTATTCAGTCAAAATTTTGACGCCTCAAATTATGATGCCCTAGAATATCGATTAGTTGGCCCCTTCAGAGGAGGACGAAGCGCTGCAGTAACTGGCGTCCCCAATCAGCCCAACTTATTTTATTTCGGAGCTACTGGAGGCGGTGTTTGGAAAACGAATAACGGCGGTAGATCTTGGGAAAATATTTCAGATGGATTTTTTGGAGGTAGTATTGGCGCCATTACGGTAGCCAAAAGCGATCCTAATGTCATTTATGTCGGTGGTGGAGAGAAAACCATCAGAGGAAACGTTTCCTCTGGTTATGGCATTTGGAAAAGTGAGAATGCTGGTAAGACGTGGCAGTCAATGGGATTGCCCCAATCACGTCATGTACCGAGAATCGCTGTCCACCCTACCAATTCTGAGGTGGTCTTTGCAGCGGTTTTAGGAGATGTTTACAAACCAACCAACGATCGTGGACTCTATAAAAGCACCGACGGTGGTAAAAACTGGCGCAAGGTTTTATTTGCAAACGAACAATCGGGAGTGGTAGATATGATGATGGATCCCACTAACCCTCGTATCATGTACGCTTCCACCTGGCGTGTGCAGCGAACACCCTACAGTTTGAGCTCGGGCGGCGAAGGATCGGCTTTGTGGAAAAGTACAGATAGCGGAGAAACATGGACGGAGATTTCGACTAATAAAGGCTTTCCCTCCAGCACTCTAGGGATCATTGGAGTGACAGTTTCACCAGTCAATAACCAACGGGTTTGGGCTATCGTTGAAAACAAAGACCAAGGCGGATTGTACCGCAGTGAAGACGGTGGAGATACTTGGACTCAAGTCAACAGCGACCGCAGTCTAAGACAAAGAGCATGGTATTACACCAGGCTGTATGCCGACACTCAAGATGTCAATACCGTTTACGTATTGAATGTCAGATATCACAAAAGTACTGATGGAGGAAAAACTTTTAAAACTAACAATGCTCCTCATGGCGATCATCACGATTTATGGATAGCTCCTGAGGATCCCAATCGCATGATTATGGGCGACGATGGTGGCGCCCAAGTGACCTATGACGGCGGAGAAACATGGAGTACGTATTACAACCAACCGACTGCACAATTTTATAGAGTTACAACAGATAACCATTTTCCATATCGTATTTATGCCGCACAACAGGATAACTCGACGGTACGTATCGCACACCGCACCAACGGTTACAGCATCGGCGAGGATGATTGGGAAAGTACTGCTGGAGGTGAATCGGCTCATATCGCTATAGATCCCAACGACAACGACATTGTCTATGGTGGCAGTTATGATGGCTTTCTAACCCGAATCAATCACAAGAAAGGAACAGCTCGGGCTATCAATGTATGGCCTGACAACCCCATGGGTGCCGGTGCAGAAGCCATGAAATACCGTTTTCAATGGAATTTCCCAATTGTCTTTTCCAAGCACAATCCCAAAAGACTTTACACTTTTTCTCAAAACGTTCATGTAACCGAAAATGAAGGCCAGTCGTGGGAGGTTATCAGCCCTGATTTGACCAGAAATGACCCAGAAAAACTAAAATCTTCGGGGGGACCCATTACTCAAGACAATACGTCTGTTGAGTACTATTGTACCATTTTCGCCGCAGACGAATCCGCATTGGTAGAGGGACTCTTGTGGGTTGGAAGCGATGACGGATTAGTTCATGTATCTCAAGACGGTGGTAAAAATTGGGAAAACGTGACGCCAAAAGGCATGCCCGAATGGATGATGATCAACAGTGTTGAACCCAGTCATTTCGATGCTGGAACTTGCTATATTGCCGGCACCAAATACAAGTCGGGAGATTTTGCTCCTTACTTTTATAAAACCACCGATTACGGGAAATCGTGGAAAAAAATAACTAATGGCATTGGCGCAGAGCATTTTACAAGAGTAGTTCGAGAAGATCCTAAACAAAAAGGGCTTTTATATGCTGGTACCGAAACTGGCATGTACATTTCATTTGACGATGGCAAGTCTTGGAGGTCGTTCCAAATGAATTTACCCATTGTCCCGATAACCGATTTGGCGGTGAAAGACAATAACCTGGTGGTTGCTACCCAAGGTCGTTCCCTTTGGATTGTAGATGATTTAACAGTTTTGCATCAATTGTATGACCTCAGCGATAATGGTACCAATCACCTGTTCCAACCTAAGCCAACCTACCGCATGCGTGGCGGTGGCCGAAGCGGTAGTTTGACCAGCGGCACAAACCATCCAAACGGTGTTATAACGTATTTCAATTTGTCAGATTTATCGAAAGACGATACAGTTTCCCTGACTTATAAGACCCAATCGGGTGATACCATCCAGTCTTTCAGTACTGCTGATAAGAAAAAGAAATTGCAAGCCAAAAAAGGCGCTAACCAATTTGTATGGGATATGACCTATGACGGTGCAGAAACGCTGCCCGGGATGATTCTGTGGTGGTCAAGCTTAGAAGGGCCTCAGGCCATACCTGGCACCTATCAAGTGGCCTTGAATGTGAACGGAACGGATCAAGTACAAACTTTTGAAATTGTTGCTGACCCGCGGAGTGAAAGTACACCCGAAGGTATGAAGGCGCAATTTGACTTTATCACTGATGTCAACAAAACCGTGGATGCGGCCCATCAGTCTATCAAAAAAATCAGAAGTTTTACCAGCCAACTGGAAGCTTTTCAAAATCAGTATAAGGACAATAGCGAAGTGAAATATTTGGTTGACAAAGCCAAAACCTTGACCGATGAACTGTCCAAAATTGAGAAAGCACTTTACCAAACTCAAAACCGAAGCAATCAGGATCCGTTAAACTTCCCGATCAAATTGACCAACAAACTCGGTCACTTGAACAGCCTGGTAGGCATGGGAGATTTCCCCCCAACAGCCCAAGACATTCAAGTAAAGAATGAGCTGTCGGAACAAATAAAAACGCAACTTGAGGCTTTCGATAAATTGTTGAGCGAAGACATCAAAGCGTTTAATCAAGCTTTTAATTCAACTGGATTAAATTATTTGTTTTCAGAAAAATAAAACAACAGATTATTAAAAAAAAAGGGGCTGTAGCCCCTTTTTTTATTTATTTGATCCAAGTCTTTTTCGAATGGTAGGTGAGGAAATAAACCACAATGTAAACCCACTCATAACGGTAATTAACCCAAATAGGGAAAAGGCTCTGAGTACTGTTGTATTAAAATTATCTCTGGTTTCGTAATCCATAGTATGTGTCATCCATAGAAAATCGAACCAACGCCAGCTGCGATGACGAACCGTCTGAAATTTCCCGTCGACCTGCGACACATAGGCTTTCAATGCCTCATCATGATCATAGGAAATGACATAGGCCGGCAAAAGTTTTTCTCTGTATTCATGATGCGCATCAGTTGATGTGATCAATTCAATAGATGTCACCTTCAATCCTGCGATCAAATGTTGACGGGCAACATATAAGGCTTCACCTTCTGTCACCCCGTCCTTGGTTTGACCCGTGCGGGCATCGACTAACATATGATTATTAATCCAATAATAGGGATGCCCGTAAAAATCTCTCAATTCAATCATACTTACCGGATGCTTCATATTTATCTCCGAAGGACTAATCAAACTTTCAAAAGCTGGCATCACATGCTCAGTATTTTTAAACTGATCCCCGTGAATTTCGTCGATATTAGTCCAAGAAAAATACAACCCGCTGATGGTCCACATTAAAAATTGGAGTCCTAATAATAGACCTAAATACCGGTGCGTTTTTCGAATTTTAGTTGACAGTGCTCTAGAAAACATAATTTTGTATTTTTGTGTAACAAAAGTAGGCGAAAATCGTCATACAGGTAGCCTATCACGTTTTTCGTATTTTTATAAACCATATAACTTAAACTAAATTATGAACTATTTTTCACGACTCATCACCCTTTTGGTACTGGCCATTTCGATGTCCAATTATGCGCAAACCGCAGATGAGATTATCGCAACTTACCATGAAAACATTGGAGGAATTGACAAATTAAAGGCCGTGAACGGTATTAAATTGTCTTTAAAAATTAATCAAGGTGGCATGGAACTTCCTATTGAAGTGATTGAACTGAAAGACGGAAGACAAATGACCAAAATCACCTTTCAAGGCCAAGAAATTATGCAAGGCGTGTACGATGGAACCACCTTGTGGAGTACTAACTTCATGACCATGCAGGCTGAAAAAAGTGACGCCGAAACTTTCGACAATTTCAAACTAGGACTGAACGATTTTATGGATGATTTTATCGACTATAAAGACAAAGGTTATACGGCGGAAATGCTTGGCATAGAAACTATTGACGGCACCGAGGCCTTTAAAATCAAATTGACAAAAGAGCCGATGACTGTTGAGGGACAGTTGGTTGATGACGTTAGTTTCTACTATTTCGATACCGACAACTATGTTCCGATAGCTGTTCAAACCGAGGTAAAAGAAGGTCCCGGCAAAGGAATGATGAGCGAAGCCACCATGAGTGATTATCAGGAGGTAGATGGTATTTATTTTCCATTTTCAATGAGCCAAGGCGTTAAAGATCAAGGCTCACAACCTGTAACCGTAGTCAGTATTGAATTGAATCCGACTGTTTCGGATGATATGTTTGTTTTTCCCGATTCTATGGAATCAGACGGGGGCAACTAAATGTCTTAACATTACTAAAAGCCCTTCTTGTAAGGGCTTTTTTATTCTCTATTTCTAAAATTTTTTAACTATGAAAACACTGAAACTAACTTTAGTCCTTTTGACACTTCCTTTCTGGGGTCAATCACAAGACGACGCTATTAAAAATGGCAAGGCGCTTTTTGGAGATTTGAGCGCGCGCCATATAGGCCCTGCATTAATGAGTGGCCGTATTAATGACATGACACTACACCCAACCAATAGCCTTATTGTCTATGCCGGCACCGCAGGAGGTGGCGTATGGAAATCCAGTGACGGCGGTGTAGTTTTTCAACCTATTTTTGACGACTACTGCCAATCTATTGGTGCTGTCGCCCTCGACCCAAACGACCCAGATAACACTATTTACGTCGGTACTGGAGAAACCTGGACAAGAAATAGCGTCTCTGTGGGAGACGGCTTGTACAAATCTACGGACGGCGGTGCGAATTGGAAAAAAATCGGATTTGAAAACTCCGATCGTATTGCCAATATTGTCATCAACCCCAATAATTCCAATGAAATCTATGTAGGTGTTTTGGGTGCTTTATGGGGCGATAGTAGTGAGCGAGGTGTCTATAAATCAACCGATGGCGGAGAAAGCTGGGAACAAATTCTTTACATTGATCAACGCACGGGTTGTGCCGATATGGCCATGGATCCTAATGACCCCAATGTTCTCTACGCCAGTATGTGGGCCTTTCGAAGAACAGGATGGTCCTTTGAATCGGGAGGCGACACCAGTGCATTATACAAATCCACCGATGGTGGCAAAAGCTGGAACAAGATTCACAACGGTTTTCCAAGTGGCGATTTAGGACGGCTTGGAATAGCCATTGCGCCCTCCAATCCAAAAGTACTCTATACGGTAATTGAAGCTGAGGAGCCTTCAAAAAAAGGCCTTTATCGCAGTGATGACGCAGGCAACAGCTGGCAGCAACTCAACAACGATTTTGGTATTACCGTACGGCCGTTCTATTTTTCGAGAATTGTGGTTGACCCAAGGAATGAAGATGTTGTTGTCAAAGGAGGCCTCAGTGGTTCTATATCTCGCGACGGCGGCAAGACCTTTAAAGCGTTGGGCAACATGCACAGTGACATTCACGATATAGCCTTTCATATCAAGGACTCTAATATCATGTATGTGGGCACAGACGGTGGTGTTTATCGTTCCATGAACGGTGGAGTAACTATGGAAATTGTAGAAAATCTTCCGATTTCGCAATTCTATCATATTAGTCTGGACAATGCTAAACCCTACAATGTTTATGGAGGCTTGCAGGACAATGGATCGTGGTATGGTCCATCCTCATCTCCTGGAGGTATTGAAGCCAAGGACTGGGAATCCATTGGTCAAGGTGACGGTTTCCGCGTATTGAAGCACACCACCAAACCTATTATCTATTCTGAGATGCAAGGTGCAGACAATATTTGGCGTATCGACACAGAAAACCGTTTGATAAAAACCATCCAACCCCTGCCCGCTGATGAAGCTGTCAAGCTGCGATTCAATTGGAACACACCTATTGCTATGAGTTCCACTCATCCCGATAGATTTTATGTGGGAAGTCAATTTCTGCACCGCTCTGAAGATATGGGAGACAGTTGGGATATCATTTCACCCGACTTGACCACCAATGATCCGATGAAACAAAATCAAGAGGATTCTGGAGGACTTTCAATGGACAACTCAGGGGCTGAAAATCACACTACAATTTTCACTATCGCAGAATCGCCAATCGATGACCAAGTCATTTGGGTAGGAACAGACGATGGTAATGTTCAAGTGACAAGAAATGGAGGTAAAACTTGGACCAATACAGTTGCTAATATCCCCGATTTACCTGCCAATACATGGACTTATCATATTGAGGCCAGTGTTTTTGATGCGGGAACAGCTTATGCTGTATTTGATGGACATACCCAAAATGATATGTCAACCTATGTCTATAAGACTACGGATTATGGGGCCAGCTGGAAGAGCATTGTAACAGATGACATTGTTGGCTTTGCTCGAAATATACAAGAAGATTTTGTCAATCCCGATTTACTCTTCCTTGGAACAGAGTTTGGGCTTTACATCACAATGGATGGTGGTCAGCAATGGCTCAAATTCACCAATAATATGCCTGCTGTAGCTGTACATTTCATCGATTTACAACCACAAACAAATGACCTTGTTATGGGCACCCATGGTCGCGGTGTCATTATTGTTGACGACATCTCCCCCTTAAGGGAATTGTCTTCAGAAATGATGAGCAAGAATGTTCACCTATTTGACATCAAGCCTACAGTTATCGATGAGAAAAGTGATTTTGGTGGTAATTTTGGTGCTGAAACTCAATTTGTGGGAGCCAATCCAAATCAGTCCGTTCAAATAAAATATTACCTCAGCAAGCGGCATACCTTTGGTAAAATGGGTATCGATATTTTGAATGCAGAAGGTCAAAAAGTTGGCGAAGTTGGCCCGGGTAAGAAAAAGGGAATCAATATTGTTTCATGGGACTACAGACTAAAACCACCGATTGTGGCTAAGGGCAAAACCATTACTTTTGGCGGCTTTACATCCCCAAAAGCAGCGCCTGGAACGTATAAAATGGTCATGACAAAAGGTAAAGACACCTATGAACAACCGTTTGAACTGAAATTAGACGACACCCTACCGATAACCCCTGCTGATTATGAGGAACGTGACCGTGTCTCAAAATTACTTTTTGACATGAGCGAGTCTCTGGCCTATATGGTCTATCAATTGGATGAAATGATAGGACATAATACTAACCAAAAACCTTCGAAGTACAGCAAGAGACTGAATACCTTAAAGGAAAGTCTGGTAATCACAACTGGTGACAACTATGTAGGAACAGCCGAACCTCAATTGAGAGAGAAAATAGCCAATCTATTTAGCAAGGTGGCCACGAGTTATGACCGGCCTTCTGCCAATGATATGGAGAACTTCGATCGCTTATCAAAACAGATGAAAGAGGCTGAGTCGACTTTTGAATCCTTAAAAAAGAAATTCAAAAATATGGATCAACTGGCTTTGAAGGATAAGGTCAGTTTCCTAGAAACAGCCAATTAGTTCTGATCATTATTTTGGTACAAAAAAAGGATGGCATGGCCATCCTTTTTTATTGAATATCATAGCGTTGTACTATTGGCAGTTGTCAACCAAAAGTAACGCATAACCGCTAGAACTATCGATTAGGGCTAAAATATCGTCGTCGCAATAGGTAACAAGCCACTCTCCGGAAAGAAAATCGAAATCGGCGGGCAGATCGTTTATCGTCAATAAAACCATTACAGATGCGTCATCGGTTACGGTAAAAGTGGTTGTAGTTAAAACTGTATTGTCGGCATCGTCGGCCAAAATACTCACTGCTCCGTTGTTGTCAAAATCTAAAAACATTCCTGACCCAGAGGCACTATCAGCAATGAAATACAAGCAGTCATCGGTTAAGGCGGATGTCAATTCTGCGACACTGCAATAGCCCATGCCCAAATCGTTATCTCCAGTATCATCCATACTGTCGTCATAGCACTGCGAATCCATGAAGGCGGCTTCGAGTTCTGCGTCAGAATAAACTGCGACTTCTGATCCATCTTGAAAAACCAAAGTTACAGGATAGTCGAGCGCAAAATAATAGAAGTTGTCATTAGACAGATAGTAGTCGTCGAAGAGCTCATACAAATCGGTTTCGCTAAGTACTTGTGACGCATTGACAAATTCGCCATTTTCATCATAAGTAGAGATACTAATTGGATAGACAAAATCAACACAAGAATAGCTCTCACTGTCATCGGAGCCGTCGGTACTATCTACACAGCTGTTGATATATTCTTCTAGGACTTCTTGGGTTTGAACAACTACCTCAGAATAATCAGAAAAAATTAGAGTTATCGGAAAAACAAATTCGACATCATCATCAGCGAGCGCATCTAATAGATCAGACAAAGCCTCAAGAGATGCCAAATCCTCTATCACCATAGGAACATCGGCTATCAAAATGGTTACTGGCAGAGCAATAGAAAAGCAATCGGAGTCGTCGAGTGAGTTGTCATAGCTCACATCGTTGGCAGCCGCAGAGCGAATCATCCCAACCAACGGCGCATCTGTTTCTAGGGCATTTGATGGGGCTGTATCCGCAGATTGGATGGGTTCATTTTGACAAGACATGATTGATATTATCAATACAAATGACAATATCGATTTAAGATTAAACATGTTTTTCATGATAAATGTTGTTTTAGCAAAGTAAGTCAAAAAAATATGAAGTTCGAAATGAAGCACTTCAGGCCTTACTCATTCTCATCAGAATCGGGCAGACTTATATCTATATCCAGGTCGGCATCATCGTTACCATCCATATCATGGGACTGATCGATAAAATCTTCCATGGCTTTTTCCAACTTGACTCCAATTTTAACCAAGTATACTATTTCTTCGGAACGCACTTCAACAGCGTGAATCAACTCGTTGTTAGCATTTCTAAAGGTAATGATGTCGTCGTCATCATAACCATCGGGGTATTTTTGGACTAACATTTGTAAAACATCATCCGTTAATTTTTGAAAATCTACAATTTTTCGAATCATATTAATAATTTAATAAATAAGCAAAAATCAGTGGTGCAACAATGGTTGCATCACTTTCTATGACAAATTTCGGGGTATTGATATCCAGTTTTCCCCAAGTGATTTTTTCATTGGGGACAGCCCCAGAATAAGAGCCATAGCTGGTCGTAGAATCGCTAATTTGGCAGAAATAGCTCCAAAACGGCGTATCGTGTCGTTCGAGATCCTGAGCTAGCATGGGCACCACGCAAATTGGGAAGTCACCTGCAATGCCGCCACCAATTTGAAAAAACCCTATTCCCTTTTGGGCGTTATCGGTATACCAATCAGCCAAGAAGGTCATGTACTCAATACCAGATTTGACGGTACTGGCTTTGAGTTCACCTTTGATCACATAGCTGGCAAAAATATTACCCATTGTACTGTCCTCCCAGCCTGGGACTACCATTGGCAAGTTGGCCTTAGCGGCAGCGAACATCCATGAATCCTTCAAGTCAATTTCATAGTATTGCTCTAGCACGCCAGAGAGTAAAAGTTGGTACATGTACTCATGAGGGAAATACCTTTCCCCTTTAGATTCTGCAGACTGCCAAAGTTCCACAATATGCCCTTGCAATCTTCGGAAGGCCTCTTCTTCGGGGATGCAAGTGTCGGTTACTCTGTTTAGTCCTCTTTCGAGCAATCCCCATTCATCTTCTGGTGTTAAGTCGCGATAATTTGGAATACGTTCGTAGTGAGAATGGGCCACCAAGTTCATCACGTCTTCTTCCAAATTGGCTCCAGTACAAGAAATGATTTGAACCTTATCCTGCCGTATGACCTCAGCAAATATTTTACCTATTTCTGCGGTGCTCATGGCACCTGCGAGTGAAACAAGCATTTTATGACCCAATTCCAGTTGGTGCTCATAGGATTTAGCTGCGTCAACAAGGGTTGCGGCATTAAAATGCAGATAGTACTTTTCTATAAATTTTGAAATTTCTCCCTTATTAGTCATCGGATGAGAATTTAGATTTTAATGCCTCGAAAGACAGGTTGTCGTCGGAATCTTCAATAACTTCGTTGTCCTGTTGGTCTAGGAATTTATAGGACAGCATTTTGTAATACAGTTTGGCAGCCAATAAATTAGAAGAGCCATCTGTTGGATTTGGGCACAGTTCAACAATGTCAAAACCAACAACATTTTTTTCTCTAAAAACCATTTTCAAAAAATCTAAGGTTTCATACCACAATAAACCGCCTGGTTCGGGTGTTCCTGTACCGGGCATGATAGAAGGATCGAGGGCATCCAAATCGAAGGTAATAAAAACATTTTCTGTCATTTCCTCCAAGGCTGCATCCATCCATAAATCACTGGTTGCCATCTCGTGAGCAAAAAAAGTTTTGCTCAAATCCATAAAATCTAATTCAACTTGGTCCATGGATCGAATACCCACCTGCACTAGATTGGTCATTTTACTTGCCTCATGCACGGCACAGGCATGATTACAGGCACTGCCCTCGTAGCTGCTTCTCAAGTCGGCATGGGCATCGATATGCAGCACCGTGAGGTTGTCGAAACAGTCATTGAAAGCACGTATGGTGCCAATGGAAATAGAATGTTCGCCACCAAATAGGGTGGTAAACTTATTTCGTTTGATATAAGATTTGGTGATTTGGTGCACCGCGTCGACCATATCCTCTGGCGATTTGTTCTCTGTAATGGCATCGGCCAAATAGATCCCCTCTTTATAGACTTCGGTGCCAGTTTCAATGTCATAGAGTTCCATGTTTTCTGAAGCCTCTAAAAAGGCTTCTGGGCCTTGATCGGATCCTTTTTGCCAAGTGCTCGTTCCATCGTAGGGCACTGGAATAAGAACTATTTTGGCTGTCTCTAATTTGGCAAACTCTTCGGGAATACCCGCGTAAGTTCTAATTTTCATATCCTAAAATATTAAGTAATTGTTCGCTAGATTGTTGATGTTTAAAAACCGATGTGACCATGTCTCCATTGTCATTTCGATCGATTAAAATATGTTGAGGTGAAGGAATCAAGCAGTGTTGAAGCCCACCAAAACCACCGATGGACTCTTGATAGGCTCCCGTGTTAAAAAACCCAACATAGAGTGCTTTTTGTTTGGAATACTTGGGCAAATAAATTGCATTGACATGTTGTTCACTATTGTAATAATCGTCACTATCACAAGTCAAACCCCCGAGCAAGACACGCTCATAGGGGTCCTTCCAACCATTGATTGGCAGCATGATAAACCTTTTGTTAATGGCCCAAGTGTCGGGTAAATTAGTGATAAAAGACCCGTTAATCATGTTCCACTTTTCACGATCGTTTTGTTGCTTTTGGTTTAATATTTTAAAAATAGCACCGCCACTTTCGCCAACAGTATAACTTCCAAATTCTGTAAAAATATTGGGGACGGGAACCTCTGCTTCCTCACAAGTCAATTTAATTTGATTGACAATTTCCTCAATGATATACTCATAGTCGAACTCGAAGGCCAATGAATTTTTGATTGGAAAGCCTCCGCCAATATTCAGGCTGTCCAGACTGGGGGATTTCTTTTTCAGGTTGACATATACTTTGAGACATTTGACCAATTCATTCCAATAGTAGGCATTGTCACGAATACCAGTATTGATAAAAAAATGGAGCATTTTCAGTTGAACACGGTCGTTATCCTTGATTTGTTGATCAAAAAAGGGTACAATATCCTTGTAGCCAATACCTAATCTTGAGGTATAAAACTCGAACTTGGGTTCTTCCTCCGAAGCAATCCGTATGCCAATATTAAAATCTCCTTTAATCTTTTCGGAGAGCAGCTCCAATTCGGCATAATTGTCCAAGACTGGGATGCAATTGTCATGACCCTCATTGATTAGGTCGGCAATATTAGCGATGTACTGTTTGGTTTTGAATCCATTACTGATGACATAGGTTTGATTGGTAATGGCTCCTGTAGTTTTCAAATTCTTGATTATATCCATATCTATGGCCGACGAGGTCTCCAAATGAATGTCATTTTTCAAGGCTTCGTTTAGGACATGACTAAAATGGGAGCTTTTGGTACAATAGCAGTAATGGTATTTGCCTTTGTAATCGAGCTTTTTAAAGGTCTGTTGAAACATCCTTTTGGCCTTGTTGATGTTGTTAGAAATTTGAGGGAGATAGCTGAATTTCAAGGGTGTTCCATAGGTTTCGATCAATTGTGTAAGATCGATATCGTGGAATCTAAGACCCGATTCGTCGAGCGTAAACTCCTTTTGAGGAAAGTCAAAGGTTTGTTCTATTAAGTCGATATAACGGTTATTCATTCTATATTTTTCTATTAAAAGGGAAAGTAATTATTGGTGTAAGGTCACAGAGAACAATGACAAGGTATCAAACCAAAAGCTGATACCGCGTAGTAGAAAATACAGACGGAATAAAAGGACGAGCCGCGCTCAAGACATTGGAAGCGTGCTTTAAATTTCGGTTACTTGCTCTGCAAGCTGTCTTTGAAAATGTCTTCCAAATTTTCAAAAACCCGAAGGTAGAAACAGTTTTCAAGTTGTTCAGCGGCTAAGCTAAAACGTGCTTAGGCGAAGCAAATTAAAATCAAAAAAATTACTTTTAACCGATTTCGCTAAAAAAAATAGTTTCGAGGCTCCTCAGGCCGCCATAGGCTGAGGGATTCTGGGATTCATTACGCCAAACCAAAGGGGGGGGATGAGGGACATTAACATGGAGGTGGGGTAGCCAAAAGGCAACTGTGGGCTATTTTCTTGATGTATTAAATTTTGATAGGGCTTGTTAGACTTGTTATGATGATCGCTGTGTCTGGTCAGTTCATACAAGAGCATTCGGCCCAGCTCGTGATTAGAATTCCATGAGTGACTGATATTTACCCGCTCATATCTTCCATTATCATGCCGCTTTCTGGTCAAGCCATAATGTTCGATATAATTTATTGTTTCCAAAAGCAATAGTCCTACTACCCCACAAAACACCAGTATCATCATGGGGAATAATCCTAGAAAGAAAATACCTAAACCCACAACCAATACATGAGCCACGCCTGCTAATAGCATATAATTGGATCTGCTGAGAAAGGGTTTTTCGGAGCGCTGTAGTAATTGCCATTGGATACGCCAAGCCTTGGCATAGGTTCCAAAAACCGACTGGATATAAAACGCATAAACCGATTGGTTTTTATGGGCAGTAGATGGATCGTTTGGTGTGGCCACATCGAGATGATGACCGTAGTTGTGTTCGATAAAAAAATGATAGTAATGACTAGGAAGCAGCAACAACAAAGCGGATAAGTGATCATACCAATGACTGCGATGCCCCAATTCATGAGCCACATTGATCCCGTTAGACCCTAAAACGGTGCCTAATGACAGCACCAATCCGATCAACTCATAGACTTGTCTTGGCGTATTCAACCACACTATGGCGAAAAAGATCAAACCGTAAACAAAAATCAAATTGACATAGAGCAGTATGTCAAAAAATATCTGGGACAGCCGATAGCTGTTTTTTACCGACGAAGCCGAAAAGAATAGTTCTGCTATAGGAATTACGACAAAAGCATAGCAAACTCCTGCAAACGGAAAATAACCCCCCAAGTCAAGACCTAAGTAGGTGATAATCGGTAAGCTATAGGCCAATAGATATTTCATATTGAGTCAAAGTTAAGAGAAATCCTCAAGTCTCCACGCAACGGTTTTAGAAAAAAATTACTAATTTGGATTCAAGAAAAACGCAAATCTCATGAAAAAAATCGACCGTCGGAATTTCCTTCAAAAGACTGGGCTCACCACTGCAGGCCTCTATTTGGCTAGTGCCCTCAAACTTTCTGCTCACGAAAGGCCCTTGAAGACATCGGAATATATGGGAGATTTTGCTGCCCCCAAACTAGAAACTGTTCGTATTGCGCTCATTGGTGTTGGAGCTCGTGGCTCTGGTCACGCCGCTCAATTGGCACAGATTGAGGGGACTGAAATCGTGGCCATTTCCGATTTATATGAAGATTTGGCTGAGGCATCAAAGTCGCGATGCATGACACTTGGCAAGGGTATGCGACACCAGCAAATCAAAACTTATTTTGGCCAAGAACAAGCGTGGAAAAATATGCTGAGTGAAATCCGCCCTGATGCCGTTTTCATTTCGACCGATTGGGATAATCACGCGCCGATGGCCATTGAATCAATGACTCAAGGGGCCCATGCTTTTGTAGAGGTACCTCTTGCCATTAGCCTTTCACAGCTTTGGGATATCGTTGAAACTTCGGAACGAACCCAAAAGCATTGTATGATGATGGAGAATGTGAATTATGGTAGAGATGAACTGAGGTATTTGAATTTGTGTCGGCAAGAAGTTATTGGGGACATCCTCCACGGAGAGGCGGCCTATATTCACGAACTTAGATTCCAAATGGAAGAGCAAGAACGGGGGACAGGCTCGTGGCGCACCTATCAGTATGCCAAACGCAATGGCAACCTCTACCCCACCCATGGTTTAGGCCCAGTGGCACAGTGTATGAATTTAGCCCGTAGTGAGGACAACTTTAAATCCTTGGTTTCCTACTCAACCCCTGCATTAGGTCGCCAACAATATGCCAAATCACACTATCCCGACGAACACAAATGGAATGCCTTGGATTATCGCGGCGGAGATATGAACACCTCTATCGTAAAAACACAGTTGGGACGGACCATTATGGTGCAGTGGGATGAAACGAGTCCACGCCCCTATTCCCGGCGCAACCTCATCCAAGGCACCAAAGGAACCCTAGCAGGTTTTCCTACCCGAGTTGCACTTGAAGGCGGTGTTCCAGGGGTCACCGACAGTCATCACTACTGGGCTCAGGGCGAGCAGCTAGACGCCTTCAATGAAAAGTATGAACACCCCCTTTACCGCCGATTGGGCCAAGTAGCCGAAGCTATGGGAGGTCATGGTGGCATGGATTTTTTGATGCGCTATAGAATAGTAGAATGCCTGCGAAACGGTCTGCCATTAGACCAAAATCTCTATGAGGGCTGCTTTTGGAGCGCTGTTGCACCATTGAGTGAAGCTTCTGTAGCTCAGGGTGGTATGCCTCAAGATTTTCCTGATTTTACCAGAGGGCAATGGAAAAACACACGGGCTCTTGACATCGTTGATTAATCCCAATCCGGTCTATCAGATTCGGGTTCCGGGCAGGGTTTGTTTTTTTGGAGACCATCAAGACTATCTTGGGCTTCCTGCCATCGCTGGTGCCATCGACCGGTACATTAGCCTGACCGCCAACCCCAATGCCCAGCATCAATTCGTCATCCATCTTATCAATACAAACACAACATTACAGCTGCCTGTCAATCCCGATTTATACACGGCAAAGCCAAACTATTTTTTTTCTGGCCTCAAGGTCATGATCGATCAAGGGGCACAAATTACTCAGGGTTTTGATATCTCAATCGTTGGTAATATTCCAATGAATGCCGGCCTGTCTAGCTCAACGGCACTGGTCACGGCATGGATCAAATTGCTGGCCGAGGTTGGTTTTCCCCATCTAGACATAACTAAAAGCCAAATTGCCCACTGGTCACACCTCGCTGAAGTCCGTTTCTTTAATGAACCTGGTGGTCATATGGACCATCTAACTATTGCTGATGAAGGGCTTATTCATATTAATAACAAAACTTTTCAGACCGAAAGACTGGAGTCCCCATTTGAATGCGTCCTCATTGCCGAGTCGGGCATGGCAAAACAAACGCTACAGACATTAAAAAATGCCAGATCCTATGCAGAACAGGCGATTAGAGAGGTGCAAATCATCAATCCCCAATTTGACATTGAAAAAGCCGCAGAGGGCGATGTGGCCCATTATGTGGATGCCATAGACCCTAAATACAGAAAACACTGGTATGCCGCTATTCACAACCATTTGATTACCCAACAGGCGCTCCTACTGATCAAACAACAGGGAACAGCGCAATCGCTCGGTTTACTTATGGATGCCCATCAACACATTTTGGAGCATTACATTGAAAACACCCCAAAAGCCATGTCTCAAATGATGCGGGCGGCACGTCAAAGTGGTGCCTATGGTGCCAAAATTGTTGGCTCGGGAGGCGGAGGTGTTGTGGTAGCCTTGTGCTCAAAAGAAAATAAAAAGGATGTTATCAAAGCCTTTATGAAAACTGGAGCCGTCAATTCCTATGAGGTTCAACTCCTCAATGCTTAAAGCAGAAGCAGCAGGCTCTTTTGGTTTTTTGATCTTGACGCCTTAGTCTTTTGAATTTTTTTTCTAAATTTGAGAGTACACTGTCCCCAATCAGTTTTACACCCATGAAAAACCTGCGCCCTATACCTGACATTCAGAAACTCCAACCCATCATCGTAGCAGCTTTGGCTTTTGATTGGGCATCGGTACCCTTGGGCAAAACACAACCCAACGCGAAATGGCATCAGCCCCTTCAATCGCAGTGTTTTCCCAAACGGTATACCCATGTTTCTCGTCGAATGTTAAAAGGAATGGAAAGACCTGTTGATCGCATTTTAAAAAATAAAAATGTTGCTTACCAACATACTAGAAATAAGTACAACAAAAATGATAAAGAAGACAACGTACAGAGTATTTAATAAATATTGCATGCCGGTAGAAGTCAAAGCATTTTAAATCTCCACTTCGCGGATACTGTTCGGTTATTTTTCATGCATCACTAACAATTGATTTAAATATTGTTTCTCTTAAAATTTTCTAAAAACAATTCTAACTAAATCATTTTATTTTACTTTGCAATCCTTATCGAGAAATTAAAACTAAATCAATATTTCACCATGACAACATTTTCTAAAAATTGCGCTCTTCTATTCGGAATGCTATTCGTTGCAATGACTTCTTTTTCACAAGAAGAAGGGTCTAATTACGATTACAATGAAGCCTTTGGCAATCATTTTTACACTAAAAACGCTACGGATACACGCTCAGCCAGTGGTCAGCCTGGTCATGCCTATTGGCAAAACAGTGCCAGCTATAACATTGCCGTTCGCCTGGACGATGCCGCCAAAAAACTAACTGGTACTGAAACAATTACCTATACTAACAACAGTCCAGACCGCTTGGATTTCTTGTGGATGCAACTAGACCAAAATCTATTCGAAAAAGATTCTAGAGGGAATGCTATTATTCCCCTAAGAGGTAGCCGAAACGGTGCCAAAGGTCAAGAATTTGACGGAGGCTATGACATCACTTCAGTGAGAATGCTAACTGGTAAAGGCCGTAAAAGTACTGCGGTCGATTTGACGTATCGTATCGTTGATACCCGTATGCAAATCGACTTGCCCAAAGGATTAGACGCCAGAGGCGGACAAATTACCTTAAAAATAGATTATTCATTCACTTCACCCGACTATGGCTCAGACCGTATGGGTGTGCTCGCCACGGAAAACGGCAACCTCTATACTGTTGCCCAGTGGTATCCAAGAATGTGCGTCTATGACGACGTCTATGGATGGAACACCTTACCCTATCTGGGCGCTGGGGAGTTTTACTTAGAGTATGGCGATTTTAACCTAGAAATCACCGTTCCTGCAAGTCATATCGTTGTGGCATCGGGTGAGCTTCAAAATCCATCCGAGGTCTATACCAAGACTCAATTGAATCGCTGGGCAGCAGCCGCAAAAAGCGATACAACAGTAATGATTAGATCGGCCGAAGAAGTAACGGATCCCAACTCAAGACCCTCTGGATCTTCCGAATTAACTTGGAAATTTAAAATGAACAATGCCAGAGATGTAGCATGGGCTTCATCGGCTGCCTTTATCCTCGACGCTTCTCGTATTAATTTACCTAGCGGTAAGACAAGCATGGCAATTTCGGCCTACCCCGTTGAAAGTGACGGGCAAGATGCATGGGGTCGTTCCACTGAATATGTGAAAGGTTCAATAGAACATTATTCAAAAATGTGGTTAGAATATCCTTACCCAGCGGCAGTCAATGTTGCTGGAATCGTTGGAGGCATGGAATACCCTGGAATTGTATTTTGTAGTTATAGATCTAAAAACGGCAGACTTTGGGGCGTTACAGACCACGAATTTGGACACATTTGGTTCCCAATGATCGTTGGTTCGAATGAACGTTTGTTTGCTTGGATGGACGAAGGATTCAACACTTTTATCAATTCTTTGAGTTCTGCTGAATTCAATAATGGAGAATACAAAGATCCTGAAATGAATATGCACCAATATTCTGCGGTATTGACCAATGATAATCTAGAACCAATCATCAGTGCTCCAGACAACTTGAAAGAACGCAATTTAGGATTATTAGCTTACCTGAAGCCAGGTGTGGGCTTGACCATGCTAAGAGAGCAGGTGCTCGGCGAAGAGCGTTTTGACAAGGCTTTTCGTACCTACGTAGAGCGCTGGGCCTACAAGCATCCAATGCCCGACGATTTCTTTAGAACTATGGAAAATGTTTCAGGCGAAGATTTATCGTGGTTTTGGAGATCTTGGATTCAACAAAATTGGAAACTCGATCAAGCGATAACAGAAGTGAAATACGCCGATGGCGACCCGGCTAACGGAGCAATTATTACCATCGAAAACTTGGAGCAAATGCCAATGCCTGTTGAATTGGAATTAACCATGGAAAACGGTGAGACCATGAGACATAAACTGCCAGTCGAGATTTGGAAACGCAATGTAACATGGACATTTAAAGTGCCGACAACCGTTGCTCTGAGCAAAGTAGTTGTGGATCCTGACAAAGTGCTTCCCGACAGCAATGAATCAAACAACACCTGGTCAGCTAGTGAAAATGGGGTTGCAGAGGTTGAAGATTTAACGCCTTACAACGGTGTATTTGTTTCCGACCAAGCTCCAATTGAAATTAAACTCAATTCTTCAAATGGGTCATTGATTTTAGTTGTCGAAGGGCAACCAGAATTGCCTTTAGAAAATGAAGGCAATGGCAAATTTACCATGTCTGAAGCTGGAATGTCTATGCAATTCAATGAAGATCGATCGAGTTTTCAATTGAGTGTTCAAGGACAAAACTTGACTTTTACCAGAAAGTAGAATTAACATTATTTCACCAAAAAGGGGCTTTTGAGCCCCTTTTTTGGTTTGATCTACTTTTTTGTTTTTAACTCTTGATATCTTTAAAAATATATACCGAAATGACGCCTCAAGAAATCAGGTCTAAAACTTTAAGTGTCGAATGGTATCTCCATGGGTTATTAACTCCATCAAAGCGTCTATACCCACCTGAATGTGGGTGCTGTCAAATTTCTTAGAATTAACAGCGTCCTTAGCCTGAGTTTTAACGCCGCTTGCCACCATGGGCTGATCAGAAACCAGTAGTAAGGCTCCCGTAGGAATTTTGTTGTGGAATCCAACCACAAATAAGGTAGCTGTTTCCATATCGATAGCGTAGGCTCTAATTTCTTCGAGGTAATGTTTGAAATTCTCATCGTGCTCCCAAACCCTCCTGTTCGTGGTATAAACCGTACCTGTCCAATAGCTCACATCGTTTTGACGGATGGAGGTTGAAATAGCCCTTTGCAAGGCAAAGGAAGGCATCGCAGGTACTTCTTTAGGCAAATAATCGTCCGACGTTCCATCGCCACGAATAGCACCAATAGGAAGTATAAAATCACCTATACTGTTGCGTTTTTTCAAACCACCGCATTTGCCTAAAAACAATACTGCCTTAGGGTTGATGGCGGTGAGTAAGTCCATGATCAAAGCTGCGTTTGGACTGCCAATACCAAAATTAATCATCGTAATATTATCGGCTGTAGCCGATGACATAGGTTTGTCGATTCCAACGATTGGGGCGCCGGTCATCTCAGAAAACATACTAACGTATTTCTGAAAATTTGTCAATAAAATATATTCTCCAAATTCAGGCAGCGGAACCCCCGTGTAACGGGTTAGCCAATCGGATACAATTTCATGTTTGGTATTCATAGTTCAAATATTTGAGCAAAGATAAGACTCTAATTGATTTCAATAAGGTCAATCAACTATCGCTGTTGTTTTGGCAACATATCAACTCCAATTTTTTTACCTAAATAAATGAGCATTGGAGTCAGCGGTATCGGTAGCGGTATGAATTTTAGGCTAATTAAGACAAGTATCTTAACGATATCCGCCGATTGCGAGCGCACAAATTTCTTATCCTCGGGGCTCACCGCTTGGAGTAGAATAATCCGTTTTAGAATAATCAACGCTTCAATGGTTTCCTTTTTTTCTCTTGAGGTGGCCGATTTTACTTTGACCCAATTGTCGTTTAACCAAACAATGGAACGATCCAGCCAGTGCGCCATTTTAGCGCGTGCTGCTTCTGTAAATACCATCACGCTTGACTTGTCTTCAGACATCTAAAATCCTTTATAGAAGAAACGACTTGTTTTTAAGGCCATTAGCATCTATGTAAACTTAATCTGTTTATAGCATTATTCTTTAAAAAAAACTCAAAAGTTTGATCTACCGTGCACTTTATAACAGAGATAAATCAGGAGACACATGGTGTTCTAATTCTCTAAAATTTTGTTAAACAAACAGTTGCATTTAAATAATTTGTAGCTTTGTAATGGCTAATGAAACAAATAGTACATAAAATAGCGTCCGTAAGTATGGCACTTTTAGTGTTGTGTTCTACCTTGTCTGTCACGGTAGAGCAGCATTATTGCGGGCAGTATTTAGTTGATTCTTCGTGGTTTGGTCATGCCAAGTCCTGCGGTATGGAAATGCCTCAGGCTAGCAGCAGTTCTTCAGATTGTGAATTTGTGCAAACAGGCTGTTGTTCGAATAAAATATTTCATATTGAAGGGCAGGATGAGCTCAACTCGGCAGTATCTCCATGTGCTCTTGAGCAATTGGATTTTGTGGCTCTCATTGCGCCATCATTTCAATGCTTAACATTACCATGTGGTGAAAACTATCATGTTTTTAAAAACTACAACCCTCCTAAACTAGTGCGGAACGTTCAGGTTCTGAACCAGACATTCTTGATTTGATTTTTTAGATTTCTAACAATAGTGCCGTGAGACAAAGACCGCACGGCCTCGTGCTATCCTACACGGACTCCAATGATTCTAAAAAAACAAATTTATAAGATATGCTCAATAAAAGCATCAAATTTTTAATAGACAACAAGCTTGTAGCAGTTCTGCTTCTGGTCGTTGTAATTGGATGGGGGATTGTCAATGCCCCTTTCAATTGGGATACTGGCTTTTTACCCAATGACCCTGTTGCAGTAGATGCGATTCCTGATATTGGGGAGAATCAGCAAATCGTTTTTACCAAATGGGGAGGAAGATCGCCGCAAGATATTGAAGATCAAATCAGCTACCCACTTACCTCGGCCTTACTAGGCATACCCGGCGTTAAAACGATTAGAAGCTCTTCAATGTTTGGGTTTTCCAGTATTTATATCATTTTTGAGGAGGATATTGACTTTTATTGGAGCCGTAGCCGCATACTCGAAAAACTCAATGCATTGCCAATGGGACTATTGCCCAGTGAGGTTAATCCTGCTTTAGGACCTGACGCTACTGCCTTGGGGCAAATTTTTTGGTATACCCTAGAAGGACGTGATGCTAACGGGCAAGTTACCGGAGGTTGGGATTTACAAGAGTTAAGAAGTATCCAAGATTTTTACG
The DNA here is from genome assembly GCA_030835825.1 of Flavobacteriaceae bacterium. GTDB lineage: Bacteria > Bacteroidota > Bacteroidia > Flavobacteriales > Flavobacteriaceae > JALRKI01. The sequence continues at coordinate 117,450 of JAURRA010000010.1, forward strand.
TCAAATACGCACTCTCTTCCTCCAATGGCGTGTCAGAGGTGGCTTCTATTGGAGGGCATGTCTTGGAATATCAAGTCGATGTCAAGCCCGAATTAATGCGCCAATATGGCCTACATCTCGATCAGGTCGTTCAAGCTGTCAAGAAAAACAATAAAGACGTTGGGGCACAAACTGTCGAAATCAATCGAGCCGAATATTTGATCCGAGGATTGGGCTATATCGAGACCATTGAAGACCTCGAAAATGCGGTGGTCACCTCTGAAAATTACACTTCAATTCGCATCAAAGACATCGCTACTGTAGTAGTAGGACCTGCTAGCCGGAGAGGAATTTTAGATAAAGAGGGCGCAGAAGTAGTTGGCGGCGTGGTCGTTGCACGGTATGGTGCTAACCCTATGGAGGTTATTCAAAATGTCAAAGCTAAAATAAAAGATTTAAGCACAGGTTTGCCTTCCAAAGTTTTAGCTGACGGGAGAACTTCTCAACTTACAATTGTCCCTTTCTACGACAGAACAGAATTAATTCAAGAGACATTGAACACGCTCAATGAGGCCTTAACTCTTGAAATATTGATCACCATTTTTGTCATTGTTATCATGGTGTTCAATTTGAGAGCATCTGTATTAATCTCTGGCCTATTGCCCATTGCTGTCTTAATGGTGTTTGTAGCTATGAAATACTTTGAGGTCGATGCTAATATTGTGGCTTTATCGGGAATAGCCATCGCCATAGGGACTATGGTTGATGTTGGCATTATATTATCCGAAAATATCGTTAGACATCTGGATGAGCATGGCGATAAACTGAGTACCAACACCGTTGTTTACAATGCTACTACCGAAGTTTCTGGGGCCATCCTAACGGCAGTAACCACAACAATAATTAGTTTTATTCCAGTATTTACAATGATTGGCGCAGAGGGTAAATTGTTCAGACCATTGGCATTTACCAAAACCATGGCCTTATCAGCTTCAATTATAGTCGCCCTATTTTTAATACCGCCAATCGCCGCATTTATTTTCAAGAAAAGGACATTCAAACCACGAATACGACTAATAGCTCATGGCTTATTGGGTTTAATTGGTTTGGGCACAATCGTTTGGGGTCAAATTATGGGCTTGCCACTATTGGCCTTTGCCTTGATTGGTGTGATGTTTCAATCGGGTAAAATCACAGCATCTCAATCCAAACTACTGCATATTGCAATCACCGTATTTACAATTGTTTTACTTCTTGCAGACTATTGGCGGCCACTAGGATTCGATCGCTCCATAAGTATCAACTTACTTTTTGTGGCGCTGATTTGTTTTGGACTTCTCGGTTTGTTTTGGGTATTCCAAAGACGCTATACCCGGATTTTGAAATGGGCGCTTAACAATAAGTTGCTTTTCCTATCTGTACCAACCGCTGTGGTCATTTTCGGATTTCTTATCATGCGTCAAACGGGCAAAGAATTCATGCCTTCGCTCGATGAGGGCTCATTTTTACTCATGCCAACCTCCATGCCTCATGCGGGCATTGAAGAGAACAAGCGGGTATTGCAACAATTGGATATGGCCGTAATAAGCATACCAGAAATTGCTACGGTTGTGGGAAAAGCTGGTCGAATTGAATCGGCTTTGGATCCCGCACCCTTATCGATGTACGAGAATATCATTATCTATAAGTCTGAATACACACAAAATAATCAAGGTGATCCGCAAAGATTTAAAGTCAATGCTGATGGGGTTTTTATGCTAAAAGATGGCAGCCTTGCCATCAATCCAAATGTAGAAGTGAGCAATCATAAGGACTATATAGGTCAGGTCAAAACCAACCCTTTTGAAGTATCGGCAGATCTTCTGATTGAGGACAAGGATGGCGAATATTACCGAAATTGGCGTCCCGAGATCAAATCCACGGACGATATTTGGACCGAAATTGTCAAGGTCAGTAAGTTGCCTGGAGTTACCACTGCTCCAAAACTGCAGCCCATAGAAACTAGACTGGTAATGCTTCAAACTGGAATGCGCGCCCCAATGGGAATTAAAGTCAAAGGACAAAATTTGGAGGATATCGAAGCGTTTGGACTGGAGCTAGAAAAGGTTTTAAAAGAAGCCGAAGGAGTAAAAGCCGAAGCTGTATTTGCCGATCGTATTGTAGGCAAGCCCTATCTTATCATAGATATCAACCGTGAAAAATTAGTTCGATACGGGTTATCTATCGATCAAGTACAGCAAATATTAGAAGTAGCGGTAGGAGGAATGGTACTGTCCCAAACAGTAGAAGGAAGGGAGCGTTACGGCATTAGAGTGAGGTACCCGCGTGAGGAACGCTCTACCCCGGAAGATTTGGGAAATATTTATATTCCCGTTGGCAAAGGCACACCTATCCCCTTAAGCGAAGTAGCCCAGATTACCTATGAAAAAGGGCCGCAAGTCATTAAAAGTGAGGATACTTTTTTAGTGGGTTATGTACTCTTTGACAAATTGGTCAACTATGCCGAGGTCAATGTTGTTGAAAACGCTCAGGCTCTGATTGAAAAGAAAATTGAAGCTGGAGAGTTGCTTGTTCCTAAAGGGGTGAATTACGAATTTACAGGAACATACGAAAACCAATTAAGAGCCGAAAAGACATTGAGCGTTGTAGTCCCATTAGCGCTATTAATTATTTTTATCATTCTTTACTTTCAATTCAGATCCGTTGGCACATCTCTCATGGTATTTTCAGGAATTACAGTAGCTTTTGCCGGTGGATTTATTATGATTTGGCTCTATGGTCAAGATTGGTTTTTGAATTTCAATTTCTTAGGAGAAAATATAAGAGGTCTTTTCCAGATTCAACCAATCAACCTAAGCGTAGCGGTATGGGTTGGCTTTATCGCACTATTTGGCATAGCAACTGATGACGGAGTTATAATGGCCACCTATTTGAAACAAAATTTCGAACGGATGCGTCCTCAAAACATAAGCGAGGTGCACGCAGCAATTATTGACGCTGGACAAAAGCGTATTCGGCCATGTTTGATGACAACAGCTACAACCCTTTTGGCGCTGCTACCTATTCTAACATCCACTGGGCGTGGCTCCGATATTATGATTCCTATGGCCATACCTAGTTTTGGCGGGATGGCATTTGCGCTCATTACCTTGTTTGTTGTTCCAGTGCTATACAGTTGGAAGGCGGAATTCGATTTAAAAAGATTACAGAAATGAAGAAGAATTATAGCCTGATATTACTGGCCGTTTTTACTGTGCATTTTACACACAGTCAAGATTTGATGTCTTATATTCAAGAAGCTGAAGCTAATAATTTGGAACTGAAAGCTCTTGGGTATAAACATGACGTCGCATTGGAGAAAATCAATGAAGTGAATACTTTACCCGATACGGAATTGGGGATCGGTGTTTTTGTCAGTAAACCAGAAACCAGAACCGGAGCCCAAAAAATGAGATTTTCACTCAAGCAAATGATGCCATGGTTTGGCACTATCACAGCCAGACAAAATTATAGTTCAACAATGGCAACTGTCGCCTTCGAGAATTTAGTATTGGCTCAACGAAAATTGAGAATGGCCGTTGCGCAATCCTATTACAAGCTTTACGCCATACAATCAAAAAAAGACGTTCTTGAAAACCACATTCAGCTTGTTGAACGCTATGAAACTATTGTCCTAAATAGCGTCGAGGTTGGACAGACCTCTTTGGTTGATGTCTTGAAATTACAAATGAAGCGAGAAGAATTGCTGCGTCAAAAAGAACTGCTGGAGCAAAATTTTTGGAAAGAACAAGCCGCTTTTAACTTGCTATTGAACAGAGACAGTGGCGTCACGGTAGCGGTCGTGTCTGACTTGAAGTTACCTGCACAAGATCGCGTAGTTGATACATCAGCCTTAGACCTGCACCCAGAGTTGGTCCAATTCGATCGGCTCTATGCCTCGGTTACCGATTCCGAATTAGTCAATAAAAAAGAAGCTGCACCGACCATAGGGTTTGGACTAGATTATATCAATGTAGAAGCGCGTCAGGGCCTTGACTTTATTGACAATGGCAAAGACATTTTGATGCCTATGTTCAGTATTAGGCTTCCTATTTTTAATCACAAATACCGTTCAAAAACCGTTCAAAACAGTCTCAAGCAAGACGCTTTATTGGCTGAAAAAAGTAACAGAAAAAATCAACTCACCACAATTTTAATTGCCGCACTATCGGAGCGACAAATAGCAAAAATCAGTCACGACACCTATGCCTCGAATATTGAAAAAGCTGAATTCAGTCTTGATCTTTTAATAAAAAACTTCGAAGTTCAAAACAAAAATTTTACAGACGTATTAGAGCTTCAAGAGCTTTTATTAAACTTAGAAGTCTCAAAAATTGAAGCTGTACAAAGCTACTATTCACAATCAACAATCATTAATTATTTAAGCAATCAATAAACCATCAAAAATTAAAACTCATGAAAACACAAACAAAAACCCTTGGACTCATGGCATTAACAGCCATTGCATTGTCTTTGACTTCCTGTAAAGAAACTAAAAAAGAGGAACAAGCAACTACCCCAACCAATGTCAGTAACAGCAGTACTTATATCGATAACTATATGAGTCTTAAGGACGCCTTGGTAGGAGATGACAGCGTTTCGGCTAGTATTCATGCTAAGACTTTAGCTATCTCTGTGCAAGAATTGGACGTTACGTCCTACGAGTTGAAGGACGAGCGCAACTTTGTATTAACAGTCAAAAAAGTCGCCAAAAACGCATCCCAAATTCCAAATGCAGATATTGCTTTACAACGATCACTTTTTGAAGCTATTACCAATGATATGATTAATCTTATTAAAATCACCGGGGCTTCATCGATTGTATATGTGCAATATTGCCCTATGTACGAACAAGGTCAGGGTGGGTATTGGTTAAGCCAGAATGAAGCGGTTAAAAATCCACTCTTCGGCAGTATGATGCTCAATTGTGGGAGGGTGACTGACACCTTAAAATAGTATCAGTCATATCCCTATATGGGGGGCATCGCCTTCCGGGAAATAAATTAATAATCTTATGTTATGAAAAAAAATAATTTAACCATAGTCATCGCAGTCATACTTGGTCTTGTAGGCGGGTATGTCCTATTCGCTCCAAATAGTTCTCACCAAGCAGAATCTCATGATCACGCGGATACTGCCTCCCAGAACCAGAAGTGGACCTGTTCAATGCACCCCCAAATCATGCAAGACAATCCTGGTCAATGTCCGCTCTGCGGCATGGATTTGATCCCAGTCGATAATGATATGGGGGGGCTTCAGCCTAATCAATTCAGTATGAGTGAACATGCTATGGCTTTGGCTAATGTCCAGACCACAGTTGTAGAGGAGCGACCTACTGACTCGAACACCATGCAGCTCTCTGGAAAGATTACCGCTAATGAGTCCTTAAATAGCGTGCAATCGAGTTATTTCAATGGCCGCATTGAAACGCTTGATATAAATACTACTGGCGAGACTGTGAGACGAGGTCAAAAACTAGCAACGATTTATTCCCCAGAACTGGTTGCTGCTCAGCAGGAGCTACTCACCTCAGCTGGTTTGAAAGAAACACAGCCAGAACTCTATTCAGCGGTACGCAATAAATTGAAGATTTGGAAGCTCACCGAAGCTCAAATTCAAAGCATGGAGAAGTCGGGTAAAGTGATGCATTTTACACCAATTTATGCCAATACGACGGGGACAGTAATCGAAAAACTAGTCAATAACGGAGACTATGTTAAAGCTGGTCAACCGCTATTTAAAATAGCCAATTTGAATACAGTATGGGCCGAGTTTGACGCTTACGAAACCCAAATTCCTGGATTGGAAATAGGTCAAAAAATCACCGTATCGACCAACGCTTATAAGAACGATTTTAGAGAGGCTAAGATCACCTTCATTGAGCCGACCTTAAATACTTCGACAAGAACAGTGTTAGTCAGAGCAGAGATGTCCAATAGCAAAGGAACTCTCAAGCCAGGGATGTTCGTCAATGGTTCTGTGAAAGGCTTAAACGCCTCATCTGCAAAAGAACTGTTAGTTCCATCAACTGCTGTAATGTGGACGGGGAAACGATCAATAGTTTACGTGCAGCCCGATAACACACAGCCTATGTTTGAGATGCGAGAGGTCAATTTAGGACCCTTGGTTAATACTAATTATACCATTTTATCGGGTCTGCAAGCTGGAGAAACTATAGTAACTAACGGCACATTTACTATAGACGCTGCGGCCCAACTCAATGGAAAAAGCTCCATGATGAACCACAAAGCTTCCCAATCAATGGATAAAATGGTCGTTCCTCCTGATTTTCAAAAGGAACTCTCTCAAATAATCATTCCTTACATGAGTTTGAAAGATGCCTTAGTGGCCGGCGATCCAGTAGCTGGTAAAAAAGCAGCAATTGATTTGGTTGAAAAACTAAAAAAAGAAGGTCAATCGGCGCTATCAGCAAAATCCTCAAGCTTTTGGAAAGCAAAAAAAGACTTGCTTGTGTCAATGGCACAAAATTTATCTAAAGCAGAGGTGTTGGCCTCTCAGAGAAAGCAATTCATAGAGCTATCTCAGGAGATGATTGCGGTTGTAGAATTATTCGGAATTGGACAATCTGTTTACCATCAATTCTGCCCAATGGCTAATAATAACGAAGGAGCCGGTTGGTTGAGTTTTGACAAATCAATCAAAAATCCCTATTTTGGAGAAGTAATGTTAAGCTGCGGCAAAATCATAGCAGAACTGGATTAAACTAAAAAACACATCTATGAAAACCTATAAAGTTTGTCAAAGCTGTAGCATGCCAATGAAAAAAGACCCCCAAGGAGGGGGAACTAATGCAGACGGGACCAAAAGCAATATGTACTGTTCGCTGTGCTATGGAAATGGTAATTTTTGGAATTCAGAAATTGATTCAGCCGAAGAGATGCGTGAATTTGTGAAAGTCAAACTTAAAGAAATGGGGTTCCCCGGTTTTTTGACTGGTTTTTTTACGCGTGGTATTCCTAAATTGGAGCGATGGAAAAAATAGTAATAGAACATTAATCAAGCGCTGTAAAAATAATACAACTCCTAGTGCCAAACTAGGTAATTCACGATTAGATCATCGCGTCCTTTCCAAAAAATGAAAGTAATAATTAAAATAAAAATTACTTTTGATTAAAATTAATTCTCTTGAACACTAAACTATTTTTCGTATTTCATTTAAGTTTTCTAGTTTTCACTTACGCGCAAATCAACCCCAATCAAATCGAGATTATCCGGGACAGCTATGGGGTGCCGCATATCTACGCTCCAACGGATGCCGAGGTAGCCTATGGCTTGGCTTGGGCGCAGGCTGAAGACGACTTCCAAACCATACAGACTGCCTATTTAGCCGGCAATGCGCTTCTGAGCAAAAAATTGGGACTCAAAGGGGCTTCGGCAGATTTTCTCACCCAATTTATTGGAGCAAAAAATACTGTCAACCGCTTATACAATACCTTAAGTCCAGCGTTTTTAAGGATATTGAAAGGGTATTGTCTTGGATTGAATGCCTATGCTGAACATCACCCCAAAGAAGTGATTCTCAAGGAATTGTTTCCTCTCGGTCCGAAAGAATTATTGGCCTACACCCAACTACAACTTTTTATATCCAATGGCGCTGACCAACTGGTGAGCGCCATTGTCAATAACGAGCTGCCAGTTTATACACCACAAATTGAGAATGACACCAAAGGATCGAATTTGATAGCCATTAGTCGAAGTCTCAGTGGATCAGAAGATACATTTTTGGCCATTAACACTCACCAGCCTTTGGAAGGGCCCATGTCATGGCTCGAAGCACATTTGGTTAGCGAGGAAGGCACGAACATCATTGGAGCCACATTTCCAGGAGCACCTTGTTTGTTTACGGGAGCCAATGAAAATCTTGGCTGGACTCATACCGTCAATTATCCCGATAAGGCAGACGTTTACGCCTTGGAATTAGATGCCAAAAATAAAAATGTTTATTATGTCGATGGCAAAGCTTATAAACTTCAAAAACACAAGGCCAAAGTATTTGTCAAGGTACTTGGAATTCCAGTCCCTGTAAAGAAAAAATACTACACCAGTATTTATGGTCCTACACTTAAAAACCGCAGCGGCACATTTTCTGTGAGAACACCTAGTACAACCAATATTAATGCCGTAGAACAATGGTGGCGTATGAATAAAGCGAGCTCCTTTTCTGAATTTTATGCAATTTTGAAAATGAATGCCCTTCCCGGATATAATATCGGTTACGCCGATCGCAATGATACTATATTTTATATTTCAAATGGGAAAATTCCCAAAAGAAACGAGAAATATGATTGGACAAAGGTGGTTCCTGGCAATACCATGGCCACCTTGTGGGATACTTACTACAACACTGAAGATTTGCCTCAGGTGGTCAGTCCAAAAGCCGGTTTTGTATACAATGCCAATCACAGTCCATTCAAATCGACAGCCAGTGATGAAAATCCAAAGGCCGAGGATTTCTCTAAAACAATGAATTACGAAACCTATGACAACAATAGATCAACACGGTTGTTGGCCTTACTAGAAGCTCAAGACACCATTAACTTCAATAGCTTTAAAACCATCAAATACGACCATCAATTACCAACCCCTTTGCGTTACAATTTCATGGATATCAATGTGCTTTTTGATATGAATCCTCGCGACTATCCTGATGTAGCCGACATATTGGAGCCTATTCAACAATGGGATCGTCAAGCCGATGCTGACTCCTTTGGCGCAGGATCCTATGCTATTTTATACTATCAACTCAATGCCTTTTATAATCAGTTAGATACGGACAGAGTCTTTTCTTCAGACTTAATAGCCCAAGCTCTTCGAAAGGCCAAAGACTATATGATGACCTATTTTGGTACAACTAAAATTAAATTAGGTGAATTTCAACAATTAGTTCGTGGCGATAAGGTATTGCCCATATTTGGGCTTCCAGATGTGGTAACAGCCATGCGAGGTGATCCTTATAAAAATGGTCGCATCAGAATTACCCATGGAGAATCTTATATTGGATTGGTGCGATTCACCCCCGAAAAAACCTATTTCGAGTCGGTGTTGTCTTACGGTAACAGCCGGCGACCAGAAAGTCCACATTACAATGACCAAATGGAGCTGTACGCCAATTTTAAAACAAAACCCATGTCATTTGACAAGGCTGAAGTTTTAAAATCAGCGGTTAGCATTTACCATCCTAAATAATTCAAACAGCCTCAGTTGTTTGAACCGAGGTGGTTATTCCAATTATTTTTCTGGTGAAAGGAAGCTGAGGCAATCGCCAAAACTTTTAAATATCCTATCGTTTGGAACCAAATTGGGTATAATCTCTATTTTCTCTAAAAGGACCGAAGGTTGATTGTTGAGGCCAACAAAAGAAACGCCAATGTTCTTTTGGTTGAGATCTAAAATAATATCCTCTAAGGTGTAAAGACCTGTCTGATCGATATACGGCACTTTGTCCATTCGGATAATCACTTCTCTGGCCTCCTGTGGAATTTGAGCTGTCATTTGTTTGAGTTCAGAGGTCGATCCGAAAAATACCGGGCCGTTGAGATGTTTGACAAATACATGTCCTCTCATCTCCTTCAGATAGGATTTTTCATCGTCCCAAAATTCATTATTGGGATGATCAAGAGGTTCTATAGCCGCTTGAGAGGCGGTGACGTCACCAATTTTCTTCATGAAAATCAAAGCAGCTAAAATGAGTCCCAGCCCTACAGCACTTACAAGATCCCAGAAAACTGATAACACAAGAACCAATAACATAACAAATACCTCGCTCTTTTGCATATTACGGATAGCTCTCAATCCTTTGTAATCCATCACCCCAATACCCACTGTAACAAGGATTCCAGCTAAAACTGCCGCTGGTATTTGAGAAGCAATAGGGCCAAGGGATAACAGAATCACAAGCAGAAGCAAACCGGCAATGACCCCTGATAATCGGGTTTTGCCACCAGCATTTATATTGACAACTGTTCGTATCGTTGCTCCAGCTCCTGGGATACCTCCAAAAAATGCAGCTATAGCGTTTCCAATACCTTGGCCAACCAATTCTTTGTTTGGATTGTGTCTGGTTTTGGTCATATTATCGGCAACAACGGAAGTTAAAAGGGAATCTATACAGCCTAATAGCGCCAACGACACCGCTGTTAGAAAATAGGGCGACAATCTGGCCAAATCAAATTGCGTAAATATTTCCCAACGGGGTGTTGGGAAACCTTCAGGAATTTGAGGGATTGGTTTATAATCGAGCCCCAACAAAATAGCACCTCCAGACACCACAAAAAGGGCAATCAGTGTGCTAGGGACGGCCGTAGTTATTCGCTTGAACCCATAGATAATTATTATGGTTAGCAGTGCCAAGCTCAATTCTAGGACATTCATATTATTGAAGGCTCGAGGTAAAGCACTTAGGGATCCATAGACCGATTTTGCCTTGTTTGCCGCCAATAATTGGGCTTCACTCGTAATATCTGCAGTTGTAATTTTCTGTGCTCTTTTTTCAGTTTCGGAAAAATCTTCCAAAACCAAATAGCCTTCCCCAGCCTCATCCTTGAGAATTTTTTCGAGAAGCACTTCCTCGGCTTGTACTTTAAAAGAACTGACATAAGTCGAGTCCTCCTTTGGGTAGTAGCCCAATACAGGCAGTAATTGGGTTGCGATAATAATAACCCCGATAGCAGTCATAAAACCAGATACAACGGGATATGGAATATAGCGAATGTATTTTCCTATTTGAATGGTTCCAAGAATAATTTGTATCAATCCCGACAGAAAAAAGACAGCCAAAATAGCGGGAAGTGCCACGGCCATATCCCCATCATTGGCTGCAATTATTCCAGAAATAACCACCAAACTCACGGCCGTCATTGGAGCGGTTGGTCCGCTAATTTGCGTTGGTGTCCCGCCAAAAATAGCAGCGAATATGCCAATAAAAATAGCGCCATATAAGCCCGCATCAGGCCCCAATCCTGAGGAAACTCCAAAAGCAAGAGCCAATGGCAAAGCCACTATTCCCGCCGTTATTCCTCCAAAAAAATCACCTTTAAAATGTTTAAATAAATGCTTCATCCTACTAAATCTTTAAGTTTGTGTAATTGTAATAACTCCAATGAAAATTGGAAAGGTTGTTCCGCTAAAATTCAGAATTCAAACTTCAGGTGGTGAAAAAACAATATTCAGAAACCCACTGGATAGGTGCTCCGATTCTGACAGGGTCAAAGAATTATCAACAATAGTATTCAAATTGAACCGCATGCCATCGGTCGAAAATTGATATTCAAAATCAAAGGTGTCTTTTTCTATATCCTTCTCTGCATCCGTTGTAAGAACAATTACATCTTCCAGGTTTTGGTCGACATATTCTATTGAAAACGAAAAAAGAAAAACCGCTAATAAAAAAACACTAAGGCCTCGTTTACTGTTTAACATATGACTGCGAATTTAGGGAAAAGTGTCCGTTTGGACAAAAAGATCGGGCTTTCATTTCCTCAAAAAATAAGCGAAAAGAATATTGATTTTTCAAGTTGTTCTAGATTTTATAATTCAAAACGATAATAATTGTATGTTTTATTGTATTTTAGTTACCGAAACTATCAATCATTATTTATATTATGACTCATTTCAAATCCCTTTTAACGTTAAGTTTTATTGCGCTTTTATTAGGTTGTAATACGGAAACCTCTCCAAAATATGTGCTCTTTTCTGGAGTTATAGAAAATCCAAGAGGAGAAAAAGCCTTTGTCTCTGGGAAGGATTTTTCACATGAATTAACTGTTAACGCAGACGGCACTTTTAGCGATACACTTCGTGTAGACCAAGGTTACTATTCATTTTCTCATGCAGAAATGACTACAGTTTTCCTTAGCCCTGGGGATAGTCTTCACTTGGCATTAAACACCGCTCAATATGACGAAAGTATTGCCTACACCGGAACTGGAGCTGCTGCAAATAATTATTTGGCTAAGAAATATTTAGAGAAAGAACAACTGACTGGCGATTATAAGAGCCTTTATTTATCAGATGACGCTACTTATGTCAAAAAAAATGAGGAAATTAAAAAGGCATGTTTAGTCCTATTGGAGGAATTAAAAACTACCGATCCTGATTTTGTTCGATTAGAAACTAAGAATTTGAATTATGAATTTTTCGGTATGTTGAAATATTACGAATCCTCACATGCCTATTACGTCGAAAATCCTAATTTCAAAGCACAAGATTTTGTTACTCAGCCCCTAGAGGATTTGGACGTGGACAACGATTCGGATTATAGAATCTTTGCCAGTTATCAGAGCCTTGTTGCTGCAGAAATTATGGATTACAATACCTTGATGGCCTATCCAGATACGCTTACTTCAGTCATTAACCGCATAAAAGCCCTGAAAAGCGAAAATATCCGTAACGGCCTGGCCAAGTCACTGGGAGGTTATTTATCACCGTCCTATGAAGGGGTCAAAGAGATTTATAGCGGCGTAATGGAAATTTCTAGCAATGAGGAGGATAAAGCCGCATTAACTGAAAAATACAACAGGATTAGCAAACTGTTTAGAGGTGAACCTGCCCCCAAGTTTAATTACATCAATTATGCGGGCGGAAAAACTACTATGGAAGATTTGGCCGGGAAGTATCTTTACTTCGATATTTGGGCCACTTGGTGCGGCCCCTGTATCAGAGAAATTCCCTATTTGAAAGAAGTAGAAAAAAAATACCACGATGCTAATATTCAATTTGTCAGCGTTTCCATTGACCGGTTGGACGACTTTGAAAAGTGGAAAACGTTCATTGCCGATAAAGAATTGGGTGGCATTCAACTATACGCTGATGGCGATTGGAAGTCTAGCATCATTACCGATTATGCCATAGACGGAATTCCTCGTTTTATTTTGGTTGATCCAGAGGGCAATATTGTTAGTGCAGACGCTCCGCGTCCTTCTAACCCTGCTTTGGTGGAACTGCTTGATGATTTGGTATTATAATCTTCAACTGACGCAAACAGTAAGCCCATCATGCGATGGGCTTTTTTATTGACACAGATTTAAATTTTTACTTTAAATAAATGCTATTTAGATAACAAGAAAAAAATATATTTTTAAAAACTATAAATCAAGTATTTAAGACTTTTTATTTAATGTAAATTATTGCATGCTAGAACAATTTGTAGGACACCATAACTCCAGCCCTATAAGGAAACCACTCCCCACTTTTATTGTAATTTTTTGCGCCATCGTATCTTTCCCCGGTACTAATATAATAGCCCTTGTAAAAACCCTGATGGGAACCACCACCCACAAAACAATCGAGGACAAATTTTTCATTAATGGGGGCTTGATAGCCAATCGTTGCACCAACAACAAACCCAAAACCCTTTTGATATTGATCTGAATTGATATAATTCCATTTTTGAATATTAAAGGCCGTTCCACCCATGTTAGCCCCAACATAAAAGCCATTGAATTTGGCCTTAAAATGGTGTCGGTATTCAAAAATTGCGACAACAAATTGTTTAGGTTTGTTTTGAATGGACCGCCATGGCGACCCCATCACATCAAATTGAATAGTAGCATATTCCCCAATCCCCTTTTCAATACCAATACCTGGCAAACCCAGAAGAGTAGACATGGCGTTACCCTTGATATAGGTTTGACCAACGGCATCACTCGCTATCATTATTACAATTAGCAAAATAATCGGTCTCCATTTAGAATTGTTAGATTTAAAGCCAGGTGTCGTTGTCATGGATTTTAAAATAAACATAAGTGTTTCGGCAATTAGTAACAGTTATTGGGTTAAACCAGATATGGCATCATCTATCAGAATTTCCTAACGCTTGGTTTCAATTGCATTATAAATTCTTAGGATGGTGAGTCCAAACAAAACGCTTGAAACAATCAAAAGCACATTGGCGAGTCCAGTGGTTCCAAAGGACAATCGAATCAAAATTGTACAAATAACAAAACCTGTATTTCTAACGAGCTGACTATAACGTTCGGTGTATTGAAAAGAGAGCAGCAAAATAAACACATCAGCCAAAATTAGAATGGTAAAGAACTCATTGTAAAAAACGGCGTTGATATCGGGAAGAATAACAGTAGTGTCTTGAGGCGCACCAAATAAGGTGCTCAACCAATTGAATGCACTATAAATGGAGGTGAAAATCAGCACTGGCAGTAAAACTAAACTGATGGCTTTTTTGGAACTCACAAAGCGCTTTAATCGATCGTCTACCGGCATTTTAGGTAGTTTTTTTTGATAATGATTAAACAAATAAATTAAAAAATAGAGCAGCAAAACACCTGTCAGATCGTAGATCAACTGTCGGTTGGCCGACTCTTCGAGCCAATTGACATCCAAGTCAACTTTAGGAATATCCCCAAAAATCCGACGGATGAGGATCAAAGAAATAATCTCAAATTGTTTGGATACCGCAGTTGTGAATGAGCGGGGCAAATAGACGATCAATAGGTAAATTTCGTAGATCAATATGATAGAAAATGGCGTGTAAATAGCAGAAATGGGGTCGTCTAACAACTGTGACTCTAGCAAGAAATGGAATAGCTCAAATTTTTTAGAGTATATAAGCAACAAGTGAATTACGAAACCCAATAGCGACAGCCAAAGAGTAAATCTTTCTATCAATTTTTGGTTGGCTTCTGAAAAGATCCGCCCAAAAAGAGCGTCAAATAGTCGCAAGGTCTTACTCATTATTATTCAGTTTAATACGCCAGGTATGAAGCTGTTTTACCCATAAAATGAAGCGATAGGTCCAACAAGAGATGAAGCAATTTTACTCAAATATAGGGTATTAATGTCTTAAAATGTGATCTTTAGCTATAAATTAGTCCTGCACCATACTATTGAAGTAGTTAAAAATGGTAAGTTTACCGTTTAAATGTCAAGATGAGATTTCGATACATCATGCTACTCAGTACTTTAATAGTTATTTCAAATGTCATGGGACAGCAATATGAAACACAACAATACAGTGTGATTGAAGCGATAGAGGGTTTTGAAGTTCGCTATTATCCCCCAGTGATGAAAATTCAATCGGACAATAATTTTAACGCTCTGTTTGGCTACATTTCAGGTAATAATGAGGGCAAGACAAAAATAGCCATGACCACACCAGTTTATATGAAAAACTTTAAGGGTCAAGATATTATGGAGTTTGTTTTGCCTCAATCATTTAACTCCAAAAACGCCCCCAAACCCGAATCATCAGGCGTTAGGTTGCATGAGTCCAAGGCAGGCTATTTTATAGCCATCCGCTTTGGGGGTTATGCCAGAGAAAGGTCCAAAAGAATCCAGACTGAAAAGTTAATTGCATTGGCTGCGCGGCATCAACTGAAAACCATAGGCAAACCGCTTTTGTTGGTTTATCATTCTCCCTTCCGATTTTTGCGTCGCAAAAATGAAATGCTTTTTGAAATAGACTATAAAAAATCGTTGGAAAGAGAGACTGATTTTAAACACGATTTAAACTCAAAAAAACATTAAGTTGCATTGACCTTAGTTTGACCCGCGTCAGCAATTGTGATTTCACCACCCATTAAACACATACATTTATCGGTCTGCAAAAGTGCTGGCAATTGGGTTATTTTAAACTTCTTAGCTCCTGGCGACCAAGGGGCAACTACCATTGGAATACAAGGTGCTGGGGCCATTTTGTTAGCAATAACAAGAGGGTTTGTCGCAGAGAGTGTGTCTACTGGCGCCATGGAACTGCATGAACATAGGTTTGATTTAAAGAAAAGTGCCTATAAAAAGCAAGAAGTAACAGAAAAAGATAAACAAAGGGCCTATAAAAACGCTGAGCTACTCAAGCCCACGAATGTATTAAAATACAGTGTAGAGCTTAAAGACAGCAACATTCTTGACACAACACTCAAAGGTCTTACAGCAATAGCCAAAAACACCCCAAAGATGATTGAAAAGGCGGCACGAATGGATGGATATGATGGCATTATTTTTAAGTCCATGAGAGGTCCCGGGAAAAATATGGTAGTGTATAAGAATTACCATAAAATTTTCACTTTGCAAAATAAAAAGAAAGAAGTCGATGATCCAACGCCATTCGACAAATACGATCAAGGTGAAATGAAAGAAATGTTAAAACACGAAGAGTACGAAAGAACAGGCATTTCCAAAAGACTATACGAAAAAGGTCAGCAAAAAGGAGATGGTAAAGCTGTGAGAAGACCCTCTTTTTTTAATAGGTTCAAAAATCTTTTCTCAGGAAGAAGATAGTATAGTTACTTTTTAGTTCCAAAATATGTTTTGATTTACCCCATTTGTTTTATCTCAATTCACCCCAATAATTATTTTTCTCAAGTCAAATTTTTTTTCCCCAGAAGCGATGCTTAGCTTTATCGGCTATGGAAATAAGGGCTAAATTGAGCAGGCAAATGAGTTTAATTGCTATTATAGCAACTGGCGTTTCGTCTATGGTTGGGGCATCTATTAATGTGGTGCCATTTATGATTCATCGCAGCGCACCTGCCGTTGGTCCCTATGTACTTTGGGCATTTGCATTTGCAGCCATTCCCGCTCTATTCGCTGGCTTGGCCTATGCCATGCTCTCCTCGGCCATGCCTCGGGCGGGTGGTAGTTATTTATATGCCAGTAGAGGGCTCAATCCCTATTTGGGCTTTGTGGCGAGCTTTTCTCAATGGTTTGGACTTTCTATAGTCATTGGAGTCATTGCCTATATTTCAATACCATTCCTAAGAGACATTGCCTATAGCGCAGAATTCTTTTGGATTTCCGACTTACTCGATCGGCCGTGGATCAGAGTGGGCCTAGGGTTGAGTCTAATCTGGAGCTTTGTTTACTTGAATATAAAAGGAGTCAAGGCCTATACCAAACTGCTCATTCCTATGGTCATTGTCATTTTTTGTTTGGGAAGTATTGTAATTTTATCTGGACTCTTCTATGACACCTCTGACTTTATGACTGCCCTCCAAGCCAAAGAAAATAGGGTTTACCAATTGGCCCCTGATCCTGATTTTGATTGGTATGTATTTTTGTCCGCTGCTGCCATATTGTTCTCAAGTTTTATAGGATTTGATGCCATTGCCCAAACGGGAAGTGAGGCCAAAAATCCGACACGAAATTTACCTTTAGCCATTCTTATAACCATTCTTGGAGTGGGGCTATTTTACTTTCTTTTTACCGCTTCTGTCTATAATATTGTCCCTTGGAGCTATGTGGCCGAACAAGCCTTACAAAAGGACATCACAGCACCGGGACTTCTCAGTCTTATACTGCCCAGTGGCCTTGATATCATCATTCTTTTTGGAGCGGCTATAGCTCTGATTAATGACCTGCCAGCCATGTTGCTTTCGGTCTCACGCCTGATGTTTGCTTGGGCAAAAGATGGCATATTCCCCGTTAGGATTACAGCTGTTCACGTCAAGAATAAAACACCATATATAGCCCTGATTGTTGCTGGACTTATGTCTAGCGTTGGTGTATTAGGGTCGCATTTTGCAGGTGATTTTTTTCTTGGCATAGATATTATGGTGACTTCAATGTTGGTCAACTTTTTACTGATGAGCATCACCTTGCTGACTATTAATCGCTATAATCCATCGCTCGCCCAAAACATCAAAATTTTAAAAAATAGCGGGCTGCAGCTTTTTATTGGATGGGCAGGGGTGTTTTTTTTAAGTGGTTTTTTAGCCATACATTTATATAAAGATTTGAGTAGTAATGTTACAGAATGGTACTTTCATTCCACCTACGTTTGGCTCATCGTCATGGGTATGGGCAGTTTAGTATTTATTTTTAAGTGGCATAAATTGAAACAAAGCCATAACTCAATGACAAATCTATTTAAACACTTACCAGCCGAATAATATGAAAAAACAAGTAGCACTGTCACCCCATCTTTCCGTCCCCCGATTACTCATCGGTCTGTGGCAAATTGCCGATATGGAAAAAGAAGACCAACAGTTGGACCCCAGCCAAATGGCTGTTTATATGAAGCACTATATTGATGCTGGATTTACTACTTTCGACATGGCCGACCACTATGGGTCGAGTGAGATTATTGCTGGATTGTGTAAAAATAATCATCCCGAAAATTCGGTCATAAACTTGTTTACAAAGTGGGTTCCAAAGCCCGGTTCTATTGACAGAAATGATGTCAGGAAAGCCATTCAAACTGCACTAGATCGCATGCAACAATCTACAATAGATATGATGCAGTTTCATGCTTGGCACTACGCCGACCCCAGTTGGTTAGATGCCTTAATTTTTCTTAAAGAGCTCCAAGAAGAAGGTCTAATTCAACACATTGGGGTGACCAATTTCGATGCACATCATCTGAGAATTGCACTCGCCCACGGTATTCCAATAGTGAGTAATCAAATATCCCATTCTGCAATAGATCGTCGTGCACTTGGCCCTATGAGTGAAGTTTGCGGACAATATGGGGTTAAGCTCCTAGCCTATGGTACATTGGCTGGAGGATTTCTATCCAACCGCTGGCTAGGTCAGGATGAACCTACCTCAGGACAATTGAAGACATGGTCTCAAATGAAGTACAAACGTTTTATCGATGCCACAGGTGGATGGGCAAAATTTCAAAACCTTCTCAGTGCCATGCAACAAGTTGCCCTAAAACACAAGACCTCCATTGCCAATATAGCCAGCCGATTTGTTCTCGAAAACGAGAATGTCGCCGCTGTCATTGTAGGCGCAAGATTGGGGGAAAACGCGCATATCACTGATCATCAAAAGCTTCTGGACCTGCATCTGGAACACTCTGATTTGATATCCATCGAAGAAGCCATTTCCGATCTATCGCCAGTTCCTGGAAATTGCGGAGACGAATATCGCAAGCCACCATTTTTGACCGCTTCAGGAGACCTCAGCCATCATTTGGAGCACATTCCAAAAGTTTACAAACCTATACAGATATCTCATCGACGGGAACACATGTATAGCGGAACAGTTTGGGAGGGTTTTGCTGGCTATTCTCGAGCAGTAAAAAAAGACAACCGTATTTTAGTGTCTGGAACCACAGCAACTCATGGTCATTTACTGGTAGGTGGTAACGACGCAGAGGCTCAAACACATTTTGTGATTGATAAAATCGAAGCTGCCATCGAATCCTTGGGCGGAACCTTAAAAGATGTCGTAAGAACGCGTGTATTTGTGAACGATATTAATGACTGGGAAAGCGTGGCTCGTGCCCATGGCCACAGATTTAAAAGCATCGATCCCGCCAATACCCTTGTTCAAGCCAAACTTGTTGGCGATGGTTATTTGGTAGAGATCGAAGCAGAGGCCATTCTCGATTCCTAAAATCATCAACTATTATTTGAGTTATTTCTTGAATTTAACCCATGTTTTGCGCTCAAATAGAGATACTGCTCTTTCGAATTCCTCCACCAACTCCGCCGCAAGCCTAACCCTGTTCCAATCCTGAGTGGAAGGAATGGTCACGCGTGATGAACTGGCCTTGAGCGCCTGCTCTACAGCGTAATAGGCTGTGATTCTTGAACTCTGCCAAGCTCCAACTTGACGATCACCAGGTTTGTCTAAGGCCAAAAGATTGAGGGCCACTAGTTCCTTCTCTACATTTTTTAATTTTACTATTTCTTTTTGATTTCCCGATGATCGTTGTTCAAACCCTTTGAATTTCTCGGTCAATTCCTTCTGCCATTCTTGGGTCTTTTTCAACAATAGAGACAGTTTCACTACCTGACCATTCACGGCCTTCTGGTAGCGATACAATTCCAAATCTACCTCATGGTCGATATCAAATCGGGGGTCAGCAACAACCTCAACAATGTTCGAACTGATATCATTTTGGTATTGGTATTTGAGCGTATAGACCCCAGGAAGAACTGGAATGCCACGAGATTCTTCATGCACCCACGATCCAGGAAGATAGGTGGGTTTTTCATCCAAGTTCCACAGCAGATAGTTTAAGCCTTTTTTAAGATTCGTTCCTGAAACGGTATTGACCAACTGTCCTTTAGCATCTTCAATTGCGACTGTAATTGAATCATTCTCTTGAGGTTTGTTGGCGAGAAATACCGGTAATTGAGCTTTCTGGAACACCCTGTTTTCACCCTCGAAGGTGGTGTGAAAACCAGTCCATATGTTGCCCGGAGGCGCAATAAAAAGGCCCTTAACTTGGACTACTTCATTCATTGGCAAGGCAGTTATGTTTTGTGCCGGTTTATTGGCCATGAGATGTCTCAAACTTAACAAATCGTCTAGGACCCAAATGGCTCGGCCAAATGTCCCTATTACTAAAGCCGATTCTTTTTCTTGAATGACCAAATCCATAGTTGAAACACTTGGAAATCCGTTTTTTACTTGGGTCCAATCGTCGCCCTGATTTAAACTCATCCAAAGGCCGTTTTCAGTTCCCAAAAACAACAGATTAGGTTCGACAGGATCTTGAATAAAGGACAACGCATAGCCTTTTACATCTTGGTCACCAACCACCCTGTGCCAATGCTCTCCAAAGTCATCTGTTCTAAACAAATAGGGCGCATAATCTCCTTGACGGTAATTATTGACCACTAACCACGCTGTTTGTTCATTGTAACGCGAGGCATGTATCCGAGCAATCCAAGCATCCTTTGGCAAGTCTATAATATTGGCTGTCAAATTTTTCCAATTCTTGCCCCCGTCTTGGGTCAACTGAAGCTGACCATCGTCGGTTCCGACCCATAGAATTTCCCTATTCAAATAACTTGGAGCAATGGCTAGAATGCTATTGTAATTTTCAGCTCCAGAAATGTCCAGAGTCAATCCGCCATAATCTCCCTTCTGATGGTCGGGATTATTGGTGGACAAGTCTGGAGAAATGACAGTCCAATTGGCTCCTTTGTCAACTGATTTATGCACAAACTGCGAGCCGTAATAAACCAAATTGTCATCGTGGGGATCTCGAGCAAATCCAGCATTCCAATTGAAGCGCAAGGGCGTGTCAACGTCGGAGGGCTGAGGTGAAACGCTCTGGTAATAGCCACTCACTTTATCGTACCGGTACAAGTCACCATTTTGAGAAGTTCCAAACCCAAATCTCGAATTATCTTTATCAGGGGAGATGTAGAATCCATCTCCACCCACCAAATACTGCCAATACAAAGTACGAATTCCTCCCCGCTTCCAGGTATAGGCAGGTCCAGACCAATTTCCATTGTCTTGCATTCCGCCATACACATTAAAAGGTGTGTCATAGTCCACATTAATATGATAGAACTGGGCCACAGGAATATTTTCTGGGAAATACCAACTTTTACCGTGATCTTGTGTTATTCCTAAGCCGCCATCCCCTCCAATAATAAAGTGCTCAGCATCATTAGGATTGATCCAGATGGCGTGAAAATCGGCGTGGATTCCTTTGGTTTCGTCGGCAGGAATCATCGGTTTTGGATCAAAGCTTTGACCGCCATCGTAACTTACTGATAGTGGTTGATAGATATTGTACAAACGATCGGGGTTTTCAGTATCAACAGCGAGGTCTTGAAAATAAAAAGGCCTGTTATTAGTAAACTTAGGGTTATCATTGATGACCGCCCAAGTCTTCCCTCCATCCTCACTGCGATAGAGCAAATTTTTCTGTGCTTCAATTTTAGCATAGATGCGGTTAGAGCTACTTGGCGCGATGGCCAGCCCAATCCTTCCCAATTCACCTTCGGGAAGTCCTGAACTAGGGTCTAACATCTGCCATGAGAATCCTCTGTCGCTACTAAAAAAAAGGCCCGAGCCCGGTCCGCCAGACACAAAAGAATATGGGGTTCTTCGATGGTCATACATCGCTGCAAACATCTTGCTAGGATTGTTTGGATCGACAACAAAATCGGCTATTCCTGAGGAGCTATTGGTAAACAAAACCTTATTCCAGTGTTGCCCACCATCAGTAGTTTTATAGAGTCCACGGTCTTCGTTTGGCTGAAAGGGATCTCCCGAAGCGCCAACGAAAACAGTCTGATCATCCTCTGGATCAATCCAAATGCGGTGTATGGTTTTGGTAGCTTCCAACCCCATATGCTGCCAAGTTTTGCCACCGTCTGTGGTTTTAAAAACCCCCATTCCCAAATTCATAGAATTCCGGGGATTGCCCTCTCCGGTACCGACCCAAATCACTTCTGGATTACTTTGCTGAATGGCCAATGCGCCGATATTTTGTGTCGGTTGATCATCAAAAATGGGAGCCCATGCCGAACCACCGTTTTCCGACTTCCAGACACCACCTGATGCAGCGCCAACAATAATAACCTTCGGATTTGCAGTTAGAGCGTCAATGGCTGTGATTCGTCCACTCATATTGGCAGGTCCAATACTTCGGATTTTTAAATTCTCGAGCGTGTCATAATCTAAGCTTTGGGCATTCACCGAAAATGCAGAGATCAAAAGAAATGTAATTAGAAGGCGCATATTAAACCGTTTTCTCATTTATCCAATATAGTTATTATTTGTTACTTTTATGTAGAATATTTCATCGCCCTTCGAATTGTACGGTAATCGGCTTTAGAAATTTCTAAAATATTTTTTTATGAAAAATTACAGCCTTTTATTCATCACTATTATGGCGCTATTCATCCAAACCACATCAGCTCAGGAGCCTTCTAACAGTGCTCAAAGCAGACCAGAACTTGTTCAGTTGTTTGACGATTGGCGTTCCTTTGAAAAACCCCCAATTCAAAACGGAATACCCGATTATTCTCAAAGCAGTTTTGACATCAGATGGCCTAAGTTTCTGGCACTCAAAGCGCGTTTAGAGAGTCTTCCTAAAGACCAATGGCCAACCAGTCAGCAAGTCGATTGGCACATACTGTGGGCAGAAATGAATGGTTATATTTTCAACTATAAAATACTAAAACCCTGGGAGAGAGATCCTGCATTTTACAAATCTGTATGGACCTATCGAAGCGATGTTCCTGCCCACGAAGGTCCAACACATCATGCGGTTTTGGAGTTATGGCAATACCAATTCCCATTGGACAAGCTCGCTTCTGATAAAATTATTGGCAGCCTTCAAATCATCCCTGGGTTATACCAACAAGCCAAGAAAAACCTGACTGGCAATGCTCGCGATTTATGGATTGCTGGAATCCGAGATCACCAAAGTCAATACAGAGACTTAGAAAGCCTACTCGAAGCCCCAGGAGTTGCAGCACAGAGAGCTCTTAAGTCCGCCATACAAAATGCTATGATTGCAACGAAAGATTTTGTCGAATGGCTGATTGAAGAAAGTCAAACCAAAACAGGGCCATCGGGAATTGGTAAAGAAAACTACACATGGTATCAGCAGAATGTGCATTTGATACCTTTGAGTTGGGACGATGAAGTGATGATCCTCAAACGTGAGCTTGCCCGCGCTTGGTCTAGTTTGAAATTGGAAGAGCATCGCAACAGGACCCTTCCTCCCATGGAAGCCGCCGACTCGGAAAAAGCATACAAGGAGTTAGCTGAAAATGCGGCCGAAGAACTTCTCAGTTTTTTAGCTGACAATGAAATAGTCAGTGTTAAAGATTACTTTGGTCCTGCCTTGAACCCTCACTTAGGCAGTTTTATACCAGCCGACAAGCGGAACTTTTTTTGGATTACCGCACATTACGATCCTAAACCGCTTTACTCCCATTTCTATCACTGGTTTGAATTGGCACAAATGGACTATGATCCACATGACAATTCTATACGCAAAAGCGCTTTACTTTATAACATATTTGATTCTCGGAATGAAGGCTTGGCAACAGCGGTTGAAGAAATGTTTATGCAAGCTGGACTGTATGACAACAATCCACGTTCCAGAGAGATCGTCTATATTCTCATCGCTCAAAGAGCAGCCAGGGGATTAGGTTCATTGTACGCCCACGCCAATATGATGACTATGGAAGAGGCCGGCAAAATACACTCGGAATACACACCTCGGGGCTGGATGAAAACCGAAAAAGACTTGTTGATTTTTGAACAACATTTATACTTGAGACAGCCTGGGTATGGTACAAGTTATATCACAGGCAAATATTTGCTCGAGGAAGCCCTAGCCGAAGTGGCCAAAGAACAAGAGAAAAAAGGACAATCTTTTTCTATAAAGTCCTTTTTTGACAGCTTGACCAGCCTCGGAAATATTCCAATGTCATTGGGACGTTGGGAGATGACTGGCGATGCTGCGCCGCTGAAGCAAATCACAAATGCTCTTGAGGAGCTCGATCCCGAAGTAGAATCATTTTAATCCTTCAACGTATTATTTTGGTGTAAATCCAATCAATACGCCTACTTTCGCAACATGATTCTAACAATAATTCGCGTATTTTCTGGTGTTTCTCACCTGATATATGGCCTCTTGGCATTGTTCATGCCGTTTTATATCAATGAATTTGAGCGGTACGGTTTTTCAGAACTCAGAATACTTATTGCATTGGCACAAGTCTTCGGAGGCATTGGGCTTCTACTTCATCCTATCAGTCCAAAAATTGCCTTGTTAAGCTCCTGTTTACTGACTTTGATGATGTGTGGTGCCTTAATAACCCGCATATCAATTCAAGACAGTTTAGAAAAGTCTTTGCCTGCTTTGATTTATTTATTAATAAATTCCTTTATTTTTATAAAAAGTATAAATAAACTCAAATGAAAAATTTAAAAAATATTCTCATGCTTGTAGTGTCATCTGTGGTGCTCAATGTGTGGTTTTTTCGCTTTAATAGAGAAACAATTTACCGAGGAGGTCAAGCGTCGAATATGATCGAGGAGTTTGCGGCCTATGGGCTCAGTGAAACCATTGTTTATTTGGTCGGTGGATTAAAAGTTCTTGCTGCATTAGGCCTGCTCGTGGGATTTGTCTACCAAAAGGCTATCGTCCCCTCGGCAAGTTTAATGGCTGTAATGATGATGGGTGCCATTGGAATGCACTTTAAAATTGGAGATGCTGCAATCACTTTTTTACCTGCAGGACTGATGTTGACCGCCTCCATCGCCATTTTATACCTTCACAAAAAAACAGCGTAATTTCGCCGATTAAACTGCCTTTTCAAAAGGCTTGACATTATAATAAAGGCTTGTTTCGCCATCGAAAATGGCTGTCAATGGGTGAGAACTAACACTACTTGACCATTCTTACAACATACATGAACGAGCGCTTATCGTTGTCATCTTTGATTCGGGAGATTAAACTCTGATGTTTTGAATTTGTTATATGTTTACGCGCTAATTGTAATCATATTTGGGGTATATCTCTCGTTTGCCGGCCAACAGAAAATCCGTTTCGCCATGGGTGTCTCGTATTTCATTTCTACTACAATTATGTATCTTACTTTGTGTCATCCCCATATCTATGGCCTACAATAACCATAAATTTAATCATCGCTCTTTGCGTCGTGTTTTCTCAGTCATTCCTATACATGATAGCTTGGGAAGTTTTGGCTTTACCTACCCTGTTGATCTTCATTAAAATATTTAACGGATTTCATCCCTACCAAAGTTTGCTTATTTTAGTAGTTCCTGGTACTTTAGTTTTTCTCTTAAGGCATGTCGTTGACAAAATCGCTGCCGGTCTTTTAAGCGGCTTCTGTTTATCCTTTTGAGTGCTACTATTCACATTTCATAATCAATTTGAATCAGGAGAAATTATGACTGAACAATCCAACTACATTTTATGGTTATCGCCTTTTCTTTTCTTCTTGGTATTTCACTAAGGTTTTTCCCCATTGCAATACCATTGCCCAACCAAAAGAAATAACAGGGATTGGCTTTATGCATTGAGGTGCAAGACATATTTGAGTAGTTTATCCCCTTGATTGATCTTCAGTGACTCAAAGACAAATCCTAATTTCTCCAGAAGCTTGATTGATTTGACATTATCGGCTCTGGTAATTGCAATGATTTTAGGGTGCCCTTTGGCCACAGCCATTTTTTTCATAAAAGCCGAACTGGCCTCTGTAGCAATACCTAATTTTACATATGCGGGCAAAAGAGCAAATCCCAAATCGGGAGCATCGTAATCCTCTCTCTTGAGAAAGGTAATTAGGCCCACAGGAGTGTCCATTGATTTGAGCTCAATGACCATGTATTCGAAACTTGGGTTGTCAATAATTTTCTGAATATAAATCTCCGCTTGTTCAATTGAATGGATGTTTCTATCTCCAATAAATCGGATCCATTCTTCTGTGTTGACAAGTTTCAAAATGAAGGCCGAATCAGCCGTTTGGATGGATCGCAGGCGTAGTCTTTCAGTTTGAAGAATCAATGACATGACTGGTTTTTAAAGATTCAAAGTAATAAAAAGACCCTTAAATACGTGCGACAAAATAAAAAAACCCGCCACTTTCATGACGGGTTGGCATCACCTTGATATAAATCCAATGAGGCCTAATAAAATGAAACCGATTAGTTTTTCTTCTTGAATATGGATTTAAGATTTTTGAATCCGTCCTTCACTTTATTCTTTTTCTTTTTGACTTCCTTCACAGGCTGAGCAGTTTCAGGTTTTGTGAGATTAGATCTGTCATCAAACCTGATAATTTGAAAGGTAAGTGGCGAATTGGTAAACAAAACCGCATCACCTCCAGCCTCCATACAAGCAATGGCTGCTTGACGAAGCGATTGATTGTAGATATGAGCCTTGGTCCAAAAGGTGAGAATGCCTGCTGGCGGCACTAAAACTCTCCAATTCATTGGATCCCATGTAGTCATGGTTAATGTACTATAGGGCTTAAGGACTTCAGTAGTCGAAAAATACATTGGTATATTAGTCAACATTTGAGCCCTTTTTACTATGACCTCCTTGTTACTTTCTTCCAGTTTGAATTTTTCATAGCGATCCTTGGACATTTTATTCTCATACTTCGATTTTAGTTTGGCGACACTGTAATGACTGGTTTGACAAGAGGTCGTAAAAAGCATTAGTGCCAATAAGTAAAGTAAATTTTTCATTTCTTTGTTTGTTTTAAAATTATTGAATGAAAGTAGAATCTTCCTTAAAATATTTTACGTACAATTACTGAATACTATATTTGTCTGGTATTTTTATTTTGACAAATTCAACTCATTAAGTAGATGAAGCATACTATTATAGCTGTGATTTTTATGTCTCATTTCGCCACTTCTCTGGCGCAAAATACCGTTGTTCCTGAATACGGTGTCAATTTCCTTTTCTCTCTAGGGGCAGATTCATACCTAATATCTAAAGACTCCATATATTGTTTGTCAGAGCCTAAGGCCGAATATCCTAAGCCTCATTATTTAACCCTGAATAAATTGAAATTCCTAGACCAAGATTCTGTTGGCTATCTTAAAAATCGATCTGGCGGAGTCATTTACTCATTCGATGGCCATAGCTTCACCAGACTGGATCGGTCATTTCCTTTTAAGAGTCAAAACTTTAGTTACTCATTTCTTCATGACAATAAAATCATGAACTTTGGAGGATACGGACTTTTCAGTTTCAAAAATATTTTGACCTACTTTAGTTTTGACAAAAAAGAAACAGAAATCTTCCCGCAAAAGTCAGCCTACGCCGACAGTCCAGCGCCCAGGCATAAGATCATTGGGCAATATAAAGACGGCGAATTATTTATAGGCCCTGGATATGGTATCCTGCCGACCCAAAAAAACCCCACGGAACACCATCAAATGATTTTTGACTATTGGAAATTTTCCTTTAAAACATCTGAATGGACAAAACTCGGTGACGGTAATTTGGACATGGACTTCCCCGACTACGTCAGCATAGACAATTACAATGGCAATGTGCTTGTTTTAACTGAAAACACGGCTTTCGAATGTGATATCAAAAATAATTTGCTGATTAGTTATCCCGATGCTAAGACCAATATTGTGTCTACCATCAATAAAACATTTGAAGAATACAAGATAACCTACAATAAGACCCAAGGAGGCTTTTACTGTGTCTTGAATAAAACTGACAAGGCCGAAGTCATATTCATAAGCCAGAACGACTTTCTCGGCACCAAAAAAATATATTCAAAACTGTACCAAGAGACTAGTAATATGACCTATTATATTCTAGGAATTTTACTGCTCGTCGTTTTGACTATTACATATTTCAAATTGTCGAAAAATGAATCTGCAAAATTAAAATCGCAATTGCCAAAAATTCGCAATGACATCAAACAAGAAGATTTTAACATATTGAAAAAACTGGTGGATGCCTACCCCGATTACCTGAATTATTCTGAATTATTTGATGTTTTCCCTGACCATTACGGCTATGAATCGAAGCAGAAAAAAGCCCGTCAATCTATTGTCAATCTGGAAAAATATATGTCGGAAAAAATGCATAGAAAATCCCCCGTTTTCTTGTTTAGGCAAAGCAACGAAGACCGGAGAATAAAGCAAATTAAAATCAGATAGGCTAGAGTCAAGTCCAATCGCACTTTGATCTTTTTATAAGTTTCATTAACCGCAGAATTTCTCAACTATGTGTTGATACCAACATAGTCGAAGTGTCATCTAAGGAATTTTAGGCAAACCTACCTTTTAATCAATATCTGACTTGTCGAACTGCCCAAATGATACAACTTGAAGACATAAACCCCGGTGGTAAATTTTGATGTATCGATGGTTGTACTCCCAGGTTCAATACTTTTATATAACACAATTTTTCCGCTCATGTCGAGTACCTCCAACTTCAACGAGAGGTCAGAATGAATGGTATAATAGGCATCAAACGGATTGGGATATGACTTTAAGTTTTGTAAAATATAGGAAACGGCATCCAAGGTAACATCTATTGATATGGTTCCAATATTACTAGTAAGGGCTCCATCCGAAACGGTGAAAGTAAAGCTGTCAGAACCAATGTACGAGGCGTTAGCAGTATAGGTGGCTTGGTCACCGTCTAATGTCACAGAGCCATTGGCAGGTTGATCGACAATGGTAAAGGTAAATACGTCACTATCAACATCTGTAGCCATTAAGCTAATAACTTCGGCAATTCCTTGATCGACTACTATTGTATCATCTAGGGCTATTGGGGCGTCATTGACGGGTACAACATTAATGGTTAGTGTAGCGGTTGAATTGGGGTTTGTACCGTCCGATATGATGTAGCTGACTACTTCCGTACCGAAGAAATCTGGTGCTGGTGTATAATCTACTGAAACGCCATCTGCATTCAAGCTAACTGTTCCACTTCCGGTGGAGCTTACATCCGTCAAAATTATAGCTAGTGCGGCAATTCCAGCGTCATTTGAGAGCACGTCAATACTGGTTAAGTCTGAATCCTCTAGAACCTCCACAAAATCATCAATAGCAATAGGCCCGTCATATTCAGTAATGTGAATAACGCCAGTTTCAAGTGCTTCGCTGGAAGCATTTTGATTGGCAATATTGGATAAAACTACATTGGTCAATTCGAAAGTGTAGTCTCCAAAAGCAGCAGAATTACTTACATAAATTGGAAGATTCAACAAATGATTTGTTCCGGAGGAAATGGCTAAATCGCTAAGGTTGTATATGACAAATCTATAAGTTCCGTCGCCGAGATCAGAGCTAGACATGGAAAATCCATCAAGAGCAGCCATAGCTTGAGAGGCACTAAAGTCAAATGTGAATTCACTAGGGATTGTAATATCAAATTGAATCGCTCTTAAATCATCATAGTTGGAAAGCTCTAGTTTGATGTCATAACTTTCATCCCTGAACACATACTTCTCTTCATGATGCAGGTAATTTGGCGCGTAGACGTCGGCCGTAACCTCGAGTGTGCTTTCTGCCGATGATCCATCATGGCTAAAAGTGATTGTTCCTGAAAACAGCCCCAAATCGCTTGGTATGAATTCAACTTCCTGACCACTTGACTGACTCACTTCCAATTGTAACGGAACTGTAATTGCGCTATTCAAAGCCGTATCACTGTAATTGATCGCAGAGACGGTCAGAGGGGCATCGCCCGAATTTAAGAGAGTAATATTCCCAAGTACTGAAGGACTGGTTATTGGGACTCGTCCTAAGTCTAATGGGACAGGTGATAAAATTAAGTCTCCAACATTAATGTAGAGGGATCCAGAATACGTTTCAGAGACGATATTTCCTAATTCTAAGTTGGACAAAATCGGTTCTGCAAAGTTCAAATCATAGTATCCAAAATTCTCATTAGGATTAATCATAAAACTGAACACCTCTCCCGAAGTATCGTTAAAATCAGTGTTGGAAATAGAGTAGGCCAGAACTCTTAATACATTGAATTCATTCACTGATGCAACAATGTCGTGGTCGACCTCTCTACCAGAAAAATTTATGGATTCATCCACGTATGACATTCCGGAAGGTAATTGAATATCTAATTGCAAGCCATTAAACGGCTCCATATTATCTACCCTAACAGGAACGGAGATAGGTGTATTTGTATTTCCCGTTGCTGATCCTATCTGAATTTCGTTTACGGCATAGATATTAGCATGGATGCTTGTTTCCTGCAGCTCCCTTACCTGATCGAGATCATTGGTGCTAAACAAGGCGGTTTGATTAAATTCTTGTTTAATCGAAGTGTCTAAACTTAATTCGATAGAAGCTGAAGCTCCACTAGAAATGGCTATCGGTAAAGAGTTACTGATACCAACAGGCGCGCTGAAAGATATTGATGAAATAATTAGTTCTTGATTTCCATCATTTTGAACAGTGATATACCGATTGGAAGTGCTGTTCATAGGGACATTTCCAAATTCAACATTTGTTGTTAGTAAATTGAATTTAGGCCCAAGCACAGTGACATTAGCTCCCGAGCTGTTCGCAGTAACCTGATCTCCATTAACATCCGACATTACCAAATTGGAAATTGAAGTATAGAAATTGCCCGGCTCAGTTTTACTATTAAAGAAAATGTTTAAAATAACTCCAGCAGAACTCTCCAGTACATCATTGCTCAAAGAATAAACTATTACCCTCAGGGTATTGCTGTCTATTAGACTTGTGCTTAGGTCGTGTGTGTCAGTTGCATAGGTTAAGACGTGGCCAGTTGATAGCTCTAAAGCGCTTTCGTTATAGGTAAGGTCGAATTGAAGTGCAGCAATTTCTTGAGCATTGTCAAGGCTCACTTCGACACTAAAGTTGTCTTCAAACCCAACAGATGTTGGGATCACACTTATGGTGTTTTGACCCCAAATAAGTTGGCAACCTAATACAAATACTGTCCGCAATAAATTCTTCAAACCCCTATTTTAAAATTAATACTTTAGTCGATTGATGTATTAATAAGTTTTCATTAAAAGCGCTAATTTTAATGATATAGTTCCCTGTTTGAAGACGAGCTAAATTGAGTCTCGTTTGGGTTTGTCCATAACTATATTCGAGTTCTTTAGAGAAAACCAATCGCCCTTGAATATCATATATTTCCGCCGATACTCTGTCCACCTCTTCAAGTGTAGTCAATTGAATGTTGACCATATCTTGAACCGGATTAGGATAAATTTTCAACGAATCAAATGAACTGTCGTCAGCCAGTTCATCGGCCGATTTCAGTATTGGATTGAGCTTTGTGCCTTCGGTAGTACCTACAACAACCTCATTGATGTTTAAGTTTTGAGAGGCATTTACTCTAGTCAATATTTTAGTCCTACTACTTGCGATGGTGGTGTTATTAAAACTATATAACATTACAACTCTTGTTTCATCGACAGTAAAATCTAAAGTCTCAATGTCAACTATATCCTGTGAAATAACGTACTCAAAATCTACATCAAAAGCAAGTTGAATACCACCTATATCAAAGGCTGAAGTCACGTATAAATCATTGCCCTCCCAATCAAATTCGGCGTCTCCCACTGAGGCGCTTGAATAGTAATCAAAATCATTGGAATCGGAAGTCTTGTTTTCGGAGTCTTCATTTTCCATTAAATCTGATGGGTTCAATATGATATCTACCGTACCCACAAGGTCGAGGACGTTAATTTCCTGATCGTTATTTACATCGGCCGATTCGTATACAAAAGGCGATGGATTGTGGCCCAGAATATAATCCACATCTTGAACAATATCCAGTACATCCACTGTTAAATCGCCATTACTATCGCCGAGTAATCTTTCATAAGGATCGACAGTAGTAAAAGTTGCAAATTCAGAACCACTGTAGCTGGCATCAATCGATTGAACGGTCCAGTAATAGGCGCCATCCTCAGGTAAATCTGGCAGATTGACTACCCATTCGTTTTGATGCTCAACATTTCCTTTTCCAGCAAACAGCCTGTAACCATTTGACAAGGCATTGACACTCATCACGTCTTCCGCGCCTTCCGTTGTTCCAATTTTTAGCGCGTAAGTCATCCCTGCTTGAGGGGTCGTGTCATCTTGCGCAAGATCCCAAGTAAATTGAATCTTATACGTATTTGAATCACCATCGAACTCTAGTATTTCCGTTTCCAAATTGATTGGACTGTCTGGTCTTTCATTTACGGCAAAGACCTCTTCTGAGTTTTTATTCTCATCTACATCGAGTAGCGAATTGCTTTCAATTACAGCTGCCGACACATCTCTAACGTTCAAATAGGTTCTGATGATATTTTGACTGCTCGAGGCGCTTTCTCCTGCGATTGTAAAATCCAAATCGAAATCTCCGTCCAAATCTCCAAAGGCTATTGACGCATTAGTAATATCCGACAAATCAAAATTGCTATCCACATAGGTTTGTGTAAGCGGATCAAATTCTACAAGTTTGGTGACTTCACCTTCCCCTGAAACTTTCCCTGAATAAAGAATATCTGTATAACCATCACTATTATAGTCTCCAAAATCCAGTTTAGCTTCACGAATTGGGATAAGCCCCGTATCAGGCACCTCTGTAAAAGCCAACACACCCCCTGCTTCTCCGTTATTAGCAAGTATTTTAAATATCGGACCACTCACACCCTGACCAGTGATAGCTATGTCAAGATCTCCATCGCCATCAAAGTCAAAGAAATCAAGTGTACTATCTGTTGCTTCTGGAAATTCTATTTCGGAAGGTGTGAACAATGGCACGACACTGCTATCCACTATTTGCGTGTCATTGTAATAAATTTTACTGGTAATTCCAGTGTTTGACAAACCAGTGATTCCGAAATCAATATCTCCATCTTTGTCAATGTTTCCAAATCCATAGGATCCACTCTTGAGAGCATCAAATTGGTCTGACATATCTAATGGAGTGGCACTGATAGTTTCTCCCTCTTGTTCGTACAATAAGACTTTAAGTTGAGAATTAGCCTCTGCATTGGTTCGGCCAATATGAATGATCTCCTTGATACCATCATTGTTAATGTCAATAAATTCTATCTTGGATTGATATAATCCTGGCGCACTAAATACTTCTTGATGTACGCTTCCTGGCACAGAATTATACAGTTTAAGAAAACTGTTTCCAGTGCCATCCCACGTATTGATAATAATATCTTGAATGTCGTCAGTATTAAAGTCCAAAAACTTAATGTCCGATACATTTCTTGAGTTAGAGATCATGTCGTAGAACATGAATTTCTTGGCTCCCAAAGTGAATACCTGAATATCATTATCATTTTCACTAGAACCATAAATCAAATCCATATCGTTATCCAAATCAATGTCTGACAGCTTAACAACTGGTGAACTTACAGCATTAATATTTCGATCAATAATTCCTCCTTGATTTAACTCTTTCCATTCGTAGGTGAGAACAAATGCGTTTTCCTCTGAAAAAACACTCCCTTTAAGACCATCATCGACTGATTGTACAGACCAATAATAATTGCCGGGATCCAGCAAGGTTTCAAAAGAGTTTTGATAAATCACAGCAGACTTAGTAATTAACCTTTGTCCTGTTGACAGGTTACTTTCTGTATTAGTTATTTCAGATCCTCCCTCAGTTGTGCCGAGTCTCAATATATAGCCTAAGTTGTCAGAAAAATCGTCTGTAGGCACATCCCAAGACAAACGAACTTTACCATAGCCTAAATCTTCAAATACCAATCCCGATATGGCATCAGATGGAGTATTGTTTTTGTTTAATAAATCTGTTCTGTATAGCTTGGTGTACTCCCCTGAATCTGAAGTCCCCGTTAAGAACAAATCTAAATCTCCATCTCCATCGTAATCCACCCACTCTGCAGTAGAATTTCTTAATCCTATAAGTGGAATTTCGGAATTCTCTACAAAACCTGAATAACTCATTGGATCATATCCTGGATTAATCGTTGCGATTCCATCATATAATTTAGTAACCGATTCCGCATTTTCATTCTCTCCTGTTAGAACCATGTCAACAGCCCCATCGTTGTTATAATCTCCTAGTGCTATTGAACCATTGATCAGTCCAGCAATACCCATTTCATCCTCTTGACCCGAAAGCAGTGATCGCTTATAAACTTTCAAGGCATCATTGGACTGGTTGGTTTGTCCCATATAGTAAATATAATTACCAAAGAATGCTGCTGAGGAATTGTCCATATCAGTGATATAACCATTGTTCCACCACCAGTTGTTTTGAACCTCAGGCTTGATGAAAGTATTGTTTTGAATTTTTGAGTTGGATTCGCCAATCATGAATATATCCAAATCGCCGTCAAATTCATTATCAGCAATTTTGATTGTTCCATTGCGGACGCCCTCTTGACCAAATTGATTATTGAAATCTTGCTCTTGAACAAGAGATTCCCCTTCTCGCAGGTAGATGTATTTTTTCCAAACGTTTACCCCATCGACAATGGCCATACCGTTAATCACGAAATCGATATCTCCGTCATTATCTAAATCTCCTGAGTCGAGAGAACTTCCAAATAAGTCGGGCAATACCAAATCGGAGTTTGGCACCAAAATTCCGTCGACATTGCGATATACCGTCGTAGCTGGTAAATCTGAGGTGTCTAATCCAGACACTATTAAATCGATGGATCCGTCCTTATCATAATCTGACCAAATCAGATCACCTTCATATCTAGGGTCCAAATTAGGTTGATTGCTATCCACAAATACGCCATCTACGTTTTCATATAGCCTGGTAACAATTCCATCCTGAACGCCAATACCCATGATAGCTAAATCTTGGTCACCATCACTGTCATAATCACCCCATGCTACTGCAGAGGAGCTCAATGCTGGCACGTTGACTAATGCATCTAAGTCCTCATTGAGCGACAATTCGTTATTCAACAGCGTTAGTTCAATGTCACTTAATTCATCCCCATCGGCTAAGCTGGCATTAATAGGGTCTAGGAACCCGAGTACTATTGACTCGTTCTCCTCTTCTCCTGGACTATTTAAATCATCTTCCATTCCTATAACTTCTAGAGAGCCCGTGACTTCTCCGGCAAGTATTGTGATTTCAGGAACAGACTTATAACCATTAATCTGATAGGATCCGCCATTCATAGAATTTAAAAGGGCCAACTGACCCGAGCTAGTGAAGGTAAAGTCAGTGATAGATGACACCTCTTCTCCCATTTCAAAATCTACGACAGTAAAGCCTTCTAGGTTAGCTTCGAAACGCAGAATTTGATTCTCTCCATTACTGTAGTTTATTATTTTGCCATACAAGCTGTTATTCAGAAATTGAAGTTTTCGCAATTGGAAATAGCCAGGGTAACTGTCTAAAACCGGTGATCTGACAAAGTTACCTTCATCATTGATAATAAATATTCCATCATCTCTCTGAAAATATATATTCTCATCAGTATCTGCTACAATTCCAGAAAAGCCGTCAACTGGATAGCCGTTGCCTTGACTAAGCAATACAGGATCTTCACCTGATAACTTCGATTGCACATTAAATACTCCGCCTCCATCACGACGGATATAAAAGACCTTCCCGTCGACAACATCCATTATTTCTAGATACGATTCGTCTGTATTCTCTAAATTGGGAATAACATCGGCAGTGAATTCCATTGAAATAGTATTTAATACCGACACTCTTTGATGTGCTATGAAATAAATATTAATACCATCTTTTACGATACTTCCCCCTCCGTGGTACTCATTGTTTTCTCTGAGGCTAACGGATGTCATAGTGCCGTCAAGTGCATAAATATTAATATTATCATAATCAACTAATGTCAATAATCTGCCATCGTCTAAATACTCGAAATCTCTGATATTAGAGTCCAGCGATTGCAGTAAAAATTCGTCTCCCTTGGTTTCATAGTTTACCGTATAGTCTAACTCATTAGTAGCTGTTCCGTCAAAAGTCAATTGAACTACGACATTTCTTGCTGTAGGCTCATTGATACTTGCCGTAATTATCGAAGACTCGTGCTCTGCAAATTCTAAACGTGAGGCTACAATTTCTGAAAGAAGAGGATTGTCTTCACTGGATAAACTCAAAGTAACATCAGTTGTCTCGGTAGTCGCATTGACCAATGTGCCAAATGTGAAAACAATCGATTCTAATACCTCGACCTCATCATCGTCCAACCCTTGAGTTGATATGCTAACACTGCCTGTTGAGGCTCCTGCTGGTA
>JAURRA010000011.1 GCA_030835825.1 Flavobacteriaceae bacterium
TACAAATATCACCTCAACAAGGCGGATGGAATGGCAATTACAATGGTTATAAAATGCCAGCAGCCGACTACTGGTTTCATGCAACACTACAAGATGGCAGATCCTTTAAAGGCCATTTTACGCTGAAAAGATAAAGTTTGAGGACTATTTTAGATGATCTAAAAACATTACCCTATTTTTGCATCAAATTATTTAGAATGACATTATTATTGATGGCCGCAGGTAGTGGCAGCAGATACGGAAAACTCAAACAGTTTGACGGATTAGGAGTTAATGAAGAATTTTTAATGGAGTTCAGTATTTTCGATGCTATAGAAAATGGCTTTGACCATATTGTCGTCATCACGAAATCTGAAAACCAATCTTTTTTACAAAATTATTTAAATGAGCGCTTACCACAAGGGGTCAATGTCGATGTTATAGTCCAATCGATCGATGACCTGCCGGAAGGCACAAGCCATGAGAAAATAAGAGAAAAGCCCTGGGGTACAGCACACGCCGTATGGTCAGCACGGAATTTCATCAAAGGAGATTTTGTAATTATTAATGCCGATGATTACTATGGCAAGCCAGCGTTTTCGGCAGCAGCTGATTTTATAAAAGAAAATAAACAAAGTCATTTTGGCTTGGTCACTTATAAACTAAGCGATACGCTTTCAAATCATGGCTCTGTATCTCGCGGCGTATGCAAAGTAGATGGAGATAAACTTGTTTCTATTGAAGAATTTACCAAAATAGAAGCCATTGAAGGAGAAATAATAGATCAAACTTCGGGTATTAATTTACAACCCCATGACCTGGTATCCATGAATTTTTGGGTATGTAATGACAAAATTTTTGACTATATCGGCACTTATTTTAAGTCCTTTTTGGCTATCGAAGACAACCTAGAAAAATCAGAAATATATCTCCCGTTTGTCATTCAAGAAATGATGATTCAAGGGGTTGTTGAAGTTGGAGCCATTCAAGTTAAAAGCCCTTGGTTTGGAGTGACCTATTACAACGATAAACTAAGTGCACAATCAGCGATTAAGGGGTTTACGGAACAGGGGCTTTATCCATCGCCCATGTGGCATAATTAATCAATCGGGTGAGACTACTGGAAGTCCCAAATTGGTCCATTGAGAGATTCCTCCTTCAAGGTTATACACTTTGACAAAGCCATTTTTTTCAAGAAATTCAGCGCAAGTACTACTTCTTCCTCCAGACTTACAATAAACGATAATGGGTTCAGAGGGATCAAGAGTCTTAATTTGAATGTTAAAGGCATCCGATAAATAGTCCATATTCACAGCATTTTCAATGGCTCCTGTCTGAAACTCAGCTGGAGTTCGCACGTCTAATAACTTAAAATTATTTTGGTCGAGGAGATCGGACATTTCTTCAGCCGTTACCATTTCAATTACAGAATTATCTTGATCTCTACAACTCCAGTAAAGGAACATCGATGTCATAGCAAAAAAGACAATAAAATACTTTTTCATAACATATGTTGTTACACTACAGCACCCTGCCATTCTAGGATGCCACCCAGCAAATTTCTAGTGTCTTTAAATCCCATTTGATTCATTACGGCACATGCTTGGGCACTTCGTGCGCCAGAACGACAATAAACAAAATACCTAACTGACTGGTCTAAAGTCTGCAATTTTTCCATAAAACCATGAGGGTCAGATATATTTATATTGACAGCATTGGGAATCATTCCCTCGGCTACTTCTTCAGGTGTTCGGACATCCAAAATTACCGAATCTTGATCGACAAGAGCCTGATCGGACCATTCCTGTTGCGATAAATCTGTCATAAATATTGATTTAAGAGATTACAATAATACTAAATTTTAGGGCTGTAACGTGGATTTGTGGTAATTTAAAATTAACAAATATTTGTGAAATTTGAGTAAAAGAACCCGTCGAATAATGATAATTTTGACCATCTAAAAAAAAGACTATGAAAAGCTATTTACTATCCCTATTTGCCCTTGCATCCTTTACCTACGGATTCTCCAATACGATCAAACCTGTACCTGTCAAACTTTCTGAAAGTAAAGTTTCTTGGAAAGGCTATAAGGTAACTGGATCTCACAGAGGAGAAATTGCACTGACTTTTGGGGAATTGGTCATTGAAGATGGCGTCCTTAAGGGAGGGAAATTTTTGATTGATATGGCTTCAATAAACTGCACAGACCTTTCAGGTGACAGCAAAGGCAAATTGGAGGGACATTTGAAATCTGAAGATTTTTTCTCTGTAGAGGAATTCCCGGAGTCTTCAATGGTTTTCACCTCAATAAGTGGAACAGGATCATATTACGATGTGGTTGCCGACTTAACCATTAAAGGAAATACCAAATCCATTGCATTCAATGTGACCCTAACTAAGGACAAGGCTTATGCCCGATTAAAAATTGATCGATCTGAATTTGATGTACGCTACGGATCAAACAGTTTTTTTGAAAATTTAGCCGACAGAGCTATTTATGACGAATTTGACCTCGATGTAGAGTTGACCTATTAGTACGATCGCAACACCTTTATAAATCCCGTTTCGACGGGATTTATTTTTTTACAAAAACTGGTTCTGTTAGCGATGATTCAGAAGCTAAAAATCGATAGCCATCAACTTGAAAATCTTGCAACCCTTCGGCAGTTCTTATATCGTTTTCAATGATATATCGCGCCATCAAACCTCGTGCTTGTTTTGCGAAAATCGCGATGGTTTTTAAAGTCCCATTTTTCACAACTTTGAATTGTGGTGAAACCACCGTACAATCTAATGTTTTGATGTCTATTGCCTTGAAATACTCATTGCTTGCTAAATTAATTAACAATTTATCCTCTTCCAATTCATTTTGAAGCGCCTGAGTAATCTTAGCTTTCCAAAAAGCGTAGAGATTTGCATTTTTTCCAGCCGGAAATTTTGTTTTCATCTCCAATCTATAGGGCTGAATCAAATCGAAAGGTTTGAGCAAACCATAAAGTCCCGAAATAATACGCAACGAATTCTCAAGTCTTGGAAGTAAACTGGTGTTTAGACTATAGACATCCAATCCTTTATAAACATCTCCATCGAAAGCAAAAACTGCCTGACGGGCGTTTGATTCAGTGAAAGGCAGCCTCCAATTTTGGTTTCTTTCGTAATTGAGTTGACCAAGGGAAGGAGAAATATCCATTAATTTAGACAATTGATTGGCCGATTTTTTCTTGAGCGCTCTATTAATTATTTCAGACTCAGCTAAAAAAGCACTTTGAGTACTGTGATCAGTAGTTACTTTTCTGTCAAAATCTAAGGACTTGGCTGGAGAGATAACTATTTTCATATTATATGTTTTTTCAAAAATAAAGAATAAGTGAGACTAGTTCAAACGGAATTACATTTGGGCGTGACTGGCATAATTGCGCCATTTTTCAATACATAGTTGCATATCATTAGGCAAAGGAGTGGTAAAGGAAAGCCGTTTTCCAGTCACTGGGTGCTCAA
Source organism: Flavobacteriaceae bacterium (assembly GCA_030835825.1). Taxonomy (GTDB): domain Bacteria; phylum Bacteroidota; class Bacteroidia; order Flavobacteriales; family Flavobacteriaceae; genus JALRKI01. The sequence continues at coordinate 3,478 of JAURRA010000011.1, forward strand.
ATCCCAAGGATTGCGCATGCAGACCTTGTCTTGGCAATACAGAAAAGCAGTTTTGAACAAATTGCTTGTACTTCGTAAAAGTAGTCCCCTTTAAAACAGCATCACCGCCATATCTCGCATCATTGAACAAGGTGTGACCAATATGTTTCATGTGAACTCTAATTTGATGCGTTCTTCCTGTTTCTAGTCGACATGTCAAAAGCGTCACGTATCCCAACCGCTCTTGAATTTCGTAATGGGTAATCGCTGGTTTTCCTTTATATTCATCATCCCCCAAAAAGATCGTGTTTTGCAATCTGTTTTTAGGGTGACGACCAATATTGCCTTCTACCGTCCCTTTATCGTGCTCTACAGATCCCCAAACTAAGGCAGCATATGATCTTTCGGAGGTTTTGTCAAAAAACTGTCTTGCCAAATGCGTCATAGCCTGCTCTGTCTTTGCTACCACCAATAATCCGCTGGTATCTTTATCAATTCTATGAACCAAACCAGGTCGATTATCCGAATTAAGTGGAAGACCATTAAAATGATGGAGCAAGGCATTGATTAGAGTTCCAGAATAGTTGCCATGCCCGGGATGTACAACCATTCCCGCAGCTTTATTGACAACCATTAAATCATCGTCTTCAAAGACAATATCCAATGGAATATCCTCAGGGGTAAGCAAATTCTCATATGGCGGATGGGCAAACATGACCTGAACCTTATCGCCAGGTTTTACCTTATAATTAGATTTAACGGTCATGTTATTGACAAAAATAGCTCCGTCTTTTGCTGCAGCTTGAATTTTATTTCGAGAGGCATTTTCAACAAAATTCATGATAAATTTATCCACCCTCAAAGGCGATTGACTAGGCGCTGCAATAAAGGAGTGATGCTCAAACAAATTGTCGTCATCTTCTTGATAGTCGTCGTTATTTAGTATCATGGTATATATTGTCCTCCTTTACCATTGCCTAAAATCAATACAATTTTAGAATTTTCTTCTAGCAATTCTCCAGGCTCAATGGGTTGATTGTTGGCGATTAATGAAATAACCTCATCGCGTCCAATGTCATTTTTATATATGGTATCCCCTATTTGAAAGCCCGCTGAAAGGAGGGACTTCTCGGCCTGCCGGTAGGTCTGCCTTACAATTCTAGGAACTCTAATTTTTTTATAATCAGATAAGTTTACCATCAAATAGATCTTGCGATCTACTTTTACTTGTGAGGCTGCTGCTGGTGTTTGTTCTAAAACCGAACGTTTTGGAAAATTCGGATTATAACGGGTTGAATCTTGAATTAAAAAAACCAAATCACTGGATTCGATAGCCTGTCTCGCCTCATCCAAACTCATTCCCACCACATCGGGAACAACAACAAATTCATTGTGACGGGTGTAATGTCTTAGCCATTGCGTGGCCAAGACAATTAAAACAATCACCGCCAAGGCCATCATTATAACATGTCTTGCGATTGGTTTCTTTAAAATTTGACGTAAAAAAGAGATCATGGAGAGTCATTTGTAAACCTGATTCTAACAGCACGAACTTAATAAAAATATTGGTACTTTTACCATGAAAAGACATACTATTAGGCATGAAACAAACGATTGTTATTTTTATGGGCGGGTTTTCTAGCGAGCGCTCCATCTCTATAAAGAGTGGCAATGTAGTTTTCGATGCCCTCGATCCCAATAAGTATGACAAATATAGAATTGTCGTTTCAGACAATCAATGGCAATGTTTTGACGCATCGGGCGAAGAATGTCAGTTAGACAAGGGTAGTTTAAGTATTCGGTCTAAATCTAATTGGGTCAAAGCGGATTGTGCCATAATAGCTATTCATGGTAGTCCAGGGGAAAATGGCCAGTTACAATCCTATCTAGATATGATTGGAATTCCCTACACAGGTTCTGGTGCCTATCCATCCGCTTTAACTTTTAACAAAAGGGATTGTCTGAGTGTTTTAAAAGAGATTGGAGTCCCATGTGCCACTTCTTATTTATTGAACCTTGGTGACCCTATAGACGCCGAAGCTATTATCGCTAAGGTTGGGCTGCCTTGCTTTGTCAAGGCTAACTGTGCAGGTAGCAGCTATGGCATAACCAAAGTAAATATTGCATCCGAGCTGATGGGGGCCATTGATGTAGCCTTCAGAGAAGGCAACGACCTATTGATCGAGTCCTGTCTCGAAGGTATTGAAGTTTCAGTTGGCGTCATTACTTATCGGGGTGAAACCGTGGCTTTACCCGTAACTGAGATTGTGACAAGTAATGCCTTTTTTGACTACGAGGCCAAATATTTAGGAAAATCACAGGAAATTACACCTGCCCGGATTTCAATTGAAATGACTAATGAGGTTCAAGCACTTGCGTTGAAAATTTTCAAACATTTGAACTTGTCAGGTTATTCTCGTAGCGAATTTATTTTTGTTGATCAATTACCGCATCTTCTTGAAGTAAATACTATTCCTGGATTAACCAAAGAAAGTATTTTACCCAAACAAGCCGAGTCTGCAGGGATAAGTTTGAATCAATTATTTGACAATGCCATTCAAGAGGCTTTAAAAAATAGCAAATTATAAAAGCATGGAAAAAGCCCTATTTCCGGGATCATTTGACCCAATCACTCTAGGACATATAGATATTGTAACACAAGGCCTGTTGTTGTTTGACGAAATTATTATCGCTGTTGGAGAAAATTCTAGTAAAAACAATCTGTTCACAATGGATCAGAGACTAGCGTTTATCACGGAGGTTTTCGAAAATAATCCTAAAATATCTGTCATTTCCTATAAAGGTATGACAGTCGATTTATGCCAAAAAATAGATGTTAATTTTATTTTAAGAGGGTTGCGCAATTCTGTAGATTTTGAATTCGAAAAATCCATTGCACAAGTGAATCGGGACATGGCATCTGTAGAAACCGTATTTTTACTCGCATCAAGCACTACCGCTCACATTTCATCTACCATTGTGCGTGAGGTAATCAAAAATAATGGGGCATATCAGAAATTTGTTCCAAGTGCAGTAACAATCAACTGACTTTGGTTTTGACATTTAATACACTAGCAATATTAGCATAGGCTTTTTGAGCGGCTTTTTGAGCTTGGTCTGAACCAAGCCATTCTGCTTTGGTTATCCCCTCCGATTGCTCTGGACTCAGGGGACCGCTGTAGGTGGTTGTCATATCGAACCAATGGGTGATTTTTAGCTTGGTTTCACCATTGCGTTTAAACAAATGATAAGTTGGCCCAATTGGACCAACCATTTTCAATTTTTTTACCCCTGTTTCTTCTTTAACCTCCCTCAAGGAACCTTCCTCTAGCGTCTCTTTTTTTTCTATCCTTCCTTTGGGTAAATCCCATTTATCATTCCTGAAAATAAAAAGGGTCTCTCCCAAAAGATTTGTGACCCGACCGCCGCCCGCGACAACTGTTTTTATTTTCTTCTGAAAATTTATTAAAAGCTTGTCGGAATTATGGTGGTACAAAAACAATTCTTGAATCTGCTTTTTTTTAAGATGGCGTAAAATCTCTTTGAGCGAAAATTTCTTGAGAGGAAAACTGTTTTCTGCGTCTGACTGAAATGATTCATCAGTCAAGAAAATAATTTTTGAATCCACATAAATAGGTATTCTCATGCCACAATTTTGGAATGATTAAATCTATAAAATTTTATCTACTTTTGCGCAATGATTTTTGACAAAAAAACAGCGGAACAAATAGCACAAGAACTTCTGGCTATTAAGGCAATTCAATTGAATGCTGAAAAACCCTTTCAATGGGCCTCTGGATGGAAGTCGCCAATTTATTGCGACAACCGATTGATACTGTCATTCCCTAGTATGAGACAGTTGGTTTGTCAAGCTATGGCAGATGTCATTAAAATAAAATACCCCAAAACGGAATATGTTGCTGGCGTAGCAACTGGAGCCATTGGCTTTGCCACCATGGTGGCCGAATCGTTAGGTTTGCCAATGGTTTACGTTCGGCCAGAACCTAAAAAACATGGCCGTCAAAATCAAATTGAAGGAGTAACACCTGTTCATAAAAATGTAATAGTGGTTGAAGATTTAATCAGTTCAGGCAGTAGTAGTCTGAATGCTGTGAAAGCACTCAAAGAGGCCGAAGCAAATGTTCTTGGTATGGTTGCGGTTTTCACTTACAACTTTCCTATTGCACGGGCTAATTTTGAAAAACATCAATTGGATCTCTGGACCTTAAGCGATTATCCCACCTTGATTGCATTCGCAAAAAAATCTAATTACATAACAAGCCAACAAGAAGAAATGCTCTTGACTTGGAATAATGCCCCGAATACTTGGACACCTCATTCAAACTAAACAGATGAAAATAGAAGCAAAGAAGGTTGTTGTTAACCGTTCAGCAGAACACGTTTTTGATTTTTTTAATGACTTGTCGAATTTCAAAAAACTCATGCCCAGTAACTTATCCAAGTTTCAAGTTATTGACCAAGACACCTTCGTTTTTGGCCTGCAAGGTATGCCCGAAATTACTTTAAAAAAGAAAGCCTCCGTTGCTCCCAATAAAATTGTTTTTGGAGCAGCCAACAGTCCTATTGACTTTGACCTAACTGGAAACATATCAGCCGTTAGCCAGGACAGTGCCGAAGTGCAACTGTCTTTTGAAGGCAAACTGAATCCAATGATGTCGATGATGGTCAAAGGTCCATTAACCAAGCTCTTAGCTCAATTTTCTGAGGGATTGTCTCATTTGTTTCAATAAATCATCTTTAGCGTTTTTAAATCATAACTCTTGATTTTACCCGAAGTACTAAGCACTAATTGTCCATCTGGCGTCAAATCGGTTATCACGGCTTCGAATAACTTACCCTCTGTAGTCTCAAATTTTGATGAGAGGTTAAACCGGTATAGTTTCTTTACATAAGATGATTTGATAAGGCCAAATGATTTAACCTTGTCCGCGGTCAATTGTTCTTCGACCGATAAACGGAACTGATCTAAAAGCTGCTCTTTGTCAATCATTTTTCCATTACCCATAGCCAAGGATGTAGCCTTTGGCAAAAGACTGAAATCGGTTTGGTTAACATTAATACCGATGCCTATAATTGCGTATTTCCACAATTGTCCTTGGACGATATTCTCTATGAGAATACCCCCTATTTTTTTATCGCCTAGCATGATATCATTAGGCCATTTAATCGACAAGCCTTGGGGCACCCATAGGCTTAGGGCTTCTAATACTCCCAGACTTACTGCCATGCTCAAATGGAATTGCTCCCTCAATGGCATCTGATCCGTATGTTTTAAAATTGAAAAGGTCAAATTTTTCCGAGGTTCAGAGTACCAATGACTGCCCCTCTGTCCCTTTCCTTTAGTTTGGATTTTTGCCACAACAGTGGTGAAATCAAGACAATTTTTAACCTGACATAGGGTCTTCAGATATGTATTTGTAGAATCAACAGAGTCGAGATTAATTAAAGTCATTTGAGCACGTTTAATATTAAGGTTTTCTTATGGTTTTGACGATGTTAAACAGGCAAAAAAGTGATACATTTGTGCAAAGTAAATCAATTAAATGACGCAGACCAATCAGAGTGCTGACTTGTTAATCACGAATATCATTCACGGTATAGAAGAACTGAAAGGACAAGAAGCTGTTTTACTGGACCTCAGAAAGATAGATAATACAGTTTGCGATTATTTTGTGATCTGCGAGGGCACGTCAAATACCCAAGTAGGCGCCATTGTGAACTCCATTCGCAAACAAGTGAGTAAAGCCATTCAGGACAAACCTATACACATTGAAGGAACTGGAAATTCAGAATGGGTACTTATGGATTATGGCAATGTAGTGGTTCATGTTTTTCAAAAACATATTCGGGACTACTATGATATTGAAGGCCTTTGGGGTGACGCCATTACTACAGAATTAACATCAAAAAATTAAGACTATTAATGACAAGCGATAAAAAACCTGCTGCTAAAAAGCCTAAATTTAGTCCTTATTGGATCTATGCCATTGCTATAGGTCTAATGATTGTTTTTAATATTTTTTCGGGTGGTCTCGGGGGTAGCAAAGGCGCACCGACAACCCCCAATCAGTTTTTTGAATTTCTAGGAGAAGGAGATGTAGAAAAACTTGAAATCATAAGAAACACGCACATTGCCAAGGTCTTTCTGACCGAGGAGGCCAAAGCCAAAGATACCCACAAAGATGCGATCACATCTAACTTGTTTCCAGGATCTGATGGACCCAATTATGAGTTCGAGTTTGGCGATTTACAGAACTTCGAAAATCAAACCAACCTGATTATCGCTGAAAAGAATTTAGAAATCACACCAAAATTCGCCACAGAATCGAACGTTTGGGGAGACCTGTTAGTGTCATTCCTACCCTTCATACTACTTATTGGTGTTTGGATTTTCATCATGCGACGTATGTCCTCTGGCGCAGGTGGTGGCGCAGGTGGTCAGATATTTAGTATTGGTAAGTCACGTGCCAAATTATTTGACGAGAACACCGATGTAAAAACCACTTTTAAAGATGTCGCCGGCCTTGAAGGTGCCAAGGAGGAAGTTCAAGAAATTGTTGATTTTCTTAAAAATCCCGGAAAATATACGGCCTTAGGTGGTAAAATTCCGAAGGGAGCCCTACTAGTTGGCCCTCCCGGTACAGGTAAAACCTTGTTAGCTAAAGCAGTAGCTGGAGAAGCCAAAGTTCCTTTCTTTTCACTTTCTGGCTCCGATTTCGTTGAGATGTTTGTAGGTGTAGGAGCTTCGCGAGTTAGAGATCTTTTTAAACAAGCCAAAGACAAATCCCCTGCCATCATTTTTATCGATGAAATAGATGCCATCGGACGGGCGCGTGGTAAAAGTAATTTCTCTGGATCTAACGATGAAAGAGAAAACACCTTGAATCAACTACTTACAGAAATGGATGGTTTTGGAACCAACACCAATGTCATTGTGGTAGCTGCTACCAACAGAGCTGATGTCCTAGATACGGCGCTTATGAGAGCTGGAAGATTTGATCGTCAAATATATGTTGACCTGCCGGACATCAGAGAGCGTAAAGAAATTTTCGAGGTTCACTTGAGACCGCTCAAAATAGACAAAGAGTTGGATGTAGACTTTCTATCGAAGCAAACCCCTGGTTTTTCGGGAGCTGACATCGCCAACGTGTGTAACGAAGCCGCCTTAGTGGCCGCAAGAAAAGGACATAAAAAAGTTGGAAAACAAGATTTTTTAGATGCTGTTGATAGAATTGTTGGTGGTCTAGAAAAGAAAAATAAAATTGTGACCGCCTCAGAGAAAAAGGCTGTTGCTTATCACGAAGCAGGCCATGCTGTAGTCAGTTGGATGCTGGAGTATGCAGCACCACTGGTGAAAGTCACAATAGTCCCACGAGGACGCTCACTTGGTGCAGCTTGGTATCTGCCTGAAGAAAGGTTAATTGTCAGACCAAATCAAATGCTAGATGAGATGTGCGCTACACTCGGAGGAAGGGCAGCTGAAAAGGTAATATTTAATGAAATTTCCACAGGCGCTTTAAGCGATCTGGAAAAAGTGACTAAACAGGCTCGCGCCATGGTAACCGTTTATGGTTTGAATGATAAAGTCGGCAATCTGACATTTTACGACTCATCGGGGCAGACAGAGTATGGATTTACCAAACCTTACAGTGAGCAAACTGCAGAACTCATTGACAAAGAAATTTCGAATATAATAGAGGCTCAATATCAAAGAGCCATTAACATACTAGAGGAAAATAAAGAAAAATTGATTCTTCTAGCCGAAGAGCTTTTGGAGAAAGAGGTTATTTTCAAGGACAATTTAGAAACCATTTTTGGCAAAAGACCTTTCGAAGTAGAACCTCCTATCGACCAAACCCAAAAGGATAACACGGAAGAGGAATAACTAATACGCCATGCAGCAATTTGTACAAAGAGTAGTTTATGGATTATTGTATGTACTGTTGGTATTTGGATCCATACAATTTGATTATTCGTTTGCCGCTCTTGTCGCTGTTTTAGGTGTAATATTGATTTATGAGTACACCATAATCACTAAAATCAAGTTTTACGCGCCTCTGTTATACTTTGTTTTTGCCTTACTGATTTTAGTTTTTTTATACTATTTAAGAGACAGCAGTGCATCTCCAATCCTTTTGTTAGTCGTTAGTAGCGCTGCCATTCTTTCTCAATTGTTTTTGCTTCTCAAGTTTTTTCAAGGGAAAGATTTTACCCATCCTAACACTCAAGGTTTTTTTTACATAGGTCATGGCCTATTAAGTTTATTGTGTTTAGCGGTGATTCAAGGTATATTTGATGCTGATTTACTTCTTTATTTTTTTATTGTAATCTGGCTATGTGATAGCGGTGCCTATGCCGTTGGAAATCTGATTCGAGGTAAAAAATTAATGCCTTCAGTTTCTCCAAACAAAACCATTTCAGGATTCGCTGGGGGAGTTATTTTGGCCGGTATTTTCGGATGGATTGCAAGTTCCTATTTACCCGTGTTCAATAGTTTTCAATCGATTATTTTCAGTACTTTAATAGCGGTAATTGCCGCTGTAGGAGATCTGATAGAATCGAAGTACAAAAGATCGAGTGGCGTGAAAGATAGCGGAAAAATTTTACCTGGACATGGAGGAGTATATGATCGACTAGATGGTGTTATATTTGCCGCGCCATGGGCGGTTATCATTTTTAAAATTGTTAAAGATGTTTCATAAAGAAGGTTACAAGATTATCACAATTGCAATGGTTATTGCAATTGCATCCATAATAGCATTGGATTATTATGTCGTTGACGACCTTATTAAATTATTCACCCAGTTGGGTGTCATTGCCTTTTTAATTCTCATTCTGCAATTTTTCCGGAATCCAAAAAGAGAGATTACTTGGGATGTAAATAAAGTTTTCGCACCTGTTGACGGCAAAGTAGTTGTCATTGAAACCGTTTTTGAAGATGAATTTTTTCGCGCAAAAAGAAAGCAAATTAGTATTTTTATGTCGCCACTGAATGTTCATGTAACCCGATATCCAGTCAGTGGAGAGGTGGTTTACAGCAAATACCATCCCGGGAAATATTTGGTCGCATGGCACCCAAAATCAAGTACGCTAAACGAGCGCACCACCGTGGTGGTGAAATCGCCTAAGTTTGGACCTGTTTTGTTCCGACAAATCGCCGGAGCGTTAGCCAGACGTATTGTAAACTATGCCAAAGTAGGTGACATAGGCCAACAAGGCAGTGACAGTGGTTTTATCAAATTCGGATCTAGAGTAGATGTTTTTTTGCCTCTAGATGCAGTCATTACGGTTAAGCCTAATCAAAAAGTTGTTGGTGCCAAAACAGTCATAGCAGAATACCATGAACCCGAAGAATGATTTAGACAAGGTGTTTTTAGAAGCGGTAGAAAAGGTCAACAACCATACTCAGCCATTTCCAGCAGATTTTTTGCTCAGACTTTACGCGTTTTATAAACGCGCAACCAATGACGAAAGCAGACCCAGTAGTAAGAATAACCTCATCAATGCGTTCAAAACTAACGCCTTATTCCAAGCCAGAGAAGTGAACACAGGTGTGGCTAAGCAAAATTATATCGAATTAGTCCATTCGTACTTCAACAAGGAGGAATAAAATACGCTATGCGCCTAAGGAGGCAATTCTGTTTTGAAGCATTTGAATTTTATCCATAGCATCGGATTCCTTTTGTTTCTCAATGGCGACCACTGATTCAGGAGCATTTGATACAAATCTTTCGTTTTTCAATTTACCTTGAACAGACTTCAAAAATCCCTGAGTGTATTTCAATTCTTCCGTCAACTGAATCAATTCTCCTTCGGTATCAACAGGTCCAACTATTGGTACAAAATATTCAGTACTTCCGATTCTAAACGACAGAGCTCCATCTTGTTTTTCATCGACCTTACGCATATCAGATAAATTAGTCAATTTCTTAATGAGTCCTATAAGATTCGGATTCCAATCCATTGTTCCATAAACCAAAACTTCCAATTGATCCTTGAAGGCGATTTGCTGTGACTTTCTGAGCGAACGCAATTGGCTTATCACTTCCTTGACAGATTCAAAATCTGTAATTAAAGCCTGATCATAATCCTTACTCGCTGGCCAATCGGAAACAATAAGTGCCTGATTTGAATCTCGAGTTGCATTTTGTTGCCAAATTTCTTCGGTTAAAAAAGGCATAAACGGATGCAATATTTTCAAATTTTGCTCAAACAATGCTATAACTTGGTCATAAGTCTTTTTATCTATAGGCGAACCGTAGTCTGGCTTTACAGCCTCGAGCAACCAAGAGCAAAAATCATCCCATATAAGCTTGTAAGTGGTCATTAAGGCATCACTTAAGCGATACTTGTCAAAATGGTCATTGATTTCTGCCAAGGCCAGATCAAATTTGTTCGCATACCAGTCGAGAGCTAAGGTGTTTTCTACCGGCGTATCTTTATCGCTAACTTCCCAGCCCTTGACCAAGCGAAAGGCGTTCCATATTTTGTTAGCAAACCCTTTTCCTTGTTGGCACAAGGCGTCATCGAACAACAAATCGTTCCCTGCCGCTGCACTAAGAAGCAAACCTACTCTAACACCATCAGCACCAAAATCTTCAATCAGTTTCAAAGCATCAGGGGAGTTTCCAAGAGATTTGCTCATTTTTCTGCGTTGCTTGTCCCTGACAAGACCAGTGAAATACACATTTGAAAAGGGCTTTTGGTCAGAGAATTTGTGACCCGCCATAATCATTCTTGCTACCCAGAAAAATAGGATATCCGGCCCAGTGACCAAATCATTAGTTGGGTAATAATATTTAAACTCTTCGTTTTCAGGATTATTGATACCATCAAAAACACTCATTGGCCACAGCCAAGATGAAAACCAAGTATCGAGAACATCTGGGTCTTGGCGTAAATCTGTCATTTTCAGGTGCTGTTGTCCCGAAACCGATTGTGCCATTTCCAAAGCCTCTTCCTTAGTCGCTGCAACTACAAAATCGTTGTTTCCCTCTCCGTAATAGTAGGCTGGAATTTGCTGACCCCACCACAATTGTCTGGAGATATTCCAATCGCGTATATTGATCATCCAATGGCGGTATGTGTTTTCAAATTTCTTTGGAAAAAATTTAATTTCATCGGTATTCAAAACAGCATCAATGGCAGGTTGTGACAATTCATCCATCCTCAAAAACCATTGATCTGAAAGTCTTGGTTCTATAACTGCTTTTGTTCTTTCGCTGGTGCCTACTTTATGAGTTATGGATTCTGTTTTTATGAGAACACCCGAAGACTGCAATTCTTTGGCTATGGCCTTGCGAGCAACTGATCTATCTTGACCTTCATAGTGCAGACCATGATGATTTAAAGTGCCATCAGGATTTAATATATCTATTACATCCAGATCATGCTTCTCCCCCAACATTTTGTCATTCATATCATGGGCAGGAGTCACTTTTAAACAACCTGTACCAAACTCTATATCCACATAATCGTCTGCGATAATAGGAATTTTTCTGCCACAAACTGGCACAACTGCGTACTTGCCAACCAAAGTAGAATACCGATCATCATGGGGGTTTACACAAATAGCTGTATCTCCAAGAATAGTCTCTGGTCGTGTTGTGGCGATAGTCACTGAACCCGAACCATCCTTAAGTTGATATTCTAGGTAATACAGTAAATCCTGTTTTTCTTCGTAAATCACTTCCTCATCCGACAGGGTGGTCTGGGCTTCAGGATCCCAGTTTACCATGCGAAAACCACGATATATTTTTCCTTCACGATATAACTCCACAAAAGTTTTTATAACTGCTGCATTCATATCCTCATCCATGGTGAATTTGGTGCGCTGCCAGTCGCAAGAGCAGCCCAATTTCTTCAGCTGTTCTAAAATGACACCGCCGTATTCGTGAGTCCAATCCCAAGCGTGATTAAGAAATTCTTCTCTGGAAATATCCTTTTTGTCAATACCATTCTCTTTTAACTTGGCAACCACTTTTGCTTCAGTAGCTATACTCGCATGATCTGTTCCGGGCACCCAACAGGCGTTGTAACCTCGCAAACGAGCCCGTCTAATCAAAATATCTTGAATGGTATTATTGAGCATATGCCCCATATGCAAAATGCCAGTCACATTGGGAGGAGGAATAACTATGGAAAATGCCGGACGCTCATCTGGTTTCGAGTAGAAATAGCCATGTTCCATCCAATAGGCGTACCATTTTTTTTCAATCTCTGACGGATCATACTTCGAGGAAATAGCCATTGTGCTCTTCGTTTTAAAAAAAGCAAAATTAGACAATATTTCAGCGTTGGAAAAACTTATCGCGCTTAGAAAACAATATTGGGTTAGGCATGAAAGTTGATATAATTTTTTACCTTTACTTACTTATTTAATTTTTAACCTATGAAAAATATTTTTGCTCTCTTATTAGCAGTCTCTTTTGGATTTGTTTCATTAGCTCAAGAAAGCCAAGCTAAGATCACCTTCAAAACAGAAACAATTGACTTCGGCACTATTGAAAAGTCTTCGAATGGTGTACGCGTTTTTGAATTTACCAACACTGGAAATGCCCCTTTAGTCATCACGGACGTCAAATCATCTTGTGGTTGCACCATTCCAAAGAAGCCTGAAAAACCAATCATGCCCGGAGAAAATGGTGTTATCGAAGTAAAATACGACACCAAACGTGTTGCGCCATTCAGAAAAACGATCACAGTAACCTCCAATGCAGAGCGCTCAACGGTAGCTCTTAAAATTAAAGGAACTGTAGTAGATTCAGAGGCTGGTGACGGTATCATGGATAAGAAAAAAACAAGTGTTATAAAAAATAATTGATCTATCATTTTTAAAGATTTGCAAAAGCGCATCAAAAAAATGCGCTTTTTTTTATGGCCTCTAAAATCAACTGGTCAAGGATTCAATTAAATTTCGCAATTTTGTGAAAAATATGACGCATGCCATCAATCTCTATCAAAGGGCAATCCATGCCAGAGTCACCGATTCGCAAACTAGTGCCTTATGCCAATGAAGCCAAAAAGAAAGGGGTGCACGTTTTCCATCTCAATATTGGTCAACCCGACATCAAAACCCCTGTAATTGCCCTAAAAGCCGTGAAAAGTTCCAATTTAGAAGTGCTGGCCTACAGTCAATCTGAAGGGACAGAGGCGTATCGTACAAAATTAGCAAACTATTATCTTGACAAAAATGTGGAGGTTAGCCATCAAAATATTATTGTCACTACTGGTGGCAGCGAGGCGTTAATTTTTGCATTTGGCAGTATTATGGACCCAGGCGATGAAGTCATTATTCCAGAACCGTTTTATGCCAATTACAGTGGATTTACGACAGCATCTGGAGCCACTATTACGCCCATTGTATCGCGTTTAGAAGATAATTTCGCCTTACCTCCTATTGCCGATTTCGAAAAACTCATTTCTCCTAAGACCAAAGCTATTCTAATTTGTAATCCCGGTAATCCCACAGGTTATCTCTACAGCAAAACAGAGTTGGAACAATTATCTGAACTGGTGAAGAAACACGATTTGTTTCTAATAGCGGATGAAGTTTATCGTGAGTTTTGTTACGACGGTGAAGTCCATCATTCAATCATGTCTGACGATTCTTTACACCAGCATGCCATTATGATTGATTCTGTATCCAAACGTTACAGTATGTGCGGCGCTCGAGTAGGGTGTTTGGTCTCGAGAAACAAAGAGGTCATCAATACAGCACTCAAATTCGCACAAGCCAGACTTTCCCCCCCTACTTTTGCTCAAATTGCCAGTGAGGCAGCGCTAGAAACTCCAACAACATACTTTACCGAAGTTATCGATGAATATGTTTTACGCAGAGATGTTTTAGTCAATGGTCTTGAAACCATTCCCGGTGTAAAAGTAGCCAAACCAAAAGGCGCTTTTTATTGCGTAGTTGAACTACCTGTTGAGGATACTGATCATTTTGCGCAATGGCTTTTATCTGATTTCGATTTCAATGGACAAACCGTAATGGTGGCGCCAGCAGCAGGCTTTTATGTGACACCAGGATTGGGAAAAAACCAAGTTAGAATGGCCTATGTTTTGAACTGTGAGCACCTCAAAAGTTGTGTTCAAATACTCGCCGAAGCTCTTAAAGTCTACCTCGCTAGATGAAATTAATCAATCACGTTTCGCTCAAAGATTTCAACACTTTTGGTGTTGAGGCAATAGCCAAACAATTTGTCAATGTCAATACTGAACAAGAATTAGAAGTAGTTCTTCGTGAAAACAAAGACGCAGCGATATTAATTCTTGGAGGAGGTAGCAATATGTTACTCACAGGTGATTTAGATCAATTGGTTATTTTAAATAATCTCAAAGGTATAGAGGTGGTCACTGAAAATGATGACCATGTTCAAGTTAAGGCGGCAGCAGGAGAAGATTGGCACCAGTTGGTTCTGTGGTGTTTAGATCACGATTATGGAGGTATAGAAAACTTAGCACTTATACCAGGCAGTGTTGGGGCCGCACCAATTCAAAATATCGGGGCATACGGCGTTGAACTTCAGGATGTATTTATTTCGTGTCGCGCCATAAACATAAATACTGGAGAGAGTCATCGCTTCGATAGAAATGCTTGTGATTTTGGTTATCGTCATTCGGTATTCAAATCAAAAGAGAAAGGCCAATGGGTTATCACATCTGTAACTTTAGAATTATCTAAAAGTCAACACACACTCAAAACCTCCTATGGTGCGATCCAGAAACATTTAGACCAGCTGTCCATTAAGAATCCTGGTATTCGAGATATAGCTCAAGCAGTCATTGAAATCAGATCTTCAAAACTCCCCGATCCAAAAGTTTTGGGTAACAGTGGTAGCTTTTTTAAGAATCCAATAGTCGATCAAAAGGTAGTCGATGATTTACTACAAAAAAACAAAGACATGCCTTTTTATAAGCTGTCGGATCAAAACTCTAAGATTCCAGCTGCATGGCTTATCGAACAGGCTGGATTTAAGGGTAAGCGTGTCGGATCTTGTGGTGTCCATGATAAGCAAGCATTGGTATTAGTAAATTATGGCGGTGCTTCTGGACAAGATATTTTAAGTTTGGCTTCAAGTATCCAAAATGATGTAGAGAATAAATTTGGAGTTAGGTTAGAAATGGAAGTTAATATTTTATAATTATTTTGGTGTCCTTCTGACCTTCGTATCTTTGCAAAAACAAAAATCATGTTGTTAGTACTTACTTTAGGTCTTTTAGGTTTGGGAATTGCAGGAATAGCTATAAAGATTTGGGCGAAAAAAGACGGGAAATTTGCAGGAACTTGCGCCAGTCAAAACCCGATGCTGAATTCAACTGGAGAAGCTTGTGGCATGTGTGGCAAGACACCCGAGCAATTTGGTGACTGCACCCCGGAAGAAACGCTTTAAAAGAACTCAATTTTTGGATTTAGACAAATATATCTTCGCGGCAAAGTCCAATGATCAAAAAGCATTCAATTATATTTTAAATATTTGTTGGAATGAAGTTTACGGATTCATTTTAAAAAGGACACAGAATGAAAATGACGCAGAGGATATCACCATTCAAACCTTTGCCCGTGCCTTTGATAAAATTGATTCTTTCAACGCCGAATTTCAATTCAAAACATGGTTGATTACCATAGCCAAAAACATTCATATTGATACATTACGCCGGTCAAAGAGTCATCTTATGGAAGAATCCGAGCAATCTCACCAATCGGTAATGGCGACCTTGGCCGATATAAATCCGACTCCAGAAGATGCTTTGATTACTGCACAAAAGCTAAGCGAACTTCGCGATAATATCAAAAAGCTTAAACCACATTATCAAGAGGTCATTCAATTGTTCTATTTCCAAGAGTTAAGTTATGCAGAAATGGCCGAAAAACTTCAAGAGCCGCTAAGCAGAATCAAAGTCAAATTGTTAAGAGCACGGCAACTATTAGCTTCAATAATTAGTGCATCTGGTCAATAATTCCTCAAAGCTACCTATCTTTGCATCGCAATGGATACGACAATAGAACCAAATATTTTACCCGAAAGACAAGCAAAGCCGAAATGGCTGCGAGTAAAGTTGCCTACTGGCGAAAAGTACACCGAACTTCGCGGCTTGGTAGACAAGTATAAATTGAACACCATTTGCACCTCAGGAAGCTGTCCAAATATGGGCGAATGCTGGGGTGAAGGTACAGCCACTTTCATGATATTGGGAAATATTTGCACC
The DNA here is from genome assembly GCA_030835825.1 of Flavobacteriaceae bacterium. GTDB lineage: Bacteria > Bacteroidota > Bacteroidia > Flavobacteriales > Flavobacteriaceae > JALRKI01. Next base: position 19,690 of record JAURRA010000011.1, read on the forward strand.
AGGTCTTGTGGATTTTGTGGTGTCAAAACAGGAAGACCGGAAGACGTGAATTGGGACGAGCCAGAAAAAGTAGCACGCTCCATAAAGATAATGAAAATCAAGCACGCTGTTATCACAAGTGTTGACCGCGATGACCTCAAAGATATGGGCAGCATCATTTGGGCTGAGACTGTAAAGGCCATTCGCAGAATGAATCCTGAAACAACACTCGAGACTCTGATTCCTGATTTCCAAGGTGTTAAAAGAAATATCGATCGCATATTAGCTGTTCATCCAGAGGTTATTTCCCACAATATAGAGACGGTTAGACGCCTAACCCGAGAGGTTAGAATTCAGGCAAAATACGACCAAAGTATGGATGTTTTAAGTTATATGAAATCGCAAGGACAACGCCGTACAAAGTCAGGAATCATGTTAGGTCTTGGAGAAACCAGAGAAGAAGTTATTGAAACTTTGCATGATCTAAGGGCTGCTGAAGTTGATGTTGTAACTATCGGTCAATACCTACAACCAAGCAAAAAACATTTGCCCGTCAAACAATTTATTACCCCCGATCAATTTGCAGAGTATAAGACCATAGGACTGAATCTTGGGTTCCGTCACGTCGAAAGCAGTGCGCTAGTTAGATCGTCCTACAAAGCACAAAAACACATCAATTAATTTCAAACTTTGAAATAGCTTTTTAGAGTTGCCTTGAAGTTGTCTTGATCAAACATTTTCGTTTTGATAGGCAGATAATAGCACTGTGAGGTATTGGATAGCCCTCGAAGTCTGACAAAATCTTTTTCTGTAGTTAAAATCTTTTCCATTGAGGCTATATAGTCAAGTTCCTCAGAAGAAAACTGATGGTGATCAGCAAATTTTAAATGTTCGAATTTGGCACCCAATTCTTCGAGAAATTTAACCAAAGGAGCTGGCTGAGCTATACCCGTCACAAGGGTGAAAGGGGCTTTGATAAATTCTTCCAGGGCCATTGAATTGACAAAACTAAAAACTTCTGACGAATAAGCTATGGCAGAAAACCAGACCGATTGATGAGACATTGGTTTTAATTTTAGAAGAAATTCATCCTTTTCTTTTTGACTGAGACCTTGAGGGCATTTGGTGACAACGATCAAGTCAGCGCGATGTGCGCCTTGTCGTGGTTCTCTGAGATCTCCTATGGGTAAAATATAATCCTTAAAGTAGGGCTGATTATAGGTAGTAAGTAGGATTTTCACGTCCGTTGAAATAGACCTATGCTGCAAAACATCGTCTAAAACAATTAAATCGGGCGGATGATTGAGCTCAAGTAATTTAGTTACACCCCGACAACGATTACCATCAACGGCAACAATTGAATCCGAGAACTTCTGCTTGATTTGAAGTGGCTCATCACCGATATCAGAGGCATGAGAATCTTCATCTGCCATTACAAAACCTTTTGTCCGCCGACCATAACCCCTGCTTAAGAGGGCCATATTGAAATCATCAGAGCACAAGGCAATAATGTATTCTGCCATAGGGGTTTTGCCCGTCCCTCCCAAGGTCAAATTGCCAACGCCAATTGTAAAAACAGGAAAACGTGAAGAGTGCAATAGCCCCGATTCGAAACAAAGATTACGAATCGATGTAAACAGATAATACAGCGGGGCCAACGGGAACAATAACAGCCTTAATAACTTCATCGGAGCGAATTTAAGGGATTTAAGATTAACGGCAAGGTTTCGTAAATTAAAACGTTTTGATTAAGTTCGTTGCATATAAATGAAAACACATGTCTCATAAAATACAAGACGTCGTCAATTTACTCGAAGATTGGGCGCCTTCATACTATGCCGAAGAGTTCGACAATATGGGGCTACTGGTTGGTAATAAAGCCAAATCTTTGACTGGAGTGCTAGTTACTCTCGATACCACCGAAGCCATTGTAGATGAAGCAGTAAAGAACAACTGCAACCTCATTGTTAGTTTTCATCCAATTATTTTCAAAGGATTGAAACAACTTACAGGCTCCAATTACGTCGAAAGAACTGTTTTAAAAGCGATCACACACGACATAGCCATATATGCTATTCACACCGCCTTGGACAATTCAATGACAGGCGTGAATGCTGCCATTTGCCATCAATTAGGTTTGTCCGACCTACGAGTATTAATTCCCAAAACCAATGTGCTAAAAAAACTAATCACCTACGCACCAACTAAAAATGCCGAGAACATAAGAGAAGCCCTACTTGATGCAGGTGCAGGCCAAATAGGTCACTATGACAAATGTAGTTTTAGCAGCTCGGGCACGGGAACATTTAGAGCCGCACAACAGACCAATCCTAGCATTGGAGAAATTGGCGTAGAACATAAAGAGTTAGAAACAAAAATAGAAGTATTAGTCCCGGCGCATTTGCAAACCAAAATAACAAAGGTTTTAAACGCGGTTCACCCCTACGAAGAAGTGGCCTATGATTTCATTAGCCTAGACAATAAGAGAAAAGATATTGGCATGGGAATGGTGGGCAAGCTATCAAAACCACTGAGTCAAAAAAAATTTTTGGGACGGCTCAATGAAAAATTTCACTCACCACAAATACGCTACACAGATTGTGAAAAAAAAGACATTTCAACGGTTGCTGTCTTGGGTGGCTCGGGGAGTTTTGCAATAGCAGCAGCAAAGGCCATTGGAGCCGATGCTTTTGTCACTTCTGACCTCAAATATCACGATTTTTTTCAGGCTGAAAATAGGATTTTATTGGCTGATATTGGTCACTATGAAAGCGAACAGTTTACAAAAAATTTGATTGCTGATTATCTTAAGGAAAAAATGCCTAATTTTGCAATCCTTTTAACAGCAATTAACACGAATCCCGTAAGGTATTATAAGCATGGCTAAAACAAAAGAAATTTCAATAGAAGAGCGTCTAAGAGCCCTCTATGACTTGCAATTAATCGACTCAAGAGTTGACGAAATACGAAATGTACGAGGAGAATTACCACTAGAGGTTCAGGACTTAGAAGATGAAATTCAAGGCTTGACGACTCGACTCGAAAAGCTTGAAACAGTTATTGTTGAGCTAAACGACCAGATTAAAGCCAAGAAAAATTTAATCGAAGAGGCCAAGTTGCTAGTAAAAAAATATGCCGAACAGCAGAAAAATGTTCGTAATAACAGAGAATTCAACTCATTATCTAAAGAAATCGAATTTCAGGAATTAGAAATGGAGTTAGCCGAAAAACACATCAACGAGTTTTACGCCTCAATTGAGCAAAAAAATGAAGTGATTAGTGGCACCAAAGAACAAATCGAAGAGCGCTCAAATCATTTAAAGCATAAAAAAAATGAATTGGGTGACATCATGGCTGAAACAGAAAAAGAAGAGGCCGCCTTGCTGAAAAAGTCTAAAGAATATCAAAGTTTAATAGAAGATCGATTGATTGCCGCTTACAATCGCATTAGAGGAAATGTGAAAAACGGGTTGGCTGTTGTTGCTATCGAAAGAGGGGCTTCTGGCGGGTCATTTTTCACGATTCCACCGCAAGTCCAATATGAAATTGCGGCACGCAAACGCATCATCATTGACGAACACAGTGGCCGTATATTGGTTGATTCGGAATTGGCCGAAGAGCAAAAAAATAAGATGGCTGCGCTTTTAGCTTCGCTATAAGTCTTCCCGTTGGTTCAATTTTATTACGGTTCCCTTCAGCAGACAATACCCTTGTGATATGAAAATTTTTTGCTACGCCTTTTGTTTCGTTTTACTGAGCTGTAATCAACAGGCTCGTGCTAATAAACAAACAGATGGGTCAAACCAACCTCCAGTTGAGGTTCCGATGGAAAACGGCTTGGCGAAAGCCTATTTCGCAAGTGGTTGTTTTTGGTGTGTCGAAGCAGTTTACGAAAGCTTATCAGGAGTTCAAGAAGTTATCAACGGTTATGCTGGCGGCACCACATCCACCATCAATTATGAAATGAGCAATACAGGCAGAACTGGACATGCCGAAGCGGTGGAGGTCATTTACGACCCCAAGACAATTAGCTTTTCAACTTTAGTTGATGTTTATTTTGGTTCTCAAGACCCTCTGCAGGTCAATGGCCAAGGACCTGATCGGGGCTCTCAATACAGATCCATTATCTTCTATCAAAATGATACTCAGAAAAAGATAATTCTTCAAAAGAAAGCAGCGTTAGCTAAAGAATTAAACGCATCTGTTGCCGCGGAGGTATCACCCTTTCAAAAGTTTTTTAGAGGTGAAGAGTATCATCAAAATTATGAAAAGAAACACCCTAACAACTCCTATATTCAAAACATTTCAATCCCAAGATTGAACCGTTTTAAGAAAAAATTTCCTGAATTATTGAAGGATCACTAACCACTTCTTGAGCTGAGTATATTTTGTACCTTTGTAAGGAGAGGTAACGAAATAAAATGAATTTTCAATCAAATTTAGAGTACGCAAAACAATTGGACAAACTCGACCAATTGGGTGGATTCAGATCTCAATTTCATCTTCCCACTGATCAGTTTGGAAAACCACATTTGTATTTCTGTGGAAATTCATTGGGCCTGCAAACAAAAAACACCAAGTCCTATATCGAAATTGAATTAGAGGACTGGGCTAAATTGGGTGTTGAGGGTCATACGGAAGGCACCTTTCCTTGGTTGCATTATCACGAATTTTTAACGGAAGGCATGGCCCAAATTGTTGGAGCAAAGAATCATGAAGTAGTCGTAATGAATTCACTCACAGTGAATTTACATCTCATGATGGCCTCTTTTTATCAGCCTACAAAATCTCGATTTAAAATTTTGATCGAAAGTGATGCCTTTCCTTCAGATAAATATGCTGTAGAGTCTCAGCTCCGCCATCACCACTTTGACCCCGAAAGTAGTTTGATTCTTTGGTCTCCTAGAGCCGGAGAAGAACTGTTAAATTATGAGGATTTGGAGCAAATCATGGCCGAGCATGGAGAGGAAATCGCCCTCATTATGATAGGCGGTGTGAATTACTACACTGGACAATATTTTGATCTTAAGAGAATTAGCACTCTTGGCCACCACTACGGCTGCACTGTAGGATTCGATTGTGCTCATGGCGCTGGAAACGTCGCCCTTAACCTGCACGATAGTGGTGCAGATTTTGCCATTTGGTGTACCTATAAATACCTTAACTCTGGACCTGGAAGCTTGAGCGGTTGTTTTGTTCATGAAAGGCACGCCAACAAGCCAAACCTCAATCGTTTTGCTGGATGGTGGAATCACAACAAAGAGACCCGGTTTAATATGCGTCAACCCTTCGATCAACTCTATGGGGCCGAAGGATGGCAACTGAGCAATCCTCCCATTCTTTCCATGGCAGCCATTCGCGCTTCTTTGGATATTTTCAAGGCCGCTGGTATGCCAGCTTTAATTGAAAAGTCAAACAAAATGACTGATTATTTCGAATTTCTACTCTCGGACTTCAAAGAAGATCGTCTTAAAGTTATTACTCCTAAAAATCAAGATGAAAGAGGATGTCAACTCAGCATTCAAATTAAGAACGCCGACAAAACAATTCATGAAAAATTGACTCAAGCTGGCGTGATTTCTGACTGGCGAGAACCCGATGTCATTAGAGTTGCACCAGTACCACTTTACAATCGATTCGAAGATATTTATTTAATGGTCGAACTATTAAAACATCTACCCCATGACTAAACCTGTGATTATTTTAGGAGCTGGCCTTTGCGGGTCGCTTCTTGCCGTGAGACTTGCACAAAGAGGACATCAAGTCGAAGTTTATGAGAAACGCGAAGATTTGAGAAAAGTACATTCCGGAGGCGGGAGGTCTATAAACTTAGCCTTTTCAGATCGCGGCATGAAAGGAATGAAACTTGTGGGACTCGACAATAAAGCTGAGGCCCTGTGTATTCCCATGAATGGTCGCATGCTGCATTCCATAAACAACGAGCAGCAGCTAGCACCCTACAGCGGCCGGTCGCACGAATACATCAACTCCATATCCAGAGAGGGCTTAACAGCCTTACTTTTAGATGAGGCGGAGGCCATGCCCAATGTGCGCCTTTTCTTTAATCACCAATGTGTGTCTGTAGACATTGATAATAAAATAGCCACTTTTGTTGATGACCATTCGAAGGGCGAAGTTCGCATTGAAGGTGAAGTTATTTTTGGCACAGACGGCGCAGGATCTTCTTTGAGAAAAAGCTATGAAGCTCATCATGACTGCGACATCAAAGTGAATCAAGATTTTCTGTCTCATGGTTACAAGGAATTGCACATCCCTCCTACTTCTAACGGCGGATTTAGAACTCATAAAAACGCTTTACATATTTGGCCCAGAGGAGCCTATATGTGTATTGCCTTACCCAATCTTGACGGCAGCTTTACAGTCACCCTATTTTTGGACCACAATGAGGGTGAATATAATTTTTCTATGCTCAAAGATCCGGAAGCAATCACACATTTTTTTGAAACAGAATTCAAAGATTTATTTGACTTGATGCCAAATTTGGTTGAAGACTTTTTTCAAAATCCAACATCTAATCTAGGAACTATCAAATGTGATCGGTGGTATTACAAAGGAAATACCCTTTTGATGGGCGATGCTGCTCATGCCATTGTTCCTTTCTACGGTCAAGGCATGAACGCTTCCTTCGAGGATGTTGTAGTCCTCGACGAGGCTTTAGAGTCCTTTGGCGATGACTGGATTAAGGTTTTTGAAAAATATCAAAAAGACCGAAAAAAAGACACCGATGCCATTGCCGATCTGGCTATTGATAACTTTCATGAAATGAAGGATCATGTTGCCAATCCTATTTTCCGTGAGAAAAGACGAATTGAAATACAGTTAGAACAAGATTTTCCAGATTTGTATTTTTCAAAATACGCCTTAGTGACCTTCAACGAAAATCTAGGCTATCGAGAAGCCATGCTTCGCGGCAGAGCTCAAGACAACTTTTTACTAAAAAAAATAGCTGAAAACAGCACCTTGCTCAAAGGAGATAGTAAAGAACTCTTACATGCCGTCAACCAAGCAGGAATGCAAGCAATAAACATTTAACTATCTTTAGGACTATGGCAGAGGGAAAAATCATATCAGGTAAGGCTACTCCGAGGGGCGCATATCCACATATCAAGCGCGTTGGAGATTTTCTATTTGTTTCGGGAACCAGTTCCAGAAAAGCCGATAATACAATAGACGGTGTCGAAATTATTGATGCCATGGGTACCAAGCATTTGGATATCAAAGCTCAAACCAGAGCAGTTTTAGAAAACATCAAAGACTTTTTATCAGAAGAAGACGCTTCGCTCAGTGATGTGGTGGATGTCACCACCTTTTTAGTTAACATGAATGATTTCGCTGGATACAACGAAGTTTATGCCTCCTATTTTGACAAAAAAAATGGACCCGCTAGAACAACTGTAGCTGTTCATCAACTACCCCATCCCGACTTGGTAATTGAAATTAAAGTTACAGCCTTTAAAAAACAATCCTGATGCGCATTCAAAATCTCATTAATGGTCATTTGGTCGATCCAATTGCTGGTCAATGGCTGGACGTCCGCGCTCCTGCCAATGGACAAGTTTATGCAAGTTTGGCCAATTCGGACAAATCGGATGTTGTGCGAGCCGTATCGGCTGCTGAAAACGCTTTCCCTCAATGGTCAAACACTACCATCACAGAACGCAGTGCCATCTTGATGAAGATAGCCGAAGCCATTGAAGAGAAGCAAGACACCTTGGCAACAGCAGAGAGCACAGACAACGGCAAACCCTTAACACTTGCAAAGAAAGTCGACATCCCTCGAGCTGCAGAGAACTTTAGGTTTTTTGCGCATGCCATTACTCAATTTTCAAGTGAAAGCCACGAGAGTATAGGGCTCCATACCATTAACTATACCTTGAGACAACCCATCGGCGTTGTTGGCTGTATTTCACCATGGAATTTGCCACTTTATCTTTTTACATGGAAAATCGCCCCTGCACTGGCTGCAGGTAATTGTGTTATTGCAAAGCCAAGTGAAATAACACCAGTTACGGCCAATATACTGGGGGAGTTGTGTTTAAAAGCAGGACTGCCTAAAGGCGTTTTGAACATTATCAACGGTCGAGGAGACAGCGCTGGACAAGCTATCATATCTCACCCGAAAATTAAAGCAATTTCGTTTACTGGAGGCAGCAAAACAGGGGCTCAAATCGCCACCACGGCGGCTCCCATGTTTAAGAAATTATCTCTTGAATTGGGTGGTAAAAATCCAAATATCATTTTTGCAGACTGTGACTACAGCACTATGCTAAAAACCACCCTTCGGTCATCGTTTTCAAACCAAGGTCAAATTTGTCTATGTGGTAGCAGAATTTTTGTTGAACGCACCATTTATGACCAATTTAAAAAGGACTTTGTAAAGGCGGTGACATCGCTGAAAGTGGGAAATCCAGCAGACTCGGAGACTGATATTGGGGCCTTGGTCAGTCTATCACATTTGAATAAAGTAAAAAGCTATATCGACACAACACCCCAAGAAGGAGGTACCATTCTTTGTGGAGGGGACGTGTTGAAAATTCCCCATTTGGAAAGTGGTTATTACATCAGTCCGTGCGTGATTGAAGTGACAAGTAATACATGTCGTCTAAATCAAGAGGAAATTTTTGGCCCCGTGGTTACCCTCATGCCTTTTGACACAGAAGCGGAAGCTCTTGCTATGGCTAACGACGTGCCCTATGGTCTATCTGCTACTGTTTGGACCAATGATCTGAAACGAAGTATGCGGATGTCGGAAAAACTTGAAAGCGGGATTGTTTGGGTAAATACCTGGATGCAAAGGGATTTGAGAACACCTTTTGGAGGGGTTAAGGATTCGGGAGTAGGAAGAGAAGGTGGCACAGAAGCCCTTCGTTTTTTCACCGAAGCTAAAAATGTTTGTATAAATTATTCGGAATAATGGACTTAGGATTAAAAGATAAAAGAGCTTTGGTTTGTGGAAGCTCTCAAGGAATTGGCAAAGCCACAGCAATGGCCTTAGCAGCAGAAGGAGTGCGCGTCACTTTGTTGGCAAGGAATGAGAGCAGTCTGAAGTCTGTAATTGAGGAATTGCCCAACAGCAGTCGCCACAATTATTTGATAGCTGACTTCTCTAATCCTGAAGAAGTTAGTCATATTGTGCGACAATATATTGCAGCTCAGGGTGGATTTCACATTCTGGTCAATAATACAGGAGGACCTAAAAGTGGTGCCTTGGCAGATGCCGAATCAAAGGAGCTAGAAATCGCTTTCAAAATGCATGTGATATGTAATCAAATTTTAGTTCAAGCACTACTTCCATTCATGAAAGAAGCTTGTTTTGGTAGAATAATCAATATTATTTCTACTTCAGTAAAAGAGCCCATAGAAGGCTTAGGCGTGAGTAACACCATTCGCAACGCAGTAGCCAATTGGAGCAAGTCGCTGGCTACAGAATTGGCAGTCTTTGGCGTCACAGTGAACAATGTTTTACCGGGCTTTACAGAAACAAAACGTCTGGATAGCATCATTACTGTCAAAGCCAAAAAAGCCCAAGTAACAGAAGCCGAAATGGCACAAATTATGCGTCACTATGTGCCAGCAAAAAGATTTGGTCGAGCCGAGGAAGTGGCAAGCGCCATCGCATTTCTATCGAGCGAATCTGCCGCATATATCACTGGAATTAATTTACCCGTTGATGGCGGACGAACAAAAAGTTTGTAACTTTATCAGAATTCCAAAATTATTTAGCCATGAGTCAACTCGTAAGTCCTTTAAATTTCAAGCAGTGGATTGAAGAAAACCGTCATTTATTAAAGCCGCCTGTCGGTAACAAATGCGTTTGGCCAAACAGAGATTATATAGTTATGGTCGTCGGAGGCCCCAACAGTCGCAAAGACTATCATTACAATGAAACGCCCGAGTTCTTTTACCAAATTGAGGGTGATATGGTTTTAAAAATCATGAACCAAGGTGTGCCAGAGGAAATTCATATTAAAGAAGGAGATATTTATTTGCTTCCGCCCAAAGTGCCACATTCTCCCCAACGAGGGGTGGACACCATTGGCTTGGTGATTGAATACCCGAGACTTCACAACGAATTAGATGCGCTAGAATGGTATTGTGAACAATGTCACGAACCCCTCTATCGAGAATCTTTCGAATTGAATAATATTGAAAAAGATATGCCTGTAATTTTTGATAAATTTTATTCCGATGCTGATAAACGAAGTTGCAAAAACTGCCACAGCATCATGGAACCACCAAAAAAATTATAATCGATGCATCGCCCTCTGAGAATTAATGGTCATTCCCACCTTTTACCTTACCCCGAAGAAATTCCAGACTTTTTAAAGGAGAGGGAGATTTTTTCTGTTGACTCAGATAAAAAATTTATGCTTCAAAAAGACTGGAAAAGACCAGTTACAGACTCCAGTTTTTTTCTCAATGAAAAGCTGGAATGGATGGATAAATATAAAATCGATCACGCTGTTGTATTAAATTTATCGCAGTTGTATGGCAATGGCCTGACTCTGGAAGAAATGAAAAAGGCCTTGCGTTTTCAAAACGACTTCAACGCTGGAATACAGGAAAAACACCCCAACAAGTTTACAAGTGGCTTTGTCGTTCACCCAGGGTATGTCGATGGGGCATTGTGGGAAATAGAAAGATGTGTGGTGGAAAAAGGCATGCGTTTATTGTGCCTTCCGACTCACTACATGAATACCATTGGTAAATGGCGCTGCATTTTTGATCCAGAAAATGAGCCGATTTTTGAGTTGGCCAACAAATATAATTTGGCTTTGGAAATTCACCCCTATGATGGAGAAAAATTTATCCTTCTTGAAAATACATCATGGCGATTCCATTTGATTTGGATGTTGGCGCAATGCGCTGATTCTTATCACTTTTTCACTCTCAATGGCTATCAAGATAAATATCCCAACATGAGGGTGTGCTTTGCGCATGGCGGGCAGCTTGCTCAAATTAATTTGGGCCGGAGAATCCAAGGGTTTGATGGGCGTCCCGATCTATTCGAAGGCAAGCACCACCCACGACACGCTGTTGGCCATAAAAACATCTTTTTTGATACGCTGGTCCACGACACCGGATCCCTTAAACTGCTTCTTGATAATGCCTCCTCCAAGCAAGTAGTTATGGGATTAGACGACCCCTATCCCCTAGGTGAAATGGAAAGCGAGTCACAATCTTCTTATCCTGGCAAAATTTTAGATTTAGCCGTCGAAAGACAACTTGTAACTCCTCAAGAAGTAGATAGTATTTGGAGTGACAATATTCTTCAATGGCTATGCGGTGATGATGAACAGATGAAAAATGCCATGATCAATAGAATTTTGGGTTAATGGATTTCATATCAGAAGAACTGGAGCACTATGCCCTTAGGCATTCACAACAAGAGCCAAAACTTTTAAAAGAATTGAGCACTGCTACATTTCAAAAAGTTTTACAACCTAGAATGCTGAGTGGTCATTTACAAGGTCGTTTTCTGAGTATGTTGTCAAAAATGATCAAGCCACAAAGTATATTAGAAATTGGAACTTTTACGGGTTATTCTGCGCTCTGCCTTGCTGAAGGCCTCCCACAGGATGGCCTGATTCATACCATCGATTGTAACGAAGAACTTGTAGATTTTCAAAAGTATTATTTTGATAAATCTGACTATAAAGATCAAATAAAACAATATTTGGGGGACGCCAAAGACATCATACCGACCATAGATACGCCATTCGATTTGATTTTTATTGATGCTGACAAAAGCAGTTATCCGAGCTATTTTGACCTAGTTATTGACAAACTGAATTCCGGAGGGCTAATCATTTCTGATAACGTGCTATGGAGCGGTAAAGTTTTGACGAAAGCCGCGGTGAATGATGAAGACACCAAAGCACTTCAATATTATAATACCATGATTAATGAGGATTCGAGGGTTGAAGTCGTTTTACTACCTCTGCGAGACGGTTTGTCTATTTGTAGAAAAAAGTGACGTTGTTATTGTCGCTTGATAACTCCCGTCACATCCTCTATTTCTTTTTTAACTTCTTCTAAATCTTGCGAAATAGCTTTAGTTACAGCATTATCGATACCATTTTTACTTGCACTTTTAGTGACCTCTGTTTTGATTTCTTCAGTCGCATGCCTAATGGCTTTCATTCCTTTTCCCATGCCCCTAGCGATGTCAGGAATCTTATCAGCACCAAAGACCATAACCGCCACAAACATGATAAAGGCAATTTCAACAGCACTGATAAATAAAAAATTTTGCATAATCAAAGATAGGAATTTTTGATCTATAGCAATTCATTTCTTTACACTGCTTATAAAATATACATGATAAAATGAGTACCTTCCCGTCCAACAAATTAAAATAATATCATGCTTAATTGTGTTTTAGCAAGTACGTCAACAGTTTATGGCAAACCCTTTTTAAGTTACCTTTTGCCTGAAATTTCGGAGCTGTTTAATACAAGTCGAGAGATTATATTTATTCCTTATGCCCAACCAGGCGGCATTTCCTATACCGATTATACTGAAAAAGTTAGCCTTGCTTTTAGAACTTTAAATATTACAGTGAAAGGTCTTCATGAATTTGAAAATCCAAACGAGGCTATTTCACAAGCTCAGGGCCTTTTTATCGGGGGAGGAAACACCTTTGTTCTGCTTAAAACCATTTATGATCTGGGGTTAATACAATCATTAAAAAAAGCGGTGACCAATGGGACACCCTATTTAGGCACTAGTGCCGGAACCAATATATGTGGACCAACTATTTGCACCACCAATGACATGCCAATAGTTTATCCGCCCAGTTTTGATTCATTAAATATAGTACCATTCCAAATTAATCCTCATTTTATTGATGCTGATCAAAATAGTAGACACATGGGAGAAACCAGAGCAACTCGAATTGCCGAGTACCACCATCACCATAAAACACCGGTATTAGGGCTTCGAGAAGGTAGTTATGTTGAGTTAAAAAACGGCATGATCAAGCTCAAGGGATCACTATCCGCGCCATTATTTCAGGCGGAAAATGAAACACAAGAACTTCTTTCGGGTAGCGACTTGAGTTGGATAAAATCAAACTATCGATAGATACTGTAGGCCTTTCCTTGTTATATGGCGGGTTTATGGTGTAAAATAAAATACACTAAGCCAGCTAATCGAGCTTTCATGTCTCCTTCGTTTGTTATCTTTGGCTAAAAATTTTTGATGTCCAAAAAGGTACTTTTAATGATATTAGACGGCTGGGGTCATAGCAGTAATCCAAAAGTTTCAGCCATTGAACAGGCCAACACCCCATTTATTGATAGTCTTTATAAAAATTACCCGAATGCCACTTTGCGAACCGATGGATTGTATGTAGGTCTCCCAGAAGGTCAAATGGGAAACAGCGAAGTCGGTCACATGAATTTGGGAGCTGGACGGATTGTCTACCAAGATTTGGCTAAGATCAATTTGGCCACCCGTGATGGCAGCCTAGGCAATAATATTATGCTTAAAAAGGGCTTTGAAGTGGCCAAGAAAAATGGTGTCAATGTCCATTTTTTGGGTTTAGTTAGCGACGGCGGTGTTCACGCTCATATCGAGCATCTTTTTGGGCTAATTGATGCAGCAGAGGACGCTCAAATTCCCAATTATTTTATTCACGCCTTTACAGATGGCAGAGATGTTGATCCCAAATCTGGTTTAGGTTTTATAAGAGATTTAGAACAAAAACTCCATGCAACATCGGGACAATTGGCAAGTGTTACTGGTCGTTATTACGCTATGGATAGAGATCAAAGGTGGGAAAGGGTTCAATTGGCCTATAACGCTTTGGTGCATGGCCGAGGCACCATGGTTACAGACGTTCCATCGGCCATTCAAAAATCGTATGATGAAGGCGTAACAGATGAATTCATCAAACCTATTTTGGCTGAAACTAATGGCGCACCTCTCACTACCATCAAAGATGGTGATGTGGTAGTTTTCTTTAATTTTAGAACTGATAGAGGACGACAATTGACCCAAGTGATTTCGCAGCAAGACATGCACGAGATGAATATGAAAGCGCTCAAACTACATTATATTACCATGACTAATTACGACGAAGGTTTTAAAAACGTTGAGGTGATGTTCGAAAAAGATAATCTCTCGGCGACCTTGGGTGAAGTGCTTGAAAAACACAACAAAACACAAATTCGTATTGCCGAGACTGAGAAATATCCTCACGTCACCTTCTTCTTTTCTGGCGGTAGAGAAAAACCGTTCGACGGAGAAAAGAGAATATTAAGAAA
>JAURRA010000012.1 GCA_030835825.1 Flavobacteriaceae bacterium
ACTGATAGGATTCTCACCGCTATCGGCATTGGCTTGAGAGCTGAAGTACAGGACCTCAAAATCGGTAGCACTTTGAGAGCCCAAAACCTGTGATGTTACTAGGGCGTCAAAATCGACATCAGATATTCCATCGTTATTGTCATCGCAGATATCGATATTGGAAGGTAGGTTGGCGATGGGGGTGTCTTGTACGGTGGCTATAACTTCTGTTCGGAGTCCTGAACTGCAGTTGTTCGTTCCGGTTGATACCCAAAAACTAGTCGTTGTTGTGAGTACTGGGTTGTAGGCCGTCCCAGTGTGAATGAGATTACCACCGCTTTGCGCATCAAACCAATAAATATCACCACCAGTTGTTTCAGCACTTAATTCTACTTGCTCATCTGAGCAAGTAGAATCATTTTGAACCGAAGTGATTTGTGGTACAAGAAATTCAGTACTTGCTGAGATGTTGAGTGCAGGGTCACCGGGCATACCACCATATTCCACAATAAACCCTTTGGCTTCAAAAGCTCCTAATCCAGCGGTTTGATTGGGGAGATCGTTCCACGAGCCGTTTATACCGATGGAATCGTCTGTAATATGAGCGTAATCTTCATCTCCAAGATTATTGGGCTCGTTGGTATTCCAAAAGGCATAATTTGGTGTCGATCCATTAGCTGTCCCGTTCCAAAAATTTAAACCAGCTTCTGGGCCTGTTTCCCAAATCCACACTCCTTCTGCTGCTTGGTCACTACCGCCAATCCATCCTACTCCAGGGCTAAGCTCTCCGACTAAAAAGGCTTCATCTGGTCCTGTAAGTGTGGCTAAATAACCCTGAAGCCCGTAATAGGTCATGTTTTCAGCAGCAACTTTGGCGTCAGTCCATAAAATAGCTACATCTGGTACAAACTCATAATAATGATCCGTAAGCGCCAAATAATTGGCCTCTCCGAAAGTTAAGGAAAATACCCTGTTTTGACTGATATTGGGGTCACTACAGAAAAAGTTGACATCATAGACAGCAGCAATGAGATCAGAGTAATACAAGGGTGCTGAACTAGAACTTGTAAGTGTTAACTTAGCTTCCGCTGCATTCCAATTGGCAATCACATTTGGGTGACTACCCTCTAGGCTAAGCAGATCAAAACCAGAATCATAGCCTTCTGAAATTTGAATATAAAAAGCGTCTGTAGAGGTGTCATCGGGGTCTGATATATCAAAAAACGAAACAACTGGTTGGCTGGTCAAGGGACAGTAATAGGGATCGGAGGTAGCACTAACCGTTGGGGCAATATTTTGGGCTCGACCCTGAAAAAATACAACTAGGAATATTAACAAAAAAAGCCGCACGTCAGAAGAGATTTGTTTAAAAACAATGCGTAAAAGTAGGGGTAATTAACGATGAATTAATCATCCTAGACGTCAAATTAAGTAAATTTAACCATTTTTTTTATTTGAGAAATTGATTTTCACTTCATTTTACAATTTAAGGTCCGTATGGTTACGAAAACCTACCATGGCCATGGTGCGTTTCAATGTTATTGAGGAATCTACCCACAATACCACAAATTGGCTGTTACCTTAATGAGGGAGTTTGTCTTTGACAAGGCCGTATAGGAAAGTACCTAAAATCGAAAATAAAATGACAACTCCTATGGTGCCAAAGCCAGCGCCTAAAAGGGTAAACATAGGTCCTGGACAGGCACCTGCCAGTGCCCAACCCAAACCGAATATAATACCGCCATAGATATATCGGCTAACGCTTATGGTTTTCGGAGGGATGACGATTGAATGGCCTGAAAAGGATTTGATATTGAATCTTTTGATCAGTTGAATTCCTATAACTCCCGTGAGTAGTGCGGAACCAATGATGCCATACATATGAAACGATTGAAATTGGAACATTTCAAAAATCCTAAACCAAGACGCAGCTTCAGATTTGAACATAGTAATACCGAAAATCACTCCTATAAATAAATATGCTAAATTTTTCATAAACTAAATATTAAGGGGAAGATGACGTTTACCATAAAGAGTCCACCGATAAAAAAACCAATGACAGCAATTAAAGATGGCCATTGCAGATTGCTAAGGCCCGAAATAGCATGTCCAGAGGTGCAACCACCAGCATACCGGGTGCCAAATCCAATCAGTAAGCCTCCGAGGGCCATAATCACCAAACTTTTTAAATCTCTTAGGACGCTTGTGGCGAATATTTCGGTTGGCAAATAACTACTACCCGCACTCTGAAAACCCATCGCTTTCAGCTCAACAACAGTCTGTGGATTGATTAAAACTGCAGTATCATTGGATAATAATTCTGATCCGATAAAACCACCAATAATGGTTCCTAAAACTACCAATAAATTCCATTGTTGGGCCTTCCAGTCTATTTTAAAGAAGTCAACTTTATGGCCCGCACCGCAAATAGTGCATAAGGTTCTTAAATTGGATGACATTCCAAAATTTTTATCCGCCATCAAGAGCGAAAACATCACTAAGGCAATTAGAGGGCCTGCAACATACCATGGCCATGGTTCAAATATCCAGCTCATAAATCTATAATTTGAGCAAAAATGACAATTTTTAACAGATATTTGAGTAACATTAGTTACACATGTCAACAAAAAAGGAACTAATCATTAATCAAGGTTCAACTAAATCCAATATTGTTATTTTCTAGACAAACGTGCGAAAATAAAGTTTTGGTAGGTTTCGAAAGGGGTGAGGTGGTCGATGTAAAAATGGAGGTCTAAATTGAACTCGTTTGAAAAGGTTTGACCTAAGGTGATATGGTCGTATTGGGCGATTTCTAGCCCGCTACATTTGAGCGGGCCCTGAGGTGAAAATGTGGCTAAGATCAAATGAGATTCGACAAAATTATTGGTTAGTTCAATGTATTTTTCAATTTGATTCTTCTGTGTTAAAAAGTGAAAAACAGCCCTATCGTGCCACAAATGGTATTTGGTTTGGGGTTTGAACTCTGTCACATCAGCAACTACCCAATGCACCTGGGCAGATTTTGAACCTAACCTCATTTTAACCTTCTCAAGGGCTTTCGCAGAAATGTCCAAAACCGTAATATTTTCAAAACCTCGTGCCAGAAGATGATCGACTAAATTGCTGTCTCCACCACCAATGTCTATGATTGGAGCCGATTTGTGAAGATTCAGCGCATCAATTAATTCAAGGGAATTGGAAGGCACTTCTTGAGTCCAACTGACTTGATCTGGGTTTTTGGTAGCATATACAGTTTCCCAGTGCTGCTGTTTGTCTTGAATCACTTCTAAAGGGTGCTTGGACAAACAAAGTCGGATACTGCAATACCTGTTTCCTTAATAGCCTTGAACCCGCCTTTTACGTCAATGAGATTGTGAATACCTCTACTTTTTAAAATCGAGGCAGCAATCATGCTGCGGTAGCCGCCAGCGCAATGAACATAGAAGGATTGGTTGTCGGGAAATTCAGACAGATGATTATTTATAAAGTCCAACGGCGTAGTTTTTGCATTTACCACATGCTCAGAGGTGTATTCATTGGGCTTTCTTACGTCAAAAATTGCACTATCCGTTGTGGATTCAACTGTTTTTTTGAATTCTTCAGCACCGATGGAGTGGACAGTATCGTAATCCATTCCGGCAGTTTTCCATGCTTCGAAACCACCTTTGAGGAAACCTAAGGTATTGTCAAAACCAACCCGTGAGAGTCTAGTAATAGCTTCTTCTTCTCGTCCTGACTCACATACCAAAAGAATCGGTTGTTGAATATCAGCAATTAATGTACCTACCCACGGCGCAAAACCGCCATTCAAACCTATAAAAATAGAACGTGGGATATGTCCTTTTGCGAAGTCATCTTGATGACGCACATCTAAAAGAACTGCTCCCGATTCGTTGGCTAATGCTTCGAAGGCCTGTGGTGATAATTCTTTGCTACCGCGGGTCAAAATTTGGTCGATATCATCGTAACCTTCTTTATTTAGTTTGACATTGAGCGGAAAGTATTGTGGAGGGGGGAGCAATCCATCGATGACTTCAGCTACAAATTCCTCTTTAGTCATGTCTGCTCTCAGGGCATAGTTCATTTTTTTCTGATTACCCAATGTGTCGACAGTTTCCTTCATCATATTTTTGCCACAGGCCGATCCAGCACCATGAGCTGGGTAAACTGTGACGTCATCGGCCAAAGGCATGATTTTAGTCCTGAGGCTTTCAAACAAATAGCCGGCCAAGTCTCTTTCAGTTAAAACCCCCATTTTTTGGGCTAAATCCGGACGTCCTACGTCTCCTAAGAATAGGGTGTCACCGCTAAAAATAGCATGATCTTTCCCTTGTTCATCTCTAAGTAAATAGGTTGTGCTTTCCATAGTGTGTCCTGGAGTATGCAAAACGACTAGGGTTACAGCTCCAATTTTAAATTCTTGAAAATCTTTCGCAATTATCGCGTCGAAAGCAGGATTGGCATTTGGGCCAAAAACAATCGGAGCCCCAGTAGCTTTGGCCAGAGTTACATGGCCACTGACAAAATCGGCATGAAAATGGGTTTCGAAAATATATTTTATATACGCACCATCTGCTTTGGCTCTTTCCAAGTATGGGCTCACTTCTCGCAGCGGATCAATTATGGCAACTTCACCATTACTCTCAATATAATAGGCCCCTTGGGCAAGACATCCGGTGTATATTTGTTCGACTTTCATGTTTGATAAATATTTGATTTATGGTGTAAAATTACTGTGTTTGTTTTTATAAAAAGTTAACAATTGTCATGTATTTCATATTTTTATTTGACCACAAATTCCATGACAAAAATAAATATAGCCATGAAATAAATAAAGTAACCAAAGCCTTGTTTGAGTTTGTTATTGTTTATAAAATTACTCAAATAGTTCCCAATAAAGATACCGCCCAGTGATATCAGGGTGAAAGTGGAAAGGAACACCCAATCGATGGTTATGTTAAAAGCGTCGCCCAAAAAGAACCCGAAGAGCGATTTGAAGGCAATGATAATCAATGAGGTCCCTACCGCAACTTTCATTTCGAGTTTGGCCAAAATGACTAAAGCTGGAATGATAAGAAAACCTCCGCCTGCACCAATAAGCCCAGTAACACCTCCAACTAAAAGCCCCTCTAAAAGAATTAACAAGTAGTTAAATTTTTTACCCTCATTTCCCATTTTAGGAGTTAATGATTGGTCTTTCAGCATAGCATAAGCAGCAGGAAACATCAGTAGGCCAAACAGGCCAAACATGGCCATGCGTCGCGTCAATTCGAATGTGCCAATGGAAAAGAAAATTTCGGGCAAAGCGGGGACAACAAAATATCTCACAGCAGTGACTCCTAATATTGCCGGCAATCCAAAAACAAAGGCAGTTCTCCAATCCACATAACCTTTGATATGCTGTTTGATTCCGCCAAGAAGTGCACTCGTGCCAACAATAAATAGAGAATAGGCAGTGGCCACTTTTTCGTTGATGGCAAACAGATAGGCCAAAGCAGGTACAGCAAGAATAGAGCCTCCGCCACCAATTAGACCAAGGGCAATGCCAATAACTAATGCGCTGAGGTAACCGAAGACTTCTATCAAGGCCATTATTTGAATTTTTATCGGTTCAAAAATAGTACGACGAATTCAATCGGTAGGTAACTTCTGTTACATTCGTCTTAAAAGTTTATAATTTCAATAGAATTCCGGTTTAATTTTAATCGACCTAAATTTTCTAGTTTCTTCAGCAAGCGCGAAATGACTACTCTAGAGCTATTCAAATCGTAGGCTATTTCTTGGTGCGTGTTGTTTATAAGGTGGTTGTTGTTTACTCTTGCCTTTTCAGATAGATAGTTGATCAATCTTTCATCTAAATTATCAAATGCGATACTATCAATGGTATTTAGCATTTCGTTCAGTCGGTTGTGATAGCTTTCGAACACGTAATTGCGCCATGCCCTGTGCGTTCTTGTCCATTCCTCCATTTTTTGAATGGGTATCATAATGAGCTTAGCGTCTGTTTCTGCCACAGCCCTAATTTCGCTTTGGGGCTGTCCCATGCAGCAGGCCATGGTCATAGAACAGGTGTCTCCCTGTTCCAAATAGTATAGCAGCAGTTCGTTGCCATCCTTGTCTTCGCGAAGAATTTTAATCACGCCAGATAGCAGTAGTGGCATACCTTTGACATAGGAGCCTATTTCCATCAACACATCTCCAGCCTGAACTTGTTTGTAAGTACCCACTTGAACAATATCATGGATGAGAGCCTCGTCGAATAGATGGCCGTAGCTGGTCTTTAGGTCTTGAATCATTGTTAAATTGACTTTTGGCAGTAAGATGTGTCTCGTCCTGCTGTTATTCCCTCAACTAACAAAGTTAAGGGTTTACATTTAGTTAGGTGCAGATATTCCAACGGAAAATCTGTTTAAAGAGACAAAAACAGGATGTGGTAAAAGATCTATGGAACACCCTACAGAATCTATTAAAGAACTCATTAAATTAAGTCTTATGATCTGTAAACATTGAGTTTGGGAGTTATTTGATAGGAAGAAAAAACACCGAGGATAGTGCCAAATTAATGGACTAAATCCTCAGTGTTTGTGGGTAAATAGTGGAGTCGCCGAGAATCGAACTCGGGTCCAAACAAGCCATTAAAGAGCTTTCTACATGTTTAGTTTTTAATTGATTTTCGATCTGCTACCGGCTAAAAACAGCCTACACCAGACTTAGCTTTTTGGTCTTAATAATGCATCAAAGCGCTACACTATTGTAGTAAACTTTTACGATGCCTCAAAATAAAACGCCGCTTACCAGGGCTTTTCGGAGACATTTAGCTTTCCTACCTAGTAGGACAAGGCTTGATCTTACTATAATTCAGATTAAGCAGCTAAAACGTAGTTATTCTCGCCGTTTAAATGTTGATATCGCCTTTTACGTGTTTCAATATCATGACACGACATGCTTACCGTCCAATAGATCTCGCTGTCAAAACCAATCGACCCCATTGTTACTGGTTACCCCGAAGGGAAAGCAAATTTAAACAAAAGTTGCTTATCCGTCCTATTAAGTTTAATTTTGAGCGCAACAGCTAAAATATCCTATGTCCACCATAACCTTTGCTATCCTCAAAGAACGTAAATCGCCTCCCGACCACCGGGTGCCGCTTACGCCTTCTCAATGCGTGAAATTGCAAGAGCAATATCCTGCAGCTCGGGTAGTGGTTGAGTCCTCCGATGTGAGAATTTTTACCGACGAGGATTACCGCGCCGTTGGATTGGAAGTCACTGACGACATCAGTCATGCCGATGTGATGCTGGGCGTTAAAGAAGTTCCTGCTGAAGCACTAATTCCTAACAAAACTTATCTCTTTTTTAGCCACACCATTAAAATGCAGCCCTATAATCGTCAGCTGCTAAAATCGATTTTGGAGAAAAAAATTCGACTGATAGATCACGAAACCTTAGTCTACGCCAATGGTAGTAGGGTCTTAGGATTCGGATATTATGCCGGTGTTGTGGGTGCCTACAATGGCATACGTACTTGGGGACTCAAACATGGATCTTATCAAATTGAAAAGGCCCATTTGTTACCCAATCTCAAAGCTTTACACGACCAGTTGTCAGCTATCAAATTACCAGCCATAAAAATTTTACTTACTGGTCATGGTAGGGTGGGTAAAGGTGCTGCGTCTATATTGGATCAAATGAATATCAAAAGGGTTAATATGGCCGATTACCTGTCTCAAAGGTTTGAGGAAGTGGTTTATTGCCATGTGGGTTCATTAGACTACAACGCTCGCATTGACGGTGCTCCGTCCAGTCGAGAGGATTTTTACCAACATCCAGAAGCCTATCGCAGTACTTTTGACGCATTTTCCGCGGTAACCGATTTTTTCGTCGCAGGACATTTTTATGATGACAAGGCGCCTTTTTTGTTTACCCGGGAAGAGGCGAAATCTAAAGACTTTAAAATATCTGTTGTTGCCGATGTCAGTTGTGATATAGACGGACCAGTGGCGAGTACCATTAGACCTTCTACAATTGCAGATCCTATTTATGGTTATGATCCTCAAACGGAACAAGAAGTAGATTTCTATCTACCCCATGCAATTGCCGTTATGGCAGTAGACAACCTCCCTTGCGAATTACCACGAGATGCCAGTCAAGGATTTGGGAATGATTTATTGACCAAGGTCATCCCCTGTTTTTTTAATAACGATGTCGATGGCATTCTTCAAAGAGCCCAAATCACCCAAAATGGTCAACTCACCACCTGGTTCAGTTACCTTCAGGACTACGTAAATAAGGCATAAAAAAAAGGCTATCCTTTCGAATAGCCTTTTGAAAAAAAATTGAATTCGTTTATTAAATTACTTTAACTTGTACAGCATTCATGCCTTTTTTACCTTCTTTAAGATCAAACTCAACTGAGTCATCTTGTCTAATTTCATCGATTAATCCTGAAATGTGAACAAAATACTCTGAATCTGATCCATCTTCTGTAATGAATCCATATCCTTTGGACTCATTGTAGAACTTTACTTTTCCTGTTTTCAATTGTATAAATTTTAATTGTGCAAAGGTACCAATATTAAGTGGGATAAAGCAATAGTTTTGTCTTTAATTTCCAAATGAACCATGTTTTGATTCAATTTTCCTAGTCCTGGCAAGAGATTGTTGTACGTTGTGATTTATCATTTAATTATTGTCAAACTCTAATGGGTTGGTTAAATTTGCCCATCCATTTAAAGGTGTGTCTTATGAATATCCACGAATTTCAAGGTAAGTCAATATTGAGTCAGCACGGTGTGCGCATCCAGCGAGGCCTTGTTGCCAGTACCGCAGAAGGGGCAGTTCAGGCTGCTAAAGATTTGAATGAGCAAACTGGCACCAGTTGGTTCGTAATCAAAGCGCAGGTTCACGCTGGCGGTCGTGGTAAGGGTGGCGGTGTGAAATTGGCGAAAAATTATGATGAGGTCGCTACCATTGCTGATCAAATATTGGGTATGCAGTTGGTTACGCCTCAGACTTCCGCAGAAGGCAAAACAGTACACCAGGTCTTAATAGCCGAAGATGTGTATTATCCTGGGGAATCGGAAACTTCAGAATTCTATATGTCGGTGCTCCTCGACCGTGCGGCGGGACGAAATATGATCATGTACTCGACCGAAGGTGGTATGGATATTGAAACAGTAGCTGAGCAGACCCCACAATTGATATTTACCGAAACTATTGACCCGTCAGCAGGCTTGTTGCCTTTTCAAGCCCGACGTGTAGCCTTTAACTTAGGATTGCGTGGAACTGCTTTCAAGGAAATGACCAAGTTTGTAACTGCGCTTTACCAAGCTTATGTTCAATCGGACGCCTCTTTATTTGAAATCAATCCAGTGCTTAAAACCAGTGATGATAAAATTATGGCTGTCGATGCCAAAGTTTCTCTAGATGAAAATGCGCTATTCCGTCACAAGGATTTTCTGGAAATGAGAGATATTCGGGAAGAAAATCCTATTGAGGTTGAAGCTAAAGAAGTGGGACTAAACTACGTTGACTTGGACGGTAATGTTGGTTGTATGGTCAATGGTGCTGGTCTGGCCATGGCGACAATGGACTTAATCAAGCAGGCTGGTGGCGAGCCAGCCAATTTCTTAGATGTAGGTGGTACAGCCGATGCGGCACGTGTTGAAACAGCCTTTAGAATTATCTTAAAGGACCCTTCTGTAAAAGCCATTTTGATTAATATCTTTGGAGGTATTGTCCGCTGTGATCGTGTTGCTCAGGGAGTCGTGGACGCTTATAAAAATCTTGGTGACGCTATCAAAATCCCGATCATTGTGCGGCTTCAAGGTACCAATGCAGATATTGCTAAAGAATTGATTGACAATTCAGGACTTGATGTGCAAAGTGCAGTGGAGTTTCAAGAAGCTGCCGATAAGGTGCAAGCCGTTTTGACCTAAGTTAGTTGACTTTTTCCAATTTTTCCTGATAACTTTTAATGGCATCTCTCAGGCGTGCTGCTTCAAGAAAGTCAAGCGAGGTGGCCGCTAGTTCCATAGCTTTTCGGGTCTCTCTAATTTTAGTTTCTAGCTCTGGTTTGGTCCAATATTTTGAGGCCTCTTCAGCAGCCACTTGAGCCAAACTACTAAGATTAGAGGCAGCGGTTTTTTTCTTTACTAGGATGTTTTCCAGTGATTTATTCAGTGCTGTTGGCGTGATGTTATGTTTGGTGTTGTATTCCATTTGTTTGCTGCGACGGTACTCGGTCTCATCAATTGTAGTTTGCATACTCTTGGTGATCTTGTCGGCATACATGATAGCGTTACCATTCAAATTGCGAGCAGCCCGTCCAACAGTTTGTGTCAGTGATCTCGCCGAACGTAAAAACCCTTCTTTATCTGCGTCTAAGATGGCTACTAGAGAGACTTCTGGCAAATCCAATCCCTCGCGAAGCAAATTGACACCTACCAACACATCAAAAATACCTGCCCTTAAATCCTGCATAATCTCTACCCGTTCCAAGGTGTCAACATCACTGTGAATGTAGCGACATCTGATTTGAATACGTGACAAATACTTGGTTAACTCTTCTGCCATGCGTTTGGTGAGGGTGGTAACCAAAATACGTTCGTCCTTTTCAATTCTGAGATGTATTTCTTCAATCAGATCGTCAATTTGATTCAAACTGGGCCTGACCTCAATTTTTGGATCAAGTAATCCAGTGGGACGAATGACTTGTTCAACAAAAACTCCCTCACATTGTTCCAATTCATAATCCGCTGGTGTGGCGCTGACGTAAATCACTTGATTTTGAATGGCTTCAAATTCTTCAAATTTAAGTGGTCTATTGTCCATGGCTGCTGGCAGTCTAAAGCCATAATCAACTAGATTGATTTTTCTGCTGCGATCACCACCGTACATAGCGTGAACTTGCGATAGTGTCACATGACTTTCGTCAACTACCATCAGGAAATCATTGGGAAAATAATCTAATAGACAAAATGGACGCGTTCCAGGCTCTCGACCGTCGAGATAACGTGAGTAGTTTTCGATACCAGAACAATAACCCAATTCGCGAATCATTTCCAAATCAAATTCTGTACGCTCTTTGAGTCTTTTGGCTTCCAGATGTTTGCCGATTTCTTTAAAATAATCGTGTTGCTTCATCAAATCTTCCTGAATTTGATGTATCGCATTTTGCATAATATCTGGAGAGGTCACAAAAATATTGGCAGGAAAAATGTTAAGTTGGTCAAAGCTATCCAGTACCTCTAAGGTCGCCACATCAAAAGATTCAATACATTCTATTTCATCACCAAAAAAATGAATACGAAACCCGTGGTCGGCATAACCAGGAAAAACATCAACAGTATCACCTTTGATTCTAAAATTACCGCGGTTAAACTCTCCTTCAGTTCTTGAATATAAACTTTGAACTAATTGATGAAGCAACTTAGTGCGAGAAATGATTTGATTTTTCTCCAAACTGATTACATTCTTTTCAAATTCAACAGGGTTTCCAATACCATACAAACAAGACACAGAAGCAACTACAACCACATCGCGACGACCCGATAGCAGGGCAGAGGTGGTACTCAATCTGAGCTTTTCTATCTCTTCATTAATGGACAGGTCTTTTTCAATATAGGTTCCTGTGACAGGAATATATGCCTCGGGTTGATAGTAGTCGTAATAGGAGACGAAATACTCGACGGCATTTTCGGGAAAAAATTGTTTGAATTCGGAATACAACTGAGCGGCCAAAGTTTTATTGTGCGCTAAAACCAAGGTTGGGCGCTGAATCCTTTCCATTACATTGGCAATTGTAAAGGTTTTACCCGATCCAGTAACACCTAAAAGGGTTTGATGTTTTGCGCCAGAATTGAGGCCTTCGCATAGTTGATCAATGGCTTGTGGCTGATCTCCTGTGGGCGAAAATTCGGATTTAATTTTAAATTGCATGATGGCAAAATTACACCTTTGCCCGTAGCTGAGCAATCTAATGTCCCATGATTATCAATAATTCAGATAGACCCAGCCCCTCAAGATTTGACCCGCCGCATCGTGCAATACGACCACATAAAAATAGGTCCCAACTGGAAGAAGCTTTCCAGGCGAATAAGTACCACGATTCGCAGTGCCATCCCATGGTTTATTTTGATTACCAACATAAACCAGTTTACCATGTCTGTTATAGATTTTTAGGTCATGAGGAGCCTCAATTAAAAGCAAGTCATTCAGACCGTCTCCATTGGGTGATAGGCCCTGCGGAATCTCAATAGGACAGTCAACGCTTATTAGTTCAAATCTGAATAGCTGATAACAAATACCTTTTGAAACCCTCAAATAAACTAATCTTGGCAACTCATCTGGATAATAAAATTCAGGAAGCGTAATGGGGTTTGTTTGTGCTGCCGCATCATCTAGTGTTTCAAAAAACACTGGATTCCAGCCATCAAAATTAACTCCAATATGGTCAAACTGAGCTGTTAAATCGAAAACAATGGCACTGTTTTCTCCGCAACTCGACAAGGAATCTAGTGGCATTTCTGCATTCATAGCCATAGCTTCGATGAGCAAGGTGGCACCGTTGTTGTCTTCGTTGATTTCATTGAGGGTACCTATGCCATTACCCATGTCATCTGCTTGTATATCAATCAAAAATGAGCTGTCATCAATTTGAGAAAAATTAAAAGTAAAACCATGCAACTCTTGACCGTCAATGGGAATTTCTGCTGTGGTCTCTGATTGACCGATCAACTGTCCGGAGATGTAAATAGCCGTCGGTGTATTGGCAGGAATAGGGTCAGTGGCGTTATTATTATGAATGACATAGGCCACGTTTGCCTCCATGGATTCACAGTCAACATCATAAGACAAAATCTCAACAGAGACATCTGGGAGTTGGCTATTTAATACAGTAACCACATTATTGATAATAATCAAATCAGCACCAGTAGTCAAAGCTATTTGGGCAGTAGTATCTCCAATGTTGATATAGTTTTCTATTTCATAAACATCCAAGTCACCGCTGTAAAAGTTACTGACATTGGCAAAACTGTTTGTTCCGTTAAAAGCGTTGGTGCTTGGGTTTAGCGGAGGATTGGACAGGATGTTGTTGTTAAGAGTTAAGGTCTCATTGATACTTAAATTTGCATCACCTTCCCACGCTAAAAATCCAATTTTCGCTCCCTCGTTGTTCAATACGTTGATATTATCTAAGTTAATATACAAGGAGGTTTGCACCGTATTGATGATTTCAAGACCTTGAAACAAGCTGAGCTGGTTTAATGGCAACGCAGGATCTTCATAAATCACATATAAACTCCAACCTGCAAAATTGGTTCTGTTACTGCAATATCCGGGGTTGGTGTTCAGAGCATCCGATATATCTAGATCAGAAAACAAATAATTGTCATTACCTATTGACTGTATTAAAGAAGTGACATCGCTGAAGCAAGAAAAATAGGGTAAATCTCCAAAAATTGGACTGGGAAAAATAACGGTATATTCCAAATCAGCGGCGATGGTATTGCCATTCAAAGTGACTTGGGTGTCTGCTTGACCCGATCCAGCCCAATATAAATATGCCCGAACAATGGATTGACTGTTGAGTAGCAACAATTGATCTGACGAGCTGCTAAGGATTTCACAAAACTCAGAGCCATTGTTTTCTTCTTGATTTAGTGTATTACCTATAGCGGTATAATCGTATCGGCCATTGAATTGTTCAAACAGGCTGATGTTTTGAGCAGAAAGGTTTAAGCTGCCTCCAAAAAAGACGAGCATTATAAAACGGTTGTAAACTTTCATGCTTTTTCAAACTTTATCTTTTCAGCGTAAAATGGCCTTTAAAGGATCTGCCATCTTGTAGTGTTGCATGAAACCAGTAGTCGGCTGCTGGCATTTTATAACCATTGTAATTGCCATTCCATCCGCCTTGTTGAGGTGATATTTGTA
>JAURRA010000013.1 GCA_030835825.1 Flavobacteriaceae bacterium
AACTGCTGAATCAGTAGGCGCTGTTGCAAAGCTAAATGTACCTCCAGTATTTCCCGTTATTGTAGCTGTCGCTCCGTCACAGGTTGGAGTCAAGGCAAAGGTGGCAAATTCTTCCTCAAATACCGTTACATCAACGGTGGTTATCGTGGGACAGACTCCTACAGTTTCATAGGACACCGAATATGTCACATTGCTGCTGGCGTTTGTAACTTCACCAGTTGTAGAGTCTATGAGTGCATCATCACCAGGAGGAATTGCAAAAGAAAAAACGCCACCAGAGGCACCAGTGATTACAGCTGTAGCTCCGACACAATTTGGCGTGAGTTCAAAACTACTATCTATAGGATTTAGTGTGGTCACATTTTGAATGGAAGTTGTAGGGCAGGTTCCTGCGGTAGTGTAAGCAACCTCATAGGTAGTTCCATTTGAACCATTACTTATTTCACCAGTGCTTGAATCGATCACTGCGCCATCTGATGGCGCAGTAGCGAAAGAAAATTGTCCGCCCGCAACTCCAGTAATCAAAGCTGAAGCGCCAGTACAATCTGGGGTAAGGGTAAAACTAGAATCATCTGCTTCCAACAAAATGAGGTCAAAAACAGCTGTATTCGAGACAATATAACAACCCGCACCTCCAACATCGTCTATCCTAACATATATTGAAGCGGGGCCACTGAGATATGGGCTGGTCAGAGCATCTGTTCCGGCGTCTGCATCGGATTGGTTCGCATAATAGGTAACCACAAAATCCGCTGCATTTTGACCATTTAAAATATCGTCCGTCTGACTATCTAAATCGAATAGTTCCTCACCATCATTAGCTTGATCGTCGCATAACGTCATTGAATCAACTGCGTATATAAGAGGTTGTGCGATAGTTTGAAGAAAGAAACTTGTAGTCTCAAAACAATCGGTAGTTTGGTACTCGATCCTGACAAAAATCTCATCATCATCTGCGCCTACATAGTTGGTAAGATCACCCAAAATGGGATTAGTTTCTGACTCGGCATCATTTAAGGAATTATAATACGTAATTACATAATCGGATGAGGCCGGGTTTCCGGCAAGAATCACCGTATCATTTGACAATAAATCAAAGGAATAAGGTGCTCCAGTATTAGTTTCGCAGGTGTATAAATCTGACGGGGTATTAAAAATGATTTCTGGATACACATCCACACAAATCACCTCTTCATATTCACATCCAAAATCGTCAACAACACGATAGGTATAGCAATGGGTACCTTCGGAATTGGGCTGCACCACAATATCAGTTCCTGATTCGGAAATGATGGTTGGATCTGTATCCCATGACTGAGAAACTATTTCAGGTGTAAAAGAATATTCTGGCGGCTGCAAGTTTGGGTCAAACTCCAACCACCACTCAAAAATATAACCATTATCTACAGCTAAATTATCGACAATTTCAATTGTCCAAACGCCATTTAAAGGGCTTCCCAAGAGATTGGAAAAAGATTGATAAGGCAAGTAAGTTCCCGGTGCCCATGAGTCGCTAGCAGGCGAACCATTTGTTACGGTTGGAGCGTTGGCCAGCAATACGCTGGCACTCATAGAAAAGCAATAGGTTTCTCCAGTACCTGGGGTTGTGCCGTTATCGTCATTAGCACCTCCAAAATAGGTTCCAGCACCAGCTTGCTCAAACAATTGCGCTACTTGACCATTAGGACTAATGATAAAAATGTCTAGATCTCCAGAGTAGGAATGTTCGATAGTGACACACACATTCATCAGCTGATTAATATCTGTTATTGTGACACCTGAGTCAAAACACTCTACGAGAATATCTGTAGTATATGACACACCACTGCCATCAGGGAGAAAAGTCGTTCCACTAACTGGAGGCGCACAATCATTGATGTATTCAATGGGGCTTACAACAGCCGAAATAGTAGCCTGTTCACCAAAACAAATTTCAGAGCTCGAAGGGGCTGAACCTGTAAAATCAAATCCAGTATCGACCTGGATGACTTGTTCAATTCTGTTGCTATTTGTACAACCATCTGGATTGCCTGATGTGTTGGTATCATAAACAATCAAATTAGCAATGTAAACGCCAGGCTGGTCGTAGGAAAAAGTAGCCGACGTTCCTGAAATAACATTTCCGTCGCCCAAATCCCACTCGTAAGTTGCTCCGGTGCTGTCTTGAGAAAATGTTGCGCTACCAGACAAAGAAATTTCTTCGCCAGGGCAGACCTTAATATAGCCATCCGAATTTGGACTTGGCGAAGCACTATCTAAAACAGTATTGATAGTTTGACATGGCAGAAAACAAGAAATATCCGCTTCCCAACCCGTTGTAGACGCAGTATCATTGCTCACCCATTCAAAGGTCAAACAACCAGACAAGTTATCAGCGGTTGCACTGACAAAACTGGGGGAATTTGCGGCGGATCCCGAGAATGAGCCGAAAGCAGGAGCAGAAATATCTGACCCATTGTAGATGGTCAAAACATCCAAATTTGCCTGCGTATTCCAAACCGTAAAATTAACTTGTGTCAATTGGCCTGCTTCTTCGGGACAAATAGTATAGACAAAATTTTCGTCAGGTCCATATGCATTGGCGCCACCGCCAGGACCTCCAGAATCATAGAAATTGCCCGAACAGGTCGTTATGGTTCCAGTTGAGATATTGAACGACTGCCCATAGACCAAACCTTGGGAGGATAGAATTGCTAGAGCTATTAAGCTGATCTGAAAAAACTGACTCTTAATTTTTTGTAAACGCATGCTGGGGAATAATTTGTAGCAGCAGGTCAGTATTTTCTATGCGGTAGATTTGTTGGATGGGGCTAAACCATTGAAATTGATATATCAAAGGATTAAAATTGGACTTGTCAAATGTCGCGGGTCTTTGAATGTTTTGGTTATAGGTTGTAAATAAATCAAGATCCGATAAGGATGGTATTTGGGAAAGATCTTTTTTTGAAGAGGCAACAATTTTTATCCGTGATCTTAACAAAAATTTCATGTTTCGAAGTTGTGTCGGATTATTTAAAACCATCTGATCAAAACTATCGCCAAAAACTTCCAATAATTGCTCTTGCTCCAATACAGTCAATGGAGATGACACCTCTTGAGGAAAAACAATTGTTCCTAAGGACTTTTGGGAAAACAAATTCCCAGAAAAAAACAGCAAGATGAGGACGAAATTGATTTTATTAATCATAATTGCAAGTTTGATGGAAAAGTATGGAATTTTTTGACAAAAACATATATAAAACCGACTCAAAAGTCAAAAATAGGGTAGAAAATATAATCTGAAAAAATAAACGAAATAACCTTAAATAGAAAATTATCCCCTTTCAAATTGTTATCTTTGTAACGTTTAAAAACCAAGAGATTAAAAAACAAATGACTAATTCCCACGATATTACTTCTGATGATGATCACTCAAACTATTCTGCAAAAAATCCAATAAAAGAGGGAGCCTTTGATATCACTCCTGAAGAAAAAATTGCAAAAATAGAAGCTAATATGGCTGAAATATTAGATGTATTAGGAATGGATCTAACAGATGACAGTCTAAAAGGCACACCGAAAAGAGTAGCCAAAATGTTTGTGAATGAATTATTCGGAGGACTTTTACCAGCAAACAAACCCAAAGCATCGACTTTTGATAATGCCTATCGCTATGGGGAAATGTTAGTAGAGAAAAACATCACTGTTTATTCCACCTGCGAGCACCATTTACTTCCCATCATTGGCAAAGCCCATATCGCCTATATTTCAAACGGGACAGTGGTTGGTCTTTCTAAGATGAATCGGATAGTAGATTATTTTGCCCGGAGACCACAAGTTCAAGAGCGTTTGACCATGCAAATCGTGCACGAAATGCAAAAAGTCCTTAACACAGAGGATGTAGCTTGTGTCATCGACGCCAAGCATTTGTGTGTAAACTCAAGGGGCATTAGAGACATTGAGAGCAGCACTGTAACCAGCGAATATGGCGGCCGATTTAAAGAAGCCTCAGTTAAAGCTAATTTTTTATCTTACATTCAATTGGATACAGATTTTTAAGAACCCATGAAACGGTACAATCAGCACCATTTAAAAATTTACAATTCACTTTCAGGCAAAAAGGAGGAATTCGAACCTTTGTCTGAAGGTCAAATAGGGTTGTATGTATGTGGTCCAACCGTTTACAATAAAGTCCATTTAGGCAATCTTCGAACTTTTCTATCTTTCGACATTGTTACACGATATCTGAGGCACTTAGAGTATAGTGTCCGCTATGTGCGCAACATAACAGATGTCGGTCATTTGGAACAAGATGCTGATAGTGGAGAAGATCGCATTTCTAAAAAAGCACGACTTGAATCTGTTGAGCCCATGCAAATTGTTCAGCGATACACTGTTGATTTTCATCAGATGCTTAATTTATTGAACTGCTTGCCGCCCGATATCGAGCCAAGTGCAACAGGGCATATCATTGAGCAAATAGAAACGGTTAAGCAAATCATAGATAAGGGCTTAGCTTATGAGGTTAATGGATCGGTCTATTTCGATGTATTGAAGTATAACGAAACCAACAATTACGGCATTCTTAGCGGTCGTAATTTAGAGGATTTGATACACAACTCCCGTCGTTTGGACGGTCAACAGGATAAGAAAAACCCTCAAGACTTTGCTTTGTGGAAAAAAGCTGAACCCGAACACATCATGCGATGGCCTTCACCGTGGGGAGACGGATTCCCAGGATGGCATGTAGAATGCACGACCATGAGCACAAAATACTTGGGAGCTCAGTTTGATATCCACGGTGGTGGTATGGATTTGAAATTCCCCCATCATGAGTGTGAAATTGCTCAAAGTGAAGCTTGTGGACAGCATGAACCCGTCAAGTATTGGCTACATGCCAACATGCTTACTCTCAATGGACAAAAGATGGCTAAATCGACAGGTAACAACATTCTTCCAGAAGAGGTGTTTTCTGGATCGAACCCTATTTTAACAAAAGCCTATACCCCTTCAGTCGTGCGTTTTTTTATGCTACAAGCTCATTACAGATCTGTCCTCGACTTTAGTGATGACGCGCTATTAGCCTCTGAGAAAGGCTTCTTGAAATTAATGACCGCCTTCGCCTTGCTAAAACAACTCCCAACATCATTGAAATCCACAGGGTTTGACCTAATGGATTGGACCACTCGAGGTTATCAAGCCCTGAATGATGATTTCAATACCCCGATTCTAATTGCCGAATTGTTTAGCGCTGTGAAATATATTCATCAAGTTAATGAAGGGATAGAAAGTATTTCTCAGACAGACAAAACCGATCTTGAAAGTCAAATGAGTTTTTTCATTCTAGACATTTTAGGACTCGAGCCAAATACCGTTGAATTAAAAAACAATCCCTTAAAAAAAGTGGTACAAATCCTCATAGCCTTAAGAAATGAGGCAAGGTTAAATAAGGACTTTGCGCTTTCAGATAAAATTAGAGACCAACTATTGGAGGCTGGAGTTCAATTGAAAGACGGAAAAGACGGTACCGATTTTACTGTGGTTTAAGATGCAACGTATTCTAATAGCACCCTTTGTTTTTCTGGTAAGGTTTTATCAGGTTGTTATTTCCCCCCTCACTCCTGCTGCTTGCCGCTATCAACCAACCTGCTCACATTACACCTTAGAATCACTCCGCATTCATGGACTTTTTCGGGGAGGTTGGTTGTCACTCAAAAGGATAACCCGCTGCCATCCATGGGGCGGATCGGGGTACGATCCAGTCCCAGAGAAAAAATAGTGAGCCTATTTCAAATTTGAAATCGCTCAATTGTTTTGGACAGTTTCCATATATTTACACATATAAACTACAACTTATGTTACTTCAAATCGTTTGGGACCCCGCTTCTGAGGGTATTAATCTATTCGGCAATTTTACAATTTATTACTACAGTCTTATGTGGCTCGCCGCCTTTACTGTAGGTTACTATTTAATGAAGCGAATCTTTGTGAACGAGAAACTATCGCAAGAACATTTAGATGCTCTTTTAATTTACTCCGTCGTTGGACTGCTACTAGGTGCCAGATTGGGTCATGTGATTTTTTATCAATCCGAACTTTTTAGGGATGATTTTCTCAGTATTTTTTTGCCATTCCGATTTAATCCCACTTTCGAATTTACGGGGTTTAGAGGGCTAGCAAGTCATGGAGCAGCCATTGGAATGATCATTTCCATGTACCTCTACAATAAAAAAATATTAACGAAATCCGTATTGTGGATACTCGACAGAATCGTCGTCCCTGTTGCAATTGGTGCTGTTTGTGTGCGATTAGGTAATTTTTTCAATTCGGAGATGGTGGGTTATCCAACCGATAGTCCTTTCGGGATTGTTTTCAAAAAACTCGGGGAGGACTTCGCCAGACACCCAGGCCAATTATATGAAGCTTTCGGCTATGTCTTTGTATTTATCATCTTATTTTTTACCTATTGGAAAACCTCTAAAAGCAGGCAACAAGGATTTATGCTTGGGCTATTTTTCACAGCCTTATGGAGTGTGCGATTTGTAGTCGAATATTTCAAAGAAGCCCAAGTGGAAGAACGTGCTGAATGGCTATTTAATACTGGACAGTTACTCAGTATCCCTTTTATTCTGGCGGGCATCTATCTCATGGTTAGAAGTCGAAAACACATACTTTAATAGAGTTAAAAAGTCTTGTTAAAAAAAATGCCCACTTCATGAAGTGGGCATTTTTTTATATTTTGTTGGGTCATTACTTTCCTCTTCCCAAGGTGTCGCGCATGATTGGCGTAGCTATAAAAATTGAGGAATAGGTTCCAACCAAAACCCCTACAATAAGCGCAAATAACAAACCTCTAAGAGAATCTGCGCCGAAAGCGAACATGGCCAATAAAACCACTAAGGTTGTTAATGAAGTGTTTAATGTTCTACTTAGGGTACTGCTCAATGCTGCATCAACAGTTCTATCAAAATTCCAAGTTGTATGCTCATTCAAAAATTCACGAATACGGTCGAAAACAACAACTGTATCGTTCAATGAATATCCAATAACTGTAAGAATAGCCGCGATAAAAGCTTGATCTATTTCCATACTAAAAGGCATAAAAGGATAAGTAATAGAAAAAATACCTAAAACAATGAGTACATCATGGAACACTGCGGCAACGGCTCCAAGCGAGAATTGCCACTTTTTAAACCTTAACAAGATGTAGAGGAATACTACCAATAAGGATCCTAATATGGCCCAAACAGACGATTTTTTAATATCATCGGCAATTGTTGGACTAACTTTCCCTGAATATACCTTACCAACATTATTGGTTGGGTCAAGAAATTCTTCCGATGTAAATCCGTCTGGCAAAAACGGCACAAGCGCGTCAAACAACATGGATTGAACTTGAGCATCGGCCTCGGCCGAATTTTCATCAACCAAATACTTTGTGGAGATTTTTAGCTGATTTGCACTACCGATAGTTTTGACTTCCGCACTGCCAAAAACAGCGTTTAGGGCAGTATTGACCTCTTGAGGATTAACGTCCTGAGCGAATCTCACTTGGTAAGTTCTACCACCGACAAAATCAATTCCCTGATCCAATCCTGTAGTAAACAAAGAAAACAATCCTGCTACAATAATAGATCCTGAAACAGCATACATGATGAAGCGTTTCTTCAAAAATTTGATGTCGATATTTTGAAACAACCCTTTGGTCAAAAATGTTGAAAAGGCTAAAGTCTTATTCTTGTTACTGTCGCGATCAATTAAAAATCTAGTGATAAAAATAGCCGTGAACAAGGAGGTGACTATACCAATCAATAGGGTAGTCGCAAAACCTTTAATCGGACCTGTTCCGAAGATATACAATATCAGTGCGGTAAGTCCAGTTGTAATATTCGCATCCAAAATGGAAGATAATGCGTTACCATAGCCATCACTCACGGACTGCTTCTGACCCTTTCCTTTGGCAAGTTCCTCTCTGACACGTTCGTAAATTAAAACATTAGCATCTACAGCAATACCAACGGTTAAGACTATACCAGCAATACCTGGCAGGGTCAATACAGCGCCTAGTCCTGCAAGGAAACCAAAGATCAAAATGATATTAAGTAAAAGGGCTGCATTTGAATAAACACCCGCCATTCCATAGTATAAAATCATCCACAAAAGGACCAATACCAATGCTATCAGAAAGGATAACCTTCCAGAGGTCACAGCCTCCAGACCAAGAGAAGGCCCCACCTCTTCAGCTTGAACAATATCAGCAGATGCTGGTAATTTACCAGCTCTTAAAACATTGGCTAAATCTACAGCCTCGTTGATTGTAAACTGACCTGAAATTTCAGAATTACCACCTGAAATAGGCCCAGTTGTTACACCAGGTGCAGAATAGACAATTTCGTCTAAAACAATGGCAATTTGACCACGCTCATTAAAAGCTTTGCCTGTCATTTCTTCCCATATTTTAGCCCCTTTTGTATTCATTTGCATGGATACAGAAGGCTTTCCAGTATTAGAATATGATTGACGTGCATCTGTAATTACGGCGCCACTCAGTTCAGGGACACCCTCTCTATTACCTCGAATCGCATATAGCTCAATCAATTCACTATCTGGTGATTCTTTACCCCATAAAAACTTGACGTAACGCTGTTCTGGTGATAATAATGATCTCAAATCTGGACGAGACAAATAATCTGTGACTGTTTGCTTATCTTTTATATCAAATATGGCGATCACTGGCCCACCTTGATAGCCTTGACCCTTAATTAGGTCGAACATAGGGTTAATATCAGCCACTGCCGTAGAATCAGTCGTCACTTCTCCTAATGCGGCTTCCAACTGACTTTCAAAATTTTCTTCCGTGCCCTCTTCATCAGCAGACTCAGCGGCAACAGTATTTAATTCATTTTTTAAAACTTCATTGACTTGAACTAGGAAAGGCATAAATGCTTGACCTTGATAGGTTTCCCAAAATTCTAGCTGGGCTGTACTTTGAAGTAACTTTTTAACACGCTCTACATCTTTTGCTCCCGGTAATTCTACCAAGATACGACCCGACTTCCCTAGACGTTGGATATTAGGTTGTGTTACGCCAAATTTATCAATACGCTTGCGAATGACTTCGAATGCAGATACAATTGATTCGTCAATTTTTGTCTCTAAAATTGGACGTACCTGATCATCTGTCATATCGAAAGTAATCTCTTCACTCAGTGTGCGATTGGCGAAAATGTCTGGATCAGCAAGCTTGGTGTCTCCCTTGATCGCATCAAATGCCACAAAGAAATCTTCTAAATAGGTGTTTTGACTATTTTTCTGAATGACCTCAGCATCACTCAAGGCTTTATTAAAAATTGGATTAGAGGAATTGTTTGCGAGTCCCTTTAAAATGTCTTTCACCGAAATTTGAAGAATGACATTGACCCCTCCTTTTAAGTCTAAACCCAAATTCATGGCTTTATCTTTAACCTCATTGTAGGTGTAACTTGTAATTCCAAGGTTAAAAACCTCTTGAGTTGCAATAGAATCGAGATAGCGCTGAACCTCCAATTTGCGTAGCGCATCATAGGCAGGCTCGGTGTCAGGAATCTTCTGGACTGCAACTGCTTGCGCCTGATCTTCAACCTGGTTGGCTTTGAATGTGAACGAAACTTGATACACACTTACCAATCCGAATAGCAGTGCAAATAATTTAATGATACCCTTATTTTGCATTATAAATAATTTTGGTTCTGGTCAATAAAACGCGCAAATATAGGTTATTGGGCTTGAATCGACAAGCTACCACACCTATTAATACATCATTCACAGGAGTTAAATTTTGTGAGGGAAATTTACGATACGCTCAATAGGTCATTTGTCTTACGCACTCCTTCAGCGCTCAATTTCATATGAGCTTGCTCCGCTTCCGATAATTCTATTTCTACAATAGATTCAATTCCATTTTTTCCTAATATTACCGGCACTCCAATACAGAGGTCGGTCAATCCATATTCTCCGTTTAGTAGCGATGAACAAGGCATCATTTTTTTCTGATCGCAAACAATAGCTTGCACCAGGGAACTAACGGCTGCTCCTGGAGCATACCAGGCAGATGTGCCCAACAATGCCGTAAGGGTAGCTCCACCGACCTTTGTGTCTTCTTTGACCTGACCTAGTCGTTCTTGGGAGAGAAATTCGGAGACTTTAATGCTATTTCTCGTGGCGTGATCAACCAATGGAACCATCCCCGTATCAGAATGCCCTCCTATTACCATGCCATCGACATCGCTGATTGGTGCGCCCAAAGCTTCAGCCAATCTATATTTAAATCGAGCAGAGTCCAAAGCTCCACCCATGCCAATCACTCTGTTGGATGGAAGTCCAGTTGTTTTGTGAACCAAATAGGTCATGGTATCCATAGGATTACTCACCACAACAATAATAGTTTCTGGAGAATGTTTAAGTAAATTAGTAGCCACGTCTTTCACTATACCAGCATTGATACCAATCAATTCCTCTCGAGTCATTCCCGGTTTTCTTGGAATCCCAGAAGTGATCACACAAACAGAGCTGCCGGCTGTCCTTGAGTAATCGTTAGTGGTTCCAACGATTCTCGTGTCAAAACCATTTAGGGATGCTGTCTGCATCAAATCCATTGCCTTTCCTTCGGCAAATCCTTCTTTAATATCCAAAAGAACTACTTCGGATGCAAAGTTTTTTAAGGCAATATACTCGGCGCAGCTCGCGCCTACCGCTCCTGCTCCCACAATACTAATTTTCATAAGTTGTTAAATTTTTGGTTCGAATTTGATGGGTTAAATTTATGAATTAAAAACGCTCTGTCAAGGTTTAATCTTATCTAAAACTGAATGCGACTCCGGCGGTCAAGGTATTGTATTTTTGAAAGGTATAATCCGCGAAAATTTTGAAAAACAGTAAATTCAATCGGGCACCAAAAGTCGATCTTGGACCTGTCTGTGAAAATTCTAAAGCTAATGGATTACTAATTTGTTCTTGGACAGTGTTTATCACCATACCATTATTATCAGTGATATTGTAATTGAGTGTATAATCACCCTTTAAATTTAACTTAGTATTGCTCATGTTATAGCCAACAGAGCCGTAAAGCGATAAAAAAGCAAAATCTATGGAACCTATGGCCTGAACAGTCATAGCAGTTAGCTTAAAGGCAGCTTCTCCATTTGATACCTGAACATCAGAT
The DNA here is from genome assembly GCA_030835825.1 of Flavobacteriaceae bacterium. Taxonomy (GTDB): domain Bacteria; phylum Bacteroidota; class Bacteroidia; order Flavobacteriales; family Flavobacteriaceae; genus JALRKI01. The sequence goes on from JAURRA010000013.1 coordinate 11,180, forward strand.
CCAGGCTCAGATGCAAACAGGTACCGACTGTTTAAACTGGTAAAACCTCCGAAAATAGAAATATGTAAGGGCAAAACTGCGCTTCCAGGCACTATAAGTTTGGTAAGTTCGTATTGTAATCCAACACCAAACATATCTACCGATGTATTCTTTTCGTAGGTTTGTTTAGGGAGAAATCTAAATTTCAAATCGGCCTTCACAATTGGAAGCCCAAGTCCAAATTGAATCATAGGCAAAGGAACACCATTTAGCGGAAGGTCTCCAGCTACACCACCAGGCAAATCGAAGCTACTTATTTTATATTCGCTGGAACCGTAAGGAATACTCACGTCAATAGTGGTAGCTGTTCCAGCTTCACCTAAAACGGTTTCTAACTGCGTCTCGCCATTTTGAGTGCTTAAATAATTGTAATCGGAAGCATTGAATGTGAAATACTTACCAGAATCAGGCACCAGAGAAACATTGGCTGACAGGGAGATATCAAAGCCAAATGTTTTGTGAATTTTAGCACTGCTATACCAACCAGAATTCATGTCACTCATCATGCCCTGTAAAGCAGGATTCAAATAGTTTTGAGTGAGTAAATTAGAATCTGAAGAAGCCAATATTAGGCTTCCCAAATTTTGAGCATTTAAGGTGCTAGACCAAAGAACTACTGAAAGTAAGAAAAGGTACTTTTTCATTTTTGAAAGGGGTTTCTTCCTCAAAAATAAAAAATTAGGCATCAATATTCGCGTAAATTGCATTTTTCTCGATAAACTCACGTCTGGGAGGCACTTCATCACCCATGAGCATAGAAAAGACCCGGTCAGCCTCTGTTCCATTATCTATTTGCACTTGACGCAACGTTCTAAATTCTGGATTCATAGTGGTGTCCCATAACTGCTCAGCATTCATTTCTCCCAAACCTTTGTATCGCTGAATCGACGCTCCAGAACCGTAATCATTCATCAGTTTATCACGGTCTGCTTCACTCCACGCATATTGTTTTTTTGCCCCTTTTTTGACCAAATATAGTGGTGGCGTCGCGATGTAAATATGACCATTCTCAATTAAGGCCTTCATGTATCTAAAGAAAAATGTCAAAATCAGTGTAGCAATATGACTACCATCGATATCGGCATCACACATAATAACGACTTTGTGGTAACGCAGCTTCGATAAATTCAACGCTTTACTATCTTCTTCTGTTCCGATAGTCACACCAAGTGCTGTGAAAATATTTTTAATTTCTTCGTTTTCAAACACTTTATGCTGCATGGCTTTCTCCACGTTGAGGATTTTACCTCTTAAAGGTAAAATAGCTTGAAACTCGCGATCTCGTCCTTGTTTAGCCGTTCCGCCCGCCGAATCTCCCTCAACTAAAAACACTTCACATTTAGCTGGATCTTGTTCAGAGCAATCACTCAATTTTCCAGGCAATCCACCCAAACTCATAACACTTTTTCTCTGCACCATCTCACGAGCTTTTTGAGCGGCATGACGGGCTTGGGCCGCCAATACTACTTTCTGAACAATGAGCTTAGCATCTTCCGGGTGCTCTTCAAGATAGTCAGTCAATACTTCGGATACCGCCTGACTCACACATGCCGAAACCTCGCGATTACCCAGCTTGGTCTTGGTTTGACCTTCAAATTGCGGCTCTGCAACTTTTACAGAAATAATAGCGGTCAAACCTTCTCTAAAATCATCCCCGGCAATTTCAAACTTCAGCTTATCAGTTAATCCCGACTGATCCGCATATTTTTTCAATGTTTGTGTCAGTCCGCGACGAAAGCCACTAAGATGAGTTCCTCCTTCATGGGTATTGATATTGTTAACATAGGAATGTAAATTTTCGGAATAAGAGGTGTTGTAGGTCATCGCTACTTCCACAGGAACGCCATTCTTTTCGCCCTCGAAAGAAATAACCTCCGAAAGAATTTGTTCACGACTACTATCCAAATAATTGACAAATTCAGCCAATCCTTGCTCTGATAGAAATGTTTCAGATAAAAATTCACCTTTATCGTCAGTTTCTCTCTCATCGGTTAATATCATTGTGATACCTTTATTCAAAAAGGATAACTCACGCATTCTATTGGCAAGAATCTCATAACTGTACTCACGAGTTTGTGTAAAAATCAACTCATCTGGCTTAAAGGTAACAGTCGTTCCTCTTTTGTCGGTTGTTCCAGTTTTTTCAACCGGCCCTCTTGGCTTCCCTCTTTCATAAGTTTGTTCCCAGACCACTCCTTCTCGATACACAATAGCCGTAAGAACCTCTGACAAGGCATTCACACAACTAACACCTACGCCGTGCAATCCTCCTGACACCTTGTAGGAGTCTTTATCGAATTTCCCTCCAGCTCCAATTTTAGTCATGACCACTTCGAGTGCAGACACACCTTCTTTTTTATGAAGGTCAACTGGTATACCACGACCATTGTCAGTGACCTTAACTGAATTATCCGGCAAAATATTTACTGTGATGTGATCACAATGACCCGCTAATGCCTCATCAATAGAATTGTCAACAACCTCATAAACTAAATGATGCAGGCCGCGCGACCCGACGTCCCCTATATACATGGAAGGTCTCATTCTAACGTGTTCCATTCCTTCTAGGGCCTGAATACTATCGGCAGAATAATTGGTTTTATTTGGTTCTAAACTCATATCGATTTAATCTTAGTGATAAGTAGTTATTATATGACAAAAATGACGCTTAGAGGGCATCATTTTTTTGTTTCATCAAATATAACAAACTTAGGCCAGCTCTAGAAGAATGGATGATTTAACTGAGTAGAAGTTATCAACAATTTAGTGTAAAAAGTCGAAAAAATATTAAGGTATATTTAAATATTTGTGAGTTTGAAGAGAAACAGTCCATTGTGGGTGTTTCATAACGTAGTCGACAATTAGTGCCATTGCCATATCCCTGCGACTCCATTCTGGCTGTAAGTACAATTTGCATTGCTTTGAAACCTTCAAGGCATGCTGCTCCGCAAACTCCAAATCACTTTTGTTGTAAATAATTACTTTCAGCTCATCTGCTTTTTGATACACCTCTGTTAAAGGGGCCTTGTTTTTTTTTGGAGAAAGACAAATCCAATCCCAGGCTCCTGTTAATGGATACGCCCCTGATGTTTCTAAATGGACTTGGGCGTTTTTGGCATGAAATTGATCAGTGAGAGGCTTCATAGGCCACATCAGCGGCTCTCCTCCAGTCACGACAACAGTCTTGGAGTGTTGCATGGCCATTGTAACCATACTTTCAATTGCGGTAGGCGGATGGAGAGCCGCATTCCAACTCTCTTTTACATCGCACCAGTGACAACCAACATCGCAACCTCCAATTCGAACAAAATAAGCTGCCGTTCCTTTGTGATAGCCCTCTCCTTGAATGGTGTAAAAGGCTTCCATTAAGGGCAGCATCAAACCCTCGCGCGTTTTTTCTTCATTTGTCAAATTCATAACGCAAATATAACGGTCTTAACATTGAAAATGGGACTATTTCAAAAATCAAGACGATAAAAAAAACCTCGCTTCTCTAAAGAAATCTTAGCTTTGCCATCGATATCCGCTATGCCACAAATAAAATCAACGACCTTGCTCATCTCAATCATTGGTAAACTTCTGAATTTACTAGCTTTTTTCAATCCCTCAAAAACGGCCAAAGTTGCTATAAATATTTTTGCTAAGCCCAGAAAAGGCAGGCTTTCCCCCGGTGAAAGTTCTTTTTTGTCTTCGGCCCAACAACTGACCTTAGATTATCGAGGGACACGCATTATGACTTACTATTGGCCTGGCGACAAAGGCTGTGTATTACTCGCTCACGGCTGGGAGAGCAACTCTATCAGGTGGGAAAAGACGGTTGCCAGTTTAAAAGAAAAAAATATTGCTGCAGTTGCTTTGGACGCTCCGGCTCATGGTGCTTCGGGAGGAAAATATTTTCAAGCCGTTCTTTATGGTCAGTTTATTAGCGTAGTTGCAGCTCACTTTGGCGCTACAGCCATGATAGGTCATTCTGTTGGCGGAATGGCCTGCGCATTTTCAATGGGCAATAGCGAACTGTCACATTTGAAAAAACTGATCCTGCTGGGAGCCCCCAACCATTTCACTGGAGTATTAGAACGATACTGCGATATGTTGGGGTACAGCAATAGACTTCGACATGCAATAGATCGAGAAGTAATCCGTCGATTTGGAGCTGCACCTAAAACATTTTCCACCGAAAATTATCTGAAAGGTACCGGTATTGACACTCTGATTGTGCACGACATCAATGATCGGATCATCCCTTATTCAGATGCACAATCGATTGTCAGCCATTGTCAAGAGGGTCAGCTGATATCTACTGACGGTTATGGTCACGGTCTTAAACACCCAGAAGTAGTTTCGGAGATTGTGAGCTATATTTGCAACTGATATGGAAAAAAGTAGTGCTATTCGAGTAAACAAGTTTCTAAGTGAAGCTGGATTTTGTTCCCGCCGTAAGGCAGACGACCTGATTGACGCTGGACAAGTTCTAATCAATGGCCACCCCATTGAAAAAGGCACACGAGTATCAGAAGGTGATCGGGTTACTGTAAACGGAAAGGTTGTCGAAAAATCAAGTGAGCAATTCGAATACTTGGCGTTTAACAAGCCTGTCGGGATTGTTTGTACAACAGATACCAAACGCGAAAAAGACAATATCATTGATTTCCTTAATTACCCCAAACGGATTTTTCCCATTGGAAGATTAGATAAAATGAGCGAGGGATTGATATTGCTTACTAATGACGGTGATATTGTCAACAAAATTTTAAGATCGAGTAATAACCACGAAAAAGAGTATTTGGTAAGTGTTGACCAGAGCATTTCTCAGACCTTCATTGACAGGATGTCGAAAGGTGTTCCGATTTTAGACACGGTGACAAAACCGTGCAAAGTTACTAGGGTCAGTCAAGACAGCTTCAAAATAGTTCTGACTCAGGGGCTCAATCGTCAGATTCGTCGTATGTGTGAGTATTTCAATTATGAGGTTATCAGCTTGAAGAGAATGAGAATCATGAATATTGAGTTGGATCTTCCGACCGGAGAATTAAGACCACTCAGACCTGATGAAATTCAACAGCTCAAAGCGGCTTTGAGCGATTCGCAAAAAACAGCCACCCAACGCTAATTTTGTCGCCGCTTACAAGCAAGTAGGGTGTTTTTCAACAACATAGCAATAGTCATAGGCCCCACACCTCCAGGCACAGGTGTAATATAACTGCTTTTTGGTGCAACCTCGTTGAAGTCAACATCACCTACAATTTGATAACCTTTTGGACTGTCGGCATTTGGAACTCGAGTTATACCCACGTCAATAATTACTGCGCCTGCCTTGACCATATCTGCTTTCAGGAAATGGGGTATACCTAAGGCCATAATAACAATATCAGCCTGTTGTGTCAATTCGGCCAGATTTGCGGTATGAGAGTGTGCCAAAGTTACGGTGGCATTACCAGGATTGCCTTTTCTGCTAAGTAAAATGCTCATGGGGCGACCTACTATATGAGAACGACCAACTACCACAACGTGCTTACCCTTGGTTTTAACTTGATAGCGTTCTAGAATTTCCATAATTCCAAAAGGTGTTGCTGGAATAAAGGTGTCCATTTCTAAAGCCATTTTGCCAAAATTGTAAGGATGAAAACCATCAACATCCTTTTCAGGATCAATAGCCATCAATATTTTATTTTCGTCAATATGCTTGGGTAGAGGTAACTGAACGATATAGCCGTCGATTGAGTCATTCGTGTTAAGCGCATGGACTTGATCGAGCAATTCTTCCTCTGAAATAGTATCCGGAAATTTTAGCAAAGTTGATTCGAAGCCCACCTGTTCACAAGACCTTACTTTACTGCCAACGTAAGTCAAACTGGCGCCATCCTCCCCTACCAAAATAGCAGCTAAGTGAGGCACCTTACTTCCCGCTACCTTCATCCGATCTACCTCTTGAGCTATTTCTAATTTTAAATCATTACTGGTTTTCTTACCGTCGAGTACTATCATGAACTGGGTTTTTACCTTGCTAAGGTAATCATTAACACACCAGACTTTGAGAAGCTATGGAAAAGGATTTCCCCAATTTATTGTTTATAAATATTAGAAATTACCAAAACGTGCGGAAAGGTAATGGCCGCCAAAAATGAAAAGAAAATGGTAATAAACACACTGTCATCATCTCTAAAGACAAAATACATCAATGCTAGCCCAAGTAGCGCTACCAACCAATTGAACAGCGACTCACGCAAATATTTTAAGATTGAAAAGGTACTAATCTCACCATGAAGGAAATTGATTTGATCTTTCAATGAAGGGATGGCGTGCCAAAGGACAAAGTAGGCCGCAAATCCCCAAATCAATGATGCCGCCTTGAACAACAAAAAGAACAAGAGCAGATAAAACAATTCTTCAATCAATCGGCGTTTGATATAATCTTTATCTAGCAAATAACTGCCCAGAATTAAACTCAGTATTCCAAAAAATACTAAACCGTTTGAAAAGATGTTCTCGGGTAAAGTATAATGGGTAATATCTAGAATGACAGCAGAAGTATCTGAAAAATTGCAGAAAAACAAAAGCAGTAAAACGGTAAACCCATAGCAAAAGTAGAATGCACCAACCGCCCAGAGGTTTCCTTGTATTTTTGTAGCCCAATGTTGCTCTCCAAAATGATAGGCACTGAAAAGCACGAACGACGTCAAAGCCAAAAAGGGCAATTGGTAAAACAGGACGGCCGCCATCAGAATAACCATTAAATAAACCCCTAAAACAGCCCAAAGCTTTGGTTTTCTTTTGGCTAACGCCTTCCGGATAAGAAATAAATCATTAGAGCCATGAAGTATTCCAACGCTGAGGATAAGTATGTAGCCAAAAACATCGGCGAGCGCAGGAGAAAAATTGATCGCAACCCACATAAAAACAAATGTTGTAATCAGGCTAAAACTGCGGGATTTTGAATTTTCCATGTAAGATTTTATCAATTGAATAAAATTATTTTCAATAAAATATCAAATTCTTTATATAATTGCATAAATTTACTCAAACAAAAATCATTAAAAACAATTATTATGGGATTTTTATCAAATTCAATTTTGTTGGCCGGAAGCATGCAAAAGCTTGGCGCAACTGATTATGTAGACTTTACATTCTTTGTAGGATGTATGGCAATGATGGCAGCTTCTGCTTTCTTCTTCCTATCCATGAGTAGCTTTGACAAAAAGTGGAGAACTTCGATCTTAGTATCTGGTTTGATTACTTTTATTGCTGCTGTCCACTACTGGTACATGAGAGATTATTTTGGAGCATTCGACGAGTCTCCAACATTCTTTCGTTATGTGGATTGGGTGCTAACAGTGCCGTTGATGTGCGTTGAATTCTACTTAATTCTTAAAGTTGCCGGCGCTACCAAGTCATTGATGTGGCGCTTAATTGTATTATCAGTAGTAATGCTAGTAACAGGATATTGGGGCGAAGCTGTTGCTCCAGAAAGTGCAGCTTTATGGGGATTCATCTCAGGAGCAGCCTATTTTGTTATAGTATATGACATCTGGTTAGGTAAGGCCAAGCAATTGGCAGTAGCTGCTGGTGGTCATGTTCTACAGGCTCACAAAATCCTTTGTTGGTTCGTTCTAGTTGGATGGGCTATTTATCCATTGGGCTATATGGCTGGTACTGGCGATGGTCAGTGGTATGCTTTTGTAGGTGACCTAGGTTTAAACATGGACATCATTTACAACATTGGTGACGCTATCAATAAAATTGGTTTCGGTTTAGTAGTTTACTCTTTAGCAGTAAGTTCGTCTAAAGCTTAATACATTCATTTTCAATAAAAGGCTGCACTTCGGTGCAGCTTTTTTTTTACCTCATGGTTACATGCGCTCGGGGGCCTCTATACCCAAAAGACCTAATGCTCTTTTAATAACCAAACCCGTAGCTTGAGACAATTCGACCAAAAAGGCTGTTTGGTCAGAATTCTCATTACCAAAAATAGCCACATTCTGATATAGAGCATTAAACGATTTAACCAAATCATAGAGGTAATTAGCCAAAAGTGCCGGACTGTAGGCATCCGCAGCTTGCTGTATGATGTTGGGAAACTTCATCAAATCCCTGATCAATATCCTCTCTCTGATTTCAAGATTGACATTTTCAAGTTGATAGGTTTTGTGCTCAGGGGATTTTCTTACAATGGCGCAAATCCTAGCGTATGTATATTGAATGAACGGTCCAGTATTTCCTTGAAAGTCAATTGATTCTTCAGGATCAAATAAGATACGTTTCTTAGGATCAACCTTCAATATATAATATTTTAAAGCTCCCAATCCTATTTGATGATAAACCGTTTCTTTTTCAGTTTCCTTATAACCATCCAGTTTACCCAATTCCTGTGCAATTGATTTCGCGGTGCGGGTCATTTCATCAATTAAATCATCCGCATCTACAACAGTACCCTCCCGACTCTTCATTTTTCCACTTGGCAAATCAACCATCCCATAACTCAAATGGTGTAGGTTCTTTGCCCATTCAAAACCTAATTTTTTAAGAATCAAAAAAAGTACCTTGAAATGGTAATCTTGTTCGTTACCCACCGTATAAACCATACCGCCAGCATCTGGATAATCTTTGATCCGTTGTATGGCTGTTCCAATATCTTGGGTCATATAAACAGCAGTGCCATCGGATCTGAGTACAATTTTTTCGTCCAGTCCATCAGAGGCTAAATCACACCAAACTGAGCCATCTTCTTTTTTGACAAAAACACCTGAATTGAGTCCTTCCTCAATAAAGGTTTTACCAAGCAGGTAAGTTTCAGACTCATAATAGTAACTGTCGAAATCTACACCCAAACGCTTATAAGTCATTTCGAATCCATCGTATACCCACTGATTCATGGTACTCCATAAATCTACAATTTCCGGATCACCAGACTCCCAGCGCAGCAGCATTTTTTGCGCTTCCAATAAGATAGGCGCATTTTTTTTGGCTTCTTCTTCGGAATGGCCTTGAGTCACCAGTTCCGTCACTTCATGCTTATATTCTTGATCAAAACGGACGTAATAATTACCAACAAGTTTATCACCTTTCAAACCGGTTGATTGTGGCGTTTCTCCCTGAGCAAACCTTTGCCAGGCCAACATGCTTTTACAAATATGAATTCCGCGATCGTTGATGATTTGAGTTTTATAAACCTGCTTTCCTGACGCCTTAAGAATTTCAGCAACACTATAGCCCAATAAGTTATTCCGTATATGACCCAAGTGCAAAGGTTTGTTGGTATTTGGAGAAGAGTATTCTACGATAACTGCCTTGTCACCAACATTGGCAGTCTTGATGCCATAGGCTTGATCTTCAAAAATTTCTTGAGCAGAGGCTATAAAATAGCTGTCTTCAAAGATCAAATTCAGGAATCCAGAAACGACATTAAACCCGTTCACTTCTGGTTGATTAGATTCGAGCCATTGGCCTAATTTCTCCCCTATTGAAACAGGATTAGCCTTTATAAATTTCAAAACAGGGAAAATAACAACTGTCAAATCTCCTTCAAAATCCTTTCGTGTTTCTTGTAGCTCAAACTGATCAATGTCGACTTGAAATAATTCGAAACATGCCTTTTGGAGTTGATTTTGAATGATTTGATGGAAATCCATATGCCATTAGATTGTATTAGCGCAAATATACTTTATTTCAAAGGATACGATAACAGATACTACTTGGAAGTAGGGAGAAACACTTCGGCCATCATACACCTTGCACTACCACCGCCACAAGACTCAATGGTGGGCAGTGACACAACAATTAGAGGATCTAACGACTTTAGTGTTTGGAGTTGATCTGGACGCAATGCATCATGCGCCTGTTGACTCATAACCAACTGTGTTTTTCCATATTGAGACTGGACTTGAAGCATATTACCTGCGAAAGAGTGCATTTGCTCCTCACTCAAAGCAATAATTTTTTTACCATCAAATTTCAAAGTCTTTTCCAGGGTTCGTCTGTCTTTTTTATCATCAACAGCGTCTAAACAAACCACAGCATAACGATCGGCGACGCACATCAAAACGTTCGTGTGGTATATAGGTTTTCGGCTGCCTCCAACGGTTTGATAGGCCTCAAAAATAACAGGCGTATATTCAAAGTCTTCGCAGAATTCGATAAATAACTCCTCATCGGCCCGAGGTGAAAGCGCACAATAGGCCTTTCGATTCACCCGATCTAAAACAATACTTCCGGTGCCTTCAAGAAAAACCCCTTCCAATTCAGCTCCTGTGTAATCAATGAAATTATTAATCTTAAACCCAGCTGCTTCAACCAACTCTAAAACCGATTCTTGCCTTTCCAAACGTCGGTTCTCTGCCATCATCGGATAGAGCGCAACCGTAGCGTCTTCATGAAAAGACAGCCAATTATTCGGAAAAATAGAGTCGGGTGTGTCTTGTTTTCCAGTGTCTTGATAAACGATAACATTTACCCCCTGCTTTTTAAGAACATCAACAAAAGTGTCAAATTCTTTTTGAGCCACCAGAGTCAATTCAACTGAACTTTTTTCATCAGTATTTTTCTGAAAATAATTACTAGTTGCCGTTTGCTCGTTTGCCCGAAAGCCATACGGGCGAATCATAAGAATGGTATTAGTAGATTGACTCATTTTTTTAAGAAAAATGTTAAAGTGTTACTATTCGAACAGGCATTTACTAGGGTGTAGATTTCGATACCGGAATCAACTTTCCATTGAAAAGCTCTTGGCCAGTAAGTGCAAAGTCTGCGATATAGGATGCCATTTCAGCGGCTGTTACCGGCGCTTGATATCCTGGGAATGCGGTTTCCAACATTTCAGTTTGCACTGCGCCTAACGCCAGGGCATTGAATGACGGACCAGACGTTTTAAACTCCTCAGCCAAAAGTTCTACTAGGGTAATTACCGCACCTTTGCTTGAACTGTAGGCCGCTAGACCAGGGAATTTTGAACTCCCTTGAACACCCCCCATTGAACTCAATACGACGACATGTCCACTGCTATTCATAAACGGTATAACCGCTTGAGTCAAAGTGGCTACGCCAAATACATTTGTTTGGTATACGGTCAAAAAGTCTTCTGAGGTTGTTTTTAAGAAGGGTTTGTTACAAATAGCTCCAGCATTGTGAATTAATACATCCACTTTTTCCCAGTTTGTCTTAACATAGTTCCTGACCTGTTTCAGGTCATCTTGTCGAGCTAAATCGAATGCTAATACATGAACATTCGGGAGATTCAATACGTCTAAAGAAGATGTTTGCCTAGAAAGAGCCAAAACTTGATGCCCAGCGTCAGAAAGATTCTTGGCTAATTCAAATCCAATACCCCGACTAGTGCCTGTAATGATAATATTTTTTGCCATGATGACAGCTATTGTTAGGCCAGCATGGTGACTGGATTTTCAACATAACCTCTCAAGGTTTGCAAAAACTTTGCACCTGTTGCGCCGTCAACCACTCGGTGATCGCAAGCCATAGTCAGCTTCATGACGTGTCCCGGTACTACTGCCCCATTTTTAACTACGGGCTTTTGAACAATTGCGCCTACCGACAGTATAGCAACATTCGGCTGATTGATTATCGAGGTAAAACTTTCTATCCCGAACATACCAAGGTTGGATACAGTAAAGGTACTTCCTTCAATTTCTTGTTGGCTAAGTTTTTTCTGCTGAGCTCTTTGAGCATAATCCTTCACCGCAACATTAATCTGCTGCATAGATTGCTCATTTGCAAAACGCAGAACAGGCACAATAAGTCCGTCTTCTACTGCAACAGCTACTCCTACATGCACATGGTGGTTTTGTTGTATTTTATCTTCAAACCATTGTCCGTTAACTTGAGGACATTGCTTGAGCGATAGGGCTACAGCCTTAATAACCATATCGTTAAACGAAATTTTAGTGTTTGGCAGGGTATTAAATTGGGTTCTAAAAGCGACCGCATTATTCATATCAAACTCCACATTCAGATAATAATGAGGGGCTGAGAACTTAGATTGTGAAAGCCGCTTGGCTATGGCCTTTCGCATTGGACTATTGGTTGTACTTTCAGACTGCTCTGTTCCTGCTGGAACAAATGGCACATTGGACTGAACACCAACACCCGATGGCACAAAATTCTCAATATCTCTTTTAATAATACGCCCATGCTCACCACTACCACGGATCTGAGACAGATGAATACCTTTGTCTTCAGCCATTTTTTTAGCAAGAGGAGAAACAAAAATGCGGTCAGAGGAGTTGACAGTAGGACTTGCTACTTGAGGGACTTCTACTTCTTTTACAACTGGCGCGGAAGCCTTTTCAATAGTTACCTTCGTATCCTCAACTGGTTTTGCGCTAGCAGTACCATGAGTGAAATTTTTTGCCAAGCCCGAAATATCTGTTCCCTTCGGACCAATAATGGCCAACAAGGCGTCAACTTTGGCTGATTCACCTTCTTGAATACCAATATGCAAAAGCGTTCCCTCATTGAAAGATTCGAATTCCATCGTGGCCTTATCAGTCTCAATTTCCGCCAAAATATCTCCTTCGTTCACTGAGTCGCCAGGCTTTTTCAACCAGGTTGCTACAGTACCTTCCTCCATTGTATCGCTTAATCGAGGCATAGTGACCACCACTACACCATCGGGAATATCAGCCGATTTAGAAGCATCAGTAACCTCAACCACCTCTTCAATTTTTTCAGCAGCTACTTTAGGGCCTTGACTGAGCAAAGCAGAAATGTCTTCACCCTCTTTTCCAATTATAGCCAATAATGAATCCACTTTAGCGGCCTCACCCTCTTGAATACCGATATGCAGCAAAGTGCCTTCATGAAAGGATTCAAACTCCATGGTAGCCTTATCAGTCTCGATTTCGGCCAAAATGTCTCCCTCACTAACAGCATCACCTACTTTTTTCAGCCAAGTTGCTACTGTTCCCTCTTCCATGGTGTCGCTCAAACGCGGCATTGTTATGATTTCTGCCATAATTTATAGTTTATGGGGGATGAATGGATAGTCCACTTGATCGTAAACAATATCGTACATAAGTGATTTATCTGGATAGGCCGAATTTTCAGCAAAGGCTTCACATTCGGCGACCAAGGCTTTTACTCTTGAATCGATTTCATCTAATTCTTTTTGTGTAGCGTAATTCTTTTCTAAAATCAAATTTTTAACCTGAGTAATAGGGTCAATTTTTTTATAGGTTTCCACCTCGTCTTTTGTACGGTAATGCTGAGCATCACTCATAGAATGTCCTCGATAGCGGTAGGTTTTCATTTCCAAGAAAGTTGGCCCGCCACCAGAGCGCGCTCTTTCAATAGCTTCGTCCATAGCTTTTGCCACAGTCACAGGATTCATTGCATCGACAGGAGCGCAAGGCATTTCATACCCAAGTCCGAGTTTCCAAATTTCTGTGTGATTAGCTGTACGTTCCACGGATGTCCCCATGGCATATCCGTTATTCTCGCAAATAAAAACAACAGGCAAGTTCCACAACATCGCCAGGTTGAAAGTTTCGTGCATTGATCCTTGACGCGCTGCGCCATCGCCAAAACAACAAACGGTTACTGCTCCTGTATTGTGATATTTATCACCAAAGGCCATACCGGCACCTAAGGGTATCTGACCACCCACAATGCCGTGCCCACCATAAAAACGGTGTTCTTTAGAAAAAATATGCATGGAACCACCTAAACCCATGGAAGTGCCTGTAACTTTTCCGTAAAGTTCTGCCATCACACGTCTTGGATCTGCACCCATACCAATTGGTTGAACGTGATTCCTATAGGCCGTAATCATTCTATCCTTAGTCAAATTCATGGCGTGTAATGCCCCAGCTAAGATTGCTTCTTGACCGTTGTAAAGGTGAAGAAAACCTCTGACTTTTTGTTGGATATAAACCGCTGCCAACTTGTCCTCGAATTTTCTCCACAATTGCATGTCTTCATACCATTGGAGGTAAGTTTTTTTGGTGATTTTTTGCATCTTTTTTGTCTAAACCGAAGCACAAAAATACGTCTTAGAACCGTATTACAAAACACAAGTTTCTAAAATTGACAAAAATCATTAGTCAATCGGCTTGAAGGGCCTATTATTAATGGATAAATGAATTAATATTCTGAGTAAGAATCGCGTCCAAAATTAAAAGTCAAAGAGAAACGCAAGGTGCTTTCAAGAGGACTTTGAACTTTGGAAGCAGAAAAAAGATAAGACAAGTCGACATCCATCACATTGTATTTAAATCCCGCACCAAAGGTAAAAAACTGGCGTGCGCCCTTGTTTTCGCTTTCGTGGAAATATCCAGCGCGTATAGCGAAAGAGTCTTGATAACGATATTCTGCTCCCAAGGCATATGTGACTTCCTGCATTTCTTCTTTAAGGCCGCCGGGGGCATCATTAAAAGATTGAAAGATACCGGAAACAAATCCGACGTTTGGATCTTGACCTTCCAAAATAATACCTGAGTTAACTGGTGAACCTGGATAACCTATTAAAGTATCGACATCCTCATCATATTGTCCATTACCATCGATATCATCGTATTGATATTCATTAGCATATTTGGGCGGTGTAGGGACCAATAATTTAGTTACCTCAGCGGTTACAGACAAGGTGTTATAGGGATCAAAAACAAAATCGAAGCCTCCTCCTAATCTTAGGGTTGAGGGCAAGAAATTCTCAGAATTCTGACTGTTGTCATACTTGATTTTAGGTCCAATATTCTGAAGTGCAAAGCCAGCGCGCCATCTTCCATTGAAACTGTCATAGGCATTTTCTTCACTTTGGTAAAAACCAGACAATCCAACAGCAAATGAGCTTGCAGCAGAAGCATCGGTATCAACAGACTGGATTTTTAAATCTGATCTTAAGTATCCCAAATTGACCCCCATCGAAAACTGATCTGCTAATCTCAAAGAGTAGGACAGGTCGAATGCCAACTCATTGGGACTTTCAATGAGTAAATTGTCAAAATCGCCCGCTGCAGCCTGCTGTTCTGTGATGATTTCAATTTCGCCCAGACTAAAATATTTAAAACTTGCTGCAAATGCACTGCGCTCGTTTAATCGGTTGAAATAAGTGATATTGCCTAAAAAAATATCATTCACTAATTTGCTTAAGTATGGCGTATAATTAACTGCCAACCCTGACTTTGAGGTGTTAAATGCATATTTTGAAGGATTCCATTGTTGTGAATAGGCGTCCGAGGATGTAGCCACGCCCATATCTCCCATGCCTGCAGCGCGAGCGTCTCCAGCGATGAGTAAAAACGGAACTCCCGTTGTGATTACTCTAGTGTCTTGAGTGGGTATTACCGTGGTGGTTTGCGCAAAGCCTGTAAATACAGCGAATAAAAAAACACAAAAACTATGGATGAATACATTTTTCACAGGGTGTCGAATTAGTTGTTCTTTGATTAACGTCAAATATATAGGAATATTACAGTTTAACGATTTTTTCAAATTTTGAGGCCGTTGATCCTGTCAGTGCGGATCGTACTGATAATTTGTAAATATAGACTCCTTTCCCAATATAATCCCCAAAATCATCGGCGCCATCCCAGGATAAGTCTCGAGACAGGGCGCTTGTAATTTTTCCATCGCCACTCGATCGGCCATATAGGGTTTTAACTAATTTTCCTGAAACCGAAAAAATCTGGACCATAATATCTAACGGCTCCGAACTGTTGTGATTGAACCAAAACTCGGTATAATTGATAAACGGATTAGGGTAGTTCAAAACGTGATCAATGACTAATCCGTCGTTTTCGTTGTACACTACAAATTGGATTTCTGCTTCAGAGGAATTATTGTATACATCCCATGCCTTGACCTTCAAACTGTGTTCTCCAGGCTCAAGATCTCTGAAAGGATAATTCAATTTCCCGTTTTGATAGTCATCCTGATTGGCAACATAATAATCGTTTAGATTAAATGCATTAGCCTCATCACCGTCAAGAATGGCTAAAATGTCATGACCTACTCCACCAATCGTGTTGATACCGCTTAGGTCAGATAAGTTCACCAGAAGAGTGGGGTTTTCATTGGTTATACCTCCAGAAATAAAACTCTCATCGTTCATAAAAATATTAATCGTTGGTCCCTCATTATCCTGACCAGCGTTAGGATTAATTCCTCCTATTTTCACTGATAAATCATAACCTGTGTGATCATTCAGTTGTTGTTGTTCCTTGGCATAAAAACTGACTTTGCCTGTTCCTTCAGCAATTTGTATATCCCTAGGAACTATAAAAGAGAAATCAAAAATCCCATTAGTAACCGTCGCTTGACCATTAAAAACTGTGGCACCTAAAGTCTCGTAATCAAGAAGCAATAAATTCCCCTGCGCATCTGTAGTGCCATCATTACCAAGTGTCGATCTTTCGATATTTTTATCAAAAACAACCGCCGTTAATAGTCCATTGAAATCAGACATCAAGTTGCCGTTGAGATCCAAAATCTCACCTTTGAGGGTAGCTTGATCTAAAGCCCGTAAGAGTTCTGTGTTGCCAGAGATTGGTGTTCCATTAATATGAGTCAATGCTATTTCGGGTTTTGGAAGTGCCAATTTCATAGCGGGATCTCCTATGAAAAAGACCAATCGCCTTTGACTTACACCACTCAAACTCGGACTAGTTTTAGTTAGTCTCAAAGCCTCAGCCATTGAGGTATTTTCGGGTGCACCATTTATTCCAAAGAGATAGTCTTGTAATTTAACGTTGAACAAAACCCCTACATTTAGAAAAATTCGCCTTGTTGTTGTCAGCATTCCTACAGCACCACCATTGGGGTTCCAATACAAGTATTCACCGGCTGTTGGTCGATTGGGGTTATCAAATTTTGTGTATTCACAAGTAACTGTAACAAAGCAATTGAGTTTACATTCATTTTTGAGCTCTCGTGCATTAAGTATATCAAAAATGCGCTCACCTGCTAAGCCGTCCTCACCACCATGACCAAAATAATTAACAACCAGAGCGCCCAACTCAATAGCATCGAATATCGCCTTATTAACATCAGGATAGCGTTCTCCGCCAGAGGAGGATTCTTGCACAAAGGCGTCGGAGTGTATTTTAGTAACATTAATTTGTGGCTTTTGAGAAGCAACCATATCTCCGATAACATTGGTAGTGTTTTCTAAGTCAAATTCGGAGGATGCGTCAACATCGTCCGAAATTACAACCATCCTATTCCGCCAGGTACCATAGGCTAAATCGGCGTAGTACGAAGTTATTTTATCGACAAGGACTTTTGCTCTTTGTGGGGTATCCGCTAAAATTCTACCCATAGCAATATCCAACTGGTCTGAATTTGACATTGTACCCTCTCCCCAATCCATCATACCGTAAAAATCATCAGACACGAAAGAACTGACTACGTTGAAGCTATTGTACGAATACCATGACGGCACAACGTTTGTGTTGTTGTTAATACGGTCTTTATAGTCATAGCTACCGTCTCCAAACAAACAAACATATTTCAATCTCTTGTCAGGATCAATTGGCCGATCATAAACATACTTTAAAAAATTTCTGATGGCTGCAATATCTGGGTTGCCCGTATTGAATTCATTGTAAATGTCCTTGAGCAAAACGACTTTGACTTGTAAACCAGAGTTCAAACGGTGGATATCGGCCAACCGTTCGGCCTGAAAGCGCATATCTTCTCTCGTCAATATGAGATATTCCACATCAGAGGGTTGATTGGCATCATTTCGAAAAATGGTACCCTTGAGATTCTGAAAGCTTAGGTTAGAGTTTGATAAAATTTGAGGCGTTAGAAAGTCTTGAGGATTAAGAGTAACAAACTGCTGATTCTCCTGTGCAGTGGTTTTAAATATTATGCTACTGGAAGCATCGCTGTTATCGATTGATTTGATATTAGCGATATCCGTAACCTCCCACAAAGATTGAATGTCGGCACAGTTATTTAGACTAAGTGATACGACTTGATTGTACTGCGAGCTACTTTTAGTATTAAAAAAAAGAGTAGATTCTGCGTAGGTTAGAGCGCGTTTAGCCGCAATACTAATATAGTCTAGGTATCCGGTTGAGGAAGGGTTTCCGCTATTGTTATAACTGAGGCCGACAGTAACCCCAGAAGTTGGAAGGGCTGCTAGAACATCCAAAGTTGCCCCATTCGCAAGATTACTTGACTGGCTGCTATTACCTGAAAAAAGTAGCTGACCGATGGTATTATTATTAAGTGTGATGGACATGCTGGTATTGACTTCGGCTGTCGCGGCAGCCAATACCTTGATTTCGGCCATTTCCCCAGAAATCAAATTGGGAAAATCGAAATAAAATTCTTGTTGAGCGTTGAAATCAAATAGTTCGCCAAACCAACGCCTTCCGATATTGGCTAAATTGTATTGGTCCACTTCGTGAAATTGATAGTCCACGAAAGACGAAAGGCTTTCAACTGGATTTTCGAATGGTTCTACATAAGGGCTCACTCTCAAACCATTACTGCCACCTACTTGAACATAATAAATGGTTTGATCTGTGTAAGCGTTAATATGTGTTCGACTTTCTTCATTATATGAAGACGATCGGCCATAGAAAAGAACATAATCTTCAGAGTTAAAAACACCGTCCTCTTCGCCTATGACCTGTATAGCATTTTCTATTGGATCGAGAGGAGTGTCGGGAAGAAGTTCTAAAGGCAACATGTCACCTCCTAAGCCATAAATTTTAATGGTTTTTGGATCTAATCCCGCTACTTGGACTCCTAAAGACTGAAAAAAATCGCGATTCAATCGATATATTCCACTTTCAGTTATGGCAAATTTAAACCAGCTACCTTGAGACAAAATGGAGTTAAACCATGTCAAAGATCTTTGGCCACTTGCTTGAGGCGATATTTGATATGAAATGCTAAAAGATAGCACTTTTTGATAGCCAGCTTCAGTTTTGATGATTGGAGAAATTTCCAGCATTAGCCCTCTCTGCCCTCGTGCATTGGTGTTTGTTAGATTATACTCGAGTGCTTCTGGGATAGCGGCTTCGGCTAAATCGAAAAGTTCTTTTTTGTTTAAGGGGGTCGTTTTGAGGTTTGATATTTTAGCTGAATTGGGCAGTAACAAAGCCCGCTCTGGCCACTGAGCAACAAATTTCAAGCGATCACCGTCAAAATCGAAATGAGCATCTTCAAAACTGGGAATTCTCAGTTGGGCAATTCCATTGGAAATGGACTTAGGAGCATTCCACAAAATTGTAAAATCACGCTTCTGAGCAGAGACAGTTCCAAAAAAACAAACAGCTAGAAAAAAAATAATCAATCGCATAATCAGACAACGCAAATACGGAGCGAATTAGTATAGTGGCAAGATATGTAATAAATGGGTTTTAACCACGTTAGTATAAGCGTGAAACAAAGAAAACATCATTTTGGTTTTAAATGATTGTTTTGTTTATCAATATTATTAAATTGCAATTCTTTTAATTGAGGAGCATATCATGCGCATGAAAAAATACATTTCGATAAAAAACCTTTTGATGCTGCTAGTTGCGGTCACAATAGTTAGTTGTAAAAACTCATCTGGTTCAAGCAATATTTCCAGAGCCACAGGATATAAAATCAACGATAAATTAGGCGGATTTCAATATAATACCAAATTCAAAGGTCAAGAAGCCAGTCCTGGGATGGTGTTTATCGAGGGTGGAACATTTACTAAAGGCCGTGTTCAAGATGACCCGATGCACGACTGGAATAACTCGCCAAATCAACAGCATGTACAGTCTTTCTACATGGATGAAAATGAAGTAACCAACCTAATGTATTTAGAGTATCTGGATTGGTTGAAACGCATATTCCCGCCAAGCGAAGCGAATTATAAAAACATTTATCAAGGTGCCGTTCCTGATACCTTAGTGTGGCGCAGTCAGCTCGGATTTAACGAAGAGATGGTAGAAAATTATCTGAGACACCCTGCCTATGCGCAATACCCTGTTGTGGGTGTTAGTTGGATTCAAGCCACTGAATTTGCGAATTGGAGAACTGATCGCGTGAACGAATCCAACTTGGAAAGGGCTGGCTATTTAAAGAAAGACGCTAAAATTACCGATGTTAATAGCGGTCAGACTTTCAGCACACAAACTTATCTCAATGCACCCACTCAAACCTACGGGGGCAATACGGATATCATGCAAGGCAAACGCAACACCAAAGATAGCACAGGTATTTACGCCTCACGAGAAACTGGTGTTCTTAGTCCATCGTATAGACTTCCCACCGAAACCGAATGGGAATTTGGAGCTTTGGGCATGTCTGAGTTAAGAGACTATAACGTGTACCGCGGAAGAAAAAAATACCCGTGGGATGGACAATATACCAGAACAGGGAATCGTCAAAGAAGAGGCGATCAATTGGCCAACTTCAAGCAGAGTAAAGGTGATTACGGCGGTATTGCAGGATGGTCTGATGACGGTGCCGATATCACAGCTCCTGTCAGATCTTATGAGCCAAACGACTATGGACTTTATGACATGGCCGGTAATGTTGCCGAATGGGTAGCTGATGTTTATCGCCCGATCGTTGATGATGAGTTTAGTGATTTCAATTATTATAGAGGCAACGAATTCATGAAAAATGCGATCAATGAGGACGGTACTGTGAAGGTCGTTACCGAAGCTGAAGTCAAATATGATACATTGTCAAACGGAAAATTAGTAGCTCGTGTGCTTCCTGGGGAAATCGCTCAGGTTCCTGTAGACGAGAACGAAACTTATTTGAGAACTCAATTCAGTCAAAGTGATAATCGCAACTTCCGAGACGGAGATAGCAGATCCTTAAGATTTGCGGACGATTATGATCCAAACGATCCAAATCAAGTTGACAAAGGTTCGACCAATCAAATGTATGATTCGCCGCAGCACAGAGCTCAGATTGTCAACGACACACTGCAGCGCAATTGGGATGATTCTGATACACGGAACTCATTAGTCAATGATAAGGTTAGGGTTTTCAAAGGTGGTTCGTGGAGAGATCGGGCTTATTGGTTAGATCCTGCACAAAGACGGTTTTTCCCTGAAGAAATGGCGTCAGATTATATTGGATTCCGTTGTGCTATGTCGAGAGTTGGGCCAAAATCTGACTCTAAACGTAAACGAAGAAATTAATCCAAATAAGCTTTACATATTTAAAGTCTCAACTCTGTTGGGACTTTTTTATTACTTTTAAAAGATGGATATTCAAACGCTTCACGCCTTATTCCTTTCACATTCTACTGTTATCACAGACAGTCGTAAAGTATCGGCAGGCGGTATTTTCTTTGCTCTTAAAGGTGATAATTTCAATGGCAATCAATTTGCCGTCGCAGCAATTGAACAAGGAGCCTCCTATGCTATTGTGGATGAGGTTATTGATCACCCAAAATGTATTCAGGTGGAAGACGTCCTTCAAACCCTGCAGGACTTGGCTCATTTTCATAGGGTTTATTTAGGTCTTCCAATTATAGCAATTACTGGTAGTAATGGCAAAACCACAACCAAAGAATTAGCTCATGCCGTGTTGGGTCAAAAATTTAAAACGGTTGCAACACGCGGTAATCTCAACAATCATATAGGCGTACCATTAACTCTTTTGAGCATGGACTCATCGACAGAAATGGGTATTGTGGAGATGGGGGCCAATCATTTAGGAGAGATCACTGCCTTGGCTGCCATAGCTGCTCCAGACTACGGTTATATCACAAATTTTGGCAAAGCACATCTTGAAGGTTTTGGAAGTATCGCAGGAGTGATCAAAGGGAAGTCTGAACTATACGATTACCTCAAAACAAATGAAAAAATTATATTTCAAAATGTTAATGATCCTCTACAGCATGAAATATTAGAAGCGTATCCTCATACCTATACTTTTGGTAAATCGGGAACGGTGGACTGTTCGATTTTTCCGCATGAGCGACAAATGGTCTGTGTAGAATACGACCACACCCAAATTCAAAGTCAATTGATTGGAGCCTATAATTTTAATAATATCGCGGCAGCCATTGCCATCGGATCATATTTTGGAGTAGCTACGCCTGAAATAGTCACGGCCATTGAGACCTATATTCCTCAAAACAACAGATCACAAATAATTCAATCAGGAACCAATACTATCATTTTGGACGCCTACAATGCCAATCCTACTAGTATGCTAGCAGCCTTGGATAATTTATCACAGACAGATAGGAAAAATAAGGTAGTCATCCTTGGAGATATGCTAGAATTAGGAACTTCGAGCGCTAAAGAACATCAAGATATAGCCCATCGGGTTGAATCGATGGATCTTATTTCAGCCTATTTAGTTGGTCCAAAATTTTCCCAAACAGCAACTGAAGGGGCTATTCGCTTTAATTCTATTGAAGAACTTAGAGTTCAACTCGAAACAAAACCATTGGATGAAGCCTACGTGCTAATCAAAGGATCGAGAGGCATGGCCTTGGAACAGTTACTTTCTTCAATTGTCTAGTTAATAACACAAGATTTATAAAATCGAAAAAGCCTCAAAAGATGAGGCTTTAGTTATTTTCGTGGGTCATACTGGATTCGAACCAGTGACTTCTACCCTGTCAAGGTAACACTCTGAACCAACTGAGTTAATGACCCAATAAAAGTCAAATGACTTCAACTAAAAAAACCGCTAAAAGCGGTTCTTTAAGTGGGCGCTGAGGGATTCGAACCCCCGACCCCTTGGGTGTAAACCAAGTGCTCTGAACCAACTGAGCTAAGCGCCCCTCAAGGGTTGGACGGCAAATATAAACTCAAATATTGGAGTAGCAAATATTATTCTAAATAATTTCTGCTACCACAAAATTACTTCCGCAAATTACAATCAAATCATCAGTGTTTGCAGCGCTTTGTGCAGCCTGGAGCGCAGAGCTTACAGCGCCATAGGACTGCGATTCAAAGCCCTTTGAACTCAATACGCTACTTAAAACATCTGATGTTAAGGCTCTTTCGCCATTCGCTTGACAGCAATAATAGTGCGCACCTTTTGGTAAAAGAGGCAGAATACTATCCAAATCCTTGTCCTTCATGACCCCAAAAACCAAATGCAATTGCCCAAAAACAAGCGTTTGAATGTGCTGCACTAACACACGGATACCATCTACATTATGAGCCACATCACAAAACACATCTGGGCGATGAGACAATTTTTGCCATCGGCCGAGCAATTGGGTATTGGCTACAACATGACCAAAGCCTTGCTCCATGGCCTGCTCAGGGATAGTCCAACCCTGACGCTTCAGTTCGAGTATCGCTGCAGTAGCAGTCCTCAGATTAAACAATTGATACATTCCTTTTAAATCGCACTCATAGGTTGGGACTACAAGGTCAGGGACTGCAATAATTTCAGCGCCAATTTTGTCTGCTTCGGCATCAAAGACAGCTATTGTTTCGGAGCAATATTCACCTATTACTACCGGAACATGAGGTTTAATAATTCCGGCTTTTTCCAATGCAATTTCTGGCAGAGTAGTTCCCAAAAAACCCATATGATCGCGTCCGATATTCGTAATTACCGATAATATTGGATTTATAATATTCGTGGCATCGAGCCGTCCACCTAGTCCAACTTCAATAATGGCGATATCTACATTATGCTTGGCGAAAGTCGTAAACGCCATAGCTACAGTCATTTCAAAAAAAGACAGTCGTTCCTCATTCAAATAGCAGATATGGCTATTGACAAAATCTACAACCTCCAATTCCTCCACTGGTATCCCATTAATTTTAATACGCTCCCTAAAATCCTTCAAATGAGGAGAAGTATAAAGACCCACTTTAAAACCAGCAGATTGCAAAACAGAACTGATCATATGACTTGTAGATCCTTTGCCGTTAGTACCTGCCACATGAATACACGGAAAGTTATTCTGAGGATGACCCAGGTAATCACAAAAATGAAAAATGTTATCAAGGTTTTTAAAAAGTGCTCTGGGGCCTTGTTGTTGAAAATTGGGCAACTGAGCAAAAAGCCAGTCTGTTGTCTGTTGATAGGTCATTTATTGTTTCAGACTGAAATTAACAATCACAAATCCAATTTGAACTAGCGGAGCTTTGTTATCGACAGACCAACGGTATGTCATCGCAGTTTTTTCGGCAGCCTCATAAAGACAAATATCACCATTTGTACCCTTTTTGCCAGCTACGGCCTTGATGACCTGCCCGGCTCTATTGACTTGAATTTCCACAACCACTGTGCCTTCCTCATCACATTCCGGTTTAACCTTTGAATTACTTGGTTTGCCTCGACCACTAAGTCCATAGCCCATGCCCCCTTGACCTAAGCCATTGATTCCAAAATAGGCTGGAGCGTAAGGATCCCCATTGGACTTGCCTTGCTTTGAGTTTCCCTCAGAGATACCACTACCTGACTGGTCTTTACTCGGGTCCTTTATACTACCCAGAAGCTCATCAAGTTTTGCTTTTTTAGCATTTTGTTCAGATAAAATTTGGGCCCTCTGATCAGCTGATTTTCTAGCTTGATCATCGGCTAGTCTTTCAGATTCGGAAAGATCTTGATTCTCATTCTTAATCACAACCGCTTCAAATTGATCTTGAACGATTACCTTCTCAGGTTTAGTCAATTCGGAAGTCATTGAATTGGCAGTCGTACTTTCTTGAAGTGGAGTAAAATTATCAGGAATAACATTCGCCTGCTGAATTTTTCCTAAACCAGTATCAGCTGTTCCTAAAGTGACTGTAAGTCCGTATTCTAGGGGTGGGTCTAAATAGGGCAGTCCCAGAAAATAGAGTAGCAAGAGCAACAATGCCATTATAGCCGCGGTCAATCGGGCCGATTTTTTTTCGTGTTTTGTTTTAAAAAAAGGCATTTACTTATGGTTTTACTGCCAAAATAACTTTGAGTTTGTTTCTGTTTGCAATATCCATGACAAAGGCCACCTTACTAATTGGCACGGACTCTTCGGCCCTAAGGGTAATGGTAGGCTGCCCATCTTCTGTTGACAAAACCTCTAGGAGTTTTAATTCTAAATTTCTTTCAAGGATGGTATTGTTATCAATATAAAAGGTCAGATCTTTTGAAATGGTTACTGCGACGGACTTTTTATTGGTGGTTTTGCCTGTAGCACTGGGCAACAGAACATCAATAGCGTTAGTTGTAACTAAAGTAGAGGCTAGCATAAAAAAGATCAATAAGAGAAACACAATATCCGTCATGGACGACATGTTAAATTCTGGTTTTACCTTATTTCTACCTTCAATTTTCATGACCCTTGGTTAAGCTGGTTCGTTCAGTAAATCGAGAAATTCCACAGAATTGGCTTCCATTTGATGGATAACTTTTGTTGTTCTAACTACCAGATGATTGTGAGCCATGTATCCAACTATACCTACCATGAGTCCAGCTACTGTCGTAGTCATGGCCGTGTACAATCCATCAGCGAGGAGTTTGATGTCTATTTGTCCGCCGGAATTGGCAATTTCAAAAATAGAGAGTATCATCCCAATAACCGTTCCGAGGAATCCAATCATCGGAGCAACCCCAGAAATAGTCGCTAAGGTTGCCACATTCTTTTCTAGTTTATAGACCTCCAACCGTCCAGCATTTTCTATTGCCGTATTGATATCCTCTAATGGCCGTCCAATCCGGGAAATTCCTGTACTGATGAGACGTGAAACTGGGGAGTCCACTTGAGCACATCTCAGCGTAGCCGCTTCTATCTTTCCTGAAGCTACAAATTCTCTTATTTGGCCCATAAAGGCAGGAACAACTCTCGAGGCAGCTTTGATCGCAAATAGGCGCTCAAAATAAATATAAACAGCAAATGCAAGCATCACGACTAAGGTGCCAATAATCAACTGGCCAGCCAATCCACCGCTGAGAATAAGTTCGAAAATTGAAAGTGATTTTTCCACCGAATCAGTAGTGACATCCTGTTCGACACCCTTGGGTTGTAAAGAAAATAGTAAAATGTTCATTCGATTATGTCTTTATTCTAGTGTAACGCAATTTATGTCTATCAAGTATGTCAATTAAAAGATGCTTCGTGTCAAAAAGAAAACAAAAACCCCTGAAAGGAAGCCCAATAGAGCCAGCCAAGATATTTTTTTCAAATACCAAAAGAAATTAATTTTTTCCATACCCATTGCTACCACGCCAGCAGCTGAACCAATAACTAACATACTGCCACCAGTTCCAGCAGCGTAGGCTACAAAATGCCATAATGGATTATCGATGGGCTCAGAGAACATACCTAAACTGGCTGCTACTAAGGGTACATTGTCAATAACTGCAGAGCTAACACCCAACAATATAACCACCAAATCCGAGACAGGAGTACCCAATAACTCTGTTCCTAACATGGGCATTGAGTCTTGCAAATGAATTGCAAATTCAAAAAGAATACCCAAAGATTCTAAGGCTGCTACTGCCATTAGGATGCCCAAGAAAAAAAGAATACTTGGCAATTCAATTTTTGACAAAGAATAGTGCACAGGACCATGAGTATGCCCATCATCCTGATCATTATGATGTAAACCAGATAAGCTAAATCTGCTCGAGCTGTACATTTCGGCAAAAGCGGCCACTATTCCCAGTGAAAGCATCATGCCGACATATGGTGGTAAATGTGTAACTGTTTTAAATATCGGAACAAAAACAATGGCCCCTAAACCCAAATAAAGCATTTTAGAAGCATGAGGGTTGGCCGTTTTAGCAGAAATTTCTAAAGGAGCAAAATGGCCTTTGAATTCCGGCATGAAAGAAGCAATTATGGCTGGAACGGCCAAACAAACGACGGAGGGCAAAAACAAATATTCTATGAGAGAAACTACCGAAACCTTATTCCCAATCCACAGCATGGTTGTAGTTACATCGCCAATTGGAGACCAAGCACCCCCTGCATTAGCTGCAATGACAATCATTCCGACATACATTAATCTTGATTCGCGATCTGAAATCAATTTCTGTAAAATTGAAATCAACACTATGGTAGCCGTTAAATTATCTATAATTGCTGAGAGAAAAAAAGCCAGTCCAGAAAATAACCACAATATTTTTCGCTTGCTTCGCGAGCGTACAAACCTATTGATCGCAGAAAAACCGTCAAAATAGTCGATGATCTCCACAATAGTCATGGCACCAATTAGAAACACTAGTATTTCAGCTGTTTTCCCTAAGTGATGAACCAGTGAGCCCTCCAAAATATGATTTTTTTCCTCTCCCGATAAAAAGGAAAATCCTTCTATCATACCATGTAAACCAGAATCAAACCATGTATCTAAATCCCCAATACCCATGGCGATCAAGGCCCACATAATGGCCATCATAATCAAGGCTGGTATAAGTTTGTCTATCTTGAGACTATGCTCGAGCGTAATAGCGAGATATCCGAGAGTAAAGACTGAAATAATTATTGCTTCCATAAGATTAAATAAGCTGATTTAAGGCAATTTCAAAGGCTGTTGCACTAATCCTCGTATGTTTGTTATTTATAGTCATTACTTGTTGTAACGCCCTCAATATGGTATCCGAAGTGTCGTTAAAAATAGCTTCATCAGTCATGGCAACACGTCCTTGCATGAAATAGGCGAATACCCTAGCCATTCCGCAATTTGAAATAAAATCAGGAATTAATGCCAATTGGGAATCTGCATGGGCCATGATGGGACCAAAGAAAATCTCCTGGTCTGCGAAAGGGACGTTAGCGCCGCATGATATTACTTCCAAACCTGTGCCTACCATTTCATCCAGTTGTGCTTTAGTAATCAGTCTTGATGCGGCACAAGGAGCGAAAATTTCTGCTTTTGTAGACCAAATTTTTTTATTCATTTCATCAAATGGAAGCATATGCTGGGCATAGAGCGTATTCCCCTTTTTTTCAAGGAATAATTTTTCTACTTCCGAATGCTCAAAACCTGTTGGGTTCAGCACGCCGCCTTCACGATCGATAATCCCAACAATTTTGGCTCCCATTTTTGAAAGATAATAACAAGCCGCAGAGCCAACATTTCCAAAGCCTTGAATTATGGCTCTTTTACCCTTAACGTTCTGGCCTTTCAGAGCATAAAAATGTTGCACAGATACTGCAACACCAAAACCAGTTATCATATCGGCGATGGTCAATTTTTTCGAAATATCTGGCGTAAAGTGTGGGTTCTCAATGACCTTTATAACCCCATGCCGCAGCTGTCCTATTCTATTGATTTTTTCAGCCTCATTGGGTTGAAAATGACCCGAAAAAACACCCTCTTGTGGATGCCACACACCACTTTCTTCCGTAATTGGAATGACTTCATGAATTTCATCTACATTCAAATCTCCACCAGTACCGTAATAGCTTTTAAGAAGGGGACTAACGGCTTTGTACCACCGCTCCAACACGCCTTTTTTTCTGGGATCTTTTGGGTCAAAATTGATCCCTGATTTCGCTCCACCAATTGGCGGACCGGATACCGTAAATTTAACTTCCATAGTTTTGGCCAACGAAAGCACTTCGTCTTCATTGAGACCTACTCTCATGCGCGTGCCTCCTCCTGCCGCACCGCCTCTGAGAGAATTTATAACCACCCACCCTTCTGCTTCTGTCTCGGGGTCATTCCAGTGAAAAACTATTTCAGGTGGTTTCGATTCAAATTTTTGCAGTAATTCTCTCATAAATCAGGGTCTTGAAACAACACAAATATAGCGAATTAAGACTGTCTAATAGCATAATTCAAGGCTTGAAAAAAATATTTCCCGAGCAATGATTTTCACTTGCTCCAGTAACACTTTTCAAACAGTTAACCTCATTCCTCAATCGGAGTACTCCGAGAAAAGCAAATACAATGGCTTCTTTAAAATCAATGATTTGAAGATCAGGAATAAACAGTTCATTATCGGTGAATTTTGAAATCGATTCTACCAAGAAAGTATTTTTTGCTCCCCCACCTGAAACCAAAATTTTCTTATTTTTTTTACCAAATGCGTTGCCAATTTGATAGGCAATATGATTGATATATGTCGCCAATTTGTCTACTGACGACAAAGAGCTCGATTTTAATAATGGCCAAACAGATGCTTCGACCCATTCCATACCTAAAGACTTTGGATAATTTTGATTGTAGAAATCCAGTTGATTTAATCTTAAGAGTAACTCAGAATCACATCGTCCACTGCGGGCTTTGAGTCCGTCAAGATCAAAGTTTAAATTTAAGGTCTGAGCCAATCTGTTCAAAACCACATTCACAGCGCAAATGTCATAGGCCAAACGGGAACCAAGATCCGAAAAAGAAATATTAGCAAACCCACCAAGATTAAGGCAATAGTCAAAATCGCCAAACAACAATTCATCTCCAATAGGAACTAGCGGAGCCCCTTGACCTCCCAAAGCGATATCTGCAACCCTAAAATCTACTATCCAATTCAAATTCGTTTTTGCTGCAACCAAGGATAAATTGCCTATTTGCTTGGTGAATTGCCTTTGGGGTTCATGCCAAATGGTATGACCATGGCTGCTAACGGCATCTAAACGGGTGATCTGATGTTTTTCTATAAAACTGAGAACTTGATCCGACAGATAGGAACTGTACAGAAGATCTAATTGGTGGACTTTTTCATTAGACCAATGAAAAGCCTCCCTTAACTGAACCTCAAGCTCCTTCGGATAAGCAATGGTCTCCGCATGATGTATATCAAGAGACCAGTTCCCATTGTGCCATTCAAAGCTAAGATTACAGATATCAAGACCATCGAGAGAAGTACCCGACATCAGGCCAATCATATGATAGCTGGTTTTGATCATTAGAGTAAATTTAAGCTATAATATTGAGATTTATTCAGCTTAACGTATATTTACAACAATATAATTACACACTGTTTAAACACCCTATACTATGGACTTTTCGTTATCAGAAGAACATCTCATGATTCAATCAGCGGCAAGAGATTTTGCTACAACAGAATTACTGCCTGGAGTCATAGAACGCGATGAGACTCAGACCTTTCCTGCTTCGCAAATAAAAATGATGGGGGATCTTGGTTTTATGGGCATGATGGTGGATCCCAAATATGGCGGCAGCGGTATGGACGCTATGTCCTATGTTTTGGCAATGGAAGAAATTTCAAAAATTGACGCATCGGCGTCTGTCTGCATGTCAGTCAATAATTCTTTGGTCTGCTGGGGTATTGAAACATATGGCACTGAGGCGCAAAAAGAAAAATATTTAAAAAGACTTGCTAGTGGAGAAATCATTGGCGCTTTTTGCCTCAGTGAACCAGAAGCGGGCAGTGATGCTACTTCTCAAAAAACTACCGCCCTAGATCACGGTGATTACTATGTATTGAACGGTACTAAAAACTGGATTACCAATGGCAATTCGGCCTCTGTTTATATTGTTATTGCTCAAACAGACATCGACAAGAAACATAGGGGCATTAACGCCTTAATTGTAGAAAAAGGACAGGATGGTTTTATCATCGGGCCAAAGGAAAATAAACTTGGTATTCGAGGAAGTGACACACATTCATTGATCTTTAATGATGTTAAAGTTCCCAAGTCCAATCGAATTGGAGAAGATGGTTTTGGGTTTAAATTTGCCATGAAAACCTTGTCTGGTGGCCGCATTGGTATCGCTGCTCAAGCCTTGGGTATCGCATCTGGGGCCTACGAATTGGCCCTGAAATACTCAAAAGAACGCAAAGCCTTTGGGACTGAAATTTGCAATCATCAGGCTATAGCCTTTAAGCTTGCCGATATGGCAACAACAATTGAAGCTGCTCGTTTTTTATGTTTGAAAGCTGCATGGGACAAAGACAATGGTCACAATTATGACTTATCAAGCGCTAAGGCAAAACTGTACGCCTCGCAAGTTGCCATGGACACAACCATTGAGGCGGTACAAATTTTTGGAGGAAACGGCTTTGTAAAAGACTATCACGTTGAGCGATTGATGCGAGACGCCAAGATTACTCAGATATACGAAGGCACTTCAGAAATACAAAAAATCGTCATTTCTCGAGCCGTTATCAATCAATAAATGCGATTAATCCATATCGAATCTCAAACCTAAGGATATGTTTCTTTGCTCCGTAGTTTGATTTTTAAACAATGGACTCAAGTCGAATTTTAGGTGCAAACATCTTATACAATTGCTCTTGAGCTCTCTTGTCCTTTTTTCGGACAAGTTCAATCAAACGATCATAACGCAGATTCAGATTGATGATTTTCAAAATTCTAGTGTTTTACTCTATTTGTATAGACGCTCAAAG
>JAURRA010000014.1 GCA_030835825.1 Flavobacteriaceae bacterium
CATTAAAACACAAGAGTTCCTTTAAATTCTTTACTCCACCGTCACAGACTTCGCCAAGTTTCTTGGCTGATCGACATTCTTGTTGAGTTGAACCGCGACGTGGTAGGACAGTAATTGTAAGGGTATGGCGGTGAGCAATGGCGCCAGGCATTCTAAGGTTTCTGGAACTTCAATGATGTGGTGAGCCAGATCTTTTACGGTTTGATCGCCCTGCGAAACAATGGCAATAATTTTACCTTTCCTACTTTTAATCTCTTGAATATTACTGACAATTTTATCGTAATGTCCTTTTCTAGTGGCAATGACAATGACAGGCATGTTTTCATCTATCAAAGCAATTGGACCGTGTTTCATTTCAGCCGCAGGATATCCTTCGGCGTGGATGTAAGAAATTTCTTTGAGTTTTAGAGCTCCTTCAAGTGCTACAGGAAAATTATATCCTCTTCCTAAATACAAGCAATTCTTAGCCTGATTGTAGACTTTTGCAATTGCTTCAATTGCCTGATTTTCTTTGAGAGCTATTTCTACCTTCTCAGGAATGACTTCTAACCCTCTTATGGTTTCCATGTATTGTGCTTCAGCGAGGCTACCTTTCAAGCGGCCAAGTTTAAGGGCAATTAGTGTTAATATGGTAATTTGCGTGGTAAAGGCTTTAGTAGAAGCAACACCAATTTCGGGTCCAGCGTGGGTATAAGAACCGGCATCTGTTTCTCTTGCTATGGTTGATCCGACCACATTACAAACTCCAAACACAAAAGCACCATTACTTTTGGCCAATTTGATGGCTGCCAAGGTGTCTGCTGTCTCTCCCGATTGTGAAATGGCAATTACCACATCTCTGGAGGTGATAACAGGATTGCGATAACGGAATTCAGAGGCATATTCCACTTCCACCGGAATGCGAGCCAAATCCTCAAAAATATACTCTGCCACCAAACCAGCGTGCCACGAAGTGCCGCAAGCAACAATAATAATTCTGTCGGCATTTAAAAATTTGTCCAAGTGATCATCTACTCCAGACATCTTTATTAAACCTTCTTCCCCGACAAGCCTGCCGCGGTAAGTGTCTTTAATGGCAGTTGGTTGCTCAAATATTTCCTTTAGCATGAAATGATCATAGCCACCTTTTTCAATTTGCTCTAAATTGAAATGGAGCTCCTGAATCACTGGACTGACCATAGAGTCATCTTTAATTTTTCTTATTCTCAAGCCTTTCTCCAATCGAATAATTGCCATTTGCTCGTCTTCAAGGTAGATGGCGTTTTTGGTATACTCAATAAAGGGGGAAGCATCACTTGCGATAAAAAACTCATCATTTCCAATACCGATGGCTAAGGGGCTTCCCAATTTGGCAACTACAATTTCATTGGGTTTTTTGTTATCAACGACGGCAATAGCATAGGCGCCCACAACCTCTTTGAGGGCCAATTGAACGGCTTTCCCTAACTTATGCCCCTCTGATTTTTGAACGTATTCAATCAAATTGACTAAGACTTCTGTATCGGTATCAGATTTAAAAGTGTAGCCTTTTTTCTCTAAAGCAATTTTTAAGGAATTGTAATTTTCAATTATGCCGTTGTGAATCAAAACAAGATCCCCTGAATTTGATGTATGAGGGTGGGCATTAACGTCCGAAGGAACACCGTGGGTCGCCCAGCGGGTGTGTCCAATCCCAATGTGTGTTTTAGGTGATCGTTTTTTAGAAATGGCTTCAAGTTGCGCGACCTTTCCCTTGGTTTTAAAAAGCTCGATACCTTCACCATTAAAAAGAGCCAGACCAGCACTGTCGTAGCCCCGATATTCTAGTCGTTTTAGTCCATTAGTAATAATGGGATAGGCATCACGGTAGCCAATATATCCAACAATTCCACACATGATTTAGTTATTAGGTTCGGTATAGTAAATTTCGAAGCGTACATTTTTTGCAGTATCGCTGCTGGAACTGCCTACCAAAACGGTTCCCATTGGCGATAAAATAGACCCAGTTAAGGTATATTGATCGGGGTTAGCTGACAACCTTGCTGCGTTGGCAGCTGAGACATTGGAAGTAACTACCACACCCAATTTGACGTTAGTAGAGTCGCGTTCAAAAATATTGTTGATATGTTCAGTTATGCGCACCTTATAGGTTTGGCCTGCACCATCTTCTGTTCCCCCTTCTCGTACCAGAGGGACAAGGTGATATTTTTTAGTTAAGTTATCATAGATTCCTGAACTTTGATCGATGAAATAATCTATCACAGGTATCCCAGTCTCTGTGTTATAGACTATAATACGATCGGGTTCTTCGCCCAAAGCAACAGAGTGATCGACATTGAATACCAACTGCGCTTCATTAATTAACCAATTATTGGCTTTAAAAGACTCGAGTACAGCACTATCCCCGTTTTCGTCTCCATTGAATAAATTAATTACCGCCATCGATCCAGGGCCTGCCTTTAGAAATAATTGAGGGTCGCCGCTCGGATCACCTGTTATGATATTGGTATAATCGGTATCAAAAAAGTTAGCCTTGTTGCCGGTAAAATTGATCACAAAAGTGCCATTGTAATCGTTCAAAACCTCTTCGCCATCAACAGTTGCTGTTGTCGAATAGGTGAAATAGAGGGTGAGATTAGCAGCACTATTATTTAGGTCAAACAAGGTCATATTTCCCGAGCCACCACCAGATGGCAGCTCTGGTTTGATATATAGTCCGCGGAAGAAATTTTGAAAATTACTGATATTACTCAGCTCGGGTTGATCTTCATGCCCAAACAAAAAGTCTTGCCAATAGCCACTGTCCACATCTAATTTTTGACGCAAGGCTGGAGCTAGTCTTTCGGATACGGCCAATTCGTTGGTGTCTTCGTCTAAGGCATAAAGAACGATTTGATCACTACTGGGGACATGATCTTCGACCGTTAAAAGGAGGTCTCCTTCCAATAATGCCGCATCAATAACTTCTCCAGAAGAGGTTGTTCTATCTGAAAAATAGGCCATCTTCTCATCGAAGTCCGAGGATGGATCGAAATCTTTGAGGAAATAGTTATTGCGAAATACGGATAAGTTAATAGGGTCACTACCATATACTGAATCCAAGGTGTATGTAGAAGTCCCATCATCAAGAGTTTCTACAATTTTGGAAAAATAGGGCAGCGTCAGTACAACCGAATCCAAAACCACATCATCTCCAAAAGATGGGTCAATGTTGGTTGGGGTCATTTGAGACACTATGCTTGCTAAAGTACTGCCATAAAGTGGGTGATTGTTATATCCTAATAGCTGGGCAGGCAAAAGATTAGTCTGAACAGCACCTAAAGGTTGATTGTAAGCCGTCACCGGAAAAGTGAGGTGGTCGGTACTGAATGTGCCAGAACCAATGATGCCAGTTCCTATACTGTTGGTGTCAGAATCACAACTCATAAAAGTGACTACCGTCAACATGGTTACCGAAAGTCGGAAAATAAAATTCTTTTTGAGGATCATAAGTTGAGCTTGGGTTATTTCAAGACTTTTGTTTGGTAGAAATCAATATAAGCGTCTTCAAAATCGTCAATGGGGTGATAAGATAACAATGGCTTCCCTGATTTTTCACAGGCATCGTCAATTGATTTCGGCAACACCTTAGACCCCTTGATAAGGGCGTCAGAATGTTCTATAGCCGTTAAGGATAAAGCGTGATAGTCGGGGTTTTTCAAATGCGCTGAAGCCTTAGGGTCAATACCATCAAATTCAATTTTATTGAGCATTTTTTTGTTTAGGGTACCTTCAAAACCAGTCTCGTAAATGGACGTAACAATCTTACTTTCCGAAAACAATGGCTCATCTTTGTAGAGCGTTTTTAGGTATAACGGCAAAAGTCCTGCCAACCATCCATGAACGTGAATAATATCAGGAGACCAATTTAATTTTTTAACAGTTTCTACAACCCCCTTCGCGAAGAAAATTGCGCGCTCATCATTGTCGGAGAACAGCTCTCCAGAATCGTTTAAAAAAGTGGCCTTACGCTTAAAATACTCTTCGTTGTCAATAAAATAAACTTGAATTCTTTCTTTTGGAATCGAGGCGACTTTTATAATTAAGGGCATGTCTAAGTCGTTGATGACCAAATTTATTCCAGATAATCTAATAACTTCGTGCAATTGGTGGCGACGTTCATTGATATTACCATAACGGGGCATAAAAATTCTAATTTGACCACCAGCCTTATTCACCATGCGCGGTGCTTCAAACGACATCGAGGAGATTTCGGTTTCTGGCAAGTAGGGAACTACCTCAGAAGATACATACAATACCCTTTTGTCTTTCATATAATTACTTCGCTCATTAATAAGGATGACAAAATTACAAAAATTATGCAGATTTGGGGCAATGTGCTATGTTTGCCCTCTGTTAATCTTATCCTAAAAATGAGAATTATAACATTAAAGTCTGAAATGTCCCATTGGCGCCAAGGCCTGTCCAGCCAAAGTAGTGTGGGCTTTGTGCCCACCATGGGAGCATTACACCACGGTCATTTGTCACTGGTTTCGCAGGCCTTAATGGATAACGATTTGGCTGTAATTTCAATTTTTGTAAACCCTACTCAATTTAATAATAGCGCAGATTTAGAAGTTTATCCCAGAACTTTTGAAGCGGATAACAGTTTACTGGAAACCTTACCTCACGACAGAATAGTACTATTTACTCCTCGGGCAGAGGACTTGTATGATGGGCCACCATTGTCCAAGCGGTGGGAATTTGGATCTATCGCCCGTGTAATGGAGGGGGAATTTAGAGATGGACATTTCGACGGTGTGGGAACAGTCCTGCAGCTGCTTTTTGAGGCTGTTTCTCCGTCAAAATCATATTTTGGAGAAAAGGATTACCAACAACTGCTGATTGTAAAGTCTTTAGCCGATCAGTTGGGCAATACCAACGAAATTATTGGCTGTCCAATCTATAGGGAAGTCTCCGGACTGGCCATGAGTTCGAGAAATCAAAGACTTTCTGAGCAACAGAAAGTTCAGGCCACCCTGCTATATCAGATCATGAAATACATCAAGGAACACCTTAACACTATGTCGTGGGCCGAACTGAAGAGCTGGGCCGAATTGCAATTTGAAAAAGATAAAGATTGGCAATTGGAATACCTCACGCTGGCTGACAGCCAAACCCTTGAGAAAAAAGATGATTACTCAAAAGACAAGCCTCTAAGAATTTTTATAGCCGCTCATTTAGGAACTGTTAGGCTCATTGATAATATGGCAGTAAATTAGTTATATTTGCCGCATGTTAATCGAAGTAGTCAAGTCGAAAATTCACCGGGTCAAGGTAACTGGAGCTGACCTCAATTATATCGGTAGCATTACCATAGATCAAGATCTGATGGACGCCGCCAATATGGTCAATGGAGAGAAAATCCAAGTTGTAAATAACAACAATGGCGAGCGATTGGAAACCTATGTCATCCCAGGAATTCGCGGTACTGGAGAAATTACCTTGAACGGAGCAGCCGCTAGGAAGGTTGCTGTTGGTGACACTCTAATTTTGATTACCTATGCTCAAATGTCGTTGGAAGAAGCAAAGACTTTTCGACCAGCTTTCGTTTTTCCTGACGAAAACACTAATTTACTAAGTTAAAGCCATACATTTATACAATGGCCAAAGTAAAAACAGCTTTTTTTTGTCAAAATTGCGGCAACCAATATCCCAAATGGCAAGGGCAATGCGCCGCTTGTAAATCGTGGAACACCATAGCTGAAGAAGTGCTGCAAAAAGCAGAAGCACCCAAATGGCAAGATTCGAGTACCCTAGCTCCCAGAACAATGGCGGCTCCAGTTGCTATTAAAGATATTCAGCCTACATCAGAAGCCAGACTTCTTACCGCCGACAATGAATTGAACCGTGTTTTGGGCGGTGGATTGGTTCCTGGATCATTGGTTTTATTAGGAGGAGAGCCAGGCATTGGGAAAAGCACCTTGTGTTTGCAAATAGCGCTTTGCGCCAATTTTAGAACACTCTATGTGTCTGGAGAAGAAAGTAGCCAACAGATAAAAATGCGCGCAGATCGTCTTCAGCATCAAAACCCAAATTGTTTTGTACTGACCGAGACCAATACTGCGGCAATATTTTCCCAAATCAAAACGGTACAACCGAATGTCTTGGTCATTGACTCAGTGCAAACCTTGTGCACAGATGCCATCGAGGCTTCGGCTGGCAGTATTTCACAAGTGAAGGCTTGTACTGCCGAACTGATTCAATTTGCTAAAGCCACAAACACACCCGTAATACTGATAGGACATATTAACAAAGATGGGCAAATTGCAGGACCAAAAATTTTGGAACACATGGTTGATACCGTTTTGCAGTTTGAAGGAGATCACAATCATGTATTTAGGATTCTTAGAAGTCATAAAAATCGATTTGGCTCTACTAATGCACTTGGAATTTACGAGATGTTAAGTAACGGTTTGAGAGAGGTTTCCAACCCTTCGGAATTGTTACTTTCAGAAAAGGACGATTCGTTGAGTGGCAATGCTGTTGCTGTAACCATGGAGGGAACACGACCTCTTTTAATTGAAATTCAAGCACTTGTAAGTAGTGCCGTTTATGGCACTCCTCAGCGAAGCGCTACAGGATTCAACGCCAAAAGACTCAATATGCTCTTGGCAGTTTTAGAAAAACGTGCTGGATTTAGATTGGGAGCAAAAGATGTTTTTCTGAATATTACTGGAGGAATTCATGTTGATGACCCTGCCATTGATTTGGGTGTGGTCGCTGCGGTATTATCATCTACTAACGATGAGGCTATTGCCCCAAATGTTTGCTTTGCTGCTGAGGTTGGTCTTTCGGGAGAAATTAGACCAATTCCCCGTATTGATCAAAGAATTGCAGAAGCAGAAAAACTAGGTTTTCAAACAATCTATATATCCAAGTATTGTAAATTAGAGCATGAATATAAGGGCATACGTGTCAAGTTATTGTCAAAAATAGAAGAGCTTGTCCAGATACATTGAGGCGACAACTAATTTCAGTACAGACTTTTCCCAATTACTTTATCCAACCTTATCAAAAATCCTTATTTTCGCTGACTAAGTAAATCAGCCCACTATGGCCAATAAGTTTAAGGAATATCAAGGACTAGAATTATCTGGTATAGCCAAAGAAATATTGGCTTATTGGCAAAACGAAGGCATTTTCCAAAAAAGTATTGATAACCGACCTGAGGACAAACCCTTTGTATTTTTCGAAGGCCCGCCTTCGGCAAACGGAATGCCCGGGGTACACCACGTTTTGGCACGTTCTATTAAAGATATTTTTCCGAGGTACAAAACTATGAAAGGCTTTCGAGTGCAGAGAAAAGCAGGTTGGGACACTCATGGGCTACCTGTTGAGCTTGGGGTTGAGAAGGAGCTTGGAATTACTAAAGAGGATATTGGGAAGTCTATCAGTGTGGAAGATTATAATGCAGCTTGTCGCTCTGCAGTGATGCGCTACACCGACGTATGGAACGATCTTACCGAGAAAATGGGCTATTGGGTTAATATGGATGACCCCTATGTAACCTATCAGCCCAAATATATGGAATCGGTATGGTGGTTACTCAAACAGATTTACGACAAAAAATTACTCTACAAGGGATACACAATTCAGCCTTATTCGCCAAAGGCGGGAACAGGCTTGAGCTCACACGAGCTCAATCAGCCAGGCACCTACCAAGATGTTACAGACACTACCGTAACAGCGCAATTCAAGGCCGATGGCAATACCTTGCCTGAAATTTTAAAAGGAGATGTTCCGCTATATTTTTTGGCATGGACTACCACGCCATGGACACTCCCTAGCAATACAGCACTGACCGTTGGGCCCAAAATTAACTATGCCATAATTAGGACATTCAATCAGTACACCTTTGAGCCAATTCGAGTGGTCTTGGCCGAGGCTTTAGTGCACAAGCAATTTACGGGAGTGTACGAAATGGCTGCAACTCTGGAGGGATACAATCCAGAGTCAAAGAAAATTCCTTTTGTCAAAGAAAATTCAATTCTAGGAACCGACTTGGTGGACATCCGTTATGAGCAATTGTTGCCCTATGCCCAACCGCACAACCATCCTCAAAATGCATTTCGAGTTATTTTAGGAGATTTTGTGACTACCGAGGACGGCACAGGTATTGTTCATACGGCACCAACCTTTGGTGCAGATGATGCTCTCGTGGCTAAACAAGCGATTCCTGAAATTCCTCCCTTGCTTGTTAAAGACAACCAAGACAAATTAGTGCCTTTGGTAGATTTGCAGGGCCGCTTTCGCCCAGAAGTTACTGACTTTGCCGGCCAGTACGTTAAAAATGACTATTATCCTATTGGTGAGGCCCCAGAAAAATCTGTGGACGTTGCAATTGCCATTAAATTAAAAACTGAAAACAAGGCTTTCAAAGTTGAAAAGTACAAGCATAGTTATCCCAATTGCTGGCGTACCGACAAGCCTATATTATATTACCCTCTTGACTCATGGTTTATCAAGGCCACAGCGGTTAAGTCGAGAATGACTGAACTCAATAATACCATCAATTGGAAGCCTAAATCTACAGGTGAAGGCCGATTTGGGAACTGGTTAGCCAATGCCAATGATTGGAATTTATCACGATCGAGATACTGGGGGATTCCTTTGCCCATATGGAGAACTGAGGATGGCTCGGAGGAAAAGTGCCTGGGTTCCGTGGAGGAGTTGATTCAAGAAATTGAGCGATCCGTTCATTCTGGTCATATGTCAAAACAGCCCTTCGAAGGGTTTGTGATAGGGGACCAATCGGATGATAATTACGCCAAAATAGACCTCCATAAAAACATTGTAGATCAAATTATACTGACATCCGAAACTGGCCAACCCATGAGGCGGGAATCCGATTTGATCGATGTTTGGTTCGATTCTGGAGCAATGCCCTACGCCCAATGGCATTATCCATTTGAGAACAAGGATAAAATTGATGATTCCAAAGCATTTCCTGCCGATTTTATTGCCGAAGGTGTCGATCAAACTAGAGGTTGGTTTTATACTTTACACGCTATTGCAACTTTGGTTTTTGATCAATTGGCCTACAAGAATGTCGTCTCAAATGGTCTGGTACTCGATAAAAATGGACGAAAAATGTCCAAGCGATTAGGCAATGCAGTTGACCCATTCGAAACCATCGAAACCTTTGGGCCTGACGCTACCAGATGGTATATGATCAGCAATGCTAATCCTTGGGATAACCTTAAATTTGATCTCGATGGAATCACAGAGGTGAGAAGAAAATTCTTTGGAACGCTCTACAATACCTATTCTTTTTTTACCCTCTACGCCAATGTAGACGGTTTTACCTATGCTGAGCCTGAAGTCCAAATGACTCACCGCCCCGAATTGGATCGCTGGATTTTATCAGCTTTACAAACCTTGATCGCAGAGGTAGATCAATTTTATTCGGACTACGAGCCAACAAAAGCCGCTCGGGCTATCTCTGACTTTACTCAAGATTTTTTGAGTAATTGGTACGTTAGATTGAGCAGAAGACGCTTTTGGAAAGGTGATTATCAGGAAGACAAAATATCGGCCTACCAAACCCTGCACACCTGTTTGGTTACTATTGCTCAACTAAGTGCGCCTATTGCGCCATTTTATATGGATCATTTATACAGAGATTTGATGTCTGGAACAAGCAAAAGCACTGCCGAAAGTGTTCACCTATCTGACTTCCCGAGTCCAAACCCGAAATTGGTAGATCAGGCATTGGACAGCAAAATGGGACTGGCTAAATCTATAGCTTCTTTGACCTTATCCTTGAGAGCAAAAGAAAAAATAAAAGTACGCCAACCATTGCAAAAAATTATGGTTCCCGTGCTGAATGAGCAACACCGTACTGAGCTTTTGGCGGTAACAGCATTGATTAAGAGTGAAGTTAATGTCAAAGAAATTGAGCTAATTTCGGAAACTTCAAATATTTTAGTCAAGCAAATTAAGCCGAATTTCAAAACCCTTGGGCCTCGTTTTGGCCAAGATATGAAGGCAGTAGCTGCCGCCATTCAAGCCTTGGACTCAAAGGCTATTAGCGAAATTGAACGAAATGGTAAATTGCCCATCTCAGTTAATGAAAAATATATTACTTTAGATCGCTCTGATGTTGAGATTAGTTCTCAAGATATCGAGGGTTGGCTGGTTGCTTCCGACGGCGAAAATACTGTGGCTCTCGATCTTCATGTGAGTGACGAATTGAGAAATGAGGGCGTGGCTAGGGAACTGGTCAATAGGATTCAAAATTTGAGAAAAGATTCGGGATATGAAGTAACCGATAGAATTTCTATTCAGTTGTCTGCTGATCCTGTTCTCAATTTGGCCGTTGAAGGATTTGGACAATATATAAAAGAGGAAACCCTGGCTGATGTAATCGAGATTATGCCAGTACTTGACCAAGGAATTGAATTGTCTTTTGACAATATTTTGAGTAGATTAAATATTTTTAAAAATTAGGAATATGACACAAGAAAACACTGTTAGATATTCAGATGCCGATTTGTTAGAATTTAAACAATTGATTCAAGACAAAATTGAAAAAGCACA
This sequence comes from Flavobacteriaceae bacterium, assembly GCA_030835825.1. Classification (GTDB taxonomy): domain Bacteria; phylum Bacteroidota; class Bacteroidia; order Flavobacteriales; family Flavobacteriaceae; genus JALRKI01. The sequence continues at coordinate 10,561 of JAURRA010000014.1, forward strand.
ACACGATTTAGAATTGATCAAAAGTGCATATATGAACGATTTAGACAATGGAACTGATGATACATCACCTACATTCAAGGCCTTTGAAGAAGGAAGTGTTGTGATGAGTAAAGAAGCAAATTCACAGCTGGCCATACGTCAAGAAAAATTTATCAGAGATTTGAAAAACGCTTTGATACGGATAGAGAATAAAACCTATGGCGTTTGTCGCGTGACTGGCAAGCTGATCAATAAGGATCGCCTTAAATTAGTGCCACACGCTACTTTGAGCATTGAAGCCAAAAACATGCAGTAACTTACCTTCTGAGTATTTTGGTGAATTTCATTTTGTCGGTGAAATGACATGTTAATAGGAGTTCTCGAATCGATTTTTAACGCCCAAAATCATTCGAACAAAACTTGTTGAGTAACAACAATCTCAAAATGCCCAACGGGTGATAATTAGATTTCTCGAAAGTTAAAAATCTGATTAGGGCTGACTACATAATGAAGAGAAACATCTGTTTCTTCAATTTCAGATATCGCATTTTCAGGCTCGAAAAAACTCAATCCAACGGTAATTACCTCGCCATGACATTGAGATAAAAATCTATCATAATATCCCTTGCCGTATCCTACACGCTGTCCCTTTTGATCGTAGGCAAGCAATGGAACAAAGACCACATCAATCTCATCAGGGTTTATTACTCTACCACCATCTGGTTCATCAATGCCTATGGCATTGGTGTAAAAACGAGTGTCGGAGGTCAATTCGTAATGATTGAGGTCCTGAGTTTCTGGGATCATTTTTGGAACTGCGATGCGCTTGTTTTTACCCATTAAAGCCGATATAAGCGATGTTGTATCGACCTCATTCATTGTAGGAATGCTCAAAAACACATGAAACAACTCTTGATCCCAGATAGGAAGCTTCAGGCATTGGTTGGTTATCGCCAAACTCAACCGATCAATCTGATCACGGCTCAGCTCTTTGCGCCGTTGCTTATAGGTGCTTCTTAGTTGTTTCTTATTCATGACTGTATTTGGTCGATATGTGAAATAATGCATCACCGTTGTAGACCAGAGGTGCTTCATTGATATTAAAAATATAACCAGAATTAGTGGATTTTATTTTGCGATTGAATTTTCCAAATGGGTCCGTTATTTCGCCAATAATATCTCCCTCTGCCACTAAATCGCCAAGTCGAATGCAGGCCTGAAACATGCCTGAGTGTTTGGCTCTAATCCAGTGACTTTTTTCAACTATAATCGAACTTTGTTTGGGTGTTGGAGGGTGTAATTTGGCAGGTATCATTTTTAAATGCGCTAGCACTCGTTTAGCTCCTGACAGGCCGTGTTCAATGATTTCTTGATCTAAATGATTTGATTTTCCTCCTTCAAATAACAACATGGGAACACCTTGTTTTTGGCAGGAAGCTCGGAATGATTTGGCTAACAATCTGGAGTGTACAATAAAGGGTGCGCCGAACAATTGGGCCAAGGGTTTTAATTCGGGTCGGTTGGGATTAATTCTAATTTGAGCAGCGTTGAATCTGTCTGCTCCACCAGTGTGAAAGTCAACGACATAATCGACCAAGGGGAGAAAGCCTGTCACCAGTTCATGAGCAACCCGACTAGCTAGAGATCCCTTATTGCTTCCTGGGAAAGCTCTGTTAAGGTCCCGCCCATCAGGAAAATTTCGAGACTTATTTAGAAATCCAAAAATATTTATCACCGGAATACAGATAACTGTACCAATGAGAGGGTGGTTAATTTTACTTGCGATGAGTTCTCTAATTATAGCAACGCCACTGACTTCATCCCCATGGACACCAGCCGTAAAAAGTACTGTTGGTCCTGGTTTTTTGGATCTATTCACTAAAATGGGGACATTGACTGCAGTTCTGGAATGTAACTTGGCCAAACTGAAATTGAGTTCGACGTTATCGCCTGGCTCGATCTCAGTACCTAACAGAACAAAGCGCTTTGATTTGGTGTTCATTTCAAATTCCGTTCAATGAAAGTGATGATGCTTTTAGAAATATTCTTTTCGGATGCGGCTTCTATACCTTCGAGCCCTGGAGAAGAGTTGATTTCCATTAATAATGGACCGCGGTTGGATCTCAAAATATCGACGCCACAAATGGGAAGTTTGAGTGCCTGTGCAGATTTAACTGCTAAGTGGATTTCTTCCGGTGATAATTTGACATAATTGGCTGTGCCACCTCTGTGCAGATTGGATCTGAACTCACCTGGTTTCCCCTGGCGAATCATTGCTCCTACCACTTGCCCATCAACAATGAATGCCCGAAGGTCGGCGCCGTTTGCTTCTTTAATAAACTCTTGAACAATGACTCGGGCTTCAAGTCCGTTGAAAGCCTCAAGAACTGAGGTGGCAGCATTGATAGTCTCCGCCAATACCACACCCAAACCCTGCGTGCCTTCCAATAATTTGATAATAACTGGGGTACCACCGACTTGCTGTATCACTTCTTCCACATCACGGGAATAGTTCGTAAAAACTGTTTTTGGCATTCCAATACCAGCTTTGGTCAATAATTGAAGGGATCGCAATTTATCGCGTGACTTGATAATGGCCTCTGACCTTACTGTGGTAAAAACCCCCATCATTTCAAATTGTCGGACTACGGCGCAGCCATAGAAGGTCAAACTTGTGCCAATCCGGGGAATTACAGCATCAATATCGTTTAGATATCGATCGCGATAATAAATGGCTGGACGTTCTTGTTCAATGATCAGGTCGCACTTTAAAGGGTCAATCACTTCTGCGGAGTGCCCCCTTTTTTCAGCTTCTTCTACTAGTCTTCGCGTAGAATATAGGCGCTCGTTTTGGGACAGAATAACTAACTTCATGTGCTCTTTATTAGGAGCCAAATATAGTTAAATTTGCATATCAAAAAAGTGATTTCCTAATGGTCTAATCAGTTCACTCGCTTTAGTTTTCGGACAAAACGGCTATCTTTGAAAAATGACTCAAAACCCCTTGGAAATACAATTAAAAACACTTCCTGAATCGGCAGGGGTATATCAGTATTTTGATTCTGAAGATCAGTTGATTTATGTGGGCAAGGCTAAGAATATCAAAAAAAGAGTTAGATCATACTTTACCAAACAGCAGCAAAGTGGTAAAACAAGGGCCTTAGTCAGAAAAATTGCAAGAGTGTCTCATATTGTAGTGACCTCAGAAAAGGACGCTCTGTTGCTCGAGAATAATCTTATCAAAGAAAATCGACCGCGCTACAATGTGCTTCTTAAGGACGACAAAACGTATCCTTGGATTTGTATCAAGAAAGAACGCTTTCCACGGGTATTTTCGACCAGAAGATTCATTAATGACGGGTCTAAATATTTCGGTCCCTATACTAGCGGCAAAACAGTGCATACTTTGCTGGGATTGATTAAGGATTTATATGGATTGAGAACCTGTAATTACGATTTGTCGGAAGCCAAGATAGAGGACAAAAAATATAAGGTGTGCTTAGAATATCACCTGGGCAATTGCAAAGGTGCTTGCGAAAACAGAGAGTCTGAGGGGTCGTATCAATTGAAAATTAATGCTATTTCGGATATTTTGAAGGGTAATTTTGGGGCAGCGCAGCAAAATTTTAAATCTGAAATGATGCGTCTTTCCGAAGAAATGAAGTTTGAAGAAGCACAGCGTATCAAAGAAAAAATGGATACGCTCGAAAACTATCAAAGCAAGTCAACGATTGTCAACCCTAAGATTTCGAATGTTGATGTATTCTCGATTGTAAGCGATTCCACTCATGCTTTTGTCAATTTTTTACAGGTTTCTTTCGGTGCGATTATTCGGTCTCATACCTTAGAATTGAAAAAGAAATTAGACGAAAAAGATGAAGATTTATTGGCCCTTGCGATTGTGGAACTGCGCAATCGATTTGACCTTGATTCCAATGAACTTTACCTGCCTTTTCTTTTAGATTTAGGTGAGGAACTAAAAATCACCGTCCCTCAAGTTGGCGATAAAAAGCACTTGGTAGATTTGTCTCGACGCAATGCGGCATATTACAGAATGGAACGCTTTAAGCAAATTAAGATGGTTGATCCAGATCGGCACGCCGATCGCATTATGGCACAGATGAAGTCCGATCTGCGTCTTTCAGAAGAGCCGCGTCATATTGAATGTTTTGACAATTCCAATATCCAAGGAACGAATCCTGTCGCTGCTTGTGTGGTTTTTAAAAACGGCAAACCCAGCAAGGCTGATTACCGACATTTCAATATCAAAACGGTTGAAGGTCCCGATGATTTCGCATCAATGGAAGAGGTGGTGTACAGAAGATACAAACGCTTGATCGATGAAAACCAAAGCCTTCCGCAACTGATTATTGTTGATGGTGGTAAGGGTCAATTGAGTGCTGGTTTGAAAAGCTTGGACCGTTTAAATTTGCGCGGCAAGGTGGCCATTATTGGTATTGCTAAAAGATTAGAAGAAATTTACTTCCCTAAGGACCCTATTCCATTGTACTTGGACAAAAAAAGTGAGTCGTTGAAAATTATCCAACAATTGAGAAACGAGGCCCATAGGTTCGGTATAACCCACCACAGGGGTAAGCGAATTAGCGGAGCCCTTCAAACTTCACTTTGGGAAATCCCTGGTATTGGGGCCAAAACAGCAGAAATTTTACTCAAGCATTTTAAGTCTGCTAAACGGGTTTCTTACGCTAAAATTGACGAACTTGAACCGATAATTGGTCCATCAAAAGCGGAGAGAGTATATCACCATTATAACCCCCTATCAAATGAGTCGAATTAGTTTAGGCCTATTGTTTTTTTGTACAATGCTACTCCATGCACAAGAGCCACCAAAATTGGGCTTGGTTCTGAGTGGAGGAGGCGCCAAAGGTTTGGCGCATGTGGGCGTTCTCAAGGTCATTGACAGCCTAGGAATTAAAATTGATTATATCGCTGGAACAAGTATGGGAGCGGTGGTTGGAGGATTGTACGCCTCTGGCTATTCGGGCAAGCAATTGGAGGCCTATTTAAAACAGATCGATTTCGATGTGCTTATAAATGACCGACTACCAAGGGCGTCTAAAACCTTTTATGAGAGAGGAATCGACGAGAGATATGCCCTTGCTTTGCCTTTTACCAATTTTAAAATTCAATTGCCAGAGTCTGTTTCTAGAGGTCAAAATGTGTTTAATACCTTGACCAAAATGACATTTCATGTAAGTGATATCAAATCATTTGATCAGCTTCCTATTCCTTTTTTTTGCATAGCTACAGACATAGAAACAGGTGAAGGCGTTGTTCTCAATTCTGGTAATCTGGCTCAAGCTATTAGTGCCAGTGCAGCGTTCCCTACTTTACTGCAACCAGTGAATATCGATGGCCGCTTGTATATCGATGGCGGGGTTGTCAGCAATTATCCCATCGACGCTCTTCGTGCCGTGGGAGTAGATTTAGTTATTGGGGTTGATGTTCAAAATGAACTAGCCAGTCGAGATGAACTGAATTCTGCAACAGCTATAATTTCTCAAATCAGCAATTACCGCACCCATCAACAAATGTCAGGTCTGATTCCTAAAACAGATCTTTACATCAGCCCAAAAGTGCAAAATCATTCTGTGATAGATTTTTCTAGCTCAGATGCTATTATACTCAAAGGTGAGCAGGAAGCCAATAAACACCTTATAGCATTGTCGCAAGTGGCAAAACAATTCCCCCGACATCAGCCCAAGAAAGTCGTTCAATCAAAAGATTCTGTTGATATTCGGAAAATTGACATTTTTGGCAATCAAAAATATCCTCGTAATTATATCTTAGGAAAAATCAAATTGAAAGAACCAAAAATTGTTTCGTTCGACGATTTTGGTCAAGGGGTTAATAATTTGATGGCAACCAATAATTTCGAAAGGCTTTATTATGAATTTCATGCTCGCGACGAAGGCTTTGATTTATGGCTTTTTCCCGATGAAAGTAAAAACACAAGATTGGTCAAACTAGGGCTCCACTACGACCGGCTTTTTAAAAGTGCTGCCTTAATCAATTTGACACAAAAACAAGCTTTCTTAAAGAATGATGTCCTGTCCCTAGATTTGATATTAGGCGAAAATATGCGTTATAATTTTGAATATTATATCGACAAGGGGTTTTATTGGAGCGTTGGGCTCCGAGCCCGATTTGACAGATTTCAATCCTCTGTAGATCCAAATACTTTCGTTCCAGGTTACGAAATACTGGAGGGCGTAAGGTCAATATTAATTGACATGGATCAATTTTCAAATACTTTTTACCTTCAAACACTATTTCCCAAAGACTTTATGCTTACCATAGGAGCAGAACATAAAAGACTCCGAATTGCGTCTCAAACCATTTCAGAATTGGACAATAATACTCCGATAGTCTTTTTTAATAATAATTTGCTCAGTCTTAAAGGAATGTTGAAGTTTGACAACTTAGACAGCAAGTTTTTTCCAACCAAAGGATTTTTGTTTGAGGGCCAAGCAGACTGGTATCTCTCTAGCAATTCACAGGATTTTGAGCCGTTTTTGACTACTCATGGCTATTTTGGAAAAACATGGCAATTGTCCGATAAAGTTGCCACTACCATGAGTACTTCAGGAGGATTTACCATTGGTCAGAATCCTATTGGGTTTTTCAATTTTGGCCTCGGGGGTAATGTTCGCCGTCAAATCAACAATTACATCCCTTTCTATGGTTACCGTCCTTTAACTCTTATTGGTGAAGACTTTGTGAAGGCCACATTTGTCATAGATTACAACATATACAACAGGCATCATTTGAAGTTTTTAGTCAATGGAGGCCATGTGGATGACCGACTGTGGGCTTCAGGCCAATGGGCCACCGCACCGACGCATACAGGATTGGCAGCAATTTATGCCCTAGACTCATTTCTCGGGCCAGTTGAATTTACCTATTCCTACGAACCAAAGGCTCATCAAAGTCTGTGGATGGTAAACTTCGGTTTTTGGTTTTAAAATTGTACACTTCCCTTTTTTTTTGCGATATTTGTTAGACCTCAAATTCGCTAAAACTTTAAATCAAACACATGCCATTTTATCACAAACTTGGTGAGGTTCCGCAAAAGCGACATACCATTTTTAAAAACCCAAAAGGGGGCTACTACTATGAGCAACTTTTTGGCACCATTGGCTTTGACGGAATGTCGACCAATTCCTACCACGTTCATCGTCCTACTCAAGTAAGAAACATTGGAGAGGGTATAGATTGTCAACCTAAAATTGCTAAAAAAGTAAATATGCACTCTCTGAGACTGAAAGGTTTTGAGGTGCCGCCGGCCATAGATTATTTAGAGAGTAGAACACCAATTTTAGTCAATAGCGATTGTCATATCGTTTTGGCTGCCCCACAACAAACCACCTCGGATTACTTTTATAAAAATACCGATGCCGATGAAATGATATTCATTCATAAAGGTTCGGGAAAGCTTAGAACTCAACTTGGGAATCTGAATTTTAAGTATGGAGATTATCTGATTATTCCCAGAGGAATGATTTACAAAATTGATTTTGACAACACGGACAACAGGCTGTTCATTGTTGAGTCTTTTCATCCCATATACACCCCAAAACGCTATCGCAATTGGTTTGGACAATTATTAGAGCATTCGCCTTTCTGTGAAAGAGACATCAGACAGCCAAATGAGCTAGAAACCCACGATGAAATTGGCGAATTCACCATTAAGTTGAAAAAAGGTGGCCTGATGTTCGATATGGTCTATGCTACGCATCCTTTCGATGTGGTTGGCTACGACGGTTTTAACTATCCATATGCCTTGTCCATTCACGATTTTGAGCCAATCACTGGTCGGGTACACCAACCTCCGCCAGTACACCAAACATTTGAGACCAGTGCTTTTGTGGTCTGCAGTTTTGTGCCAAGACTTTATGACTATCATCCAGAGGCCATACCAGCCCCTTACAATCATAGCAATATAGATAGTGATGAAGTCCTATATTATGTAGATGGCGATTTCATGAGTAGAAACGATATTGGGCCAGGGCATATTTCACTGCATCCAGCAGGAATTCCACATGGGCCTCATCCAGGAGCCATGGAGCGAAGTATTGGCCAAACAAAGACTGACGAGTTGGCGGTTATGGTCGACACCTTTAAACCATTACAAGTAACAGAAGCCGCAATGAAAATTTCGGACGGAACATATTTTCAATCGTGGCTTGAACCCGAATCAAAATAATATCAAATGAGTAAAAGTATTAGCCCCGTTGAATACGGATTAGAAAAAATATTTGAAGAGGCAGAGGATTTTTTACCTCTTCTTGGAACTGATTATGTCGAATTGTACGTTGGTAATGCGAAACAATCGGCTCATTATTATCAAACAGCATTTGGATTTCAGCCTTTGGCTTATTCTGGTTTAGAAACAGGGTCAAAGGACCGAACTAGTTATGTGTTGCAGCAAGATAAAATTAGATTGGTTTTAACCACACCATTGAAAATCGACTCACCAATTCAAGCCCATTTAAAAAAACATGGAGACGGTGTCAAGGTTATTGCCCTATGGGTAGAAGATGCACGTCAAGCCTATGAGGCTACAGTGTCTCGAGGAGCCAAATCATTTTTTGAGCCTCAGGAAGAATCCGACGAGCACGGTAGCGTAGTTAGGGCTGGGATTCATACCTATGGCGATACAGTACATGTTTTTGTGGAAAGACGCCATTACAAGGGTTTGTTTTTGCCGGGTTATCGCGCGTGGAACCCCAGCTATCGACCTTCTCCTATAGGACTGAAATATGTCGATCATATGGTAGGTAATGTGGGATGGGGTGAAATGAATCAGTGGGTTAAGTGGTATGAAGACGTTATGGGATTTGTCAATTTCTTGAGTTTTGATGACAAACAAATTCATACGGAATACTCTGCCTTGATGAGTAAAGTGATGAGCAATGGCAATGGGCGAATAAAATTTCCTATCAATGAGCCAGCCAAAGGCAAGAAAAAATCACAAATCGAAGAGTATTTGGATTTTTATGAAGGGCCAGGTGTACAACACATTGCTGTTGCTACCAACGATATATTAAGTACGGTTAAGGCTTTGCAAGAAAGAGGAGTAGAATTTTTACCACCACCACCACAGTCCTATTACGATGCTATACCTGAGCGATTAGGTGCGCACAATCATATGATTAAAGAAGATATTAAAGAATTGCAAAAACTTTCTGTATTGGTGGATGCCGATGAAGAGGGTTATTTGCTACAAATATTTACAAAGCCCATTCAAGATCGACCGACTCTATTTTTTGAAATCATACAAAGAATGGGAGCCCGAGGATTTGGAGCGGGCAATTTCAAGGCACTTTTTGAATCGATTGAACGAGAACAAGCACAGCGTGGAACATTATAAGCAGGTCGAATTGTTTTGGAATGCTTCTTGCATTAATTGGAGCAAAAGGAGAGGTCAATGAGAAGATGTGTTTTAGTAGTTGCTTTTTTGTTGAATCAATTGGCTGGGGCACAGTCTGAAGTTTTCCAAGGTGGAGAATGGTTCAAGTTTAAGATGAGTTACAGCGGTTGGCTCAAGGCAGGTGATGCTACTTTATCTGTGAAAGAAACTATGTTTAACAACAAGCCCGTTTATCATATCGTAGGCAAGGGTGTAACAACAGGAGCTATTAAGTGGTTTTTCAAAGTAGAGGATCTTTATGAAAGTTATGTTGACCAAGTATCTGGATTGCCGTATAAATTTATTAGAAAAATTGATGAAGGTGGGTACACAAAGGATGTGGAAATCAATTTTGATCATCAAAAATTAGAGGCTAAACTAACGGATAAGGAAACAGGAAAAACCAATACCAGCAAAATCGCTCCCAAGACACAAGACCTGATTTCGGCCTACTATTATTTGCGAAATTACTACGATGGTATTGATCCTAAAGATAATATGGAGGTGAATATACCTTTATTTTTTGACAACGAAAGGGAAGAGTTTAGGTTACGATATTTAGGGGAGGAAACTTTAGAAACAGAATTTGGAACAGTCAAAACCTATAAATTTAGACCATTAGTAAAAGCCGATCGTGTTTTTCGTGCCGAAGAAAGCATTACCATTTGGGTTAGTGCAGACAAAAACAGGATTCCGCTACGCGTTAAAGCCGATTTGAGAGTAGGCTCGGTTCGCGCCGATTTGGTTGCGTTCAAAGGGCTAAAACATTCATTTGAAGTAGTATTCTAAAATGTCAGATACCAAAAGAAGAGAGGAACTATTGAAAGGGCTGGATGCCAAATTCAAAGCCGTAGACCGCGATGCTGAACCTTTTTTAGAAGGATTACAGCATGCCAAATTGCTCACTTATTGGGATTATATTCAAACCGATGTGTTGCTAAATTTGCAAACTCAACGCACCGTTTTCCCCGATGAATTGGTATTTATAACCTATCATCAAATCAACGAATTGCTTTTCAAATTGATTCTATGGGAAATACAGCAATTAGCAGAAATGAAGGAACTCACAGGTCTTGTCTTCCAGGAAAAACTCTCTAGAGCCAGCCGATATTTTGACATGCTAACCACCTCTTTTACTATTATGAAAGATGGTATGGACCCAAAACAATACGAACAATTTCGGCACACCTTGACCCCAGCCAGTGGATTTCAGAGTGTTCAATACCGGTATATTGAACTGGCGTCAACGGAGTTGATCAATTTGATAGATTTGCGTTTTAGATCGACAATCGATCGAAATACACCCTATGAGTATGCTTTTGAGCATATGTATTGGCAGGCTGCAGGTAAGGACTTTAAAACGGGGAAGAAAAGCATTCTTCTCAAAAATTTTGAAGACCAATACAAAAACGACCTATTAGACTTTATGGGTGCCTACAATACCAAAAATATTTGGACACGCTTCAAGTCTCTGACTGAAGAAGAGCGGCAAAATAAAACATTGTTGGATGCCATGAGGCATTATGATCGCACAGTAAACATCACTTGGGTTATGGCCCATTATAACACGGCGAAGTTCTACATTGAAGGCCAAGGCAAAACGGCCGAGGCAACAGGAGGAAGCGATTGGCAAAAATATATGCATCCCAAATATCAAAAACGCATATTTTTTCCTGAACTTTGGACCGATAAAGAAATTGAAAACTGGGGTGTAGATGCTTGATAATTTTCCAAAAAAATATATAATTCTAATTGCAGTTTTAGCAATCTTCTCGGTTGTTTTGTCCTCATCATTGTCTGATACTTCTGAGGATCACAACGTATATGAGGAAATAGTCGATGCCACTTTAACGCCACAATATGAGTTTGGGTTCAATATCAATGCCTATAATGTGGTTCATGATACTGTAAAGAGCGGAGACAGCTTTGGAGGTATTTTGGAACGTTATAAAATGAGCTATCCCGATATTTACAACATTGTAGAAAAAACTAAAGAGACTTACGACCTTAGTAGAATTGGTGTTGGTAAACCTTTTACATTGTTGCGCACCAACGATTCCCTTCAGGAACCACAATGTTTTATTTATCAGCCCAATAAGTTAGAATATGTAGTGATTCAATTGGATGATGAAAATGCCCCCTACGTCGAGCAGCGCCAGATTACGATTGAAACCAAAGTAGCAGCTGGAGTCATCAGCAGCAGCCTGTCGGAGACCATGGACGGACTGGGACTGCCTTATCAGTTGATCAATGATATGTCTGACATCTATGCCTGGACCATCGACTTCTTTAGATTATATGAAGGAGACGAGTTTAAAATCATTTACGACCAGCGCATGATTGACGATTCTGTCTACGGAGGCATCGATAAAATACAAGCAGCCCTTTTTAAACACCGCGGTCGCGAATTTTATGCTTTCAATTACGATGGAGTCCCTCGGGCGGAGTTTAGTACAACTTATTTTGATGAGGAAGCTGGAAGTTTGCAGCGCACTTTTCTAACTTCTCCAGTTCAATTTAGTAGTATTTCGTCTCGATATAATCTGAGCAGGCGAATTGCTTTGTATGGCAATAAGGTTCGCCCGCATAAAGGGACAGATTTTGCTGCGCCTATGGGCTCAGAAATTTTGGCCACTGCCGACGGCATTGTAGAAAAATCGAGTTATACGGGCGGCAATGGAAATTATGTAAAAATCAAACACAACAGGACTTACAGCACCCAATACTTGCACATGAAAAAGCGTAATGTCAATGTAGGTCAGGTGGTGAAGCAAGGTGATGTGATTGGTTACGTTGGAATGACTGGTAACACTAGTGGGCCACATGTTTGCTATCGTTTTTGGAAAAATGGTGTCCAAGTAGATCCTTTTAAAGAAAAATTGCCCAAATCGAAGAATGTTCCTGCTAACCTAATCGAACATTACAAAACTTTTATTTCGCCTCTTAAAAAGCGTTTAGATAATATTCCAATGCCAAGAGAAAAATCTGCTGTTTTGGCATCAAACACAATATAACTATGTCATTACCAAAAATTGACCCAAGCCTGACATTAAATTGGAAGGCACTTGAGGCGCATGCCGCCGAGATGAGTGATTTCAATTTAAAAACAGAGTTTATCCAAAATCCTTCGCGCGCAAAGACTTTCTCTTTAGAATGGGACGGGATGTTCTTGGATTATTCAAAGAATTGGATCAACGACAAAACCAAGTCTTTGCTTCTTGGGCTTCTTGAGGAGGTGAAACTCGGGGAAGCGATTGAAGCACAATTTAGTGGCGATATCATCAATGAAACCGAGGGAAGGGCAGTGTTGCACACCGCCTTGAGGTCAGACTCTGAGGAGCCTATTGTAGTTGACGGGAAAAATATTGCTCCAGAAATTGAAGCTGTTAAATTGAAAATCCAAAAGTTTACCGATCAAATCATTTCGGGTCAATCCACGGGTTACACAGGAAAGGCTTTCACCGATGTTGTCAATATTGGAATTGGGGGCTCGGACTTGGGTCCAGCCATGGTCGTCGATGCCTTGGGATTCTATCGCAATCATTTGACGATGCATTTCATTTCTAACGTTGACGGCGATCACGTATTTGAAACTATTAAAGGCCTTGATCCAGAAACTACACTGTTTATCATCGTTTCTAAAACATTTACCACACAGGAAACTTTGACCAATGCAACAACAGTTAGACAATGGTTTTTGAATTCCGCCCCAGAGGCTGCAGTGTCAAAGCATTTTGTTGCTGTATCCACTAATATTGAAAAAGTAACGGGTTTTGGAATAGAAGTCGACAATATATTCCCCATGAATGATTGGGTAGGAGGTCGGTTTTCCTTGTGGAGCGCTGTTGGGTTAAGCATAGCTCTAGCCGTCGGATATGAGCATTTCCAATCTCTCTTGGAAGGTGCTGGCGCTATGGACAAGCATTTTAGAACGGCTTCCTTTGAAAATAATATGCCAGTAATTTTAGCCTGCTTGAGTACTTGGTACATTAATTTCCATGACGTTCAGACTGAGGGAGTGATTCCTTACTCTCAATATCTGAATCAATTTGCGACCTATTTACAACAAGCTGTAATGGAAAGCAATGGCAAGTATATTGGTCGCCATGGAAAGGCAGTTACGTACCGCACATCTTCTGTAGTTTGGGGCGAACCAGGAACCAATTCACAGCACGCGTTTTTTCAACTCCTTCATCAAGGCACCACTTTGATTCCCTGCGATTTCATTGGTTTTAAAGAAAGTTTATATCAAAATCAGGAGCATCAGGACAAACTTATGGCTAACTTTTTTGCCCAAACCGAAGCCTTGATGGTTGGCAAGACCAAAGAGCAGGTTTTGACTAACACTTCGGATACTGGAGATTTAAATCAGGATATCGCCCCCTTCAAAGTTTTCGAAGGGAACCGACCCACCAATACCCTTCTCTTGGATAAATTGAGCCCAAGGTCTTTAGGTCAACTCATTGCATTGTACGAGCATAAAATATTTGTACAAGGGGTCGTTTGGAACATATACAGTTATGACCAGTTTGGTGTCGAATTGGGTAAACAATTGGCGTCAAGTGTCCTATCTGATTTTGAGAATTTAAACATATCCTCTCATGATGCTTCTACAGCCCAATTGATGGAGCGCTACAAGCGCTAACTGTACAATAACTTGGCTTGATTTTGAATTCCCCAGCCCATACTTCGTGTAATTGATAAATGGAATAGTCAAAATCCATCTTGCTAAAAATTACTTAAACTTATGACTTTTAAATAATTAACAATTGGCGGTTAATAATATTAACATTTGATTAACGATTAAAGTAGAACTTTGAGTAATTTTGCTCTGTTTAACAAAAACCAAAAAATCAAATGAAAAAATTATTTTTTCTTGGGGTATTATTTGTTTCGACTAGTATCGCTGCACAGACTACTGTGACTGGTACCGTATATGATGCTGAAATGAATGCGCCACTCCCCGGTGCAACTGTAGTAGTGAAAGGCACTACTAACGGAACAGTGACCAACTTTGACGGTCAATTTACACTTACAACAGATGCAACCTCTGGGTCATTGGTGGTTTCTTATGTAGGTTACAGCCCAATGACTGTTAATTTTGACGGGTCTTCAAACGTAGGTGCGGTCAGTTTGGCAAGTAATTCACTAGACGAAGTTGTAGTAACTGGGGTAGTCGATGTTGCTGTTGACAGGAAAACACCAGTGGCTGTATCTTCAATTTCAGCTACTGAAATCGCGACAAAAATTGGAAACCAAGAATTTCCAGAAATCATGAGCAGTACTCCTGGAGTATATGTGACTAAGCAAGGTGGTGGATACGGAGATTCTCGTATCAACTTGCGTGGTTTTGACCAACGTAATACATCATTCTTGATTAATGGTCAGCCTGTTAATGATATGGAAAATGGATGGGTATATTGGTCTAATTGGCAAGGATTAACAGACGTTGCCTCTGGGATTCAAATTCAAAGAGGTATTGGTGCATCTAAGTTAGCGGTTCCCTCAGTTGGTGGAACCGTTTCTATTTTTACCAAAGCTGCGAAGAAAACTAAAGGAGGTTCGGTAACTCAGGTGATGGGTAACGATGCGTTCACTAAAACTACTGTAGCATACAATACAGGACTTAACGACAACGGTTGGTCTTCAAGTTTCTTGTTGTCTAAATGGTCAGGTGATGGTTATGTGTACAACACTCAGGGAGAAGGTTGGACTTACTTCGCAGCTATTGGTTACTCGCCTAAAGACTCTAAGCATGAATTCAATTTTTCATTCCTAGGAGCAGGGCAGTGGCACCACCAACGTGATGCGTGGGTATCTATTCGCGATTACCAAAACTTCGGTGACAATGGCGTGGATGTCAAGTGGAACACTAATGGTGGTACTTTAAATGGAGAAGAGTATTCAATGAGAAGAAACTTCTATAACAAGCCACTAGCTACTTTAAACTGGGATTATAACATCTCTGAAAACGTTACTTTGAGCACCTCTTTTTATGGATCAGCTGGTCGTGGAGGAGGAACAGGCCCAAGAGGAAACAACTTCAGAAATGCCGATATTGATATTTTACCATACAATAAAGATTTGACCGAGCATTGGTTGGAAGATGGAAGAGGTCCAAGAAACGCCGATGGCACCATTAACTTTGATGCTGTAGTTGCTGTAAACCAACAAACTACTGATCCTTATACAGGATCAATCAGTGGCTATGAAGGACAATTGATTGGTTCAAATGGATATAGAGATGATGGTGTAAACCGCGCAGTTCTCGTTCGTAGAGCTTCTATGAATTCACATAACTGGATTGGAGCTATCTCTAACTTGGACATCAAAGCAGGTAAAATGCGTTATAGCCTAGGAGTTGATTTGCGTAAATATACTGGTTATCACTACCGTGCATTGAATGATTTATTAGGTCTTGATGGCTACTATTCAACTGGTAACAAAAATAGTGCTGGACAAATCATCACTTCTACAATTGAAGCTTCACCATTTAACAATACTGGACTGAACGGTCCAAAAATTGACTTCTACAATGTAGGGTATGTTGGCTGGTATGGTTTTAACGGCTTGATGGAATACAGCGAAGGCGATACTTTCACCGCTGTTCTTCAAGCGGGTGTTTCTAACCAATCGTTCCAAAGAGAAGATTTCTTCGATCAACCAGGTCATGTCTTGAGTGATAAGGAAAATGTATCTGGCGGATACCTAAAAGGTGGTGCCAACTACAACCTTAACGAAAACAGCAATGTATTTTTTAATGCAGGTTATATCAGTCGTCAACCGAACTTTGATGTGATATTTCCAAATTATGCTAACGATGTCAGTCAGGACTACCAAAATGAGCAGATTACTTCTTATGAGTTAGGTTATGGCTTCTCTAACGGTGCCTTTACTTTTGACTTGAATTTATACGCAACAAACTGGGGTAACAGAGCCGTCTCAAGAAGCTTCACTAACGGCGCTGGAGATCAAGGTACTGCTCAGTTTAGAGATATTGATGCACAGCATAATGGTTTAGAAATTGAAACTACTTACCGCGCTTCTTCGAACTTGTCGTTCAAAGGAATGTTATCAGTTGGAGACTGGAAATACACTAACGATTTTACAGCAACTTTGTTTGATGAAAACCAAAACCAAATTGGTGAGGGAACTCTTTATACTAAAGATGCTAAAGTTGGTGATGCTGCTCAGTTTACTTCATACTTGCAAGCAGACTATAGAATGGGAGCATTTGGCTTTGATTTGTCATGGAGAAGTGCCGATGAATTATATGCTGACTACAGCATCACTGATTCTGACTTCACAGATCCAGATAACCAAGGTGCTTTGAAACTGCCTTCTTACAATTTGTTTGACTTAGGAGCGTCTTACCGTTTCAACTTATTTGGCAATAGTGCTTCTGCTCGTTTGAATGTAAACAACTTGTTCAACACAGAGTATATTGCAGAGTCTAACTCTAATATTCACGCTGACGCAACTTCAGTCACCTATCAAGGTGTTGACGTTCGTAACTTTGTGTGGTTCGGATTTGGAACTACTTGGAACGCTAGTGTTAAATACAGCTTCTAGTAATCGACTTTTTCTTTATCAAAACCCCTCCTGCTGGAGGGGTTTTTTTATGCCTAATATTTAGTACTTTTACTCACAACACTTAAAACCTGACAGATGTATCCTATTCTTCAAAACATTCACTCCTATTGGGCCTATTTGGTACTTTTAGTTCTTACCCTTGCAATTTTGACTTCAGTAGTGGCCTATTTTCAGGGCAAGGCTTTTGAGGCCAAAAATTTTCGTTTGGCCCTATTTGGGTTAATTGTATCGCACTTACAGTTGTTGATAGGCCTACTCCTGTATGCCCTATCTCCACTATCGGGACTTTGGTCGCAGTTGGGCATTGCTGGCGTCATGAAAGATTCTGTTGCCCGTTTGTATCTGGTAGAACACCCGTTTATCAATATCTTGGCCCTTGCGGTTATTACTATTGCCTATTCCAAGCACAAAAAGAAACGTTTGTCTAAGTCTAAATTTGGAGTTATTGCTCTTGGATACGGTTTAGGCCTAATACTGCTTCTTTCCAGAATACCCTGGGACGCTTGGCTGTCCTAGAGCCTTTCTCTAATCACATAAATATACGCTGGAAAGTGATCGCTAAATCCACCTGTAAATCCCGAGGCGTTAAAACTGCGAAACGGATAACCCTTGTAAGGGCCGTTTGGAGTGACTAAAAACCGTTCGTTAAAAATCCCTGACCGATAATAGCGATAACTGCTATAATCTTGCTTTAAAAAAGGTTCAGAGAGTATTAGTTTGTCGATACCTTTTCTAGTTCGAATTTGAACAAATGGACAGCTTACAGCCTGGCAGGCGATCAAATTTGGGAAGTGACTGGCTTTGGTAATCCGGGACCAAGTGCCGTTATATCAG
>JAURRA010000002.1 GCA_030835825.1 Flavobacteriaceae bacterium
CTAGCGCGTCTGGTATTAAACTAATTGCGGGAGTAGCTCAGTTGGTAGAGCGTCAGCCTTCCAAGCTGAATGTCGCCGGTTCGAACCCGGTCTCCCGCTCTCAATTTTTGCCGGTGTAGCTCAGGGGTAGAGCGTTTCCTTGGTAAGGAAGAGGTCACGGGTTCAAATCCCGTCATTGGCTCATTTTTGAAAGTAATTTTTTTTAACATTAATATTAATTTAGATAACACTAAGCTTAAATTTTAAATCATGGCAAAGGCAACTTTTGATCGGTCTAAACCCCACTTAAACATTGGAACTATTGGACACGTCGATCACGGAAAAACAACACTTACTGCAGCTATCACATCTGTCTTAGCAAACGCAGGTTTGTCTGAAAAGCGAGATTTCGATACAATCGATAATGCGCCAGAAGAGAAAGAACGTGGTATTACTATCAATACGTCTCACGTAGAATACACAACAGTAAATCGTCATTACGCACACGTTGACTGTCCAGGTCACGCGGATTACGTAAAAAACATGGTTACAGGTGCTGCTCAGATGGATGGCGCTATTTTGGTTGTAGCTGCAACAGATGGTCCTATGCCACAAACTCGTGAGCACATCCTTCTTGGTCGTCAAGTTGGTATTCCACGTATGGTTGTCTTCTTGAATAAAGTAGATATGGTGGATGATGAAGAATTATTAGAATTGGTTGAAATGGAAGTTCGCGATTTGTTGAACTTCTACGAATACGACGGTGATAACGGTCCTGTAATTTCTGGTTCCGCTCTTGGTGCTCTGAACGGAGAGCAAAAATGGGTTGATACAGTAATGGAATTGATGGAAGCAGTTGACACTTGGATTGAATTACCAAAAAGAGATGTTGATAAAGATTTCTTAATGCCAATCGAGGATGTATTTTCAATCACAGGTCGTGGAACAGTTGCAACAGGACGTATCGAAACAGGAGTAGCCAACACTGGTGATGCTGTAGATATAATCGGAATGGGCGCTGAAAAATTGTCTTCAACCATCACAGGAGTTGAGATGTTCCGCAAAATCTTGGATCGTGGTGAAGCAGGAGATAACGTTGGTATCCTTTTAAGAGGTATTGAAAAGACAGATATTCGAAGAGGTATGGTTATCGTTAAGCCTGGTTCAGTTAAGCCACATGCTAAGTTCAAGGCTGAGGTTTATATTTTGAAAAAAGAAGAAGGTGGTCGTCACACACCATTCCATAACAACTACCGTCCACAGTTCTATGTAAGAACTACAGATGTAACTGGAAATATTGCACTTCCAGCAGGAGTTGAAATGGTTATGCCAGGTGACAACTTAACTATCCACGTTGATTTGATTCAGCCAATTGCTATGACAGTAGGTTTGCGTTTTGCGATTCGCGAAGGAGGACGTACAGTAGGTGCTGGTCAAGTAACTGAGATTTTAGATTAAGCAATTTCTTAAATGCAGCCAAAAGGTATCTCGTTTTTCGGGATACCTTGGCTTGTGTTTACGGGTTTAGCTCAGTTGGTAGAGCACTGGTCTCCAAAACCAGGTGTCGGGAGTTCGAGTCTCTCAACCCGTGCAAAGCAATGGAGACAGAACACCAACAATGGTGATAATTTTAGTAGATTTACAATGATTGAATATATAAAAGCATCATTTGAAGAACTTAAATCCAACGTTAGCTGGCCAAGCCGGGATAACGCTTGGAATTTGACGGTTTTGGTGGCAACCTTCTCTGTGGTTTTTGCATTGATTATTTGGGCTGTGGATACAGCTTTTAACGGGGTGATATCATCTTATTTTGCATTTTTAAAATAACAAATTAGGATGGCTACAGTAGTTGATAAAAAATGGTATGTTGTTCGTGCAGTAAGTGGACAAGAAAATAAGATTAAAGCTTATATCGAGTCTGAGATTTCACGGATGGGTTTACAAGATTATGTTGAACAAATTTTAGTCCCAACAGAAAAGGTAATTCAAATTCGTAAGGGTAAGAAGGTTCAAAAGGATAAGGTATATTTCCCTGGTTATATAATGATTCAGGCAAATTTAAGTGGTGAAATACCTCACATCATTAAGTCTGTTACCAATGTGATTGGTTTCCTTGGTGAGACAAAGGGGGGCGAGCCTGTACCATTGAGAGCATCCGAAGTGAACAGAATGCTTGGTAAGGTTGATGAGTTAGCGATAAAAGATGATCCTAATTTGGTTATCCCATTCGTTACTGGTGAAACCGTTAAAGTAATCGATGGTCCATTCAATGGTTTTGATGGTACAATCGAAAATATAAATGAAGATAAGAGAAAACTTGAAGTGATGGTTAAAATCTTTGGTCGTAAAACACCACTAGAGCTTAGCTTCATGCAAGTTGAAAAAATATAATTGTTACACCTAACCGATTTG
The DNA here is from genome assembly GCA_030835825.1 of Flavobacteriaceae bacterium. GTDB lineage: Bacteria > Bacteroidota > Bacteroidia > Flavobacteriales > Flavobacteriaceae > JALRKI01. Next base: position 2,395 of record JAURRA010000002.1, read on the forward strand.
TTGTCAAGCTTCCAACTGATGACCGATCACAATTGTATGTAAATGGCAAAAGAGCTAAGCAAATTAGTCAAGTTACAAGTAAGAGGTGGCGCAGCCAATCCCTCACCACCGGTAGGACCTGCATTGGGTGCCGCTGGTGTGAACATCATGGAGTTCTGTAAGCAATTTAACGCAAGAACTCAAGACAAGCAAGGCAAAATTGTGCCTGTGGTTATTTCAGTGTATAAAGACAAATCTTTTGAATTTGTAATCAAAACAGCACCTGCTGCTGTCCAGATTTTAGAAGCATCTAAGGTGAAAAAGGGTTCAGGTGAGCCTAATCGAGCCAAAGTTGCTAAAATCACATGGGATCAGGTACGTGCTATTGCAGAGGATAAAATGCAAGATTTAAATGCATTTACCGTCGATTCAGCCATGAAAATGGTGGCAGGAACGGCCCGCTCAATGGGGATTACAGTCAAAGGAGGAGCAGAACCTAAATAAATTCTAATGGCAAAATTGACAAAAAAGCAAAAAGAAGTAGTGAGCAAGTTCGATAAGAACATCTCCTATAGTTTAGCAGACGCATCCAAACTTATGAAAGACATATCTTTCACCAAGTTTGACGCCTCCGTAGATTTGGCGATTCGCCTTGGTGTAGATCCTCGTAAAGCCAATCAAATGGTACGCGGTGTTGTTACGCTTCCCCACGGAACTGGAAAGGACGTAAAAGTTCTCGCTCTAGTTACCCCAGATAAGGAAGCCGAAGTAACGGCTGCAGGTGCCGACTATGTTGGTCTTGACGAATATCTTGAAAAAATCAAGTCGGGTTGGACAGATGTCGACGTCATTGTGACCATGCCAAGTGTTATGGGTAAATTGGGACCATTAGGCCGGGTTTTAGGACCAAGAGGTTTGATGCCTAATCCAAAGACAGGTACGGTAACCATGGACGTGGGTAAAGCTGTGGCTGACGTGAAAGCTGGTAAAATTGACTTTAAAGTCGATAAAACTGGTATCGTTCACGCCTCCATTGCTAAAGTATCCTTTGAACCAAAGATGATAGAAGAGAACGCCAAGGAGTTAATTTCAACTCTGGTAAAGATGAAGCCGTCTACAGCTAAAGGCACTTATGTGAAAAGCATTTTTATGTCAAGCACAATGAGCCCAGGTGTAGCCGTTGATTCAAAATCGTTCTAAGCAGTTTAAATATTTACGATGACAAGAGAAGAAAAATCTAAAGTAATTGAAACGTTGACTGCCGAACTATCGGAATGTCCAAATATCTATTTGGCGGACATTTCTGGTTTAAATGCTGCAACTACTACCGCCCTTCGCAGAGCGTGTTTTAAGGCTAATATCAAATTGGCTGTAGTTAAAAACACCCTGCTTGAAAAGGCGATGGAAGCTTCGGATAAGGATTTTGGTGGATTGCCCTCTACCTTGAAAGGCAATACATCGATCATGTATTCTGAAACTGGTAATGGTCCTGCAAAGGTGATTAAGGCGTTTAGAAAAAATAACGAACGTCCACTTTTGAAGGGTGCCTTTATAGAAGAAGCAGTATATGTCGGCGACGAACTGTTGGATTCACTAGTAAGTATCAAGTCGAAAGACGAGTTACTCGGTGAAATCATTACACTGTTGCAATCACCAGCTAAAAATGTTGTTTCGGCGCTTCAGTCGAGTGGCGGCAAATTAGCAGGAATTGTAAAAACCCTTTCTGAAAGAGAGGCATAATTTTAATAACAAAACAAATATTATTTTAAAACATAAAACAATGGCAGATTTAAAAGATTTTGCAGAACAATTAGTTAACCTTACAGTAAAAGAAGTTAATGAGTTAGCTACAATTTTGAAAGATGAATACGGTATCGAACCTGCGGCTGCAGCTGTTGCAGTTGCTGCTGGCGGATCTGGTGGTGGCGAAGCTGCTGCTGAAGAGAAGTCTGAATTCGACGTTGTATTGAAAGCCGCTGGTGCTTCAAAATTGGCAGTCGTTAAATTGGTGAAAGAACTTACTGGTCTTGGCTTGAAAGAAGCTAAAGAATTAGTAGATAACGCACCAAGCGCAATCAAAGAAGGCGTTTCTAAAGATGAGGCTGAAGGGCTTAAGACTTCTCTAGAAGAAGCTGGCGCTGAAGTTGAATTGAAGTAATTCAATTCCTTAACACATTGGTTTAGGCCTGGATCGTCCAGGCCTAAGCCTTTTTGTGTATGAAATAACTTCATACACTTTTTCTATAAGTGAAAATTAAATTTTCGTCCGTCGATGCAAGCACAACAAACAGAAAGAATCAACTTTTCCTCAATCGTCAATAAAACTGCTTATCCGGACTTTCTGGATATTCAAATCAAGTCTTTTCAAGACTTTTTTCAATTGGAGACCAAATCCGATGAACGTGCCCACGAAGGCTTATTTAATACCTTCATGGAGAACTTTCCTATTTCTGATACGCGCAACCAGTTCGTGTTGGAATTCTTGGATTATTTTATCGACCCACCGAGATACTCCATTGAGGAGTGTATAGAGCGCGGGTTAACCTATAGCGTGCCCCTCAAGGCGCGATTAAAACTTTTTTGTACGGATGCCGAACACGAAGATTTTGAAACTATCGTTCAAGATGTTTATTTAGGTACTATTCCATACATGACTCCTAGTGGTACTTTTGTTATTAATGGTGCAGAACGCGTTGTGGTTTCTCAATTACACCGTTCACCTGGGGTGTTCTTTGGACAGTCATTTCACGCCAATGGAACAAAATTGTACTCGGCAAGAATTATTCCTTTTAAAGGTTCTTGGATTGAGTTTGCAACGGATATTAATTCGGTGATGTATGCCTACATTGATCGTAAGAAAAAATTACCAGTAACAACTTTATTCAGAGCCATTGGTTTTGAGAGAGATAAGGATATTTTAGAAATATTTGACCTGGCTGAAGAAATCAAAGTTTCCAAAGCCGGCTTGAAAAAAGTGCTTGGTCGCCAATTGGCCGCAAGAGTTCTTAATACTTGGCATGAAGACTTTGTTGATGAAGATACGGGTGAAGTAGTATCGATTGAAAGAAATAGTATAGTTTTAGATCGCGATACAATTCTTGAGAAGGAAAATATTGAAGAAATATTAGAAGCTGATGTTAAGACCATCCTGCTTCATAAGGAAGAATCGCTTTCTGCTGACTACGCCATCATTCACAATACCCTTCATAAAGATCCAACCAATTCGGAAAAGGAAGCTGTTGAACACATTTACCGTCAGTTGCGTAACGCCGAACCGCCAGATGAGGAGACAGCCCGTGGTATCATTGATAAATTATTCTTTAGCGACCAACGATATAACCTGGGAGAGGTTGGCCGATATAGAATGAATAAAAAATTGGGACTAGATATCGGCATGGACAAGCAGGTCTTGACTAAGGAAGATATTATTACCATCGTGAAATATCTGATAGAGCTAATTAACTCTAAGGCCGAAATCGATGATATCGATCACTTGTCTAATAGACGCGTTCGAACGGTTGGTGAGCAATTATCTCAGCAATTTGGTGTCGGACTATCAAGAATGGCTCGTACTATCCGCGAGCGCATGAATGTTAGAGATAACGAAGTATTCACGCCAATTGATTTGATCAATGCAAAGACTTTGTCTTCTGTAATCAATTCATTTTTTGGTACCAACCAATTGTCTCAGTTCATGGATCAAACCAATCCATTAGCAGAATTGACTCACAAGCGCCGTCTGTCGGCCTTAGGTCCAGGCGGTTTGTCAAGAGAGCGTGCTGGATTCGAGGTTCGTGATGTTCATTATACACACTATGGCCGTTTGTGTCCAATCGAAACACCTGAAGGTCCAAATATTGGACTAATTTCATCATTGAGTGTTTTTGCAAAAGTCAACTCAATGGGCTTCATTGAAACCCCATACCGAAAGGTTGAGAATGGCATCATCGATATCGCTGGTGAACCAGTTTATCTTTCAGCAGAAGAGGAAGAAGACAAACTAATTACACAAGCCAATATCCCCGTTGATGATAAAGGCGCTATAATTGACGAAAAGGTAACAGCTCGTTTAGAAGCAGATTACCCAGTGGTTTCACCATCAGACATTCACTTCACTGATGTTGCACCAAATCAAATTGCATCTATTTCAGCATCATTGATACCTTTCTTGGAACATGATGATGCAAACCGTGCATTGATGGGATCCAACATGATGCGTCAGGCTGTACCTTTGTTACGTCCCGAAGCACCTATTGTAGGAACTGGTCTTGAGCGTCAAGTTGCTAAAGATTCTCGAGTTTTAATTAACGCGGAAGGCGCCGGGGTGATCGAGTATGTCGATGCCGATAAAATTACAATCCGTTATGACCGCACTGAAGAGCAAAACCTGGTAAGTTTTGATTCTGATACCAAAACATATCCTCTGATTAAGTTTAGAAAAACCAATCAAGGGACATCCATTAACTTGAAACCAATTGTCAAAAAAGGTGACCGTGTTGAGTTGGGTCAAGTACTTTGTGAGGGCTACGCCACTCAAAAGGGAGAACTTGCCTTAGGTCGTAACATGAAAGTGGCTTTCATGCCATGGAAAGGTTACAATTTTGAGGACGCTATTGTAATCTCTGAGAAGGTTGTTCGTGATGATATTTTCACTTCTGTTCATATCGATGAATACTCCTTAGATGTTCGCGACACCAAACTTGGTAATGAGGAATTGACCAACGATATCCCCAATGTTTCTGAAGAAGCAACCAAAGACTTGGATGAGAATGGGATGATTCGTATCGGTTCTGAAATCAAACCAGGAGATATTCTAATTGGTAAAATCACTCCTAAAGGTGAAAGCGATCCTACTCCAGAGGAAAAATTATTACGCGCCATTTTTGGTGATAAGGCTGGTGACGTCAAAGACGCTTCACTTAAAGCTTCGCCATCATTAAATGGTGTTGTAATTGACAAGAAGCTGTTTGCTAGAGCTGTTAAAGACAAGCGCAAAAGAGCCCAGGATAAAGAGGATATTGCAGCCTTAGAAATAACTTATGACGCTAAATTTGACGAACTTAAAAGTGTTTTAGTAGAGAAGTTATTTGCCATAGTAGGTGGAAAAACTGCTCAAGGAGTGTACAATGATTTGGGAGAGGAATTGTTTCCTAAAGGAAAGAAATTTACTCTTAAAATGTTGAACGCTGTGGACGATTATGCTCACTTAGTGGCTGGAAAGTGGACTACTACTGACGAAACCAACCGTTTGATCGCCGATTTGATTCACAATTATAAAATCAAAGAAAACGATCTTCAAGGGGCTTTACGTCGCGAGAAGTTTACCATAGCCGTTGGTGACGAATTGCCAGCAGGTATCATCAAATTGGCGAAGGTTTATATCGCTAAAAAACGAAAACTGAAAGTAGGCGATAAGATGGCAGGGCGTCACGGTAACAAAGGTATTGTTGCACGTATCGTCCGACCTGAAGATATGCCTTTCTTGGAAGATGGAACACCGGTTGATATAGTTCTCAACCCACTAGGGGTGCCTTCTCGAATGAATATTGGTCAGATTTATGAAACCGTATTAGGTTGGGCTGGACAGAATTTGGGGCGCACTTATGCTACTCCAATTTTTGATGGAGCTACTATTGATCAAATCAATGAAATCACTGACTCTGCCAATGTGCCGCGATATGGTCATACCTATTTGTATGATGGTGGAACGGGTGAAAGATTCGATCAACCTGCAACAGTTGGTGTGATCTATATGCTGAAACTTGGCCATATGGTCGATGATAAGATGCATGCACGTTCCATTGGACCTTACTCGTTGATAACACAGCAACCACTTGGTGGTAAGGCCCAGTTTGGTGGTCAACGTTTCGGAGAGATGGAAGTTTGGGCACTTGAAGCTTACGGAGCTTCGAGCACACTCCGTGAAATTTTGACGGTAAAGTCCGATGATGTCGTTGGTCGGGCTAAAACTTACGAAGCGATTGTTAAAGGCGAAGCCATGCCAGAACCTGGATTGCCAGAATCGTTTAACGTATTGATGCACGAATTGAAGGGCTTAAGCTTGGATATCAGATTAGAAGAATAATAACACAACAGTTTTATATATAACTCATGTCAAGACAACAAGATATTAACACTGTCAAGAAGTTCAATAAAATTTCAATAGGCCTATCCTCTCCGGAGGCAATCCTAGCTGAATCCAGAGGCGAAGTACTTAAGCCAGAAACCATCAATTATCGGACTCACAAACCTGAAAGAGATGGTTTGTTTTGCGAGAGAATTTTTGGTCCTGTTAAGGACTTTGAATGTGCCTGCGGTAAGTACAAAAGAATAAGATACCGCGGCATCGTTTGCGATCGTTGTGGCGTCGAGGTTACTGAAAAGAAAGTAAGACGTGACCGTGTAGGTCATATCAACTTGGTGGTGCCTGTGGCCCACATTTGGTATTTCCGTTCCTTACCCAATAAAATAGGCTACCTCCTTGGTTTGCCGTCTAAGAAATTGGACATGATCATATATTACGAGCGATATGTCGTAATTCAACCGGGTATAGCAAAAAATGCTGAAGGTGAATCTGTAGAGAAAATGGACTTCCTTACTGAGGAAGAATATTTGACAATTATGGAAACTTTGCCTGTAGAACAGCAATATATGGATGATTCTGACCCAGATAAGTTTATCGCTAAAATGGGAGCAGAGTGCCTAATTGAACTTCTGTCACGTATCGATCTTGATGAATTGTCTTACGAATTGCGTCACAAGGCTAACAATGAGACCTCAAAGCAAAGAAAGACTGAAGCATTGAAAAGACTTCAAGTTGTTGAGGCCTTTAGAGAGTCTAAAGAAAATAGAGAAAATCGTCCAGAATGGATGATTTTAAAAACTATTCCAGTTATTCCACCGGAATTACGTCCTTTGGTGCCTTTAGATGGTGGTCGTTTTGCTACTTCTGATTTAAATGACTTATACCGACGAGTAATCATACGTAACAATCGATTGAAACGATTGGTTGAAATCAAAGCACCGGAGGTGATTTTGAGAAATGAAAAACGCATGTTACAAGAGTCTGTAGATTCCCTGTTTGATAATACTCGCAAGGCATCAGCAGTTAAGACTGATTCTAACCGTCCATTGAAGTCATTGTCAGATTCTTTGAAAGGAAAACAAGGTCGTTTCCGTCAAAACTTACTCGGAAAGCGTGTTGACTATTCTGCACGGTCGGTGATTGTTGTAGGACCAGAATTGAAATTGTTTGAATGTGGATTGCCAAAAAATATGGCAGCAGAGCTTTATAAGCCATTCATTATCAGAAAACTGATTGAACGTGGTATTGTAAAAACTGTAAAGTCTGCCAAGAAGATTATAGATAAAAAAGAGCCTGTAGTTTGGGATATTTTGGAAAATGTTTTGAAAGGACATCCAGTTCTTTTAAATCGCGCTCCTACCTTGCACAGACTTGGGATTCAGGCTTTTCAGCCTAAATTGATTGAAGGAAAAGCGATTCAATTGCACCCACTCGTATGTACTGCCTTTAATGCCGATTTCGATGGCGATCAGATGGCTGTTCACTTACCTTTGGGTCCTGAGGCAATATTAGAAGCTCAGTTGTTGATGCTGGCTTCGCACAATATCTTGAATCCGGCAAACGGATCTCCCGTGGCAGTGCCTTCTCAAGACATGGTTTTAGGGCTTTATTATATGACCAAAATCATGAAATCTGAAGGAGACCTGGTGGTTAAAGGAGAAGGGCTGACTTTCTATTCCCCAGAGGAGGTCGTTATTGCATATAATGAGAAAAAGCTTGATTTAAATGCTCAAATTAAAGTGCGTACAATGGACTTTAATGCGGCGGGTGAATTAGTGCCTCAAATCGTTCAAACGTCAACAGGGCGCGTACTTTTCAATGAAAAGGTACCTCAAGAAGCTGGTTATATCAATCAATTGTTGACAAAAAAATCCCTGAGAGATATTATCGGTGACATTCTTAAAGTAACATCTGTCCCGAGAACAGCTCAATTTCTCGATGAAATCAAAACCTTAGGATTCAACTTCGCCTTTAAAGGTGGTCTTTCCTTTAGTTTAGGGGATATCATTATTCCTGGTGAAAAGCAGGGAATGATTGATGGCGCTCAAAAAGAAATAGACAATATTGTTGCGAACTACAATATGGGTCTTATTACTAATAACGAGCGTTATAATCAGGTGATTGATATTTGGACTTCTACCAATGCCGAATTGACTGAACTCTCTATGAAGAGAATTCGAGAAGACCAACAAGGTTTCAACTCTGTGTTTATGATGTTGGATTCAGGTGCACGAGGTTCGAAAGAGCAAATTCGCCAACTTACGGGAATGCGTGGATTGATGGCCAAGCCAAAAAAATCTAATGCTGGCGGTGGCGAAATTATTGAGAATCCGATTTTATCAAACTTTAAAGAAGGACTTTCCATTCTAGAATATTTCATCTCTACTCACGGTGCCCGAAAAGGTCTCGCTGATACGGCGCTGAAAACTGCTGACGCGGGTTACCTGACTCGCCGTTTGGTTGATGTTTCTCAGGATGTGATTATCAATTCGGAAGATTGTGGTACGCTCCGTGGTGTTGTGGTTCAAGCCCTAAAGAAGAATGAAGAAGTTGTTGAAGATTTGGCTGCTAGAATCGTTGGGCGTACTGCCCTAGAGGATGTATACAACCCGTTGAATAATGAATTATTAGTTGGTGCCGGTGAGGATATTACTGATCAGGTTGCTGCTAATATTGAAGATTCTCCAGTAGACAAAGTTCCTGTGCGTTCTCCATTAACTTGCGAGGCCGAGACAGGTATTTGTTCCAAGTGTTACGGTCGTAACTTGGCCACTGGCAAGATGGTACAACGTGGTGAAGCTGTCGGTGTTGTTGCGGCTCAGTCAATTGGAGAGCCAGGAACTCAGCTTACCTTGCGTACTTTCCACGTAGGTGGTATTGCTGGTAACATTTCTGAGGAAAACAAAATTGTTGCCCGTTTTGACGGTGTGGTTGAAATGGAAGATTTGAAAACTGTAGCTGGTCAAACATCAGGTGGTGAAAAAGACAATATTGTTATTTCTCGTTCAACAGAATTAAAATTGTTGGATGCAAATACAGGCAACTTACTGAATAATCACAATATTCCTTATGGTTCTAGTATATTCGTCAAGAGCGGTTCTAAAATCAAAAAGGGAGATCTTATCTGTCAATGGGATCCATATAATGGTGTCATTATATCAGAATTCGCAGGTAAGGTACGTTATGAAAATATCGAGCAGGGAGTTACTTTCCAAGTGGAGATTGATGAACAAACTGGTTTCCAAGAAAAAGTAATTTCTGAATCTAGAAACAAAAAGTTGATTCCAACCCTTCATGTTGAAGACAAAAAAGGTAATGTGATTCGGTCATATAACCTTCCTGTTGGTGCTCACCTTATGATCGATGATAGTGAGGATATTAATGTAGGTAAAATCCTTGTTAAAATTCCAAGAAAATCGGCAAAATCAGGCGATATTACTGGAGGTCTGCCGCGTGTAACTGAATTATTCGAGGCGCGTAACCCTTCCAATCCAGCAGTGGTTAGTGAGATCGATGGTGTTGTTTCTTTTGGTAAAATCAAACGAGGTAACCGCGAGATTATCATTGAGTCCAAATTAGGAGCTATCAAGAAATATTTGGTGAAACTTTCAAACCAAATTTTGGTTCAGGAAAATGATTACGTCAAAGCGGGCATGCCACTTTCTGATGGATCTGTGACCCCAGAGGATATTCTTCAAATCAAAGGACCAGCAGCGGTACAACAATATCTTGTGAATGAAGTCCAGGAGGTTTACCGACTGCAAGGTGTGAAAATTAATGACAAGCATTTTGAAGTAGTAGTGCGTCAAATGATGAGAAAAGTAAGAATCATCGATTCAGGTGATACTTTGTTCTTGGAAGATCAGTTGGCTCACAAATATGATTTCATCAATGAAAACGATCAGATTTTTGGCAAAAAGGTAGTCGAAAACGCTGGTGATTCGGCAACACTCAAGGTAGGTCAAATTATCACTGCCCGTGAATTGAGAGATGAAAATTCATTGTTGAAGCGAGAAGATAAGGCTTTAGTAGAAGCCCGTGACGCGCGTCCAGCAACGGCATCGCCTGTATTGCAAGGAATCACGCGCGCATCTCTTCAAACCAAATCGTTCATCTCTGCGGCTTCGTTCCAAGAGACTACAAAAGTGCTCAATGAAGCAGCTGTGAATGGCAAAGTAGATTCTCTTGAGGGTCTTAAAGAAAATGTGATTGTTGGTAAGCGTATTCCAGCTGGTACAGGTATGCGTAAATACGATTCTTATATTGTTGGTTCTAAGGAGGAATTGGAACAAATGGTTCAGTTTTCTGAGGAAGAAGAAGAGGTCAACTTAAATTAATAAATAATGAGTGATTCTAATAAAAATCCAAAACAAGGTCAGTTGAATATTGAAATTGATGAAAGCATAGCTCAGGGCGTATATTCGAACCTAGCTATCATTAATCATTCGCCATCTGAGTTTGTTTTGGATTTCATTAGTATCATGCCGGGAACTCCAAAGAGTAAAGTAAGATCTAGAATTATTCTAACTCCTCAGCATGCCAAGAGATTAAACAAGGCGATTGCCGAAAACATTACTCGGTTTGAAGAAAAACACGGGGTCATTACCGACAACGATCAACCGCACATCCCATTGAGTTTTGGCCCAACAGGGCAGGCTTAGTCTATTCGAACTCTGAGGTATAGTGAAATATTATACTGGGGTATTTCTGTTGTGTCATTTGAAGTGAAAAGGCGGAGTCCGCTAAAAAAACCAGTTGGCCTTGCTTGTCAACTGCTAAAAAACGCTGCTTTGTTGTCTTAAATTCATCGAGTTCTTTGGCATCGGCTTTTCTGTCATCAATCCAACACGCTTTATAAACATTGAGATTTTCATAACTACACTTAGCACCATATTCGTGTTCCAAACGATATTGTATCACCTCATATTGCAAAGCACCAACAGTACCTATAACCTTTCTTCCGTTTAGATTCAATGTAAATAACTGAGCGACACCCTCATCCATCAGTTGGTCAATGCCTTTGAATAGTTGTTTGGCTTTCATAGGATCGGCATTGTTGATATATCTAAAATGCTCTGGCGAAAAGCTTGGAACTCCTTTATAATGAATGACTTCACCTTCGGTTAGTGTATCGCCAATTTTAAAATTTCCCGTATCATGAAGCCCAATGATATCTCCAGGATACGAGACGTCTACAATTTGTTTTTTTTCAGCAAAAAACGCATTTGGACTAGAGAATTTCAATTTCTTATTGTGTCTAACGTGCAAATAGGGTGTATTTCTTTTGAACTGTCCAGAAACTATTTTCACAAAGGCCAAACGATCTCTGTGGTTGGGATCCATATTCGCATGAATTTTGAATACAAAACCAGTAAAATTAAGCTCGGATGAATCAACCAGACGCTCTTCACTTGCCTTAGCTAAGGGTGCGGGTGCAATGTTTACAAAACAGTCTAACAACTCTCTAACACCAAAATTGTTCAAAGCCGATCCGAAAAAAACCGGTTGCAAATCACCTTTTAAATAGCTCTCGCGATTAAATGACGGATAAACTTCTTGGATCAATTCTAGTTCCTCCCGAAGTGTCTCCGAACTTTTTGAACCCACTAAATCATCTAGGGCAGGAGAAGCAATATCCTCTATTTTAATGGCGTCTGTTATATGGGTTTTTTCTGTCCCGCTGAATAAATTGATATTTTGCTCCCAAATGTTGTAAATACCCTTGAAGTCATGTCCCATGCCAATAGGAAAACTCAGTGGTACTGCCGTTAGGCCTAATTTCTGCTCTATCTCATCTAGCAAATCGAAGGCGTCCTTTCCCTCACGATCCATTTTATTTATAAACACAATCATTGGGATATTCCTCATACGGCATACTTGAACCAACTTTTCAGTTTGTTCTTCAACCCCTTTAGCCACATCAATAACAACGATAACACTATCCACGGCGGTCAATGTGCGAAAGGTGTCTTCGGCAAAGTCCTTGTGACCGGGAGTGTCCAAGATATTGATTTTAAATTGATTATACTCAAAAGCCAAAACTGAGGTCGCTACAGAGATACCTCTCTGGCGTTCAATTTCCATAAAGTCACTTGTCGCAGTTTTTTTAATCTTATTGTTTTTCACAGCACCTGCCTCTTGTATAGCTCCGCCAAAAAGCAGTAATTTCTCTGTAAGCGTAGTTTTGCCCGCATCTGGATGCGAGATGATGCCAAAGGTTCTGCGGCGTTTTATTTCTTCTTTAAAATTCATGTCGTAAGATTGCTGTAAAGATAACATTCGAACCGGTTTTTAAAGACTCAATTTTATCCATACCTTAGGCTTTGTTTTGTAATAAGATGTTATTTTTACCTTTATGGAAGAAAAAGTAATATTGGTAGATGCGAATGATAATGCCATTGGTCAGATGGGCAAAATGGAAGCTCATGAATTGGGTAGGCTACATCGCGCTTTTTCCATTTTTATACTTAATTCGAATGGTGATTTGCTACTTCAACAGAGGGCACATGCCAAGTATCATTCTCCCGGCTTGTGGACCAATACATGTTGCAGCCATCAACGCCAAGGTGAAGATTCGCTCACTGCTGCTAATCGTCGATTGGTTGAAGAAATGGGAATGCAGGCTGATCTGAAAGCAGCTTTTACATTCATATACAAAGCTGACATGGGGAATGGCTTGACAGAACATGAATTAGATCACGTCATCATCGGATACAGTGACCTTGTTCCCAAAATAAATGAGGAAGAGGTGGCTGACTGGAAATGGGAGGATCTTGATTATTTGAAAGCTGACTTGATGGAATCTCCACAGAAATATACCGCCTGGTTTAAAATAGTTTTTGACCAGTTTTATGCATACCAAAAAAAGTCACATGACACTAACAGTAAGTAGGAAGGCACATTTTAATGCAGCCCATAGATTATACAGCCCAGATTGGAGCGATGAAAAAAATAGAGAAGTTTTTGGAAAATGTAGCAATCCAAATTTTCACGGGCATAATTATGAATTAATTGCTAGTGTTACAGGGCCTATTGATCCAGAAACTGGGTTTGTAATTGATGTTAAGGTGCTTAAAGACTTGATCAAAACCCAAGTTGAGGATGCCTTTGATCATAAAAATTTGAATCTCGATGTGGATGACTTCTCGTCTTTAAATCCAACTGCCGAACATATTGCCGTTGCTATTTACAATCGATTGAAACCCCATCTGAAAGCAGGGTTACATTTGGAGATAACCCTTTATGAAACTCCTAGAAATTTTGTGTCCTATAAAGGAATATCACTATAAGTATGGCTCAGGATACTCTAGAACCACTGCAATTCCATCCAATACTTAAATCAAGGATTTGGGGCGGAGAGAAGTTGCACACATTGTTGCATAAAAAAACATCGGATCAAAATATTGGAGAAAGCTGGGAAATTAGCGACGTGCCTGGTGATGTTTCTTCTGTTGCTCATGGATCCTTTCAAGGTTGGACCTTGAGTGACTTGGTCAGCCGTTTTAAAGGCGAATTTATAGGTCAAAAGAATTTCCATAGGTTTGGAGCTAAATTCCCCCTTCTTATCAAATTTATAGACGCAAAAGCAGACCTCTCCATTCAATTACATCCGAATGACAAACTTGCCAAGGAACGTCACAATTCATTTGGTAAAAATGAAATGTGGTATATCATGCAGGCCGATGCCGACGCTAAGATTATAGTTGATTTCAATAAAAAGATTGACGTAAATCTTTATGAATACCACCTTAAAAATGGAACATTGCCTTCAGTTATGAACTGCGAGCAAGTGACTCCAGGAGATGCCTTCATGATAGATGTGGGCAGGGTGCATGCAATTGGAGCAGGTGTTGTTCTTGCTGAAATCCAACAGACAAGTGATGTTACCTACAGGTTGTATGATTGGGACAGAGTGGACGATCAAGGAAATCCGCGCGAACTCCATACAGACATGGCGCTTGAGGCTATTGATTTTAATTTGCCTAATAATTTTCGACGCGACTATAAAAAAACACCTAACCACCCAAACCCCATAGTTGAGTGCCCATACTTTAACTGTAATTATCTAGAAATCAACAATAAAACTCTAATTTCAAATATTTACGATTCTTTTCTAATTTATATTTGCATAGAAGGAGATCTCACCGTAAATTTCAACCAAAATAAATGGGAATTAAAACAGGGTGAAACCATCTTGATTCCTGCGGCAGTAACGAGTTTTGAAATCGATACTGAATTCGCAAAGCTCTTAGAAGTTTATGTTTAGCTTCTTAATAATACGATATGACAAAAATTAAAGATTTAAAGAAAGACATTAATAACACTCTCGGAGAGGTTATTGAATCTGCTCTTATTTTGCAGAGCCAAAATACTTCAGACAAGGCTCCTGAAACAGAGGCAATTATTGACGAAACTATTGAGGTTTTCGACATCCTAATTGCCAAAATAAATGACAAGGATGAACGCTCTAACAAAGGTCATTTTGCAGGTATAAGACAAGAATTGGAAGCAGCTGAATCCAAGTTGATGGCTAAAATAGCTGCCCTTAAGTAATTACAAGCTTTTCAGAAATTTCGATATTCCCGCGATCAACGCTGTATTGATGGGCCGCCTTGGATCATTATAAGATTTGGCGTTTTCCAGCGGGTCATTTGATACATCAACCAATACGTGATTCATGTTTGGAATGATTAGTAATTCACTAGATTCACTTGATTTTGCCAGCATGATGGCTTGCTCTTTCTCAACTTGCAAATCATTTGTCCCTGTAATGATAAGGCTTGGTAAAGATAGCCCCTCTAATACTTGACTTGGATTGTGACTCATCCAGCTCATCAAGAAAGGTTGGATACTAGGAGCAAATAAACTCGCTAGTACAAGAGGATATTCGTTAGTTGTTTTGCCAGATTTTAGAATGGCCAGTACCTTGTCTGCACTTTCAGAATATTCACTGGCGTTTAGCTTAATTTGCTTTGAAATGATCAGGTCAATAGACTCTGCAGGGCCAGCTATCGATATGATACCATCAGAATGTTCTGCCGCAAGCATGGCAACTAAACTCCCTTGGCTATGACCTATCAAAACTATTTTGTTATAGCTGAATTGGGTCTTAAAGAAATTCAGTACATCCTTAGCATCAGACACAAAGTCATCAAACTGATACTGGCGGTCATATATGCCATTTTTGATGTCTTTTACCACACGTTTATCAAATCTAAAGGAGGAAAAGCCTTCCTCAGCCAATCCATAAGCCAGTTTCTTAAGGGCATCACATTTGAGAAAATTTTGATTTCCATCACGATCAGTGGGCCCCGATCCACTCAATATAATGGCTAGGGTATTGACCTTAAGGGAATCTGCCGGAGAGGTTAATGTGCCATCGATAAATTTGGAAATGGCGAGCTCCTTGGATGTGGGTCGAGTGTTCTGCGCATTGACTAATTGTGCCAAGCAAACAATAAGTAAGAGCCAGTATCTCATTAAGGGTAATTTTTGACAAAAGTAACCTAAAAACGCTAACGCAATACTGTTTTATTGTTCATGAATGTGTTAAATAAAAAAAAACACCACCTGTTTTGGTGATGTTTTTCTGGTAGGGTTAAATTTTGATTTGGTGTCAAAAAAGGTATAGTCAAAAGTAGATAGTCCCTTTTGACTAATATCTTAAATGCTATAAGTGGCAATAGAAACCTTTCAAAAGTACCAAATCGCGTATAAGTGGTTATTTTTATTTAATTAACTCGTAACTTCTTGAAATAAAGCCAGTCAACTCTTCGCCTTTTAATAGACCTTGTGATAATCTTGCCAAATCTACCCCCTGTTTAATGAGTCTTTGCTGTTTGGCTTCAGTCTTTGTGCCCAAAATTTTCCCAATCAATTCATGATTGGTATTGACTACTAAGTTATACATTTCTGGCATATTACCCATACCAAACATGCCTCCGCCGCCTGTTTGTTGCATCTCTTTCATTCTTCTCATAAACTCGGGCTGAGTGATAAGAAAAGGAGGCGCGTCGCTATCCATGGCTTCTAGTTGCACAGCATACTTGTCCTCAGAGATTTGTTTTTTGAGTAAGGTTTCGAAATTACTTTTTTCATCATCGGATAGTTTTGAAATGGTGGTGTCCTCTTTCTTGATCAAATTATCTATATGATCCGAGTCAATTCTGACAAAACTCAATTTCTCCTGCGATGATTCTAGTTTTTGAATCAAATGACTAACAATCGGAGAATCGAGTAGTAGTATCTCATAACCCTTGGCCTTTGCCTGTTCGATATAACTGTGTTGCTCCTCAATGCTTGAGGCATAAAGCAATACCAATTTGTCGTCTTTATCAGTTTGATGAGGCTTAACTTTTTCTTGAAGTTCCTCAAAAGTGTAGTATTTCCCATCGACTGTTGGATATAAAGCAAATTTCTCTGCCTTTTCAAAGAACTTGTGATCGCTCAACATGCCGTATTCAATCACTACCTTCACATCATTCCATTTGTTTTCAAATGACTCGCGGTCATCTTTAAACATGGAGTTAAGTTTATCAGCCACCTTTCTACTGATATAAGATGAGATTTTCTTTACCGCGCCATCGGCTTGCAAATAGGATCTCGAAACGTTGAGAGGAATGTCTGGTGAGTCTATGACCCCGCGAAGCATGGTTAAAAATTCGGGAACTATACCCTCCACGTTATCTGTTACAAACACTTGATTTTGATAGAGTTGAATACGATCTTTTTGTAAATTGAGATCGTTGTTCAATTTTGGAAAATACAGAATACCCGTTAAGTTGAAGGGATAATCTACATTGAGATGGATTTGAAACAAAGGTGCTTCAAATTGCATGGGATACAATTCTCTGTAAAATGCTTTGTAATCTTCATCTTTTAAATCTGCTGGTGGAATGGTCCAAGCAGGATTCGTGTTATTGACGATATTATCAACAGTTTTAGTCTCTGGTTTGGCGTCTTTATCGGCACCTTCCGGCAACGGCAAAGTCTCTTCCTTGGTGCCAAATTTAATTGGCACAGGCATAAACTTGTTGTACTTGTTTAACAAGGTGTTAATTCTAGCTTCCTCTAAAAACTCTTTTGAGTCTTTGTCGAGATGTAAGATAATCTCTGTTCCTCTGTCTTTTTTGTCACATGTTTCAAGGGTAAACTCTGGAGAGCCATCACAAGACCAATGCACGGCTGGTTCGTCTTTGTAAGATTTGGTTAAAATCTCGACTTTTTCCGATACCATGAAAGCCGAATAAAAGCCTAACCCAAAATGACCAATGATGCCTGAATCTTCGAGTTTATCCTTGTATTGATCTATAAATTCTTCAGCTCCAGAAAAAGCAACCTCATTGATGTATTTTTCAACTTCTTCTTTTGTCATCCCCAAGCCCTGGTCGATGATGTGTAATTTTCCGGCTTTTTTGTCAATTTTAACTTCAATTTTGGGTGAGCCATAATCGACTTTTGCCTCGCCAAGCTTGTTGAGGTGTTTTAGTTTAAGAGTGGCATCTGATGCGTTACTAATAAGTTCTCTTAAGAATATTTCGTGATCACTGTAAAGAAATTTTTTGATGAGCGGAAAGATATTGTCCACCGATACATTGATTTTTCCTTTTGTCATGAGTTTGTTTTTAAATTATACTGCCATATGTCAAAAAAAATACCACAAATAAGAACATGACAAACTGACATTATTTAGCAGACCTATCATTTCCTTATCTTTGAGCCAGAACTAAATTGACTTTCCATGTATAAATCTAGAATTACGGGCTGCGGGCACTTTCTACCCGAGCGGATAGTTAAAAACAGTGATTTACTTGAATTCATGGAGACAAGCGACGAATGGATTCAAGAGCGCACAGGTATCGAGGAGCGCCGCTGGATCGATCCAGCGTCTGGAGAAACTACTTCCACCATGGGAGCTAAAGCAGCAGAGCGGGCAATAGCCCATGCGGGTCTGACAAAAGAGGATATTGATTTTATCATTTTCGCAACTTTATCTCCAGACATGTATTTTCCTGGTGGAGGAGTTAGAGTTCAAGATATCCTTGGGATGTCAACTATCGGTGCTTTAGATGTGCGTAACCAGTGTTCGGGTTTTGTTTATGCCTTGTCAGTAGCCGATCAATTCATCAAAACGGGGATGTATAAGAATATTTTGGTTATTGGTAGTGAGAACCATTCTGGAGGTTTGGAAAAATCTACCCGAGGTCGAGGAGTAACCGTAATTTTCGGTGATGGAGCAGGAGCGGTGGTACTGTCGAGAAGCGATGACGAGACGAGAGGATTGCTTTCAACCCATTTACATTCTGAAGGCGCACATGCTGCACAATTGTCACTCTTAAGCCCAAGTACAGGAAGGTGGGTCGATGAGATCATGAAAGACAACGACCCTGACGATATCTCGTATTATCCATATATGAATGGCCAATTTGTTTTTAAACATGCTGTAGTGCGTTTCAGTGAAGTTATCAACGAGGCCCTAGCGGTTAATAATTTGACGTCCTCAGATATCGATTTACTCATTCCACATCAGGCTAACTTGAGAATAGCTCAGTTTATTCAAAAAAAATTCGGACTGACAGACGATCAGGTTTATAACAATATTATGCGTTATGGAAATACTACGGCCGCGTCAATACCAATTGCTTTGTCGGAAGCGGTTGACGAAGGCCGGGTCAAGCAAGGAGATTTGGTGGTCATGGCTGCCTTTGGAAGTGGATTCACCTGGGCGAGTGCCCTTTTTAAGTGGTAAATGGCATTAACTACCCTAGTCCTTGGCGCAAGTGAAAATCCCGAGCGATACGCTTACAAGGCCATAATGGCTCTATTACGACATGGCCATCCAGTGAGTGCTGTAGGCAATAGAATGGGTAGTGTTGGAGAAATCGAGATTGTCACCAATTGGCCAAAAACTAATGCAATAGATACTTTGACGCTTTATGTGGGTAAAAAACATCAGAAAGAGATTGTGGACAAAATTATTTGCCTCAACCCCAGAAGAGTTATTTTTAATCCAGGTACTGAAAATGCAGACCTACAAAACACTCTTCAACAGGCAGGAATAGAAGTAGAAGAGGCATGTACTTTGGTGTTACTTGCGACGAATCAGTATGAGTCCTAAAAAGGTGATCAAACCATTTAACGGCAGTAATTCATAACCTAATTGGTATCCTCCTAAGCTTTCAGATGGCAGGTTTCCCAATAGAGTAGTCAAAAGAAGTGATACCAAGCATACAACCCAAACCCATTGATCCATTAGCTTGTATTTTGTAAGAATACCAAAAGCAAATAACCCTAGAAGAGGTCCGTAAGTGTAGGTAGCTACAGTGAGCAATCCATCAATTACATTGCGATCGATGATGTATTTGAAGCTAATTATTACCAAAATAAGAACCACACATATTGCGATATGCACCTTTTTTCGCAGCGATTTTTGAACTTGATCTGATCGCTTTTCAATGGTCAAAAAATCGACACAAAAGGAGGTTGTAAGTGCGGTCAATGCACTGTCAGCACTGCTATATGCGGCAGCAATAAGCCCTAATAAAAATGTCACAGAAAGGGCCATGCCAAGTCCTTGATTTAGAGCAATTTCTGGAAAAAGTAAGTCGCTTTTCGGGGTGCCATCCATGAGGGGTAAACCCAATCCGGCACTATCAGTATAAACAAACAGTAGCGCGCCTAAAATGAGAAATAAGAAGTTCACTACAACCAAAACAATGCTGAAGCAAACCATATTTTTCTGTGCATCTTTCAGGGTCCGGCAAGTGAGGTTTTTCTGCATCATGTCTTGATCAAGGCCTGTCATGCAAATGGCGATAAACATCCCTCCGAGAAAGGATTTAATCAGATGATTTTTCTCGAGAAAATTGTCCGTAAAGAAAATTTGATTGTATTGACCGAAAGCCTCTGACTGAAGAAAATCAGCAAACCCAATATTTAAGAAATTAAGGATTAAAAACACAGATAGTCCCACAGCAATCAACATGAAAAGAGTTTGAAGTGTATCAGTCCAAACAATGGTTTTTATGCCTCCACGGTGTGTGTATACCCAAATAAGCAATACAGAGAGAATTACAGTTAGCTCGAAAGGTATGTTCCATTGGTCAAAAACAAATTGTTGTAACACAATGGCTACTAAAAACAATCTGAAGGCCGCTCCAACGACCCTAGAAATAAAAAAGAAAAAAGCTCCTGTCCGATGACTTACAGTGCCAAACCGGTCGTTCAAATATTCATAAATCGATGTTACGTTGAGGCGATAATAAATGGGCATTAGAACAAAAGCAATCACCATGTAGCCAGCCAAATAACCCAAAACAACTTGCATGTAGCCCATTTGTGCCCCCGCTACCCATCCAGGAACAGAAATAAAAGTTACTCCCGATAGTGAGGTTCCAATCATACCAAAAGCTACCAAGTACCAGGGTGATTGACGATTTGCTTTAAAAAATGCTTGATTACTGTCGTCTCGTCCAGTGATGCGGGAAATACCGTAAAGCACCGCAAAGTAGGAAAGGATTACAAATATTATCAGTGTTGGTGTCATAATGTCATTGATTGAACAATATTGCAATAAATTTGTCCAATTTCCAAATGACGCAGAACAGAACTAACTTTAGTGCATTCAAACGAGTTTAAATTGTATTTTTGCCATCATGGAGTTTTCATCAAAATTACTCGAAAAAGCAGTTGCCGAAATGTCTCATTTGCCGGGAATAGGAAAAAGGACTGCCCTGAGGTTGGTCCTGCACCTTTTGCGCCAGCCTAAACAACAAACGGAAAGCCTTTCTGAGGCACTACTCAACCTTAGGCAAACCATTAAATTCTGTGAACAATGCCACAACATCTCCGACACCTCAATTTGTGATATCTGTTCAAATGGTTTTCGAGATGGAAGTCAAGTCTGTGTGGTTGAGGATATTCGTGACGTGATGGCCATAGAGAATACGGGCACCTTTAAAGGACTCTACCATGTTTTAGGTGGTAAAATTTCACCTATAGACGGCGTAGGACCCCAAGATTTGAAAATTGAGTCATTGGTAAATAGAGTCAATTCTGGAGCTGTAAAAGAGCTGATATTTGCCTTGAGTTCAACCATTGAAGGAGACACAACAAACTTTTATATTTTCAGACAACTGAATGGATCTGAAGTCAAAGTTTCCACTATTGCAAGAGGTATTGCTGTTGGAGATGAATTAGAATACGCCGATGAAATTACATTAGGACGGAGTATTCAAAATAGAATTCCCTTTGAATCCGCCATAAAATCATAGTATAGCTTCATGCAGCTCTCTATAGTCATTCTCAATTATAATCTTCAGCATTTTCTGTATCTATGTGTCGATAGTGTTGATCGCGCTATCTCAAAAATAGATGCAGAAATTATCGTTATTGACAACGCCTCTACTGATGGCAGCCGTCAAGCCATTCAAGAGGCCTTCCCCCATGTAATTTGGATTCAGAATACGCAAAATGTTGGTTTTGCCAAGGCCAACAATATGGCTGTCGAAAGGGCGAAGGGTGAGTTTATATGCCTTTTAAATCCTGATGCCGTGGTGCCTGAAAATACTTTTTCTGAGATTTTAAATTTTGCAAATAAACAGAAAAACCTTGGTGCAGTTGGCTGTCAGCTTTTTAATGGTCAAGGTGATTTTTTGCCAGAAAGTAAAAGAAATAGACTCACATTCCCAATAGCTTTAATGAAACTTTTAGGGTTTAATAAAGGTTACTACAACTTGGATTTAGGTCAGAATGATATTGGGGAAACCGATGTTCTGGTCGGAGCATTCATGCTTTTGAAAAGAAAAACATACCATGACTACAATGGCTTAGATGAGGCGTTTTTTATGTTTGGAGAGGATATCGATTTCTCTTTAAGACTCCAAGAAAATGGCCTCAAAAACTTATATTACGGTCAAGTTAAAGTCTTGCATTTTAAAGGAGAGAGCGCTCTGAAAGACAGTGCATATGCAAAGAATTTTTTTGGAGCTATGAAAATCTTTTACAAAAAACATTTCAAAAGAAATTTATTCAGAGATATAGCCATTCGAGCAGGAGAGATAGTGATTCGAATCCTGGCTCGTCCAAATCACCAAGCTCAGCAGCCATCATATCCGATGGTATTAATTTCAAAAAGTGAGGTTCATAATCTGGGATCTATAGACATTTCCTACTGCCAAGATCAGTTGCTTTTCGATGAAACAGAGGTGACTTACCTCATTGATATGTCACATTTTTCTTATCGTGAAGTGCTTGATGCTCTTTGTTCAAATTATGACTCTCACAGGAAACAAGTCAAGTTTATTCCTAAAAATGCTTCTTTTGCTGTTGGGAGTAATGGTTCCAATAGCTTAGGTTCGGCAATTATTTTTGAAACGATTTAATACTATTGAAGGCTTCCTTTCAGGCATTTTATTTAATTTTGCAAAAGAATTGAGATTCTTGCATATGGCACGATACGAGTTGAAATTACCTAAAATGGGTGAGAGTGTAGCGGAGGCTACCGTGACCAGTTGGTTAAAAGGAATTGGTGATGCCATAACCATGGACGAGGATGTCTTGGAGATAGCTACTGATAAGGTTGACAGTGGTGTTCCTAGCGAGGTCAGCGGTATATTAGTCGAAATGTGCTTTGAAGTGGATCAAGTAGCGCAAGTTGGAGATACTTTGGCCATTATTGAAACAAAGGATTTAAATGCCACTGCAAAAGAAAGTATTTCTAAACCTCAAGAACCTACTCCTCAGGTTGTCGTGCCTCACATCCCTTCGGAAGTTACAGTTGATTCTGTAAAATTGCCTTCGGATAATAGGTTTTATTCACCATTGGTAAAAAACATTGCCAAGACAGAGGGTATTTCAAATGATGAATTGAGTAGAATTACGGGTACGGGCAAAGATGGTCGTGTGACCAAAAACGATATTATCGCATACATCGCAAATCGGGGGCAGAGTCCAGAAATCCCCTTAAGACAGAATTCAGAAGAGGTTGTTAATGAACCTGTACAGCCACAATCAGTGAATATATCTAGTGGCTCAGACGATATCATAGAAATGTCCAGAATGGGTAAACTGGTTGCTAAGCACATGGTTGATTCGTTGCAAACTTCGGCTCATGTTCAGTCCTTTGTTGAAGTTGATGTTACCAAAATATGGAATTGGCGCACGCGTATCAAAGAAGATTATTTAAAACGAGAAGGAGAGCCCTTAACTTTTACACCGATTTTTATGGAAGCGGTGGCTCAAACGTTGCGCAATTTCCCAATGATGAACATATCAGTTCAGGGAGATCAAATAATCCTGAAGAAACACATCAATCTTGGCATGGCTACAGCATTGGGAGATGGTAATTTAATTGTGCCGGTTATCAAGGATGCAGATCAGCTCAATTTAAGAGGCCTGTCGAAAAGAGTAAATGATTTGGCGAATCGGGCAAGAAATAACAAGCTTAAGCCCGACGATATCCAAGACGGAACCTATACAGTAACCAATGTTGGTACATTTGGAAGTATTATGGGTACACCAATAATCAATCAACCTCAAGTAGGTATTTTGGCTTTAGGTGCCATTAGAAAAGTCCCAGCTGTCATTGAGACTTCGGAGGGAGATTTCATTGGAATACGACACAAAATGTTTTTATCACATTCCTATGATCATCGGGTAGTTAATGGGGCGCTCGGCGGTCAGTTCGTTCAAGCTGTAAAGATGTATCTGGAAGCTTGGGACGAAAATCGCACGGTTTAGGTGCTTGAGGTCTTTTCCATCATTTCAAAAATGACACTATGGATTTAAAATTAAATCGACCAATATGTTTCTTTGATCTAGAAACAACAGGGGTTGATATTTCTAAAGATAGAATTGTAGAAATAGCCGTTCTAAAAGTTTTTCCTTCGGGAAATCAAGAGTCGCATCGATGGCTGGTCAATCCTGAACAGCCTATTCCTGCCCAGGCTTCAGCAGTGCACGGAATAACTGATGATATGGTAGCTGACGCGCCTACTTTTAACAGTCTTTCGGGTGAAATAAGTCGCCTGATCGCTGATTCCGATTTGGCTGGTTACAATTCCAATAGGTTCGATATTCCGTTATTAGCCGAAGAAATGCTTAGGGCAGATTGTGATTTTGATATGAGTAATCGTTTGGCTATTGATGTTCAAAATATTTTTCACAAAAAGGAACAAAGAACTTTATCGGCAGCCTATCAATTTTATTGTCAACAGACACTTGAAAATGCGCACACAGCAGAGGCCGACACTGCTGCCACTTACGAAATTTTGAAAGCCCAGTTGGATCGATATGACGATTTGGAAAACGATGTCACTTTTTTATCTGATTTCACGACAAGACAAAAATTTGCAGATTTCGCCGGTTTCCTTGGCTATGACAAGCAACAAAGAATTTGTTTTAGCTTCGGAAAACACAAAGGTAAGCTAGTGACTCAGGTGCTGGATAGTGAACCAGGATATTTTAGTTGGTTACTCAATGCTGATTTCCCGCTTTACACAAAAAAAGTCCTCACGGCTATTAAATTAAGTGCTTTGAATACCAATCCAAATACCTTATTATGAAATTGATTTGTATCGGCAGGAACTACGCAGACCATATCGCTGAGTTGGAAAATCAAAAACCAGATCATCCAGTTGTTTTTTTGAAACCAGATTCTTCTATTTTACTTAAAAAAATGCCTTTTGTTATCCCAGCTTTTTCCAATGACATTCATCATGAAGTTGAGGTATTGGTCAAAATCAATAAATTGGGAAAGCATATTGACTCTAAATTTGCTCATAAATATTACGATGAATTAGGCCTAGGTATTGATTTTACCGCCAGAGATATTCAAAACGAATTGAAGCAAAAAGGATTGCCTTGGGAAAAGGCCAAGGCTTTTGATGGTGCTGCTGTTATCGGAGATTGGATGCCTAAGGATGAATTTAATAACACCGATGATTTATCGTTCAGTTTAAGCAAAAACGGTAAAGTGGTGCAACAGGGCAGAAGCAGTCTCATGCTTTGGAAAATTGACGAAATCATTTCATATGTATCGCAGTATTTCACCCTAAAGATTGGCGATATTATTTTCACTGGCACACCCGCAGGTGTTGGTCCTGTTGCGTCGGGGGATCATTTGGTTGGCGAATTGGAAGGTCATCAATTGTTTGCAATAAATGTGAAATAGATCATGCGTGCCGAAATCATTACTATTGGAGATGAAATCCTCATTGGTCAAATTGTCGATAGCAATTCTGCCTTCATTGGAAAATCTTTGTCTCAAATTGGAATCACGGTAAAGTACATTACTTCTATTGGCGACGATCAGGAGGCCATTATTTCGGCTTTGAGATTAGCCGAATCTCGTACCGATTTAATCATTATTACTGGAGGCTTGGGTCCTACGAAGGATGATATTACTAAAAAAACCTTAGCCACTTATTTTAATGACTCCTTAGTTCTTGATAAAACGGTTTTACTCCATATCGAGGAACTTTGGAGGTCATATATAAAGCAACCCTTATTGCAAGTCAACAGAGATCAAGCTTTGGTCTTGTCGAAGGCAGAAATTCTTGCAAATCATTACGGCAGTGCGCCAGGGATGTGGATCGAAAAGGGTCAAACTGTGGTGGTGTCTTTACCCGGTGTTCCCTATGAAATGAAATCGATTTTGAATTCCGAATTACTGCCAAAATTAACAGAGAGATTTCAACTACCCACAATTGTTCATAGAACTATCCTGACTCAGGGTATGGGTGAAAGTCTATTGGCTGAAAGAATTTCTGATTGGGAAAACATGCTCGATCCTTCAATTAAATTGTCTTACTTGCCCAATTTAGGTCGCGTCAGACTGCGTCTTTCATCAATAGACCAGGATAAAATGAAGGTAGAAATTAGAGTACAATCGGCCATTGACACTTTGCTTCCTCTTATCCAAGATATATTTGTAGGTTTTGAGGATAACCAATCCATTGAAACAATTATCGGGGATATTTTAACAAAGCGCAATCAAACTTTGTCACTCGCAGAGAGCTGCACCGGTGGAGCCATAGCTGGATGTTTGACTTCACATCCTGGGGCATCGAAATATTTTAAAGGTAGTTTGGTAAGCTATGCTACCGCGGTCAAAACAGAAGTTTTAGGCGTTGATGACGAATTGATTCAAGATCAGGGTGTGGTGAGTGAAGCGGTAGCTATTCAAATGGCTCAAAAAGTTCGAGCTCTTTTCAAAACGGATTATGCGATATCAACAACTGGAGATGCAGGGCCCTCTACCTCAGAAGGTCGGGTTACCGTTGGTACTGTTTGCATTGCAATTGCTGGTCCCACAGAGATTCAGTCGGGTACTTTTCAGTTTGGAAAAAGTCGTGAAAGAGTAATTAAAAAGGCTGTGAACAAGGCGTTTGAACTGCTATATAAGGAAATATTAAAAAATGCCTCTAAAGAAGTTTGATGAGACATATAATTTTACTAGATTTGCGCCCTGTTTGAATTAAAAGAAACGCCATGTCACGAGTATGTGAACTTACTGGAAAAAAAGCAATGACTGGAAACAATGTTTCCCACGCTATGAATAAAACCAAACGCACTTTTGGCGTTAACTTGGTTAAAAAACGCTTTTATATACCAGAAGAAGATAGCTGGATCACTTTAAAAGTGTCTACTTCAGCCTTGAAAACTATAAATAAAATTGGTATTTCAGCGGCTCTTAAAGATGCGCGTCAAAAAGGCTTCATAAAATAATTTAACAAAATTTAGTCATGGCTAAAAAAGGCAATCGCGTACAGGTAATTCTAGAATGCACAGAGCATAAAGAATCTGGTATGCCAGGAACATCACGGTACATTACCACCAAAAACAAAAAAAACACTCCCGATCGTATGGAGATTAAGAAATTCAACCCAATTCTTAAGCGCATGACGGTTCACAAGGAAATTAAATAATTAATCATGGCAAAAAAATCTGTAGCATCCTTACAAACTGGATCGAATCGGCTAACCAAGGCGATTAACATGGTAAAGTCTTCTAAAACGGGAGCCTATACTTTTGTTGAAACTATTATGGTACCTGAAGAAGTGAACAACTTTTTCAATAAAAAATAATTTATCCTTATAATGACATTCAAAGCTGCTTTTGTTTCGGAAGCAGCTTTTCTTTTTTATACTTTTCAATTTGAGAACTAAGACCTTATCAAAAAATACTATTAATGTTATCACCTTAGGGTGTAGCAAAAATACTTATGATAGCGAGGTTCTATTGGGTCAGTTACAGGCTAACGGCAAGGCTGTGGTTCACGAGGGTGAAGGTAATATTGTAGTCATTAACACTTGCGGTTTTATCGATAATGCAAAAGAGGAAAGTGTTAACACCATACTTGATTATATTCAAAGAAAACAAGAGGGATTGGTCGACAAGGTTTATGTCACGGGGTGCTTGAGCGAACGCTACAAGCCAGATTTAATTGAAGAAATTCCGGACGTGGATCAATATTTTGGTACTACCGAATTACCACAATTGTTGAATGCACTCGGAGCCGACTACAAACATGAGCTCGTGGGGGAGCGGTTGACAACTACGCCTCGGAATTATGCCTATCTCAAAATTGCTGAAGGTTGCGATCGCCCTTGTAGTTTTTGCGCTATTCCATTGATGCGCGGGAAACACCGATCTACACCGATAGAAGATTTGGTGCTTGAAACTAAAAAATTGGCTTCTAAAGGGGTAAAAGAACTTATTCTCATCGCTCAAGATCTCACCTACTATGGGCTAGACTTGTACAAAAAGCGCCGTTTAGCAGATCTGTTGCGTGAACTGGTTAAGATAGATGGTATCGAGTGGATTCGCCTGCATTATGCGTTTCCGACTGGCTTCCCAATGGAAGTATTGGACGTCATGCGTGCCGAGTCAAAAATTTGTAATTATATAGATATTCCGTTACAGCATATCTCCGACAATGTTTTGAAAAGTATGAAACGCGGCACAACAATGGCTAAAACTACTGCTCTTCTGAATGAATTTCGTTTAGCAGTTCCAGATATGGCTATTCGCACGACTTTAATTGTGGGTTATCCTGGCGAGACCGAAGATGATTTTCAACTGCTAAAAAAATGGGTTAAAGACATGCGATTCGAGCGTTTAGGATGTTTTCAATATTCTCACGAAGAAGACACCAAGGCCTACGAGTTGGATGACAATGTGCCTGCCGAAGTGAAACAACAACGAGCTAACGAGATTATGGAGGTTCAATCTCAAATTTCGTGGGAGTTAAATCAACAAAAGGTGGGGCATGTCATGAAGGTCATGATCGATAGGAAAGAGGGCAATTATTATATCGGTCGCTCGGAGTATGACTCGCCAGATGTCGATAATTTGGTCCATATATCCAATGTTCAATCCTATTTATCACCAGGTACTTTTGTAGATGTGCTTATAGAAGAAGCTACCGACTACGATTTGTATGGTATTTTGAGAGCCTAAGTGGTTTTCAAATGGATTTCATTTTCCAATTCTTGTTTTTTTGGAAACAGTATAAAATATCCCCCCATAAAGGAGACAATTGCGCCAATAATTGAAATCCAAAGTCCAACTGTAGCTGAGGTTTCTCCAGATAGTGCTAAAAATTGGGCACTGCTTAGAAATAAAAATTCCCTCACACCAATTCCGGCAAACGAAATAATTCCTGCAGCGGAGGAGATCAAAAAAATCCAAACCATTAAACTTACAGTACTTTCAATTCCCATACCTTCAATAATCAATATCACGGCAGAAATTTGTAAAAATTGTGCCATAACTGAATATCCAAAAGTATGAAAATAGATCATTTGACTCTTGAAAATATAGTGCGTAATAGCATATCCTACTGCTATCATCGCTACAACTGCAATCAATCTTAGCCCCAGCATAGGTATCAGAACACCAGACGGATCCAATAGTATAATCATTACGGCTAACACACCAAATCCAATGGCGCGATCAAGAAATAACATTTTCAAAATCTGCTTACTCGGCCAGCCCAAAACGCTGCGCAATCTAACCCCCTTATAGGCATCACCACCAACACCACCCGGAAGAAAGAAATTGTAGAAAAGTCCAGCTGCGTACAATTTCATATTGGATTGCCACGAAAGTTTATAATTAAATCGTCTGAAGATATTATAAACTCTAAATGAGGAAACGACTTGAGACAGCATGAATAGTGTTAAAGCACCTGCTATATATTCTAAACGCGTATTGTGAATGGTGTCAACTAATTGACTCCCATTGATGTTGCTAACGGTATAGTATACACAAAATGTTGTAATACACAATTGCAGGGATTTCCCCAAGAGCTTACGAATAGCCATGGTGAGGTATCGATTTTTTAACTAGGGTCAATTTATCTTGACAGTATTTTTTGAAGGATTCAACCCTGGAGTGGTATAGTTGGCCAAGACTATAGAAAAGCCATCCAACAAAAACAAAACTCACACCGACCCACAATCCACCAACGTCAATATCAGATCCTTTCATAAGGTTTAAAAATACTAAATATAGTGCTATCGCACATCCAATAATTAACAATATCCCTCCGATTAAAGATAAATAGGAAAGAATAGATTGGGACTTTTTATTTTGAAGTAAAATGATAATCAAGTCTCCAAGGACTCTAAAAGTACGACTCAAATTATATTTCGATTTTCCATAGAGTCTAGGATGATGTGTCACAGGAGTTTCGAGAATCTTTGCGCCTTTGAGATGTGCGATCAAGCTGATGTAGCGATGCTGTTCTCCGTAGAAATCTAACGATTTAGCTAAGCTAGCATTAAAAATTTTTAGGCCACAACCCAAGTCTTTTATTCTTAATGGGGTTGAAAATCGCACTATGGCGTTTGCAATTAGCGAGGGTATGGTCCTCATTACGCCATCTTTGCGATTTATGCGACTACCAGTGATTAAATCCCATTGTTGTGTTTCTGCCAGTTCTAATAATTTCGGAATGTCTTTAGGGTCATTTTGCATATCACCATCCATGGTCAGAATATATTGTCCTTTGGCTATTTCTATACCTTGAGCCAGGGCCGTGCTTTGGCCAGAACGCTGCTCCAATTGAATTAAAATTATTCTGTGGTCTTGTATAGATTGAATAATCGCACTTGAGCCATCCTTTGAACCATCATCGACATAGATCAATTCAAAAGAAATGCCATCGAGTGCTGCAGTAATATTTCTAGTCAATGGACGGATATTGTCCAATTCATTGTGAATGGGTATAATTATAGACAGATGAGATGTATTCAATTCAGGCATAGCTGCAGCAGTTTGTCGTACTGTTGCAAGTTATTGCTTTTGACAAATCAAAAGGCAGTTAAACCTGAATTTCCTTTAAGTCATAAAATTACTCAAAGGGATCCGACCATTTTATATCCGTATAGACATTACTACCTGAGAGTGTATTCAAAAAAGCTACTAAAGCTTGTTTTTCATTTTCGGTCAAATTCAACTGAAGCCCTTGGTTATTGGGTCCCAACAATCTGTTGTCGATATTGTCGTTGGCCGTTATGCTGTTGTAGTGGTTCAAGACTTGAATTAGGCTAGAAAAGGCACCATTGTGCATTAGTGGGCTATTCAGGATGCCTTGTCCATTGGTAACATCTCTGAGACTTGGGGCGCGTGTGTTGGTCAAATCTGTTTCAGCTGGGCTTCCTGCTGTTGCAATAACACCATTGTTTAGCGATTGAGGATCGATAGAAAATTCAGGTGGCGCATGACATCCAGCGCATCCTGCACCATTTAGATTGGGAGGATTTAAAAATAGTGTTTTGCCTAGATTTTCTTCAGGACTAAAATTCGGAAAGGGTGCTTGGTCATTTGGAGTATTAGCTCTTCCTTGGTCGTATTTAGAGTCAAAAGATTGTATACTTCGAACAAATTGTGATAGTGCTCTTTGTATTCTGTTTTCATTGATTTCATTGCTCTCAAATGCATAGGTGAACAACACTGGGTAATAACTGAGCCCATTCATTCGAGTAATCAAATCGTCGAAATTAGGATCGCCGTTTTCGCCGCTAAAGCCCATTTCAATATGATCTTGAATCGGCTGAGTAACTTGATCGTCTAGATTAACTGCCCGTTCGTCCCAAAAGAATCGGGATTCATTAGCAAAACGAGCATTTATTAGTCGCATGGCATGTCGGCCTGTAAGTCCTCCAGATAGCCCAGAACTTTGTGTATCATCATCGCTGAAGGCCAATGATTGTTGATGGCAACTAGCACATGAAACACTATTATTGACAGAGAGGTTAGTGTCATAAAAAAGAACCCTTCCCAAAGTAGCAATGTCATCGTCTATGGTTTCACCAAGAGGTGTGTTGTCTTTAGTAATGTAGCCCGGAACAGTTTGGCTCGAGTAGTTGTAAGGGCTCGTAGGCAAGTTTAGACCCAATAATGGATCAACGGAATTATCTGAAGAATCTGAGGTGGATTCGTCACCAGAAGTACATGCGGCTAAGGCCGCTAATAAAACCAGGTAAAATATCTTTTTCATTTTGTTGTTTCTCATTAGACACGGGATATCAAGATTAGTTTAAATCTGGATTTCAAACGAGATAAGCCAATCAGCGGAATGTTGCTATTCCGCTGTGAAAATTAATATTGGTACGGGGCTATAATTCATAACTGTTGTTGTTGACAAAAAAGATGGCATTGGCCAATAACAACTTTCCGTTTTCCCAAAAACTTCTGAATAGCGGATTATCCACCATGTATATTACGCTGCCCCGTCCATGGCTTTCTTCACCAAATACGAGGGATTTACTCATAGATTTTAGGGCCTCACTACCTACAAAACCAGATACTTTTTGAACATTTTCAGTCAAGTAGCCTACGTTGAAACCTTGTTTTAAATACTCATAACTATCACTACTCAGCTTCAGGGAATAATAATGGTTGTCATAACCAAAAGCTAAGGGGTGAGAGTTGTCCATTTGAACTTTGAAAATAGCTCCTGTGATTAAATTTTTCGCACTTTCACGCTCTCTCTTGTCGTAAGGTAATAATGGGTCTGACTCAGGGGGTTTCACTTCTTTGGAACCTAGTCCAAACCCTTCCTTGCCCTCGAAAGACCGGACCGCCCGACCAATAACAATCATATTACCGCCCTTGGAGAGCCAGTCGTTCAGTAGATCCATTGTCCGACCATTCATCTGGCGGCCATAATATCCTTCAGGAACAATCAAGGTTGAAAATTGACTCCAGTTTGTTGACGCAAAATCGTCCGTATTAATTCTTGTTACTGGGTATTTGAGTTGTTGGTCAAAGAAATGCCATAGAGCACCATAGCTCAAAGATGATGTCCCATTGCCAGCTAACATAGCTATTTTTGGAGGATTGATGAGTTTGATATCTGGAGATCCAAAGTCTGGTCCAGTGGTTGAGAAACCTGAACTCGCTAGGGTGAGTTTTCGACCGTGAAGGTTAGCCAAACGGCTAAGCGTTTGGTCGAAATCTGAAACGTGATGGTTGTCGCCTCTTGTGATGATTAGACTGCCTCTGTCAAATAATTTGCCAGCTGTGCTCATTTCCTTTTCGGTAAATCGCACTTTGAAGTCCTTTTTAAGTAGGTCAGCCAAAAATTTAGCATCACTTAAATTATGCCATTCAACCAAATAACCTACCGCATTTGTGCTGATGTCATTGGACATTTGATCCTTTGTTACAGGGCTAAAATTCACAGATTTTTGACTTGCTAAAGCGTTCAAACCATAGGCATAGGGTAAGCTCCACGCAGTGATATCATAAGTCAAAGAGTCGGATAGTTTGGCATTGGATTCGAACAATACCTTAATCATTTTTCCTCTCGCTTGAGTAGCTGGTACCACCAAATCACTTGACGACAATTGCCATTGGGTGTTTTTTAAACTGTGATAGTCATAACCGTTTGCGGAAGTCTGCTGTGCTCGACCATAGCTGATTTGATGCTTGTCAAGCAGATCCATCA
This sequence comes from Flavobacteriaceae bacterium, assembly GCA_030835825.1. GTDB lineage: Bacteria > Bacteroidota > Bacteroidia > Flavobacteriales > Flavobacteriaceae > JALRKI01. The sequence goes on from JAURRA010000002.1 coordinate 35,418, forward strand.
AGGCTTGTTTCTTGTCCCGATCTCCTCTCAAAACATAGCTTTTAGTTGCTATATCACTGTTGTCAAAATAGGCTGTAAACTCTTTATTCAATCGATCGGCATTTTTAGAGGTCATTTCAACGGTTGACAGACCAGTGACAGTATGATGTTTTACCCGATCAATCAAGGTCAATTCAATACCTTCATCATTCATCACTCCTAGTCCGCCCATACCATGACCAGCTTGCTCGTAGGTCATGCCAATGGCTCCAAGATAGGTAGGGTAGGTATCCCCATAAGCAGGATAGAGCAAGTCAAAACGTTCTCGAGTGAAATATAACCATCCGTTTTCATCAAAATATTTTGCATTATTTTTCCCAATTTGAGTTTGAAATTCTCTCTGCCAATCAGTGATTATCTCGTGAAAAGGCTCCGCCGCTGGAGCAAAGTAATAAGGTTCGTTGATGCCCTGCTCATGGAAATCCACGTGTACATGAGGTAGCCATTGATGATATACTTTTAAACGAGATTGTGTTTCAATTTGACTTGCCCAAGTCCAGTCTCTATTGAGGTCAAAAAGATAATGGTTGGGTCTACCACCAGGCCAAGGCTCACTGTGTTCAATAGATGCTGGATTAGAATCGTAAGGACTGCCGGTTTGCTGGTTAAACCAATTGGCATAGCGATCTCTACCGTCAGGATTTACACATGGATCAATCAAAACAACCGTATTTTTCAGATAATCTCGATGCTCGGTGAGTAATTCGTATATGGTTTGCATGGAGGCTTCCGTACTTGATGCCTCATTACCGTGAACATTGAAACTTAACCATACCACGCCCATATTATTTGATGACGTTTGGGAGGACACTGTTTGAGCCAAATGAGATGCTCTAATAGATTCAAGCTGATTCATATTACTTCCACTTGAGACTGTGGCCAAATAGAGTGGACGACCCTCGTAGGTTGAACCATATTGATCCAACTTAACTTGATTTGGATATTCAGAAGCTACATATTGAAAATATTCGACAACCCGGTGGTGCCGACTAAATTGAGTGCCAATGTCATAGCCTAAAAACTCAGAAGGCGATTTTAGCGTCTGTCCATTTAGTAGGAATGAAAAACATATTGAAATAATAAAAAATGTCGTTTGTTTCATGAGAGAATATATTTGCAATCAGATAAAGATATCAATTGTGTTTAAATTCTAGCTCTCTAAGGGTTAAATAATTAAACTGTTCTATCTTTACAGTCAATTTGTATTTCATGTCGAGCGACTGTCTCAATTTTAAGGATACCCATAGATTTTCAAAACTGGTTGAGGACTATGCTAATTCCCATCCCCAATTAGTACCCTTCTTTAATAGGCCTTTTTGTACAGACAGTTTTGGGCCTCAAATGGCTGAAAAGGCTCAGAACTATCCAACTTCACATCGCGCTATTCTGGTTGATGCCTTAAAAGAGCAATATGCCCATTTAAAGGTCTCAAAAAGCACTTTGGCAAATATGGAGTCATTGTCAAAAGAGGATACTTTTACAGTAACAACTGGACATCAATTGAATCTTTTTACTGGGCCTCTTTATTTTTGGTATAAAATTATCGATACCCTTAAATTGGCATCTCATTTAAACACCATTCACCCGACAAAAAAAATTGTGCCAATATTTTGGATGGCTACAGAAGATCATGATTTTGAAGAAATAAATCATTTCAATTTAAATAACCTAACACTCAGTTGGGCAGGGGTTAATCTCGGTCCAGTGGGAAGGAGAGATGTCAAAGGTCTTGAAAGTGTATTGGAATTATTACAAGAACACCTGCAGCCGGGCTTTAACGGTTATTATTTAACGTCTTTATTTGAGAAAAGCTACAACAATTGTACAGACTTGTCAACGGCGACAAGATTTTTGGTGAATGAATTGTTTGGCGAAGACGGTTTGGTCGTCCTTGATGCTGACCATCCCAAATTAAAAAGCTTGTTTGTGCCTTACTTTCAGGAGGAATTATTGCAGCAAACTGCCTGCAAAAGCATTGAGGCTACCTCTGAGGCATTGCAAGAAAATTATCATAAGCAAGTTAATCCAAGGGATATCAATCTGTTTTATATTGCACAAAATTCAAGGACTAGGATTGAACGACAAAACGATGGGTTGTTCTCTTCGGGTACCGATTATCGGTGGTCAGAAGCAGAACTGCTTCATGAATTGGAGCTTCATCCTGATCGTTTTTCGCCAAATGCCTTGCTTCGGCCGCTGTATCAAGAAGTTATTTTGCCCAATATTTGTTATGTCGGTGGTGGAGCCGAGGTGGCCTACTGGATGCAATTGAAATCTTACTTCCGCACACAATCGATGACCTTTCCCATTCTGAAAATTAGAAATAGTGCGGTTCTTTTGACATCCCAGCAAGAGAATAAATGGCTCAAATTAGGACTTTCAAAAGAAGATTATTTGCAGCCACTTAAGCAGGTGACGGACAAATTTGCCTTGAGCGGTGGGGAAGGTAAACCCAATTTCGAAGGACTTTATAAACAATTAGCGGAGCAATTCGATACACTAAAACAATTTGCAAAAGCCACAGATCCTTCATTCAGTTCGGCTTTGGAGGCCCAACTACGCAAACAAAAAAAGGGGCTTCAAAATTTGGAAAAGAGATGGTTGAGAGCCCAAAACAAGTTGCATCAACAAGCGATTTTTCGTGTGCAAAGAAATTATCATTCTGTGAATCCTGGCGGAAAATTGCAGGAGCGTTTTCTTAATTTCGCACCTTTTCACAATGAATTTGGAAGTAATTTTAAATCCCAATTGATGCATTCGTTGGATCCAATGACTCAGGGTTTTTATGTGATTTCAATGTGAATAAATTAGATTGAGCAAATCTAGATGAACTCAAAATCAATGCTTATTTTTGACCATGACTGATAAAGTACTAATTTTAGATTTTGGCTCCCAATACACCCAGTTAATCGCACGACGGGTTAGAGAATTAAATATTTATTCTGAGATTGTTCCCTACAATAAAATTCCAAACCAACTGGATGAATACAAGGCAATTATACTCTCGGGAAGTCCGTATTCTGTAAGATCGGAAGAGGCCCTGATTCCAAACCTTTCTGAGATCCGAAAGAAAAAGCCATTGCTCGCCATTTGTTATGGTGCCCAATATATAGCTCATTTTTCTGGTGGAGAAGTTGGCAGTTCTAAAACACGAGAATATGGAAGAGCCAAATTAACTCATGTCGATCAAACTTCCGTTTTTTTAAAAGGCGTTCCCTTGAATAGTCAAGTTTGGATGAGTCACAGTGACACCATCAACAGCTTGCCAGAGGGCGGTATGCTGTTGGCTAGCACTAAGGATGTGACCAATGCGGCCTATACCATAGAAGGAGAAGATACCTTTGCTATCCAGTTTCATCCAGAGGTGTACCACTCGGAGCATGGAACTCTAATTCTAAAGAATTTTCTTTTAAATATTGCCCAATTGAAGCAAAACTGGACACCAGATTCATTTGTGGAAATGACTATTGACAAATTGAAGGCACAACTGTGTGATGATAAAGTTCTCCTAGGATTGTCTGGTGGTGTAGATTCAACGGTGGCAGCAAGCTTATTGCATCGGGCTATTGGAAAAAATTTATATTGTGTTTTTGTCAATAATGGGTTGCTAAGAAAAGATGAATATCAACAAGTTCTGAATCAGTACGTTGGACTGGGGCTAAATGTGATTGGTGTTGATGCGTCAAAGCAATTTATGGAAGCACTTTCTGGAGAGAGTGATCCAGAAACTAAAAGGAAAATCATTGGACGTACTTTTATAGAAGTTTTTGATCAAGAGGCACATAAGATTGAAGAGGTCAAGTGGTTAGCGCAGGGTACCATTTATCCCGATGTAATTGAAAGTATTTCAGCTACTGGAGGCCCCTCGGCAACCATAAAAAGCCATCATAACGTGGGTGGGTTACCAGATTTTATGAAGCTTCAGGTCGTTGAGCCACTGAAGTTGTTGTTCAAAGATGAGGTAAGACGGGTAGGTGCTGCACTGGGATTAGAGGCTCATATTTTAGGACGCCACCCTTTTCCAGGACCTGGTTTAGGTATTAGAATCCTTGGAGATATTACCTTTGAAAAAGTCAGAATTTTGCAAGAAGTGGATGCCATTTTTATTCAAAGTTTGAAAGAATGGGACTTATATGATAAAGTTTGGCAAGCGGGTGCTATACTTCTGCCAGTCAATAGTGTCGGTGTTATGGGGGATGAGAGGACTTACGAACAATGTGTTGCCTTGAGAGCCGTTGAAAGCACAGATGGCATGACTGCCGATTGGGTGGATTTGCCCTACAAATTTTTGCAGGAAGTCTCAAATGCCATCATCAATAGGGTAAATGGCATAAATCGTGTAGTATACGACATCAGTTCAAAACCACCTGCAACGATTGAATGGGAATAACACTATTAATATGAGTAGCAGATTTCGATATATCCTAATTTTATTTTGCTGTGGATTATTCTCAGTGACCACTACTTTTGCTCAACAGCTGAGGAAACACAAGGTTAAACCTGGAGATACCCCGCTGCTCCTAACTGACATCTATGAGGTTACAATAGCTGACTTGATGGCACTCAATAAAAATTTGAACGACAGTTTGGTTCAGGGAAAAACTATTATCATTCCTGAGACATATCGACTTTCTGAACCAGTCCAATTGCCAAAACAAGTTTTTAGCCGAATTAAAACCCATAAAGTCAAAAAGGGTGAAACCCTTATTGGTATTTCTAAAAAATACAATTTAGATCAGGCGGTTATTTTGGCTTTTAATGGAGAGTTGAGCAGTCAAGGCTTAAGGCGTGGTATGAAACTCAAAATTCCTGTTTACAGGACTGAAATGGTTTTGTCTTATTTAGGGAATTCGCTAAAAACCTATACCGTTCAGCCCAAAGAAGGCAAGTGGCGGATAGCTCAAAAATTCGGTATCAGCATACCTCAGTTAGAGAATATAAATCCTGACTTACCAGAGACCTTGACGGTTGGCTTGATTATCAATGTGCCAAATATCGAGGCTGTCGATCTTGACGCTGAAGATTTGAATTACTTTTACTATGAAGTTCCAGCAAAAGTTGGATTTTTCAAGTTGGAGCAAACACTTGGTTTTACAGAGGCAGAAATTACAGAATGGAATCCTATCATTAAAGACAAGGGACTGATGGCTGGTATGGTATTGAAATTGCCTAAACCAGTGTTGGAACAGCCAGAAATGGCAGCAGAGGAAAAAAACAATACTATTGCGCTAGATTTTACGGATCTATCCGAAAAAAAATTAGCAGTAATCTTGCCTTTTCAATTGGATAACTATAAGCTCGAAGATATCGAAGTATTAAAAGGTGTTTTTTCTAATCGCAGTTTTTTAGGATTATCTTTGGATTTTTATAGCGGTATGATACTGGCTTTAGAAGATGCTAAGGCTGTTGGCCTGAGGGTTAGTGTCGATGTTTTTGACTCTGGGGTTGATCAAGTTACCTTGAATAAGGTGTTGAATTCGAAATATTTTGGCGCCTTTGACGCCTTTATTGGACCAATCAATCCCGACCTTTTCGAGATCACTTCCTCGCGAATGAATGCCATGGACGTGCCATGTATCGCCCCATTCAATTTTCCTAAAGTGAGCCGTAAAAATGTTTATCAAAGTGTCCCGTCCGACCTTCAGTTAAAAGAAGCTTTGTTGGCGCAATTGCAAAATGATAGTTCAATTGATAAGGTTCTTGTGATTTCTGATCGCTCGCATCAAGTTGTCTCAAAAGAATTGAAAGGCTTATTTCCACAAGCGCAATTGATTTATTCGAGCCTTGACAAAGATGGCGCTGACAGTTTTTTTATCACCCTTGAAGATGTAGAGAAAAATCTTATTCAAGGCCATAATTTAGTGATTTTAGAAACAGACAATATTGGTTTTGCTTCTAATGTGGCTAGTGTATTGAATGGTTTAATATCTCCTGTCCGAAGTATAGCTTTGGCCACTACAGATTTTAATGCTGCTTTTGAGAATGAGAATTTTTCGAATTCCTACAAGAGTAATTTGAAGTTGAGGTATGCTACAAGTAACAAACCTATGGATACCCTTGGTAGCGCTGACTTTATTGAGCGCTATCAAGAACGCTATCATGTTTACCCTAATAAATACGCCATTCGTGCCTATGATTTAACCATTGATTTGCTCTATCGACTTGGTATGTATGGGGGTCTCGATCAATCGGTAGGCAATTTGACAGCTGCAAAGACTTTAGAAAATAAATTTAATTACCAGAAATTGCCCGATGGTGGCTTTACTAATGTGAGTTGTTTTGTAGTGGCCTATGATAATTATGAAATAAAAGTAATAGCAGAATGACAACATCAAAAGTGATTTACGTTGGACAGTTGAGAACGGAAAACACCCATCTGGCTTCGGGAAGAAGCTTTATTACGGACGCCCCATTAGACAATCATGGTCTAGCATCGGCGTTTTCTCCAACCGATATTGTTGCAACAGCATTAGCAGATTGCATGATTACTGTTATGGCTATCAAGGCCGACGCTATGTCTGTTGAGCTCAAGGGAACTACGTGCGAAGTTACTAAGGTGATGGCTAGTTCGCCAAGGCGCATAGCTGAAATTCATATCACAATGAATTTACCCGTTGGTGTTTCAGAAAAGCACAGAAAAATTTTGGAACACACCGCCAAGACCTGTCCTGTCCACCACAGTTTACATCCAGATACAACCGTGACTTGTGACTTTATATGGGGGTAATATTGCCCGCTTATATCTGTCAATATTTATGTTCATGGATTTGTAAAAGAAACTGCCAGTTTCTGAGACTATTTTTTTAAATTTGTTAGCGTCAAAAACGCATTATGCCAAACACCAAGTATGTATTTGTAACCGGAGGCGTGAGTTCTTCCCTTGGAAAAGGCATTGTAGCCGCTTCTTTAGCTAAACTCCTACAAGCACAGGGCTATAAAATTACCATACAAAAGCTTGATCCATATATTAATATTGATCCAGGCACTTTGAATCCCTATGAGCACGGCGAGTGTTTTGTAACCGATGACGGTGCCGAGACCGATTTGGACTTAGGGCATTACGAACGCTTTTTAAACGTGCCAACTTCACAGGCCAACAATGTTACCACGGGTAGAATTTATCAAAGTGTTATAGAGCAGGAACGACGTGGCGAATTTTTGGGCAAAACAGTTCAAGTGATTCCTCACATCACCAATGAAATTAAAAGAAGAATCCAAGTCTTTGGTACCTCAGGGGACTACGATATAGTCATAACAGAAATTGGCGGAACGGTTGGAGATATTGAATCACTGCCTTATGTTGAGGCAGTAAGGCAAATTAAATGGGAGATGGGATCGGAAAACGCGTTGGTAATTCACCTTACCTTTATTCCATATCTCGCTGCGGCGGGCGAACTAAAAACCAAGCCTACTCAGCATAGTGTTAAAACATTGATGGAAAGCGGAGTCCAAGCTGACATATTGGTTTGCCGCACCGAACACGAACTTTCTGACAAAATAAGATCTAAAATCGCACGATTTTGTAATGTTTCACAGGAAGCAGTTATTGAATCTATCGACGCGTCCACTATTTACGATGTGCCAAACTTAATGTTAGCGGAAGGATTGGACAAGGTTGTATTGAAAAAGTTTGGTTTTCAATGGAAAGAACCTGAATTAGCAGGCTGGAATAAATTTTTGTTTCGCCATAAGAACCCAGAGAATATTATAAGAATAGGCCTTATTGGCAAATATGTTGAGCTACAAGATTCATACAAGTCTATTTTGGAATCTTTTATTCATGCTGGTGCAGAGAATAGTACGGCAGTTGAGGTCGAGTGCATCCATTCCGAGAATTTAGAATCAGGAAATGTTCCTTCACTACTTGCCCATCTCGATGGAGTTCTTGTAGCTCCGGGCTTTGGAGAAAGAGGTATTGAAGGTAAAATTGCAGCAGTGCAATATGTTCGCGAACACCATATACCATTTTTTGGAATTTGTTTGGGTATGCAAATGGCAGTTATTGAATTTGCACGCAATGTCCTCAACTTGAAAGATGCCAACTCGACTGAGATGGACGAGAATACTCCCGACCCAGTAATTTCCTTAATGGAAAGTCAAAAGTCTGTAAGCGATAAAGGAGGGACTATGAGACTTGGGTCTTGGGAATGTCAAATCCAACCAGATACCCTGCCGCATCGAATCTATGCGGCCGAAACAATCCATGAGCGCCACCGTCATCGCTATGAATTTAACGATCAATACAGAAAAATGATGACCGATGCTGGTATGATTGCCTCAGGGATTAACCCAGATACAGGCCTGGTTGAGATAGTCGAGCTGACTGATCATCCATGGTTTGTAGGAGTTCAATACCACCCTGAGTATAAAAGTACTGTAGCAAATCCGCATCCACTTTTTGTTAATTTTATCGAGGCAGCGCTTAAGTATGCTCTGTCAAATAAAAAAAATACTGCAGCTTTAAACTAGGGCTTCATCTAAGTATGTAATTATGGAAGAAAAGAAATTTGACGTCAATTCCATTATCGGGTTTATCCTGATTTTCGCGATTTTGATTTGGATGTTGTATCAAAACAAAAGTGAGTTTGAACAAGATCAGGCGACTATTGCTAAGACCGAAACAGAGGTCAAAAGTGAGCCTGTTGCAGATCAGTTGGTAGACAACAATGCAGAAATAACTGCTGCTCCTAAACAAAATGAACCAGTTGAGGAGTCTCAACAAAATGCCCTGACTAGCATTGAAAACGACGTCTTGTTCCTTACTGTCCAGTCTAAAGGAGCCGACCTGGTTGAGGTCCGATTGAAATCGCAGGAAGATTTTCAGGGACGACCATTGTATTTGGTTAAAGATGGTAATGCAGCATTTGGGCTCGATTTCACGACTAATGCAGGCATGAACTATTCGTCTAGACGACAGTTTTTTAGCACCTCATTGACTGAAAAAGATGGCTCTCAAATCATTACTTTGACCGACTCTTTAGGAGTTGGACAATTCATTCAATTCCGATATGAGCTCCCTGAGACGGGCTATTTGATGAAATTTTCTGTTCAGACCAAAGGCATCAATAATATAGTTGATGGTTCTAAATCTACAGACTTGGTCTGGGAGCAAAAAGGCAGACGCCAAGCAAAAAGTATCAGCTACGAAAACAGATACACCAGATTGACCTATCAATACGAAGGTGAAAAGACTTCTAAACTCTCTCAAACCGGTGAAGACGATGATGAGTCTTCTGAAGTTGATTGGTTGTCATTTCGTCAGCATTTTTTCAGCTCGATTTTAATTCCTGGACGACCTTTAAATAAGGTTAAATTTTATTCAACAGATTTGGTTCAGGATGAAGATATTGATTCGCTATACACCAAGCAGTATAAGGCAATTATGCCCATGAGTCTATCTCAGACTGATATGGTTCAATCTTTTGACTGGTATTTTGGCCCCACAGATAATACTATTTTAAAATCATATGATAAAAACTTAGAACGCAGTATACCTTTTGGCTGGGGTATTTTCGGATGGATAAATCGTGCGCTGTTTATTCCTTTATTTGGGTATTTAAGTGGTATGCTACCTTATGGATTGGCTATTATCGTGATGACTATTTTGGTCCGACTGGTGCTTTCGCCAGTTTTGTATAAGTCCTATTTATCGCAGGCTAAAATGAAAATTCTTCGTCCCGAACTGAACGATATTAACGCTCAGTTTAAGGACAATGCTATGAAACGTCAGCAAGAAACCATGGCGCTTTACCGAAAGGCTGGCGTAAACCCTATGAGTGGCTGCTTGCCGGCATTGATTCAGTTACCAGTTTTCTACGCTCTGTTTATGTTTTTCCCGACAGCATTCGATTTGAGACAAAAATCTTTTTTATGGGCCGACGATTTATCCTCATATGACTCAATTTACGAATTACCTTTTAGAATTCCTTTCTATGGTGATCATGTTAGTTTGTTTCCAATTTTGGCCTCTATTGCTATTTTCTTTTATATGAAAATGACTACTGGTCAGCAGACTATGGCGCAGCCTACTCAAGAGGGAATGCCAGATATGGCCAAAATGATGAAGGTCATGATTTATTTATCGCCAATCTTTATGATGGTCTTTTTCAACAACTATGCTAGTGGGTTGAGTTTGTATTACTTTGTTTCAAATTTGATTACTATCGGTATTATGTTGGTCATTAAAAATGTGATATTGGACGAGGATAAAATTCACGCTCAAATTCAGGAAAACAAGAAAAAACCTAAGGCACAAAATCGTTTTCAACGCAAAATGGCTGAAGTTATGGAGCAGGCCGAAAAGCAACGAAACGCCCGAAAATAGTATCATACCACTTTGGGATGTTGATCCTTTTGATAATTTGTAAATTTACCACATGAAGCGAGTAGTAGTAGGTCTTTCTGGTGGTGTCGATTCTTCGGTTGCGGCTTTTCTCTTAAAAGAGCAAGGCTACGAAGTTATCGGTCTTTTTATGAAAAATTGGCACGATGATTCTGTGACCATATCCGATGAGTGTCCTTGGCTTGAGGATAGTAACGACGCTATGATTGTTGCTCAAAAACTGGGTATTCCGTTTCAAACAGTTGATCTGAGTGAAGATTATAAAACTCGGATTATCGATTATATGTTTGGAGAATACCAAAGAGGACGTACACCCAACCCCGACGTGTTATGTAATCGAGAAATTAAGTTTGATGTCTTTTTAAAATTAGCCTTAAGTCTTAAAGCCGATTTTATTGCAACGGGTCATTATTGTCAAGTGAGCCATTCTCAACAAAACGGTACTACAATGTATCACTTAAAGGCTGGTAGAGATCAGCTAAAGGACCAATCTTATTTTTTGTGTCAATTATCTCAGGATCAGCTATCTAAAACCTTATTTCCTATCGGCCATCTCAGTAAACCAGAGGTGCGTCAAATTGCTAAAGAGCAAGGATTGATTACTGCTAACAAAAAAGATTCTCAGGGCTTGTGCTTTATTGGAAAGGTAAAATTACCAGTATTTTTGCAACAGAAATTATCGCCAAATGAAGGCGATATCATTGAAATTCCTCAATCTCTAGCTATATATCATCAGGCTATTCCCAAGTTTTCCAATGATGAGGAGCAGTATCACTATTGGTCGAAGAAGCCAACGTATAGGGAAGTTGACGGTAAGCTAGTTGGTAAGCATCAAGGCGCACACTATTTTACCAAAGGACAGCGTAAAGGATTGAGTGTTGGCGGAACGGCACAAGCTCTATTTGTTATCGATACCGATGTTAAAAAGAATATTATTTATACAGGCCAGGGGAGTGATCACCCAGGACTATACAGGAAAGCTCTTTTTGTGAGCGATGAAGATTTACATTGGGTTAGAGAGGATTTGACTCTCAGGCCCCAAGAACAGCTCAAGGTAAAGGCAAGAATAAGATACCGTCAACCCTTGCAAGACGCCAGACTCTTTAAAAGCAGCGCAGGCCTATATGTACTATTTAGCAAGCCTCAATCGGCTATAACCGAAGGTCAATTTGTGGCGTGGTATCTAGAGGATGAATTGATAGGATCTGGAGTAATATCTTAGTTGTGAATAGGATATGTAAACTTTTTGGAATTCAATACCCTGTGGTGCAGGCTGGTATGATATGGAATAGTGGTTGGAAATTAGCCGCTGCTTCGAGTAATGCCGGTATTTTAGGTTTGATTGGTGCCGGAAGTATGTATCCCGAGGTACTCAGAGAACACATTCTGAAATGTAAAGCAGCCACTAAGAAACCCTTTGGAGTTAATATTCCTTTGTTGTATCCAGATATAGAGCAACTCATACAAGTCATACTGGATGAGGCGGTAAAAATTGTATTCACCTCCGCAGGTAATCCCGCCAGTTGGACTGCACAATTGAAATCACATGGTATCGTTGTAGTGCACGTGGTTAGCAGTGCAAAATTTGCACTCAAAGCCCAGAATGCTGGGGTAGATGCCGTGGTAGCTGAAGGCTTTGAGGCAGGAGGTCACAACGGAAGGGAGGAAACAACTACTCTTGCTCTGGTTCCTCAAGTAATAAATGCCTTGAACATACCAGTTATTGCTGCAGGTGGTATTGCCTCTGGACGGGCGATGTTAGCTATGGAAGCTTTGGGCGCCGATGGTGTCCAAATTGGCAGTCGATTTGTTGCTAGTGTCGAGTCCTCTGCCCACGACAATTTCAAACATATGGTTGTAAATGCCAATGAAGGCGATACCCAACTTACCTTAAAAGAATTGGCTCCCGTCAGACTACTCAAGAATAAATTTTTTCACGATATTCAAGACTTATATCGGCGTGGAGGTACCACAGACGATCTAAAAGCTCTTCTTGGAAGAGCTCGGGCTAAAAGAGGAATGTTTGAAGGTGATTTGGTGGAAGGTGAATTAGAAATCGGACAAGTCGCAGGTCAGATTAACGCCATAAAGCCGGTGGCAGAAATTGTTACTGAAATCTTGAGTGAATACGATATAGCTAAAAAATCTTTAATTAAACCTTGACTACTATTATTTTGAATACAAGAGAAAACCAATTAAAATCCATAGATCGGCTATTAACCATAATGGATGACTTGCGTGCCAAGTGCCCGTGGGATAAAAAACAGACCTTAGAGTCGTTGAGGCATCTCACCATTGAAGAGGTCTACGAATTGGGCGATGCCATTCTTGAAGGTGATATGGAAGAAATCAAACAGGAGCTAGGAGACCTATTACTTCATATTATTTTTTATTCTAAAATTGGTAGCGAAACTAAGAATTTTGACATCGGGTTGGTGGCAGAATCTATCTCGGATAAATTAGTAGATAGACATCCACATATTTACGGTGATGTCGTGGCAGAAGATGAAGAAGCTGTCAAGCAGAATTGGGAAAAGCTTAAACTCAAAGAAGGTAAAAAAAGTGTTTTAGAGGGCGTCCCGAAAAGTTTACCTGCCTTAGTCAAGGCGAGTAGAATTCAAGAAAAGGTGGCCGGAGTTGGTTTTGATTGGGAAAAAACCGAAGACGTCAAAGGTAAATTACTTGAAGAATTGTCCGAACTAGATCAGGAAGTGCAATTAGGAAATACCGATAGAATCGAGGAAGAATTTGGAGACGTCATGTTCTCTCTGATTAACTATGCCCGGTTTCTAGATGTAAGTCCAGAAAATGCTTTAGAAAGGACTAATAAGAAATTTATAAAACGATTTCAGTTTATAGAACATCAGGCATCAAGGGCGGGTAAAACTATATCCGATTTATCTCTAAATGAAATGGAACATTATTGGGAAATGGCTAAAACCAACTAATCATCTTCTCTGGCCACGCGCTTCAGGGCATTCATTTTACTTTGGTATTCCTCTAATTCAACCCGTTTTTTGTCAATATTTTTGTGAACGTCTCTCACCATTGGATTCTTCGAATCTACATTGCTAAAAAATTGTAAATTATTTTCCAATTGACGTATTTCTCCGGTAATCTCGTCGATTTTTTTACGAAGCTGTATTTGTTCGTAATCAAATGATCTGGAGTCGTCTGAGGAATACAGGTCTCTTAATTTACTTTCGTACAGATGACTTTGAAGTTCTTGTTTGGACAGTCCCAATCCCTTAAAAGTTTTGTCAATATATTTGTTGAATTTCGTTTCAACTTCTTTGCCGCCTCTGGGGACACGACCAAGCGCATTCCACTCAGAGGTCAAAGTTTTGACAAACTGAAGTGCATCCTTTTGGTCGGATGGGATTTCTCTGTCTTTCAATGTTTTTAAAAACGCAGTCTTATTGTTTAAGGCCTCTATCGCCTCTTTGGTATCTCCACTTCGTTCTTTTTTTAGATTTTCAAAGTATGTGTTGCATGCACTCTTAAACTGTTTCCAAATTTTATCGCTGTCTTTTCGCGGCACTTGACCTATGGTTTTCCATTCATTCTGAATTTTTTTCATGATTGGAGTCGATACCTTAAAGTCCGAACTATTCATATGCTCTTCAGCGATAGTAATGAGTTCTTTTTTCTTGGCTAAGTTATCCAAGAGTTCTTTTTTCTGGTTTTTAAAATATTGGTTTTTATTTCTATTGAAGGTTCTAGTAGCGTCCTTAAAGGCGTCCCAAATGACATTTCTGTCTTTAGAAGGAACTTTACCAATATCAAAATATTGCTCCCTGAGCTTTTGAACCGCACTACTAGCCTGCTGAAACTCTCGGTGTGTATTATGAGATTTATGGGCTAGGTCATTGATCTTGGCAATGATTTCTTGTTTTCGAGATAAATTCTTTAGGTAATTCTCATCGAGTGAGGCATTATAGTCTTGCCGCTTGTCATGAATTATTTTAGTTACATCCTGAAACCTTTTCCAAATCTCTTCACTTTGGTCTCTATGTACTGGACCCAATTCCTCTTTCCACATTTTGTGAAAAGTTTGAAGCTCTCTAAATACTTTGTTGTTAAACTGTTTTTTAGCTAATCCTTCTGCAATTTCAATGATTTTGAGCTTTTGTTCGAGGTTATGCTTGTAGTCCAAGTCTCGAAATTCTCTGTTCAGATGCAAAAAGGTATAAAAGTTTTCGACATGGTGGTGATAGGTTTGCCACAGATTGTGGCTTTCAACTCGAGGTACAGCTCCGGTATCTCGCCACTTTTTTTGAAGACCTTTAAAAACCTTATAAATTTCAGCCATTTCCTCTGGGGATTCGAAAAGAGCCTTGATGTCATCTATTATTTGAAGCCTAATCTTGAGATTCTGTTGAAGTTTTTCTTCCAATTCGCGTCTGGAGGCCTTTCTCTTCTGCTGATAAGTCCTAAACAGTTTGTCAAAAGATCGTTTTTCGTCAGATTCGAAGTAAAATGGCACTTGGGATTCCCCAGTCTCAGATGTTTGTGCTTTCTCAGCTAAGTTTTTAGCCTCATCAAATTGCGTATCAAAGGCTTTTTTCAACGCATCTACTTTATCTCTTAATTGTCGGGTTGATTCAGAGGTTAAAAGTAATTCGAAAGCCTTGACCAGTTCCGCCATGCTCATAGTCTCAAATTCATCCGATTCCTGTTCTTCTGAATTCGCTTTTTCCGAATCAACTGCTGAGTTTTGAGTTTTTTCTTTTCCAGTAGCATCTGGTTTTGCCTCTGCTTTTGGATTTTCTGGTTCACTTTCTTTAGTACCCGCAATAACTTTGTCTGAAACAGACTCTAAACTCAATTCAGTTGCTTCTGAAGAATCCTCACCTTCAATCTTGGTAACAGACTTTTTTGTAACTTCAGCAGAATCCTCTTTTTCAACTGGGTTTGTGGCGTCCTGAGATTGTACAACTTCTGCAGAGTGCTCCTCAGATGGGTTCGCATCGTTCTTATTCTCTGAAGCTCCTAGTGACTCGTTCTTTTGATCGTCTGACATTTGTTTCAGTATAAAGGTTCGTAGTAGTGGATATTCTTCAAAGATACGACTAAGCTAAGAATAACCAAATATGTCAACTGGCTAAGTCACTGCGATTTTAGGTTGTCCAAATTTCCCAAGCTTTTTCGGCTTGATAAATGAGCATATCCAGTCCGTTGACGGTCTTCGCCCCATGTTCATTTCCTAAATTCAAAAAAGCTGTCTCACTAGGATTGTACACCAAGTCAAAAAATAAATGCCCACGAGTCGCACCGGCGTAAGGAATATCGGGATATGTTTTAACGTTTGGAAAAGTTCCTAATGGGGTACAATTAATGATTAATGGACGATTCTTTACCGTGTCAATGGTCATTTGGGAATAGCTAATTTGATCTATTTCTGGATTTCTCGATACCAAAAGATACTCAATCTCTAAAGTTTTTAGCACATATTGCACAGCTTTAGACGCTCCTCCAGTACCCAGCACCAAGGCTCTTTTGTGCCCAGAAGATAGATGCTCACTCAAGCTTTTTTTAAAGCCAAAGGCATCAGTATTGAAGCCTTTAAGTCCTGTTGTTTTAACTTTTATGGTATTGACTGCTCCAATTTCGGCTGCTGTTTTATCAATTTCGTCGAGCTGCTCGATGATTTCTGTTTTATAAGGTATGGTTATATTTAATCCTTTCAATTTGTGCCGACTAATCATGTCGCGGACTTGGCTTAAATCTGGCAAATCAAAGTTCCGATAAAGGTGAGGCAGCTTCTCCTTTTCAAATTTGGAGTTAAAAAACTCGGCCGAAAAAGAGTGATTTAAATGACGCCCTAAAAGACCGAAATCAGCCATTCCCCGATGTTTTAGTTCCAAATAAAGACAAGCCAACAACTAAAACTATTCCAACAAAAATAAATCCAATACATATGTAGGTGTCTTGCGACCAATTTGGCAAATAGCGTTGATAGGAAATCACTATATCATGTCCGTTGGCATCTAATAGACGTTGTCCTAAGTCGTCCGTTTTGAAAATAGTGTTTTTCCAAGGCCAAACAACACCCAAGGACCCAGTTATGAATCCTAGAATTAGGGCCAACGTGCGTCTTTTAAAATGCTTGAGCACATAGCCAAGTAAATGAGAAAAGAAAACAAGACCTATAATTGATCCCAAAGTAAATACGGCCAATACTAAAAGTAGTCGCATTGTTTCTCCGTCTTGAAAAATATCAAAATTGCCCGTGAAAATTGAAAGTATGGTGTCAAATAGTGCATTAACTGCATCCACCAGCAGCAACACATAATTTCCAAGCAAGATGAGGACAAATGATCCAGAAAAACCAGGTAAAGTCATTCCTGATACACTAACTATGCCGCAGATAAAAACAAAAAATAAGTTGTCGTTTTGAGCCTGTGGCTCTAGGAAGCTCACACTAATCCCCGCCAAAATACCCAACAGAAGAAAGCCCCAGTTTTTAATACTAATTAACTTAAGGTCTTTTTTTACCGCATAAATTGAACCGATGATCATGCCAAAAAAGGCGCTCCAGACAAATCGCTCGTAGTGGACAATGAGTAAATCTAAAAGTTTTGAAACACTGAAATAGCTGATAATGAAACCTGAGAGTAAAACGGCTAAAAAACTCCCGTTGACATACTGATAAGCCATTTTGAGTCGTCCAGATAATAGTAATAAAACTAATTTCCGATTGAACTTTTGTAATGTGTAAATGAATTCCTCGTAAAACCCTCCGACTAAGGCCACAACCCCTCCAGATACCCCAGGAACCTTGTTTGCGGCTCCCATGGCAATACCTTTGAGAAGTAATAAAATATAGTCTGATATTTGGCGTTTGTAGGTTTTCACAGTTTTAAAGATTTTCTGTTTGAACCTTATCTAAAGCAATAATAATACCTAATCCAATAATCATCCAAAATAGTGCTTCGAGGCCATGAGCTTCAGCTGGATATGAGGATGGCCAAACGGCTTGATCGGTAACCCAACTCGAATTGATGGATGGAATTTTCCATGGCCAAATTTTATATAAGGAACCAAAAATGAACCCTGTCAATAGAGCTAATACGAAAGTCCTGTAGTGAGTGAACAGCCACTTTAGCAAGCGGCTAAAACTTAAAATCCCAACAATAATCCCTGCACCAAATAATAGAATTTTTTTGAAATCTAAATCCTCTACAGCCTGTCCTAATTCGTCATAGGCGCCCATCAGTACCAAAAGGTATGCTCCAGAAATTCCAGGCAAAATCATAGCGCAAATAGCAATAGCGCCAGCAACGAACAAAAACCACTCCGGCAAATCTTGACTTCCTGCTGGGAGATTAGTCAAAATAAAAGCCAAACAAATTCCAAAGAGCAGGGTAATGATTGAACTAAGACGCCATTTTTTTAAGGACCTACCAACTAAAAAGGTGCTTCCCAAAATCAGCCCAAAAAAAAAGGACCATATCAGGATGGGGTGATTGGCGAGAAGCCATTTGGCTGTTTTGAGAACGGTTACAAAACTAACAGACATTCCAGCTAGAAGTGCAAGAAAAAAAGATCCATTGATTTCTTGCCAAGTCGCTTGGACTCCTTTGTTTTTGAGTGTTTTAAGAAGGCTCCATTTGATTTTTGTAATACTGATAATCAACTCCTCGTAGATACCCGTGACAAAAGCAATGGTTCCGCCAGAGACCCCGGGCACCGCTTCTGCAGCTCCCATTAATAGACCCTTTAAGGCAAGAAAACCATAAGATTTAATCGTGCGTTTCATCTGTTATGCTAGGCGTAAAACTAATTAAAATTACTTCTAAGCGCTTTTAAAGGTCTCTATAAAACTTATTATAGAAGGTTTCAAGAGAACTGAAGGAAATAGGTCTTCAAGGATAAAGTCGTAGTCAGCATTTTGTTCATAAGCCCGTTTTAGATAAGTCAAGCCTTCTTCGGTTTTGAGTTGTTCAATTAAAATCCCTGCTATTCGAAAGTATACTTCTGCCTCGTCAATATGAAAAACGGCCGCCTGTTTTAAATTGACAAGCGCTAAATCGGACTGGTTCATTTTTATCAGGTTATCACTTCTTTCAAGCCATATATCAAGGTCGCAAAGACCCAATTCAATCATTTGTTTATAGGCTTCCTCAACCTGCTCAAAATGTTTTAATTTTTTTTGAATTTTGGCAAAAACTTTCCAAAATTCAATGTTTTCTTGATCTACATTTAGTGCCTTATTTATCGTCGATATGGCTTCATCTAATTCGTTTTGACGATAGAAAAAATTAGCCAGTGCCAACCACCCTTTTTCTAAAATAGGGTCTTCCTTAATTGTTTTTCGATAAAATTGTAAGGCCATTTCAGTAGCACCCAATAGCTCATAACAATGGCCAATGCGCAGCAGGGCATAGGCTGTTGGGTCATCCAAGACGAGGGTAAGTTGATAATTCTCAATGGCTTCATTGTAACGCTTTAAACGTTCCAAAACTTTACCTTTTTCCAAGTAGGCACCAACAAAACTGTCGTCTGAAATAGTAGCAAAATCATAGGCCGATAATGCTTTTTCATAGGCCTTGATGGCGTAATACTGCTTACCCAGTTGTTGCCAAGCTACTTCGCTATAAGGGTTGTTTTCCAGATATCCATTTAAATAAAGAATGGCTTCATCGTGCTGAGTTAAGAAGTCAAAACAGTAAATAAGGTTATATAATGCCGAATAGTCTGTGGGGTCCTCTTTTAAACAATCTATAAAAAAGGACTTGGCATTATTATAATCTTCTAAAAACAAATACTCCATCCCGATAAAGGCGAGTATTTCTCCGGGATCGTCAGTAAGGTCAAGTACTTTGAGGTACATTTCAATGGCTGTAAGGTGGTTTTCTTTTTTGGAATAAAGAGACGCTCTATGAATGTAAACTTCCTCATTTGACGGCTCTATCCGTTCCAAAACGTTCAATAGTTCCTCCGCCTGATCTAGTTGATCCTCGAAAATAAATATCTCTACTTTCAAGAGACTCAAACACATGACATTTGGGTGCTGTTCGAGTCCAAGTTTCAATGCTTTTTTGGCTAAAGCAATTTTTCCAGAATCAATATAATGCTGGACAATGGCCTCAAACTCAAGGGCGTCAAAGAAGAACACCCTATTGGTTTTTATCATCGACTCAAATCGTGTGAGGCACTGCTCGTATTCCTCAAACATGTTCGACTCCATTAACTTTGTTTTTAACGAATATAAAAGATGCCCCCTTATAAAATGTCCGTTTGGCCAGAGTTTTTTAACAAAGTAATTAACACTTTACGATTTCGCGACATAAGCATTTAAGGAGGCCAATATCGTTTCACAACCTTTGCGGATCTGTTTTGAACTAATGGTCAAAGGTGGCGTTATTCTCAAAGCCTTTGATTCATATAGTAATCCGAATAAAATCAAACCGCGTTCGAGACAATCCTTGATGACCCACTGAACAGCCTCTTCCGAAGGCAAAATGGCTGCTAGCATTAATCCTTTACCTCTAATTTCACTAATGAGCCGATGCTTCAATTGTGCCCGAATCATTTGTTCTTTAGATAATGTATCTCGAATGAGATGACTTTTTTTCAGAACCTGGAGCGTTGCCAGTGCTGCGGCAGCTATAATGGGATGCCCGCCAAAAGTTGTAATATGCCCCAATTTTGGATTGTCAGCCAAACTATACATGATTTCTTTGGAGGCTGTAAAAGCCCCAATGGGCATGCCGCCACCCAAACCTTTTCCCATGACTAAAATATCTGGGATACAATTGTAGTGCTCGAAGCCAAATAATTGTCCAGTTCGGCCCATGCCTGGCTGGATTTCATCCAGTATCAGTAGTGCACCAACTTCTGTGCATCTGGCGCGTAAAGCTTCTAAATATCCTAAGTCGGGTAATATAAATCCTGCACCACCTTGAATGGTTTCTGCTACAACTGCTGCGGTATTTGTGGTAATTTGGGATAAGTCTTCTCGACTGTTAAAATGAATAAAACTGATGTCGGGGAGCAGGGGTTCAAATGGTTTTTTTCGCGATTCATAGCCCATAATACTCAAGGCACCATAGGTATTACCGTGATACGCTTGATGCATTGCAATTATTTCTGTACGACCTGTCGCACGACGCGCCAATTTCATAGCCCCGTCAATAGCTTCAGTGCCCGAATTGGTCAAATAAGTGCTTTCCAAAGGATGGGGTAGCGACTCAGCGAGCAGTTTGCATAATCCGATAGGCGCCGATTGCAGATACTCCCCATAGACCATAACATGAAGGTACTTTCCCAGTTGCTTTTTGATGGCTCTAGTAACTGCCGGGTGTCGATGACCTAAGCTACAAGCCGAAACTCCAGCTACCAGGTCCAAATACTTTTCCCCTCGGTCGTCATAAATATAACAACCCTTGGCTTTTTGAACTTTGAGTGTATAGGGATGCGGGGTGGTCTGTGCCTGATACTGAAAGAAGTCAGAAGTCTTCATCCTCATCTTTTATTGGTTTGCCCTTTTTTTTCCGCAGTTCGTCCATGAGTTTTTTGGGAACCGGCTTCTTTTTCAGTAGGTTCGTTGACTTGTCCTTTTCGCGCTCTTTGATCTCATTTGGAGTAGCCGTTTCGATCGCCTTAAGACGGGCTTCGTCAAAAAATTCAGTCTGAGGAATATAGGGTGACAGACCTTTAATAACTGGCAGTTCAAGAGGCGGGTCGTCTTTGAATAAGTCTTCGACACTTTGCGGTCTTTCGTCATCTCGCCAGACAAAGCCTCTTAAAATCCGATCTCTTTCTTCAAGATCTGCTTCGGGATATGACTTTCCGCCAATCTGAATGTATTTAATGAGTTCTTCGACGGTATTGTCTTCAAAGAGCATCACAATTTTTCCCGATTTAGATACGTCAATTCCAATGAGTTCATTGACCTCATTCCTCATAAAATATATGGATTCAGCATTTTTGATCACATCAACTTGGTATAGGGCATTGTCGCTAAACAACCCGATTAAGGTTTTGCCCTTAATTTGATTAAAACCTAATCCTATGGTATCTTTCGATACCACAAAGGCATTGTTAAAAACTCTAAGACTGTCTAGGGTTTCAGTCTTAGGGTTGGCTTTCAAAATAATTGTGTCACCAGTCATTTGATTGTCTAAGTGCCAAAGGATAGGATCCTTTTTTTTACCGAAGGCTTCAGCTCCTGAAAACCTTTGGAGATTGATTAACTTGGTCAGGCCGCTTGCCTGATTGGTATGTATAGAATCCGCTTTGCCAGCAAGATTCGATTTATAAATTTTGGCGTTGTAATACGCTTTAGTGATGCGTTTGTCCTCTGGTCCAACAACCTTGATGGTATCACTGTGAATGTAAATGGAATCATTTTCCTGAACTCCAATCGCGACCGCTCTTTTGGTGATATACATCGAATCCTGTGCTCGGAATATTTCAGCAAAATGACCTCTTACCACTGTATTATTTAGGGTGTCAGTGACCTGTATGTTGTTGACAGCAGAGGCGTAGTTCCTACTGCGATCAAAGTAAAGGCTATCGCCTTTTACAATTGAGTTATTATAAAATAGCTTGGCATCTTTTAAAAAATAGCCTACATCCCTTTTGGTATCATAATAGCCGCGTTCGCAATACACCCGACTGTCCTTACTTTGGATAGTACTTGGCCCAAAGAGATAGGCATGACTGCTCTCAGCATAGAAATCTAATTGTTGGGAATCGATGACGTATTTGTCATTGACCAAATGAACAGAATCAACAAATTGATATTTTTTAGCGTTCATATAATAACGCCCAATTCTGCTTGTAATAGTTCCGGTTGTATCTTGTTCTACACGTCCATTATCTTTGTAAAAAGCCTCTTGAACACGCCGGTCGAAATATAATTTTTCAGTAAATATTGTTGATGAAGGGTCTTTTAAAATAACACCTCCGCTAGCAATAGCTAATTCTGTTTTCCCACTGTAATCTACAAAATCTGAGCGCATTTCCAGAGTGTCGCCTTGCCGAATCAGCACATTGCCATAGGCTTCAATATAATTGTCTTTGGCATAGTGAATGGCTTGATCACACCACATCAATACCCCGTTATGCGATATTCTGACTTGATCACTTTTATCGCGGGTGAGAATGGTCCCTCCAGGAAATTTTGACGCGTCCTTTTCTAGGGAAGGCGCGTAATCAATGGTGATTTGTTGCCGCTCTTGAGCATGGCCAAGACCAGCACAGCACAAGGCAAAAACAACGACATATCGCAATAAACCCACGGATTTGTTTTTGGTAAAATTAAGGATAATTTTTAGCCTATTTTCCTTATCGTTACGATTTACTTTTTCTGTACAAACTCGGTTCGCAGTACAATTTTTATTTTTTGAACCCGACAGTCAATTTCATCGCTATTCTCGGTAATCGAATCCCTTTGACAACAGTACCTCTTTTGATGGTCATCCCTGCGCCTTTTACCTTGAGATCTTTGGTCGTTTTAACGCTGTCTCCGTCTTGGAGTGGGGTTCCATTGCAGTCTTTAGTTTCCATAGAATGTTGAATTATGAAGCGGAATCAGTGCGCATGAACCCGAACCAATTTGTTTTTATTTTGATGACCTTTTAGAATTTCAATACTTTTTTTCTGTATTTGGAAATGCTTGGCCAAAATTTCAATTACCGCTTTGTTGGCTTTGTCGTCTATGGCAGGGGCATTGACCCACACCTTGAGCAATTGTTCGTTAGCTACCAACTTGGTCAGCTTGGCGTTTGGAACCACTTTAACGGTATAAATCCATTCCATTTTAACTTCGGAGCGTCTTATCTAAAAATAGTTTGTTTGCGGTCTGGTCCAACGGATACAATCGTGATAGGAATATCTAGTTCCTTTTCAATAAAATCGATATAGGCCAACAACTCTTGAGGCAGATCGTTCATGGTTGTCATCCCGGTCAAGTCTTCTTCCCAACCCTTAAATTTCTTATATATGGGCTTCACAAATTCTGGGGCAATGTCAAATGGAAAATGACTAATTTCTTCGCCTTTGTGTTCATAGGTCGTGCAAATTTCTATGGTGTCAAAGCCCGACAATACGTCCGCTTTCATCATCATGAGTTGTGTCACACCATTAATCTGACAACTATACTTTAATGCAACTAAATCCAACCAACCACAGCGTCTGGGACGGCCAGTTGTAGCTCCAAACTCTTGACCAACTTTTGACATGGCAGCTCCATTATCGTCAAATAACTCCGTAGGGAATGGTCCCGAACCAACCCGTGTTGTATAAGCTTTGAAAATTCCAAAGACCTCACCGATGGCTTTTGGGGCAATCCCCAGTCCAGTACAAGCACCTGCTGCAGTAGTAGTGGAGGAGGTTACAAAGGGATAGGTGCCAAAGTCGATATCAAGCAGTGAACCCTGCGCTCCTTCTGCTAAGATGGGCTGAGAGTTTTTTATGGCCTGATGTAAAAACTCTTCGGAATCGATAAACTGAAGTGTTTTTAAGGTGTCGATAGCCTCGAAAAAATCAGTCTCTAAGGCATCTAAATCATATTCAATATCGGATTGATGAAACTTGATAAGCGTGCAATGTTTTTCGGCTAATCGGCGGTATTTTTCCTTCCAATCAGGAGATTCGATGTCACCCACGCGTATACCGTTACGGCCAGTTTTATCCATATAGGTGGGGCCAATTCCCTTAAGAGTAG
Organism: Flavobacteriaceae bacterium; assembly: GCA_030835825.1. Lineage (GTDB taxonomy): Bacteria > Bacteroidota > Bacteroidia > Flavobacteriales > Flavobacteriaceae > JALRKI01. Next base: position 59,477 of record JAURRA010000002.1, read on the forward strand.
ATCCGATTTTCGCTTTCCCTTTTGAGGCCTCACTGGCGGCATCCAATAGACGGTGGGTTGGCATTATTAAGTGAGCCTTTCTCGAAACGAGTAAATTTTTTCGGTAGTTTATGCCTTCTTCACTCAGTTTGTCCAGTTCTTTTTTGAAGATTACGGGATCAATTACAACTCCGTTGCCAACAACATTCATGGCTTCCGAATGAAATATTCCTGAGGGTATGGTATGCAGCACGTGTTTACGCCCATTAAAAACCAAGGTATGACCTGCATTAGGACCACCTTGAAAACGCGCGATGATGTTGTATTTTGCGGTGAGGACATCGACAATTTTTCCTTTGCCTTCGTCACCCCACTGTAATCCAAGAAGTAAATCTACTGCCATATTGGGTTTATTTCTTATTGTTTTTAGTTCCGTAAAAATAGAGACAATGCTTATGAATGCTGATGTCGAATAGTTCTTCGATGGTTTGCTTAATACTTTGAATACGCGGATCACAAAACTCAATGACTTCTCCAGTGTCGCTCAATATGACATGATCGTGCTGCTTGTCGAAATAGGATTTTTCGTATTGAGATTGATTACCTCCAAATTGATGCTTGCGCACAAGGGCACATTGCTGCAGTAGTTCAATAGTATTGTAGAGGGTGGCTCTCGACACACGATAGTTTTTTTCTTTCATGGTCATATACAGAGCCTCGATATCAAAGTGTGTTTCTTGATCGTAAATTTCCTGGAGAATAGCATAACGCTCCGGCGTTTTTCGGTGCCCATTTGACTCAAGAAAAGCTGTGAAAACTTCCTTGACAATTTCCTGCTGTTTTATACCTGATTTTATACTCATTGTCGAATGGCAAAGTTAGTTAAACTCGGACAACTTTATCTATACCATTCATGTTTTTCAAATGGTTGACCAGTTTGGTGACATAATTACTGTTTTTCACAGAAAGTGATAAGGTTCCATTAAATACCCCACCTTTGGTCTCAAAGCTCAAAGAATTAATATTTACGTTCATAGTGCTAGAAATGACCTTGGTAACTTCGTTTACCAATCCGATATGATCTAGACCTGATAATTTAAGTACAACATTAAATTCTGGTTGATTGGAATCGATCCACTGCGCTTTGATAACGCGGTAGGCAAAATTGGCTTGCATGCTCAGTGCGTTTGGGCAATCGTATTTGTGAATCTTGATGCCATCGTTAATGGTTAAAAACCCAAAAACTTTATCGCCAGGGATTGGATTACAACAGGGCGCTAATTTGTATTCCAAATGTTCACGGTCATTACCAAAAACTAATAAATCATAATTTGGCTTTGACTCGTTTGGATTGTGTTCCTGAGAGGGTTTATTCTTTCGAATGCTTCGTTTGAGGAAGCTCATCAGCATATTGCTACGCGAGGCTGAATAAGCTTTGATCATTTTACTGTCTATAGACCCTGATCCAACACGAAAAAATAAATCTAAACTGGTTTTTAGTTTGAAAAAATTAACCATCGCATTAGTTTCCTTTTCATTCAAAGGAATTTTCAGCTGTTTTAGCTTTCGTCTTAGAATTTCTTTGCCGTCCTCTGCAATAGCCTTGGTTTCTTCCTTCAAGGCAGTTTTTATTTTCGTTCTGGCTCGCGCTGTTATGGTATAATCGAGCCAGTTTTGTGATGGCTTGGCATTGGCTGAAGTAATCACTTCGACGGTATCTCCGCTCGAAAGCTGATGGTCAAGTGGTTTAAGTTGACCATTTACTTTGATGCCTCTGGTGTGCATGCCAACTTCTGTATGAATAGAATAGGCAAAATCAAGAGCCGAGGCACCCTTAGGTAAAGATTTTAATTCACCGTTTGGTGTAAATACGAAAATTTCTCGTGCGTATAAATTGAATTTGAATTCTTCGACAAAATCTACCGCATTGATTTCATTATTTTCAATGGCATCCTGAAGTTTATTTACCCAGACATCTAGGTTGTCTTGTTCGCCGTTGTTTTTATACTTATAATGGGCGGCAAAGCCTTTTTCGGCCAGTTCGTTCATTCTCTCACTTCTGATTTGCACTTCTACCCATTTGCCTTTTGGTCCCATCACGGTGACGTGCACGGCTTCGTAGCCTGTAGACTTGGGCGCAGAGATCCAGTCTCTCATTCTGGTCGGATTGGGTGTGTATTGGTCAGTTACCAATGAGTAGATTTTCCACGCCAAAAATTTTTCATTTTTTTCGTTGGACTTGTAGATAATGCGCATCGCGAATTTATCGTATACCTCTTCGTAGGATACATTCTGTTTGCGCATTTTATTTCTGATAGAATAAATGGATTTGGGTCGTCCTTTGATAATACAGTCTATTTTTCCCTCTTCTAATGACTTTTTTAGCACCTCACTAAAGACTGAAATATATTGTTCTTGCTCGTCCTTGCTTTCTTCGATTTTTGCCTCTATCATGTCGTAAGTTTCTGGCTCCGTATATTTCAAACCCAAGTTTTCAAGTTCGGTTTTGATATTATACAAACCAATCCTATGGGCCAGAGGAGCATAGATGTATAAAGTTTCAGAGGCGATTTTTATTTGTTTCTCACGCTTGATATCTTTCATGGTCTGCATATTGTGCAAACGATCGGCGATCTTAATAATTATTACTCGCACATCCTCATTGATGGTCAAAAGCATCTTTCTGAAATTCTCTGCTTGGAGCGACACATGACTCTCTGCTTTGATTTTACCGATTTTGGTCAATCCTTTGACAATTTTAGCGACATCTGTGCCACAAGCGGCCTCAATCATTTCGTGAGTGTAATCTGGATTATCCTCAACCACATCATGGAGGAGGGCAGCGGCTATTGAGGTGGTATCAAGACCTATTTCAGAGGCCACAATTCGAGCAACAGCGATAGGATGAAAGATGTACGCTTCTCCAGATTGACGCCTTTGTTCATTATGAGCGGCCACAGCAATGTCAAATGCTTTTCTAATAAGTTTTTTATCATCCCTTGACAAGGAACGGTAGCTTACCCTAAGCAACTCTTTATAGGCAATTTTGATTGCCCTATTTTCCGCTAAAACATCGGTTGAAGCCATGTCTAAAATTAATACATTGTGCTTGAAATGCAAGGCTGAATATAAAATAAATCAAAAACCTCTCTGTCGTTTTGCTTCAAAGATCAGAATAGCAGCTGAAACAGAAACATTCAATGAATCTATTTGGCCTGACATGGGGATTTTGATAACTTTTTGAGCAGATTCAAGCCAAAGCTGACTCAATCCTTGATCTTCAGTGCCTACAACAATGGCGGTGGGAGCGGTGAAATCTATTTGTTGATATGATTCGGCTTGCTCTAAGGCCGCCGCATAGATTGATATGTGTTTCGTCTTAAGCCAATTTATGATCTCTTCAGTCGAACCAGTGGCTACTGGGACAGTAAATATCCCACCTACTGATGACCTGATAATATTGGGGTTATATAGATCTGTTTTTGGATTAGCAATTAATACAGCATCTAATTTGGCTGCATCTGCCGTGCGAAATAAGGCGCCAATATTGCCTGGTTTTTCTGGGGCTTCAGCAATTAAAATCAAAGGAGTAGAGGATGCCATCTTTAAATGGCTCAACTCGTGCTTTGGCATTTGAACTAGGGCTATCATCCCTTCTGTAGTGCCTCTATGTGCCAGCTTGTCATAGACTGCCTCAGAAACGGAAATATATTCATTTGGACCTATTGGCAGACTCTCGAGGGAAAGCTTATCTGAAAAGAGAAGCGTCTCAATTTTGCACCCACCATCAATTGCCAACTGAACTTCACGTCGACCTTCTACAACAAACAACCCACTAGTCTTTCGCAATTTTGACTTCAATTTTAATTGAAGTATTTGCTTTACTAGCGGGTTGCTTTGACTTGAAATATGCTTGTTCATTTCTTTCTAATCAGCCTATGAGCTAAGGTCGAAAGATACTACTTTTTGATCTAGTTGGACTCGTATTTCTTTTTGTAGCGCTGCCATAACTCAGTTTGATGACTTTCTAAACTGACCTCACGACCATCGATATAAGCTTTAGTCAATCTGTTCCCCATCATCTCCAGGGCATCACCCTCACTAATAAATAAAGTAGCACTTTTACCTACTTCCAGCGTTCCGTAATTATCATCAATACCCAGGATTTTAGCTGTGTTGGCTGTAATCATACTTAAAGCAACTTCTCTGTCCAATCCTTGTCCGACGGCTTGACCAGCAAAAAAGGGTAAATTTCTACTTTGAAAATTAGCTTTTCCACCAGTATTAAGTCCAACAAGTACACCCGCATCTGACAATAATTTCGGTAGTTTGTAGGGCATGTCATAGTCGTGATCTTGCGATCTCGGTAATCTGTGCGTATTACTTAACAGTACGCCAACACTCTCGCTCTTGAGCAGGTCAGCTACTTTATAGGCCTCTTCAGCCCCAACTAAAACCAGTTTCAATTGATATTTTTTCGAGAAACCGACGGCATCAGTAATGCCTTTTTCATCGCCGACATGAACATAGAGATTCTGATAGCCTTTCATTAAGTTTTCCATGGCTTGGTATGGTAGATTAGTCGGATTTCTATTTCCTTCTAAATAGGCCTTGCATTCATCAAAAAATTCCTCAATTCCCCGGACTTCTTTGTCGTAATCTTTATTGGCTTCGAGCGACCAAGTTCGTGTAGCCCAATTTCTGTTATAACTCAAGGTTCTGGGCCAATTCAAATGTATGCCGTCATCGGCTCTTACGGCAGCATCCTCCCAATTCCAAGCGTCTAGTTGAACGACCGAAGAAGTTCCCGAAACACGACCGCCTTGAGGGGTAGTTTGAGCCAGTAAAACACCGTTTGGCCTCATAGACTCTACGACTTTTGATTCTGCGTTATAGGCTATTAAGCTGCGGATATGAGGCAGCAATTGTCCCAATTCTGCCTGGTCGTCACTGGCGCGAACAGCATCCACTTCAACAAGACCTAGAGTGCTATTAGCTGCTATAAAACCTGGGTAAACATGCTTGCCTGAAGCTTCTATAACTGTTTTGCCTTCCAAGCTACCGTTAAAGGAGCTGCGCTCAGATACAGTAACCAGTTTTCCGTTATCAAAGACAAGGATAGCATTATCAATCACTTGACCATTGCCAATATGAGCTGTAGCACCCACAATGGCAATGGCATTAGTTTGCACATCACCAGGAGTTTGCTGGGCTTGTGCCATCGCTCCTACGATTAGGAACGGAATTAGAATAGATTTAAAAAATGTCATATGTCAGTTTGTTTTATAGTGAATCACAATGAAGGAGTTCTTGTTCCTTTTTGCGCACGGGCTGAGTGGCCATGCCCTTGTTTTTTTCTTTTAACATCATATTGATGAGTGCAGTGCGTTCTTCGGCAATAACTTTGCGTTGCGCAGCATCGCGTTCAATATCAAAATATACAACGCCTTCAATCATAGTTTTTTCAGCTTTGCTGTAAACCGAAAGTGGGTTGCCATTCCAAAGCACCAAATCGGCATCTTTACCAACTTTGACGCTACCAACGCGATCGTCTATTTGAAGTAATTTAGCTGGATTGAGTGTCACCATTTTCCAAGCATCCTCTTCATTGACACCGCCGTATTTCATGGTTTTAGCCGCTTCTTGGTTAAGTCTTCTCGACATTTCAGCATCGTCACTATTTATGGCAGTAACAACACCAACGTCATGCATGATTGCTGCGTTGTATGGTATGGCATCATTAACCTCGAACTTGTAAGCCCACCAATCGCTAAAGGTTGAAGCGCCAACCCCGTGCTCAAGCATTTTGTCAGCTACCTTATAGCCTTCTAGAATATGCGTAAAGGTGTTAATATTGAAATCAAATTGATCAGCTACCTTCATCAACATATTGATCTCACTTTGAACATAGGAGTGACAGCTAATAAATCTCTCCGAATTGATGATTTGAGCTAAAACTTCCATTTCCAAATCCTTGCGGTAGGGTTTGCCGCTTTTCTTCATGGCGTCATAGGCCTTTGCTCTTGTGAAGTAATCGACATAAACTTGCTCAACACCCATTCTCGTTTGGGGGAAACGACTAAAGCTACCCCAATTAGATTGTTTGACGTTTTCACCTAAGGCGAACTTAATAAAAGGTTTGGCATTAGGATTGAGTAACTCATGGGCTGGTGCTCCCCATTTCAACTTAATGATGGCCGATTGACCACCAATTGGATTGGCAGATCCATGCAGAATTTGAATGGATGTGACACCTCCAGCAAGATTGCGATAAATATTAATGTCGTTATCAACAACCACGTCTCCTATAGAAACCTCTGCTGAGGAATTATGTCCCCCTTCATTAATACTAGATGCAGCAATGTGCGAGTGCTCATCGATAACACCGGCGGTCAGATGCTTGCCACTAGCGTCCACTATCTTGGCTCCAGATGCTGAAAGGTTTTGACCTATTTTAACGATTTTTCCGTTTTTTACTAAAACGTCAGTTCCTGTCAAAATACCTTCGGCTTCATTGGTCCAAACAGTTGCATTTTTAAACAGAGTGGTTTCTTGCCCGGGGAGTTTGTCAAATCCAAATGCCATATTTGGATAGGTTACAGGAACTACCACAGGAGTTTCCTCTGGCTTGACTCCTTTGTCTTTCTTTTCTTTGGATTCTGGGTCTGTTTTGGAGCTTTCAAATCTTTCTACATCACCGTCGACAAAAGCGACTTGGCCACGCAGCGTATTGGCATTTAGAACTTTGGCTGACAATCTGTTTACGCCTAAAGCTGTGCTATCTTGGCTTGAGAAAGTCAGGGTTGCCCAATCGCCACTCATAGAAAGTGAGGATTTCAATTCGTTGTCTCCGAATTTAACTGTAGACTTCATTTTTTCTAAAGAGCCGCCCAATTCAAGGGTAAAATCACCCTTGGAAGTTGAAATGATATAACTGCCTCTTGCGTCAACGGTGTCCATCGCATTGAGAACATCTCTTTGCCCTCGAACCCAATTTTCATGGATAACGGTTTTGTCGTCAAAAATATCCCCTGAGGTTACGATAAAATTCGCATATGCTCCCGCTTTCAAATTACCTAGTTTGGAGGACTGTCCCAAAATATTCGCTGGCACCTGAGTCAGTGCTGCTAAGGCGGATTCTTTATCCAGACCATAGGCCACAGCCTGTCGCAAATGCTGAAAGAAATCTTTAGCTGACTTATGGCCATTCATTGTGATAGCAAAAGGAACTCCCGCTTCACGAAGCATTTTAGGGTTTGCAGGACTTTGATTCCACTTTCTTAAGGTTGAAAGTTCTAAAGCCTGAGCTGTGAAAACATCCTCGACATCATAAGGTTTTGGAAAATTGATGGGAAGGATAAACGTTCCGTTGGTCGCTTTCACCTCATTGAGACGCTCGTATTCGTCGCCACTGCCAACAAAAACATATTGAACACCAAATTTGTCTCCAACCTTATCTGTTCTTAAGGCATTAAATCGATCTGCAGATACCATGATTTGAAACTGCCCTTTATTGCGATTCAACGCTTCTAAAGACAGATCAGTTGTCGTCACATTTCCTTTGGCGTACCAATCGGCATCGATATACATTTGTTCAAGTAAAGAGAGGGTACCCATAATAGAACTAGGGTAAGACTGTGGAGACTGAACACTTTTGGAAGTGGATAAGTATTGTCCAGATTTTGAAACTAAAATACGCTGGGCATCACTGCCTTCTGGCGTTAAAGCAACTAATGTTCCTGTGCCGCGCACAACCCCATCGGCCATATGAGTATTGACTGCTCCGAATCCCGCTTGCCGATAATTCTCGGCAGCTTTAGTGTCGAATTTGAAATAGTTCACGGCATCCTGTTCAGCGCGAATGTGATCGTTCCAATAGTAACCTTCTCTAGTGGCTTCATAAACGGCAGTTCTTCCTCCGCCTCTTGGTCGTTCGGGTGTTTGCACTCCAAAGTTAGAATACGCATCGACAAAAGATGGATAGATGGTTTTCCCGTTAGCGTCAACAACAACTGTATTGGCTGGGATGCCAATTTTTGCGCCAACCCCGACAATTTCACCATTTTTGAAAAGCAATGTACCATTGTCGATTACTGTAGTAGCATTGATGTAAATTTTAGCATTAGTTAGCGCGGTATAATTTGAATTCACCGCAACGACTCCGTCGTTTTTTGGAAAATAGTCAATTTGTGCATGTAGGTTAAGACCTACAAAAAGCGCACAAATAAGAATCAAAAAGTTATTTTTCATGTGAAAATTATGATGAATGATTAAAGAATTAATTTTTGTAAAGCGTGAATGTAATAATTTTTTATCAATTAAGCTCGGTTTTAAAAAAATTGACAATTAAAACAACGGCCTCATTATAACTTTCAAGTCCTTTTTTTTGCGCGTTGGATTTCAAATATTGGTTATATCCCTTTTTGAAGTATTTCTCAAAAGGATTGTTGTATCCAATCCAAAATTGTCTTGATTCCTCGAAATTTAGTAGAACACCATAGTTGAGTTGTCTCAGTATGTTAGTGTACTCATCTGGGTTCAGTTTGAAGAGTTCGTTCAAACAAATTCTGAGCGCCATGACGAGTCCACTATACCTGACATACGAGTCATCAGAATAATAGCAAGCCAAAGCACCGATGAAATTGGCTTCATTTTCGGCTGCGAATCCTAATTGATGGGCTTGCTCGTGAGCTATGGTAGCAGCTATAGAATAAGATGGAACCAAATCGTTTACTTGAGCTTCAAGGGTAAAAGGATTGAGGTAACCGCTAAAACCCATGTAAGAGAGCGGTTGACTTAAAAGCGAGGCTTTGGCCTTTTTAGTTCCAAGAGACCCAGTATTGAATTGGGCATTCATAAAAATAAAACCTGGTTTAAGACTATCTGCGAGTTCAGCAATACTTAAGGTATGCTTCACAGCAACACTGTCATTTTTTGTGATGCGCAGATGAACGGTATTAGTGGCTGAAGCCAAATGATTTGTCACTTTGATCAAATCATCGACTTGACATGAATCGCCAAGCTTCATCTGCATGGCAATTGGCTCGCGATAATAGTTGAACCCCCAGATAAAATGGAAGAAAAAGTAAATTAGGAAAACGCTGACGCCCAAATTGAGAAGCCATTCTTTTAGCCTAACATATCTCATTTTAAAAATAATCCAATACACTACATAGGCTAATAGAAAGAGATACGCCAAATCACCCAAAGACCATTGTGTCCAATTGAACAGGAAGTTTTGAACTTTACTGATATACGGGTATAGGCCTCGGCTAAAATAACTTTCCGTCCAAGCCGAATGGGCCTTCATATAACCTACAAGCCAGAGAAAGGGTAGGGCGCACAGGATAAAGATGATTTTGATTCTAGGCCGCATCCTTCAAATATAACCAAACATTGGGATTGACGGAATTGATTGATTAAATTTGTGCCGAAAAACATAATATTATGACCTTACAAGATATTCAGCCGAAATGTATTTGGAAAAATTTCGAACTCCTTAATGCCATACCAAGGCCTTCTAAAAAGGAAGAAATGGTGATCCAATTCATGATCGATTTTGGAAAGCAGCTGGGCCTCGAAACCGAGACTGATGCGATTGGAAATGTCTTGATAAGAAAACCTGCCACGGCGGGAATGGAAGACAGACAAACTGTTGTCCTGCAATCGCATTTGGACATGGTGCACCAAAAGAACAATGACACAGTATTTGATTTTGAAACTCAGGGGATTCAGATGTATGTTGATGGAGATTGGGTCAGAGCCCATGGTACTACACTTGGTGCGGATAACGGACTAGGAGTGGCTACTATCATGTCGGTTTTGGAAAGCACAGACCTGCCACATCCGGCGATCGAAGCACTTTTTACCATTGATGAAGAAACAGGCATGACGGGTGCTTTGAAATTGAAAAAAAACTGGCTTAAAGGAAGTATACTTTTAAATCTTGATACAGAGGATGATGACGAAATTGGAGTAGGTTGTGCAGGAGGGATTGATATATCGGCCTCAAAGGTCTATCACAGGGAAGCTGTGGCGTCTGAAAGCGAGGCTTTTCAATTGGTTGTAAAAGGTCTCAATGGAGGACATTCGGGCGTTGATATTATTAAAGGCCTCGGAAACGCCAATAAGATAATGGCCAGATTGTTACACGATCTGGAAACAAAGGTGGCTTTTGGTTTAGTTTCTTTTGATGGCGGAAGTCTTCGAAATGCAATTCCTCGGGAGGCCAAAGTAGAACTAGTTTGTGAAATTGGTCTCGGCCGAGACCTTGTGAATGCCTGTAAACTGATTTTCGATGAAATCAAAAAGGAATTTCAAACCATAGATCCAGGTCTTGTTCTTTTGATCGACCCAATCGATTTGCCAAAACAGCAACTCAGTACCGATGACCAGTCCGCTCTTTTAGCCATGCTGCGGGTGGCTCATAACGGTGTGTATAGAATGAGTCCAGATATTGAAGGATTAGTAGAAACCTCAAACAATGTTGCCCGGGTTTTACTTCAAGAGGGCAATCTTTTAATTCACTGCTTGACACGTTCATCGGTTGAAACTTCAAGAGACGATTTGGCGAATACGCTCAAAGCAACTTTTGAAACTGCAGGGTGTGAAGTTGTTTTTTCTGGCGGTTATCCTGGTTGGAGACCCAATATGGATTCGGCCATTTTAAAAGTGCTGGTTGAGTTGTATCGACAACTCAATGGTGGCGAAGAAGCCAAGGTGGTCGCCATTCATGCGGGATTAGAATGTGGGATTTTAGGCGAACGAAATCCTGGGATGGACATGATAAGCTTTGGACCAACTATCAAAGGGGCGCATTCACCCGATGAACGGGCTTCTATTTCCTCCACTCAAAAATATTGGGAATTTTTTAAAGCCGCTTTGGCTCATGCACCCAAGATTTAACTCAATTGGACAAAGTCGATATAATTTTTTATGAAATAATCATTACCAAGGCTGCCAATGGGTGGCCTTTGTTTTTTCCTTAATTTTGACAGATCAACGAAATAACATGAGCTCTCCATTCTTTTCTTTTGTGATTCCGGTTTTTAATCGACCGTTAGAGGTTCAGGAGCTGCTACAAAGTATGACGACTTTATCTGGAAATCATGCTTTTGAGGTTGTCATCGTAGAGGATGGCTCTACTCAAAGTTCATCTGAGGTTGTACAGTCCTTCAATCAGTTGTTAAATATTCAGTACTTGACAAAATCCAATACTGGCCCAGGGGATTCTAGAAATTACGGGATGAAACGGGCCAAAGGAGCTTGTTTTCTAATTCTAGATTCCGATGTTATTTTGCCCGAAAACTACCTCGATGAGGTTAGTCTTGCCCTTGCCACTAATCCGGTAGACTGTTTCGGTGGTCCTGATGCAGCCCATGACAGTTTCTCCAAATTGCAGAAGGCCATTGACTTCGCAATGACCTCGTTGCTGACTACAGGTGGTATCCGAGGAAGTAATTCCTCAAATCAAAATTTTCAACCTCGCAGTTTTAATATGGGGTTATCCAGAAAGGCATTTGAGTTGAGCGGTGGATTTGGTCAGATCCATCCTGGAGAAGATCCGGACCTTGTTTTAAGGTTAAGAAAACTTGGCTTTGAAACGGCTCTTTTTCCAAAGGCTTTTGTTTTTCACAAAAGACGCATTTCATGGTCTAAATTTTTTAAACAAGTCAATAGCTTTGGCAAGGTAAGGCCCATTTTAAACTCATGGCATCCCGAATCGATACGTTTTACTTATTGGCTGCCCAGTTTATATTTACTTGGCATTCCTGCTGCAGCTGTTCTTATGTATTTTGGGTTTTGGCAATTGACTTTTGTCTTCGGGGTTTATCAATTGGCCATACTAATTAGCGCCACTATAACTACTAAAAGTTTGTCCATTGCTCTCATGGCCCTTTTTGCTGCCAACATTCAGTTTTTAGGTTACGGTATAGGCTTTCTGATCAATACCATTAGCTTAACGATTTCAAGAAAAAATGTTGAGGAATTGTTTCCCAATCAATTTTTTAAACTACCATCATGAAACAGTGGATTGTAAATAAATTTAAAGAGGCTAAAGAGGGGCGATTCAAGGTATTTATTATTTGCTTTCTTTTGGTGTTTGCAGTCGCTTCACTCAATAAATTATCAAAGTATTACACGAATAATCTCGTCGTTGCGGTGGAGATTTTGGGTCTTCCTATAGATAAGGTATTGACTACTGACAGTCCTGTTGAGATGAACTTGACTGTAACAACCTATGGCTTTAATTGGTTGCGGTATGCTTTAATGCCACCAAGAATGTCTCTTGCGGTGGATAACTTAACGCGCGCTGACTCATTTTATGTTTGGATACCATCCAAACACTCGTACCTCATTAGATCACAACTCGATAAGGATGTCAATTGGGATACATCTTCCAGTGAGCCTTTCTACATCAATTACGACCAGTTCAATCAAAAAAAAGTCCCCATTGAACTTAAAGCTAGTCTGACCTTTGCTGCTGGCTATGATAGTTTTGACAAACCCATACTCAATCCTGATTCAGTTACCGTTGTAGGTCCTTCCGAAGCCCTTAAGGGGATTCAATCTGTTCAAACAGTGCAGTTCGATAAAGATCAAATCAATGCTAATTTTGAAGAGAGAATTGCTTTAGAAATACCTGCCAACTCTTCAATTAAGCTCGACCTTGATGAAGCCATACTCAAGGTGAATGCCGAGAAGTTTTCTGAAGGGAGTATCGAGGTTCCGATTTCACTTCAATTTGAAGGGTTGAATACGCAAATTAAACATTTTCCAAAATCGACAGAGGTTGTCTTCTATACCAGTTTAGCACAATTCCCATCCATAATTAGTGAGGACTTTACGGTGTTGTGTAGGTTTGACAGTTTAAGTGTCGATAGAGGCTACCTAAAGCCTGAAATTACCAAATGGCCCGAGGCTGTTAGGAATGTTAAATTAGGACTTAGTAGGGTGGAATTTATAGTGGAGGCAGAATGAAGAAAATCGTAGGACTCACGGGCGGTATTGGCTCAGGGAAGACAACGGTGGCCGAGATGTTTAAGCCACTCGGTGTACCGATATTTATAGCTGATGAAGTGGGTAAATCTTTGATGCAGAGCGACGCTCTATTGGTTCGGGCGATAAAAAATATTTTTGGTGAAAAGGCTTATTTGAATGATCAATTGAACAGGTCATTTCTCGCCGATCAGGTGTTTTCAAATAAAATGTTATTAGCCCAATTAAATCAATTGGTGCACCAAGCTGTTGCGAAGTCATTCCTAGGATGGTTTAGAGAACAAGATTTTCCGTATGTCATCAAAGAATCAGCCATTTTATTCGAGCATGGTTTGCATCATCAATGTGACAAGGTCATTTTGGTCACAGCGCCATTTGAGCTTAGATTGGAACGATGTCTGTTGCGTGATGGCATGACTGAGGAAAGATTCAGGGCCATTGTCAATAACCAATGGGATGAATCAGAGACAAAACCTCTGGCCGATTTTGTGATAAATAACTTGACTCTTGAGGATACCAAAAATCAAGTTTTAATTTTACACCAAAAATTGATGGGACGTTATCAATCTAATGCTTTTGCTTAAATCCGTTAAGGATTGGTTAAATGTTACCTTAGGCCTATGGAAATGAATAATTTTATCGCATGAAAAAACGCTTTTTCATTTTTACCTTAGTTTTGATGAGCTTCTCCCTGGTGGGTATCATTTCCATTCAGGCCTACTTCATCATGGACTCCTACAATAGTGAGCAGGAACGTTTTTCGTTTAAGGTGAAAAAAGCACTGGCCTTTTCTGCTAAAACACTCGAAGACCGAGAGTACAGAAATTTTTACTGGAGCATACAGGTTTTGAAAAATAGTGGTATTGTGATGGATACTACCACATTGAGAAATATGTATGTTTTTCAAGACGAATCGGACGCTAAAATAACCCGGATATACCGCAATGGTGTGATGGAAGAAAATTTTAGAATACCGTCATTCCTCGACTATTCTTTCGATAGTATTTATGTTACTCAATTGAGAAATGAAAGAGAGATGAAGCGTTTTGAGAGTTTGACCGATGCCGAAAAATCTAAAGTCACTCCCGAAAGTGTCTTGTTGCAAATGGAGCAGGCTTCGCGAAGTGAGCAAGTGATGTTTGAAACCAGCTATAGAGATTTGGCTAAGATCAACCCTATAAATCGACGGGTAAAGGAAGGGGATATCAAAACCTTGTTGGGAAATGCTCTGAATAATGACGATATAGATATTGCTTTTGAATTTGCCGTTTTTGAAAATGATATGGCGACTTCAATTCAGTCTGACAACTTTGAGTTTGATCAACAAACAGTTTACGGCTCTCCCATGTTTCTTGACAATGATGGTTTAAGCGACTTTACACTTTATGTGAGTTTCCCCAATAGAGTGAGATTTGTTTTCTCAACAATTTTAGGTATTACCATACTATCCATTGTTTTTACCTCAATTATTATCTTGGCCTATGGCAGCACTATCAATCAATTGATTAAGCAGCGCAAAATATCTCAAATCAAAACAGACTTCATCAACAATATGACCCATGAGTTGAAAACGCCTATCGCCACCATTGGCCTGGCCTTAGACGCCATAAAAAACCCGAAAGTCATCGACAATCAATCACAGGTTTCACGATACCTAAAAATGATCAGAGATGAAAACAAGCGCATGCACGCTCAAGTGGAAAACGTATTGAGAATTTCTCAATTGGAAAAGAACGATTTGAATCTGACCAAAGAAAGAGTCAAATTACATGATTTGATTCAAGATGCCATTGCTCACATTGAGCTGATATTAGCTGAACGTAACGGTAAAATCACTACCGAACTCAATGCTCCAAAATCTACAATTTTAGCCAGTGATATGCACATGACTAATGTTATTGTTAATATTTTGGACAATGCAATAAAGTATTCCGACGATGCTCCAGAGATTAAAGTACGAACGGCATTAGTGGGAAATATTATTGTAACTAGCATTAGTGACAAAGGTCAAGGAATGACAAAGGCAGACCAAAAGCAAATATTTGAAAAATTCTTTAGAGTGCATACAGGTGACGTTCATAATGTCAAAGGACAAGGACTTGGGTTGGCTTATGTAAAAAGTATAGTCCTAGATCATCAAGGTGGCATAAATGTTGATAGCGAAAAGGGCAAAGGGAGTACCTTTACAATTAAACTACCTATTATTTCATAAAAAAAACATGGAGGAATCAACTAAAAAGATATTATTAGCAGAGGATGATTTTAACTTTGGATCCGTATTGAAAGATTTTCTTTCATTGAATGGATTTGAGGTTGTATTGGCTAAAAATGGACTCGAGGGCTTTGAAAAATTTAAAAGAAATGACGTTGATCTTTGTATACTTGATGTGATGATGCCCTACAAGGACGGCTTTACTTTGGCAAAAGAAATACGTGAAAAATCCACGGAAATACCAATTATCTTTTTAACGGCCAAGACCATGAAAGAAGATGTCTTGAAAGGATATAAGGTGGGTGCCGATGACTATTTGAACAAGCCTTTCGACAGTGATGTTCTTTTGATGAAAATCAAAGCTATTTTGCAGCGCAAAAGCACCGACTCATTGGCGGATAGTAAAAAATTTGAATTCAACATTGGAGATTTTAAACTTAATTCCAAACTGCGTTTTCTGGTTTATAAAGATGAAGATCCTATCAAACTGTCTCCTAAAGAAAATGAATTACTGCGACTTCTAGCCATTTACGAAAACGATTTGATGCCTCGTGAATTGGCTTTAACCAAAATTTGGAGGGATGACAACTATTTTACATCCCGAAGTATGGATGTTTATATTGCCAAAATCCGAAAATATTTAAAATTGGACCCTAAGGTAGAAATATTAAATATTCATGGCGAGGGGTTTCGTTTGGTGATCAATAATTAGGTCTATCGGAACAAGTTGTCAAATATTTCTTTTTCCGGTGTTTTGTAATCATACCAATTGACCGTCAATTGATTGCCGAACCAGGTCATTTGACGTTTTGCAAATCGTCTACTGTTTTGTTTGATTTGTAGAATGGCTTCTTCAAGCGATTTTTTTCCCATGAAATAATCAAATAACTCCCGGTATCCCACTGTCTGAAGCGCATTGAGGTGCTTGTAATCGCAAAGACCTTTTACCTCGTCTACCAATCCATCAGATATCATCCGATCCACTCTAGATTCGATTCGCTGGTAAAGCTCGTCCCGATTGGCTTTTAAGCCAATAACTCTGATATTAAATGGTCTGGGATTTTTTGGTTTGTTCTGAAAAGTGGAGAGCGACTGTCCAGTGCTCAAAACAACTTCTAAAGCCCTGATGACACGCCTTGGATTCTGAGGATCAATCGATCCAATAATGCCAGGATCACATGCTTTAAGTTGCTGCACTAATGAGTCCAAACCATTGACTGCCAATGTATTGTTGAGTTCTTTTCGAATCGAAGGATCGACATCAGGAATAGCATCTAAACCTGCCACGATGGCTTTGATATAAAGTCCAGAACCACCTACTAAAATGACTTTATCCTTTGTTTTAAACAATTCATCAATCCGATTTAATCCCTCTTTTTCAAAATCACCAACACTGTAAGATTCGTGAATACTTTTGTGTTGAATGAAGTAATGGGGCGCGGCCTCTAATTCTTTTTTAGAGGGAACTGCAGTGCCAATTGACATTTCTTTGAAAAATTGCCTAGAATCGGCAGAAATAATACTGGTCTTTAAGCGTTGAGCCAATGCTATGGCGAGCCTTGTTTTTCCGATAGCTGTAGGCCCTACAACAACAACGAGTTCTTTAGTCATGATGGAGTGAAAATCCACATTTATTGCAATAGGTGGCGTCGTCGTCATGTTTTGATGCGGCGCAGTTGGAGCAGGCTTGGGTATTGGTCTGCACGGGCTTTCGGTTTGTTTTTGTCATTTCGGAACTCACAATACCTGTAGGAATGGCAATAATTCCATAGCCGAGAATCATTATAACAGCGGCAATCGACTGTCCCAATGCGGTCACTGGTGCAATATCGCCATATCCAACGGTTGTTAATGTAACAATAGCCCAATAAACAGACCTAGGAATGCTTGAGAATCCACTGCCAGCACCGCCCTCAATGAGATACATGAGCGTCCCCAATACAACGCAAAGTATTAAAACAAACGACAGAAATACCGCAATTTTTGCTTTACTAGCTTTCAACGCCTCAATAAAATTGTTCGACTCTCCAATGAAACGACCAAGTTTTAAAATTCTAAAGACCCTCAATAAACGCAAGGCCCTAAAAGTGATAAGGGTGTGCGACCCCACCAAAAAAGTTGATAAATACAGTGGAATGGTCGACAGAAAATCAATAATGCCGTAAAAACTAAATATATAGCGCCAAGGTTGGCGCACACAAACGATTCGGGCGATATACTCAAGGGAAAATAAGATGGTTATGATCCATTCTGAAATATGCAGAATTTTACCATAGGTTTGGTCAATAGGAGTAACGCTCTCAAGCATTACAACCAATATACTGGTCAATATAACGAACAGAAGAAAAATATCAAATCGCTTTCCAGCTGGGGTGTCGGCTTCATAGATTATTTCATGAAGCTTAATTTGCCAAGATTTCAAAGGCGCTGGTTGATCCATGTCTCAAAGGTAATAAAAGAATAAGAACCTATTATCTCTCCTCCAAATTGATAATTTTTAAATATTTTTTCCTTCTGAGAAAGCTCTGAATAATTCTGGAAGCATCACGATTAGCGCTCATTGGAGTAACCACGGTCCGAAGAACATCAGGATTATTGATTTGAAAATTAAGGTCAAAGAAACCCATGCCTCTGAAGCTGCCGTTTTCAACCCAAATCACACTGCGTTCATCAACCGCTCTTCCTCTATCAATAATTAATATGTTCTTGTTGTCCATACGCATCTTGTCGATGACCGATTGGGCTCGGGCATTATAGGTGCCTGCCGATTCCTCACCCAGGCATGCGCCAAAACACTGTTTGATCGTATAGCTGAAACAATTAGTTTTTGATGGGTACAGTCCAGTTAATTTTTGGCAGAGTTGGTGTTTTTCTGTCATAGCCATCAAGTACTTTCTCCCTTGGAAAATATTGCCAAAGGTGGCGATTGGGTCAGGATTGTTTTTTAAACTTTTGATTTGAAAATTGACATAGCCCATTTCGTCCTCAAAACTGAATAGGCCATGGGTAAATATTGATCGTCGGAGTGCGCGATTTAACGGCGGCTTATTGGTCTTAATCTCTTCGCTTTCTTTGAGCAAGGCCACGAGTTCACTACCAGTAGTTTCAAAGCTAACATCAGCGACTTGAAGCTGAATCTTTTTACTTTTAACTTCAGTTCCAATAAAGTGCTGATTGACTCTTTTTTTGATGTTTTTGCTTTTTCCGATGTAAATGATATCTCCATCTGCATTATGAATGTAATAAACTCCTGTTTCAGAAGGTAATGGCGCCAAAAGATCTAGAAGTTTTGGTTCCATTTGATGTCGAGGACTGAGTTTTATAGCGGCAGTAATAATGGATTTGGTTTTGTCTTTAGCGAGAAGCATTTTAAACAACTTTACAGTGGCTTGAGCATCACCGGAAGCCCTATGTCGATCGCTTACTGCAATACCCAAACTTCTAGACAATTTTCCGAGACTGTAGGAGTCCTGCTCGGGAATGAGTTTTTTAGACAATTCTACTGTACACAACGTTTGCCGTTCAAAGCTGTAACCAAGCCTGTCAAATTCCATTTGAAGGATGCGATAATCAAAACTGGCATTATGCGCCACTACAATGGTGTCTGTTGTTATTTCGATAATTCGTTTGGCTATCTCATAAAACTTGGGAGCATTTCTAAGCATATTTGAATTAATCCCAGTCAAATTTACCACGAAGGGTTGAATGGGTTTTTCGGGGTTGACCAAACTGATAAACTGATCCACCACTTCATGGCCGTCAAACTTGTAGATAGCTATTTCGGTAACACCTTCTTCATTGTATTTGCCACCTGTGGTCTCTATGTCAATTATTGAATATATAATCTGATTTTTAGTTGCGTTCCCCAAATATTTTACTTCCAACCCTGACCATAGTACTGCCGCATTCAACGGCCAGCGGGTAATCGTCACTCATGCCCATCGAAAGGATTTGGATATTAATGTCATATGTCTGAAATAAGTCAAAAGTCGATTTCAAGAGGTCAAATTCTTTTTTAACTTGACTTTGATCAGTAGTAAATGAAGCCATACCCATGACGCCAACAATGCATACATGCGTCAAATCTGCGTATTCGTCGGAACGCAAAATGTCTTGCGCTAGGTCGGGGTCCAATCCAAATTTTGTTTCCTCTTGGGCAATTTTGATTTGAAGCAAACAATCGATTGTCCTGTTGTGTTTCAGCCCCTGCTTGTTTATTTCTTTTAACAATGGCAAGTTGTCAACGCCATGAATCAAATGCACAAATGAGGCCATATATTTGACCTTGTTTCGTTGCAAGTGACCAATCATGTGCCATTTGATATCTGAATGCAGTAGCTCTTGTTTTTGCACCATTTCCTGAACCTTATTCTCCCCGAAATGACGCTGACCCGCTTGATACGCCTGTTCAATGGCTTCGATGGGTTTGGTCTTGGATACAGCGATCAATTCTACTTCTGGAGGAAGACTGGCCTCAATTTTTTGGATGTTGGTTGCTATATTCATGACAATTCGTATATGAGTAAGCCACTTAATAATTTTGGTAAGATATATGTGCTTTTTGGCGGTAAAGTCAAATCTTGGTCGGCTACTTTACGTATTTCTTCTGCAGCAATAGGATATAACCCAAAAAGGGCTTTGTACTCACCCCGATCCACTTTGCCTTGAAGCAGGTGCGCGGAATGGTTGCCAGGAGCGAATTGCGCGCGAATATCTGATTTGAGATCAGTTATGTTCAACAGGGGTTCAAAAACTAAGGTATTCAAAATATACACGTCCAATTTTTCCAAAGGATTAGGACTTCCCGTAAAATATTTATTTTTCACTTTAAGTTCATAACATTGTTCTTTTAAATAGAGCGTAAATACATGGGCTTCTTTTGGCAAACAGAATGTTTCACCTAAAGGTTTAATATCAAAGGAAGATGTAAGAAGTTCGAGAAATTCTGAGTCCGAATGACCGTTTAAGTCAGTAATAAAACGGTTAAATTCTAAAATATGCAGCTGAGATTCAGGAATTAAAAAGCTCAAAAATTGTTGACTGGCACAATCATTTCTCATGGCTGCAAGTCTACTCGAAGAGGCTGCCCGGTGGTGTCCGTCGGCGATATATAAGTGGGGAATACTTGCGAAACAGGCTTGAATCGCTTTGACGCTGTCTGGCTCCGTGATAGCCCAAATTTTATGATGGTTTCCATTTGCGCATTCGAACTGATCCACAGGTTTCGTTTCAGTGAAGTTGTTTAGCAGTCCGTTTAAAGTTTGGTTATCTGGATAACTTATCAATACCGGTTCGGCATTGAAATTGACCACATCCAGATAGGCTTCAAATACCGACTCTCTTGCAGTAAGGGTGTCCTCATGTTTTTTGATAATGTTATTGTTATACTCCGATACAGGTAAACAGGTTGTAATTCCGAGGTAACTATTGCCAAAAATGGTCTCGATATTGCAGAGATAAAGGGCGTTTATTGGATCTTGAATCAGCACTTTTTTTGCTTTCGCCCTTTCAAATGCTTTTCTTACGGCCTTGTAGCGCGATTTTGGATATTTGGGATAGGTTTTATAAGCACCACCAATAATTTTCAAAAAGGAAACATTATCACCATTGATAAGCTTGTCGCGTATTTTGGGGTCATAGCTGTCATAACTCTCAGACGCTACTTCAGCAGAGATGTCAGGTGCTGGTCTTAAAGCGCGAAACGGCAATATTTGAGCCATGCCTATCTGCCTATTTTAAAAATTGTGAAGCAACAACTTCTGCCCTCCTGCTGGTGCTGTAATCGTAAAATCCTTCTCCCGATTTGACCCCTAGTTTGCCAGCCCGAACCATATTGACTAGTAATGGGCAAGCTGCATATTTGGGGTTTTTAAACCCATCGTGCATCACATATAAAATAGATAGGCAAACGTCCAGACCTATGAAATCGGCTAGTTGTAGTGGACCCATGGGGTGGGCCATTCCTAATTTCATCACCGTATCAATTGCCAATACATCGGCGACACCGTGGTGTAGACTTTCGATAGCTTCATTAATCATTGGCATCAAAATTCGATTCGCAATAAAACCGGGATAATCGTTGACCACAACAGGTGTTTTTCCTAGTTGCTTAGAAATACTTTCGATGGTATTGGCCACTATATCGCTGGTGTTATAACCACGAATGATTTCTACTAAAACCATTATTGGCACAGGGTTCATAAAATGCATGCCAATAACCTTATCTGGTCTTTGAGTTACCCCAGCTAATTGGGTGATTGGAATTGATGAAGTATTACTTGCCAAGATGGTATCGGGGTCGCAAAATTTATCCAGATCTTCGAATATTTTTAATTTCAAACTTTGATTTTCGGATGCTGCTTCTACCACCAATTCTGCGCCCTGAACACCTTCTTGAAGGTTGGTAAAGGTTTTAATATTGTTAAGAGTTTGAACTTTTTTTTCACTATCAATTAGGCCTTTATCACAAAGCCTTCCCAGATTTCTATCAATAGTTTCCAGACCTCTTTTTAAGGCATCTGCGTTGAGATCAATCAGGTGCACTTTAAAATCGTTTTGAGCAAAGGTATGGGCAATGCCGTTGCCCATTGTTCCTGAGCCAATTACTGCTACTTTTTTCATAATTCTGTTTTAAAACATTTGATAATTTCATGTGCGACACGAAGGGCTTCTGTACCGTCGCTTAAACTCACTACTGGTGTAGCATTGTTGTTGATAGCATCGGCAAAAGAATTTAATTCGTCTAGGATGGCGTTATTGGAAGCCACTTCTGGTCTTTCGAAAAGAATGCGTTTTTTAATGCCTTCTGCATTTTCCAAGATCATATCAAAGTCACCAGCCTCTCCATTTAAGGTTTCCATTTGAACAACCTCACTGCTCTTTTCCAAAAAGTCCACCGAGATATACGCATCCTTTTGGAAAAACCGACTCTTTCTCATGTTTTTGAGCGAAATTCGACTTGCCGTGAGATTGGCGACACAGCCGTTTTCAAAGACTAATCGGGCATTGGCAATATCGGGTGACGCGCTGATGACAGAAACGCCGCTAGCGCTAATATCAACTACCTTCGAGCCGACAACCTTTAGAATGATATCAATATCGTGAATCATTAAATCCAAAACAACGGGAACATCAGTACCACGAGGATTGAATTCGGCCAGTCTATGGGTTTCGATAAACATGGGACTAGACAGCATATGTTGAACAGCAGTAAATGCAGGGTTGAATCTTTCTACATGACCAACTTGACCTTGGACATCGTTCTTCTCGGCTAAGGCCATCAATATTTGGGCTTCTTCTACAGTATTGGTAATGGGTTTTTCAATAAAAACGTGCTTGCCTCTTTCAATGGCCATTTTAGCACAATCAAAATGGTTCATTGTAGGGGTTACGATGTCTATGACGTCAATTTGGTCTAGTAGGGTCTCGTAACTCTCGAATTTTTGATAGCCAAATTCTTTTTCAACGGACTGAGCTGTAGCGCGGTCGTTTTCAAAAAAACCAATCAATTCGTATTTCTTAGAAGCTTGGAGGAGCTTTAAATGGATTTTACCCAAATGTCCTGCACCGATTACACCTGCTTTTAACATCTTTTGTCTTTTGTTCAAAATTAAGCGTTTTCGCCAGATAAATGGAATCAATGGGGTGGAAAATTCGTCTCGATTCAAACCTCACAAGGAAACTCCTTAAACTGCCATGAAGTATTGGGTCCGCGCTACAAATGGTTTTGTTTTCAGGATCTCCTAAAAAACGATCTAAAATTCTAGGGTGTATTATCGCTCAGCATAAGAAAAAGCGTTTTTTAAATTGTATCACCTTCGCGAGATAAAAAAACAAGAGTATTCTGTGACTAAAAATAGACTCTTATACTGCTGTGATTCAAGCGTTAGGTCTCATTGTCGTGATATGAATGGAATGAGACACAAA
>JAURRA010000015.1 GCA_030835825.1 Flavobacteriaceae bacterium
ACTGATAGGATTCTCACCGCTATCGGCATTGGCTTGAGAGCTGAAGTACAGGACCTCAAAATCGGTAGCACTTTGAGAGCCCAAAACCTGTGATGTTACTAGGGCGTCAAAATCGACATCAGATATTCCATCGTTATTGTCGTCGCATAGCTTTAAAGTACCTGGATCATTGGCTGTTGGACTTTCATAAATGGTAAGATCGGTAGTAGAAACTTGAGTTTCTGTTTCGGTGACAATGGTTACAGTTACGGTGTAATCTCCGGCTGATGCATAAGTGTTTGATGGATTTGTCAAATTTGAGCTTTGTCCATCTCCAAAATCCCAATTAATACTTAAAATAGCTTCTGAAGTTGAAATCGAGAAATTGGTTGTTTGTCCCAAACAATCGTTATCGTATTGAATATTGGCTACAAGGAAGGATTGAATAAAAGGGGGCAGTCCTAAAGTAGCAAAAGTTCCACTAGCAAGCGGTTGTGCAAAGGGTTGATAATTAGCGTCAACACCCACAATATCTGGAGAAACAATGACATCCAATGCAGATGAATTAGAAGAGTTACAGATATATATTTTTCCGTCTGGACCAAGCTGCATCGCTCCAATAAATCCTGATCCGCTGTGGAGCACGGTTTCTGACAAACTGATATCTGGGGCATCGAGGTGATATTGTCTTACTGCATTTCCTCCAGAAACATAAGTGATTTTAGAGTCTTGGGAAAAGGCAACCCCATAGAAGGATATACCGCTTATTAACTCAAGCGGATTACTCACAACGCCAGTACTGTTGTCAAAATCATAGAGCCAAGCCGATCCAGAATTAAAATCGTACTCACCCTGCGTTAAACCATTTTGATTATGAGCCGCAACTAACTTGCTTCCATCTGGCGAGGATTTGAGATAACCAATGGCATTACGTCTGTAGCCGTTTGTTGTAATGAGTGGTGTGGTAACAGACTCTACTGGCGTTGTATTTACCCCAGAAGCATCGACGCGAAAGGCATAAAAGGTGTCCATAAAATGGGTGATTAACCAGTAGGATTGACCGTCATCATGCTCCACAGCGGTAATCTTTTCACTGCACTTAAATTTTGGTTCTTCTGAGTCAGAAGTATCATAAGTAATCAGATGAACATTTTTTTCATTAACGTCAACATCGCCATTACCGCCATTTAAAGTAAGATCAATCAAAGAATAATTCAGTCCGTTGTTGTAGCCGTCATCGGCACCTGGAACTACAGATGTTGTCCCTTCGGAATAAAAATTGATCGGAGTTCCAGCGTTGTTAGAAGGTCCTTGATCGGGATAGGCCCAGCCGTTGTTGTGATGAGGTTCATCAACTGTAAAAACGTAATACTGATTTAAATTACCTGGTCTTGGAACGATTAGTGCAGAGCTCGTGCTCGATGGATCACCCAATAAGCCAGTGTCATTGTTGTAGTCTGCATTTGGCATGATCTGATGATTGGCATCCCAAACGTTTCGACCATCTGTGTAAAACAGTAAATTGCCATTGACATCAGAAATAGATGAACATCCCTCGTTGGTGCTAATAGTGCTAGCTGCAGCTGCAGAGGCTGTAACCGTTCCCGTAAGATTGTCGAAAACTAAACCAGCTCCATTACCGAAAAACCAGTGATTGGCTTCACCTTGGGCAAAAGCGCCCATAGCACCGCAAATTAATGTCAATAAAAGAACACTGTTTTTCATTTACCTCTATTCGAGTTGTAAATGTACTATAAATCCCTTTTTTTTAGAAGAAAGTAGGATGAAAAGAGAAAAATACAAGTCCAAATAAGAACTGTGCCGATCTCAAGCGAATGGACACTGTAATCGTATGCTAAGTCAGTTTGATCTGGAAATTTGGAAATTAAAATACGCTGAAAAGGCTGATCAATGAGTTTATACATGGATTTTAACGGAAACATATCTTGAATAATCTCAGGTAAGCTACTGTCAGTATTGCGGAAGTTATATTTCATGATACCGTAAACTACCCATTCGCCAATAAATAGGACAAAAAGAAACCCCAAGGCAAAAGCAGAGCGTTTGAATAAAACACTAAAAAACAAACACAGACTAAAAAAACCGACCAATTTGATAAAATAGGCCAATACAAATTCGGTGCCTTGAATGATGATACTCAACTCGTCATAGCTTGAATAGTACAATCCAATACCTAAGGACAAAACAAAAATTAAAATCGTTGATATCAAGGAAAAGAAAACTATGGTGTAAAACTTGGACCTGATAAACTGGTTTTTGCTTAGTCCGTCAATGAGATTTTGTTTTAAGGTACGGTTACTGTATTCATTGCCAATCATACTAACCACTACAATAGCGAAGAAAAATTTGAACTGAGCAGCAAAGAAAGTAGTAATATGCCAAATGATCGGAAAATTAAAAACCCCTAATTCTCCCAGTTCTAGAGTAAACAGTCCAAAAAAATCTATTTTAAAAGAGGCAAGTAGTAAAACAAAAAAAGGAAGGACAAAGGATATAAAAATCAGCACTTTACTGGCTCTATTTAGCCATAGCTTTTGCAATTCTAATTGGAGCAACATCAGTTCAGCCTTCATGACGGTATGGTTTGATCTGTTAAAGACAGAAATTGTTCTTCTAAACTCGCTTTGCGTTTCACCAAGTGATTTAGGATAATACCCTGTTCAAACAGCAATTTGTTTAAATCTATGGATTCCATGGGTTGAGTTAGAATGACTTTTATCCTTTCGCCATCCATAGAAATTGTTCCGAAATTAGGATTAGATTCTAAATACGCTTTCAATGCCTTTGTATTTTGAGTTTGTAATTCAAAAAATCCATAACTAGCAATCATCTCATCTACAGGGCCAGCGTATAACATTTTGCCTTTACTGAGGACAACAACGTGGGAACATACTTTTTCTACTTCGTCAAGGAGATGTGAAGCGAGCAATATGGTTGTGCCACCTTTAGCTATAGTTTGAATAATTTGCCTGATCTGATGTATGCCTTGGGGGTCGAGCCCGTTGGTTGGCTCGTCGAGGATTAAAATTTCAGGATTATTGAGCAGGGCAGAGGCTATGGCTAGTCGTTGCTTCATGCCTAATGAAAATGTAGTGAATTTACTATTTTTTCTCTCTTCAAGACCAACGATATGTAAAACTTCATCAATACGTTCGTAGGGCGCACCTTTGATTCTACAGACCAATTTCAGGTTGTCGGTGGCGGTCATGTAGGGATAAAAATTGGGGCGTTCGATGATAGCTCCAACCTTTTTTAAAGCTTCATGAGTGTTGAGAGACCCTTCAAACCAACTGAATGATCCAGAGGTGGGGTTCACCACATTGAGTGCCATTCCTAAGGTTGTTGATTTGCCACTGCCATTGGGTCCTAATATTCCGTAGACATGACCTTTTTCAATGTTAAACGAAATATTATTAACCGCTATTAAGTTACCAAATCGTTTGGTTAAATTTTGAATATTTAGGATTTTCGGCATAGTTGTAAGACGTAAACGCTGGCGATTTGTTACATGAGTTAATACCAATCACTTGAAGAGTCAAAATTATCGAGATCTTCTTGGTCATAGTCGTCTTCATCCATATCTCCATGAAATTCGCTTGACCCCAATTCGTTTTCGGTATCAAATGCTTTCTCTGGGGCGGATTCAGGCATTTGACCGTGTGCAAAAAGTAGTTTTGGATAATCGGAACCTTCTACCTCTGGAACAATTTCGGCTAATTCCACAAAAAAGGTCCACATATTTAGAAAGTCGTAGATATATAGAAACTTATTTTGATCTTCGTTTGCTATCTCATGCAGCAGTGTAGTCTCCATTTTCATTGAAGAAGATTCGCCTTCTCCTAAATCAAATAATGATATTTCTTCTCCTTGCTCCCATAGATCATTACTGAAATAAAACGAGGCCATTTCATTGCCGTCAAAACCAAAGGCTTGAACTATGGCATTGTGAAAGTCCTCAAAAGTATCGGTCTTTTGAAGTTCGATATCCCTAAATATATCCGATTCACCGTGATGGTCTAAAATAATTCGAAATCTATAAATCACTTTGAGATTGTTTTTGGTAGGTTATCCAAAGATAGAATTGCAATCCGAATAAAATGGTGGCTATGACCAAATGAATGGGCTGCGTAGTAAAGGGGAAATCAAAGTAATACATTAAAATACCAGAAAACACTTCGACACCAATCATGACTAAAATCCATAAAGTTAAAGTGTTATACGGTTGCACTGAGGTTCTATTTCGCCAGAATAGTGCAATATTGGAAAGTAGAACCAGTGCGGACATCGAACGGTGTATGTAAAAATTAATTGTCGGCGAAGACAACCATAGGGAAGGATCGTTTCCAAGACTTTTGACTTGAACATCGACATACTGTCTCACTTGGGTTCCAAGAACAATTTGAGCCAGAGTCAAGGCTAAAGCAAACCAAATTAAGTAGTGAAAATTTTGATCAGACTTAATAGCGATTTGTCTGTCTTTTGTACTTGAGATTTGATAGATCAACATGGCTACAATTACCAGAGCCATCACCATATGAATGGTTATTTTATGGGGAGCTAAATTGGAGTCAACCACTGTTTTTCCCAACCATGCTTGAAAGAGAATCCCAACAAGTGTGAGAATGCCAATCACTGTATTCCATTTGTTTTTGTGCCAGAGCTTTATTGACAAAAAGGCAAGTAGTAAAATAGGCAGCCCAGAGAGTGCACCCAAAAGGCGATTAATATACTCTACCCAAGTATGGAAAGGGTTGTATGCAGCGTAATCGTGTGCAGTATATGGGCTCCAATATGCCATATCTATTGAGCTCGTAGAGGTAAAATTTTGATTGGCAACCCACAGAGATTCATTTAAAATAATGATCTGACCCTCTGAGTAATGGTGATCGGATTTAAACTCCAAGGCACCAGACTCAGTTGGAGGAATATAATAACCAAAACATTTCGGCCAGTCAGGGCAACCCATACCAGATCCAGTCATCCGGACAACTGCCCCTGCCAGTATGACCAGATAGATCAATAT
This sequence comes from Flavobacteriaceae bacterium, assembly GCA_030835825.1. Lineage (GTDB taxonomy): Bacteria > Bacteroidota > Bacteroidia > Flavobacteriales > Flavobacteriaceae > JALRKI01. The sequence goes on from JAURRA010000015.1 coordinate 5,024, forward strand.
CAAAGCTGTTTTGGCTGTTTTATGAAACAAATGAGTCATTATTAGGTGGTTATTTAATAGTTGCTTTAAGGCCTAACTCTTGCCCTATTTCTAACATCTTATCATAGGCAGCTTGATAATCGTTGGGTATTTCGCCTTCTAAAATAGCTTCTTTGATGCCTTCTTTAATTAAGCCTATGGCTTTGGAAGGTCGGATGTCAAATGTTTGAATAATCAACTCTCCCGAAATAGGAGGTTGGAAGTTTCTGATATGGTCACGTTCTTCTACTTCAACAATCTTCTGACGCACCATTTTAAAATTATCGTGGTAGCGTCGGAACCGTTTTTTGTTTTTGGTGGTGATATCAGCTTCACAGAGAATCATTAAGTCTTCAACATAATCTCCAGCGTCAAAAACCAATCGTCTCACCGCAGAATCAGTAACTTCTTCTGAGGCTAAAGCGATAGGTCGAGAACTCATAAAGACCATTTTTTGAACAAATTTCATTTTGTCATTCAATGGCATTTTAAGCCTTTTGAATAATTTGAAAACCATCTTAGAGCCTTCAAATTCGTGTCCGTGAAAAGTCCAACCTACCCGGTCGTGGAATTTTTTCGTAGGCGCTTTGCCGATATCATGGAGCAATGCTGCCCACCTGAGCCACAGGTTGTCAGTATTTTTGCTGATATTGTCAACCACTTCTAGGGTGTGATAAAAATTGTCTTTATGCTTTTGACCCTCAATTTCATCAATGCCTTTCAGGGCGGTCAACTCTGGCAGAATATATTCTAGCAAACCAGTCTCTTCAAGAAGTAAAAATCCAACTGAAGGTTTTTCCGAGTCTAATATTTTGTTGATTTCGGTTACAATGCGCTCTTCAGAAATGATCTGAATTCTTTCGGCAAGTTGTGTGATAGCTTCCAACGAGCTTTTTTCAATTTCAAAATTCAGTTGAGCTGCGAATCGTATGGCACGCATCATTCTTAATGGATCGTCATTGTAAGTAGTTTCTGGCTCCAAGGGCGTGCGAAGGACTCCTGACGCCAAATCTTTGAGACCCTCAAAAGGATCTACTAATTGACCAAAATGCTTTGAACTTAAATCAAAAGCTATAGCATTGATGGTAAAATCTCTGCGATTCTGGTCGTCTTCGAGGCTGCCAGGAAGTACGCTTGGGTTTCGACTGTTTTCCGAGTATGATTCAATTCTAGCTCCTACAAATTCAATATCCAAACCATCGAAATGAATCATTGCTGTGCCATAAGTTTTGAAATAAGATACTTTAGACTTTTCTGGAAGTGAGCTGGCTACGGCTTTTGCCAATGCAATGCCATCGCCCACAGCGACAATATCAATATCATTTTTTGGAGGTCGTCCCATGAGATGGTCTCTCACGAATCCGCCTATTACGTAAACAGGAAAATCCAATAGCTCAGCGGCCTCCGAAATATATCGAAAGATTGAATGTTGTAATGCGGATTTGTAATTTGTCATGTAAATTAGGCTCTTAAGACATGTATCTCGCCATCTCCAGATATTTTGATCACTTTGGAAGGCAGAGATTCTTTTGAATTGTCGGGCAAATTTACAACATAGTCTACGCCTGTTAAAATCTCTTTCTGTATTTCTTTAAAAGCTTTTGGTGATGGATTACCACTTATATTAGCTGAGGTAGAAACAATGGGGTGGTTTAGTTTTTTGATCAACTCGTGGCTGAAGCCATCTTTCACTAAACGAATTCCAACTGAACCGTCTTCTGCCAATAGATTGGAGGCCAGTCCAACAGGATTATCATAAACTATAGTGGTTGGCCTCGAGGTCTGACCGATTATCTCAAGTGCCTTGACTGGCACTGCGTTAATATATCTTTTAAGCATGTCCAAATCGCTAATCAAACAAATCATACTTTTAGATTCGATGCGTTTTTTTAGGGTATAAATACGGCTAACTGCCTCATTATTAGACACATCACAACCTATTCCCCATATTGTGTCAGTTGGATATAAAATGAGGCCCCCTTTCAAAATGACATCAGTACAGTGCTCTATTTCATTAGTCATGTAAGATTGTTTTGTAAAGTTTGATGCTATTTTGAATCATTTGTTCAATTGAAAATTCAGCCTCAACCTTAAGGCGTGCTGCTTTTCCTATGTCTCTCAATAGTTCAGGCTTTGAGAAGAGTTCATTAATTATTTTCACACAGTGTTCCTCACTGGTAAAAATATAACCATTTTCTTGATGATCAATCAATTCTTGAGCGACAGGAATATTTGGGATTACGGTAGTCTTTTCTAAAGACATAGCCTCAACAATGGTATAGCCAAAAGTCTCACCACGAGAGGGTAGGATGACCACACCAGCTTGGGAAATAAGTGCAGGCAGATCGACCAGTGCTTGAGCGCCCAAGTAAGTGGTTTGCTTTAAAAGTGACGGTGATAAGTTTTGCTTAATTTCGTTTTCAAAATAAGCTCTGCCACGCCCTATGAGATGCAAGCTTGCATCAGGATGGGTTTGGTGGATCCTATTGACAATTCTGGTCAATTCTAATAATCCTTTGGATGCCGATAAAGTTCCGAAATAGAAAATTGATTTTGATATGGGTTTGACCTCAATTTTGGGCTTAAAGAAAGACGTGTCTATGCCATTGTAGATCAACGCTGTAGCATTGATTTGGTACAACTCATTTAAGACAGACTTGGTGTACAAGGAGTTGGCAACAAGACTGTTACAATTTTCTAAAGCCATTTGCTCCATGTCAAAATATGATGGGTTTTGCTGATGATGCAATTTGTAATGCCAAAATTTGCGAGATCCATGAAATCTGAGAATCAGTGGTGCTGGTGAGGCATAAAATGCCGTGTATCCATCATAAGCAAAACTCTCCACAAGATCGATTCGATGTTTTTGCACGTATTGATTTAGGACTTTAGACCAATATTTTCTTTCAGCTATTAGAAATCGTTTTGTTGATTGGGACCGTCCTAAGCGATTGCCCAATGATCGCATAAATTCTTTGAATGGAAACAATTTCGCGTAGGATTTAACAACTTTGAATGGAATCCCGTCACTAGTAAACGAAGTAGATTTTTTTGATATCAAAAGGACATGAACTTCAAGACCTTGTTGGGTCAATCCCTCGGCTAGGCGTTTATAAAATGTACCGAGGCCTCCAGTTGGCGGCAACTTTTTGTGAGCGTATTCATTAGTAAAAAGTACTACCTTCATGAATTATCAGATGATTTAGATACCTGATTCATAATATTGAAAAACTTATCTGAAATCACTTTTTTCGTAAAATTTTCCATCAAATGGCGGTATCCATTTTTTGTTAATCGGTCTTGAAGACCAGAGTCATGCAATAAATTTAAAACCTTATCGGCAAAGTCAACAGGATTTCCTACTTCTGCCAATAAGCCAGTTTCTCCGTTAACAAGGACTTCGGGTATACCCCCAGCGTTAGCTGCTACTATGGGTATTCCAGCGGCATAACACTCCAAAAGCACACCCCCTGTGGGCTCGTTGTCTGAAGTAAACAAGAACAAATCGAACTCAATCAAAAGATCGGGAATATCTTTTCGAAAACCCGTGAAAATTATATAATCACTCAGTCCTTTTTGCGCTACATAGGCTTTAATTTCAGGCATAAGTCGCCCTTCGCCAATCAATATATATCTCGCTTTCTTAAGGCCTCTATTGATCAATTGCTCCACAGTATCAACCCATGTGTAATGATCTTTGAATGGTGAAAATGCGGCTATATTTCCAATAATTTGAAAACCTTCTTCAATGTTAAACTCGCTATGAAGCTTGCCATTTTTACTGGCATGTTCAAATTTTTTGTGATCAGAAACACTGCCGACTATGGTCATTCTTGTGGTGTCTTTGACGGCATAAGTTAAAACGTCCACTACGGCTTGTGATACACAAATAATTTTTTTTATTCCTGTATAATTGTATTTCCACTTGCGAAAAAAATTGGTATCAACGCGCTCAATTAAAGTCCTACACAAAACTAAAGTTGCTGGGAGGCCAAATAATAGGTGAGCTAAAACGGCTAGGGTATGCGCTTTGCTGTTGTGCAGTAAAACAACATCAATCTGTTTTTCTTTTACCAGACGAACAAGCATTCGTGCTGTCTTGAAACTGTATTCCGACTGATAGTCGAAACCAATAACATTCATTTTTTCATCTAGGGCGCGGTCATATATGGGCGTATTGTTAGCACACAAAATGAATTGATCCTCAATTTGTGGGTTTTCGACATAGGCATCGTAGAGATAAAGAATTTTTTGCTCGTGCCCTCTCCAAACTCCAGAAGCGGTAAATTGTAATAACCTCATTTGAATCCCAATTGAGCTCGCAAAATAATCATTTGATTGGGAAGGAGAGGGCTCGAAGATTAACAATTAAACGAAAACAATCATGTTTAGTTGTTAATTATCCTTTTTAAGGACTCTTTTTAAAATCATAATTGGGTGAGAAAGCGGAAAGTCACTTCGAAGACATCAATTTTAAAAAGCTATATCTCTTATAAACTGCTTGACTGTGCAAACTGGCTAAAGTTAGTCCAGCCTTGCCATCCAATAGGCCCAGTCTGATGATGTATTGGGTAAGAAATCTAAAGCTCGGTCTCAAGACGAAGTGATACCAATAGGCGCGCTTTCCTTTTGCAAAAAGCGCCTCAGCTTGCAACTGACTGTATTGATCGAGTTTGGCCTTGTATCGCTCTAGATCATGAAATGATAAATGTTTGATGTGATTTTTCAGGCGACCAAAGTCACCCTTACCTTCAACTTCTTCGTGAACCAATTGGCCGTTATATCGACATTTAGATTTTCTGAATAACCGAACAGATTGGTCTGTTTGAAAACCACTAAATCGTATTTTTTGATTCAAAAAATAATAGTCCCTTCTAACGAAATAGCCAATTTTAGTATCTTTTGAGGAGACTAATTCTTGAATTTCTCTAATCAATTTACTATCGATTCGTTCATCTAAGTCAAAAAAAACGACCCAATCGTGTTGTGCTAAACTCAGGGCGTGATTGCGTTGATTGGAGAAATTGTCGAAGGGCCTTTCGACCACTTGAACTCCTAGTGATTTGGCTAATTCAGATGTACCATCTGTACTGCAGGAATCTACAATGATAATCTCATCGGCAAAAGACATTTGTTCCAAATAAACAGGAATGTTTTGAACTTCGTTAAATGTGATGGCCAGTGCGCTAATCATTAGGACGAATCGAGTTCTGAGGGTTAGAAATTTGATCTCTCGGAATGGTCAAAGCACGATTGTAACTTTTAAATGTGAAGTAGTTCAGTTTTTTGCGCATCAGGTATTTTCTCCACAGATTTAAGGGCTTCGGTTGCATATAGGATTTGTCTTTGTGCAAGAAATCAATACTTGCGTCAATGACCCGTTCACTCGATTTTCCGTCTGTATATGGATGTAGATTGGCCACAAAGTCTTGAATAAGAGCTTTTAAGTCATTTGAAAAGTCTAGGGCTTGGTCTATGCGTTGCTCTAATTCTGATGCTTGTTCGGCGTGACACAAATAGGGATGTTTTATGGTGTGTCGGAAGGTCACCACAGGTTTTATTTGTAAAAGAAATTCTTGTATCGCAGAGGTGGTATCAGCCAGTAATATATCCGATTTTAAAAACAATGGCGCTAAGTCGGTGGTGTTGTAAAATTTATAATGAGACCCATTGAGTGATTGCCACTTGGCTTTAATATCTTCGGGTACTTTTGGATGCAAGACCATTTTGAATTGATACTTACCTGTTTCGGACAATCTTTTAATTTCATTAAAAACATCCTCGTTATAGGCCAAGCTAAGTCTTTTGGTAAAGGTAGAGGCAATCAAAACAACTTTGGATGTTACTTCATCGCGCTTTTTGTGCAGAAAAAGAGGGTCGACCTTGCTCCAGCCTGTTTCTATAACTTCGAAATGACCTTTGCGTTGCGACAGCGCTTTAAAAGGACCTGTTGTATTTGGTCCTTGGGTACAATACAAATCGAAAAATCCTCTAACCCTAAAATGCGCTTCTGAATTGCCTTTTTCGGGTCTTTTATAGGTCAAAAATCCATGGAAAATTTGAACCTTGAGTCCAGGCAGAAAATCGGGAACGTAATCAGTCGATACAAGAAGTATATGAGGATTGTAGCTCATCACCTCTTGAATTGAATTCAATACATTGTCTTTGTCTTCTAAAATTTGTGCGCCATCCGGTTCATCCGAAAACCATTTTACTTGGTAGCCTCTGCTTAAAATTTCTTTCTCCAAAGGATTGCCAATGGGTATGGAATAACTGTAGGATATGTAAAATAAAAACCTATAATTCATAACGCCAGACGTGATAAAAAGTTCGACAATTCATTGTTGAAAAGATAAGGTTTAAACAAATTATATTTTTCTTCGATATGACCTTGTTTTCTAATACGCTTTTGAGATATATAGTCATTAAGATGCACAGCAATATGTTTGTCTTTTTCATTTTGACCATACCAATTCACCTTGTTCAAGTCAGGTGAAAATATGGTAAAACTGGGCACTCCAAGTGCTTTGGCAATGTTAATGGGCCCTCCGTCATTACCAATAACAGCGCTACAGCAATGACTAATACTGATGAGTTGTCGCAGTGATTTTCCGTACACTTTTTTGGCGATTAGCGCTTGGGTCCTCGGAGTGCATTGGTCGAACAGCTGCTCCATATCCGCTTTTTGGGAGGGCGCGTAATTCAATAACAGTTGATAGTTACCCATGCCAGCTACTGCTTCAATAACCTCAACCATATAGGCCATAGGGTATGATTTTGAAGGTTTACTTCCGAAAATACAAATCATGAGTAGGGGACGATTAAAATCAATACCAGATAGGCTTAAATAGGCCTTTGTAGTATTTATTTCATCATCTGTCAAAAATATTTTTGGCAAGATATTTGGGTTGTAGTCTATGCCTAATAGACCTAAAATTTTCAATCTATTTTCTATCGCCAGACTTGACTGATACTCGGAATTCTTAAGTCTTTTGAACGTCTTAGAGTAAAATAATTGGGAGTACCATTTGCGATAAGCAATTGTATTTTTCGATTTGACTAAAACAGACACCAATAGACTGTTGAGTTTTCCGTATACATCGATAACTGCATCGTAAGTATTTGCTCTTAAACTGATGATAAGTTTGACCAAGCCCAGAAATTCATTTGTTTTAGAATCTGGGTAAATAATAACCCGATCAAGCAAGGGGTGGTTTAGGACCGCAGCTCGCGCAGCATCGCAGATTAAATAATGGATTTTAGCATTTGGATATTTCTGCTTGATAAACTCGAAATAGATGGTTGAATAGATGACATCACCAATGAATTTATTTTGAATGATTAAAATTTTTTTCATTTGGCCTGTCTCATTTTTTTATACGGCCACATTAAAATCTCTAAGCGCTTGATTTAAAGAGGTTTTTGTGTCTGTACTTGCTTTTCTTTGACCTATTATGAATGCACAAGGCACTTGGTAATCTCCTGCTGGAAAACTTTTAGTGTAAGAGCCAGGGATGACAACTGATCTTGCTGGAACAACACCTTTTAGAGTTACTGGATCAGAACCTGAAACATCGATAATTTTTGTGGAGCCAGTTAACACAACATTGGCCCCTAAAACAGCTTCCCGCTCCACACGAACTCCTTCTACAATAATACACCGTGAGCCAATAAAAGCGTGATCTTCAACAATGACAGGAGCCGCTTGAAGAGGTTCTAGTACGCCTCCAATTCCTACACCTCCAGAAAGATGGACCCCTTTGCCAATTTGAGCACAGCTACCAACAGTAGCCCAGGTGTCAATCATCGTTCCTTCATCGACATAGGCGCCAATATTTACATAACTGGGCATCAGGATAGTATTATTGGCAATAAAGGCACCGTAACGGGCAACGGCATTGGGTACAACGCGAACACCTTTCTCAGCATAGTTGGTTTTTAAGGGTATTTTATCGTGATACTCGAAAGGACCAACTTCAATGGTTTTCATTTGACTCAAAGGAAAATACAAAACAACCGCTTTTTTTACCCATTCATTAACATGCCAGCCGTCTTCATGAGGTTGAGCGACTCTGAGAATACCATTGTCAAGATCTTTTATTACGGATTCAATGGCGTTCAATGTTTCTGGAAGAGACAGCATGGACCTGTCCTCCCATGCCTTTTCAATAATACTTTTGGTTTGGTTGTCTATCATCATGCAGCAAAGATAAAACATTCCTTTTGTACGGTTAAGTTTTTTAATTTTGCCCAATGCCAAGAATACTCGCCATAGATTATGGTCAAAAAAGATCGGGGATTGCTATTTCGGATCCACTCCGGATCATTGCTTCTGGATTGACTACAGTTGAAACACCAAAACTCATTTCTTTTTTGAGGGACTATTTTTCTCAAGAAGAGGTAAATTTGATCGTTGTGGGGTTACCAAAACGGATGAATAATACTGCTTCGGAAAGCGAGCCAGCTATTCTGAATTTTATAGAAGATTTGAAGCGCAGCTTTTCTGGACTCGAAATAGTCAGGTATGATGAAAGGTTTACATCAAAAATGGCAACCCAAGCTATGATTAGTGGCGGTATGAGAAAGTCAAAACGCAGAGAAAAAGGCATGATTGATAAAATCAGTGCTACCTTAATTCTTCAGGGTTTTATGGATTCTTTGAGATGAGTCTCATCAATACTGACTTCCATTCGTTTAAGTGTTGTATTTTTGTCTTTTTAAAATTATTATGATTTATCCAATCGTTGCAATCGGTGATCCCGTTTTACGTAAAAAATGTCGAGCTATAGACGTCACTTATCCAAAATTAGAAGTGCTAATTCAAGATATGTTTGAAACCATGTACGCTGCGTCTGGTGTTGGTTTAGCAGCACCTCAAGTAGGTCTGGATATCAGGGTTTTTGTTGTCGATGCAGCGCCTTTTGCCGAAGATGAGGACTTGACGGACCATGAGCAACAGCTATTGTTCAATCTTAAAAAAGTTTTTATCAATGCCCAAGTAATTGATGAAAGTGGGGCCTTTTGGGATTTTAACGAAGGATGTTTGAGCATTCCAAACATTCGAGAGGATGTATCCCGCCAAGATCGGGTAACTATCAAATATCAAGATATTAATTTTCAAGAACATATTGAAACATATGATGGCATAGCGGCTCGGGTCATTCAGCACGAATACGACCATATTGAGGGCGTATTGTTTACAGACAAATTATCTTCCCTGAAAAAACGACTGTTGAGAAAGCGCATCCAACTTATTACTTCGGGTAAGGTGAAGACAGATTATTTAATGCGTTTTCCGCAATAATTCTGGAAATTTGTTAATAGCGTCACTACACAAATACACGAAGGAATTTCGTTACAACTGGAAGTTGGCTAGTCCTTTGATCACAGGGATGCTTGGCCATACCTTAGTCAGTTTTGTCGATAATGTTATGGTGGGTCAAATGGGGACAGCTGAATTGGCTGCTGTTTCTCTTGGAAATAGCTTTTTGTTCATTGCTATGTCTTTAGGTATTGGTTTTTCAACAGCCATTACACCCTTAGTGGCAGAATCGGATGCTGCTGGTTCTTTTGAAAAGGTACAATCTGCGTTAAAACACGGAGTCTTCTTGTGCACATTAATGAGTATCGGTTTGTTTGGTTTAATATTGTTAGGCAAACCATTAATGTCTTTAATGAACCAGCCTACTGAGGTTGTTTCATTGGCTTTGCCCTATCTTGATCTGGTCGCCATTTCTTTAATACCCTTAATCATATTTCAAGCCTTCAAACAGTTAAGTGATGGTATGTCAAAAACTGTATTCCCAATGTATGCGACCATAATCGCAAACGTGGTCAATGTATTTCTCAATTATGTGCTGATTTTTGGCAAGTTTGGATTCCCTGAGTTGGGAATTGTAGGGGCAGCCTTGGGCACATTGATTTCACGTGCTGCCATGCTCGTTATTCTGATAGTTTTACTTAAGAGAAATCAAAAAACAGCGCCTTTTCTTGAAGGTCTTAATTTCCGAAATCTCGAAAAGAGAATGTCCAGAAAATTAATAAATCTCGGCTTCCCGAGCGCGCTTCAAATGTTTTTCGAGGTCGCATTATTTACCGCAGCTATCTGGCTCAGTGGTGTTTTAGGTAAAAATGCACAAGCTGCTAATCAAATTGCGCTCAACTTGGCTTCTATGACCTTTATGTTCGCCATGGGGCTTGGGGTAACCGCAATGATTAGGGTTGGCAATCAAAAAGGACTTAGGAACTTTGCAGAACTCAGACGCGTGGCGCAGTCTATATTCTTTATGGGATTGCTTTTTGCAGTGGGCTTCGCTATTATTTTTATGCTCTTTAGATTCTCTTTGCCAAATTTATATGTTAATCTGAACGATTTGGCACAACTGGATGATACCAGGGAGGTGGTGTCATCAGCTGCCGCTCTCCTGCTGCTTGCCGCGATTTTTCAAATTTCGGACAGTATTCAAGTTATGGTTTTAGGTGCCCTCAGGGGTATGCAAGATGTCAAGATTCCGACGCTGATTACCTTTGTCTCCTATTGGGTTATAGGATTTCCTGTTTGTTTTTATTTGGGTCAACCAAATATGTTTGGAGGCGCAGGAATATGGACTGGACTTCTTGTAGGTTTGACAACTGCCTCAGTTTTGATGTATCTTCGTTTTCAATATTTGACTAAAAAATGGATTATAAATGAAAGAATTGATTAATACAACTGAGTTGCCTCAGTTTTTACTTGGCGACAATACCGATTTTCCAGATGATATTTTTATCATTCATACCCAATATCCCAGATTTGTCATCAATCTGAAGGACGACAGTGTGGAGTGGATGGAGGAATTCGAAACTTCAGAAAAGAACGAGTTAGAAGCTGCTACCCCAGACTTGATTCAAGCCGCATCAGATTTCTATGATCGTGAAATGAGCAGATACGACAATTAGTCATCATGGATCAAATTATTGCATGGGACCGCGAAATATTTCTATTACTTAATCAGTTAGGTAATAGCAGTTGGGACGGCTTTTGGCTCACGGCCACCAATCGTTTGACTTTTGTCCCTATGTATTTATTGCTCCTATTTTTGATGTATCGAAAGATGGGATGGCCAAGATTTTTAATGACCACCGCAACCATTGCCTTAATGATATTATTCACCGATCAAGTCACTAATATTTTCAAATATGGATTCGAACGATTGAGACCTTGTCGAGATCCCGAGTTGGTCCATATTATGCGAGTCGTGGCTGATAGATGCGGTCTGTATGGTTTCTTTTCTGCTCATGCATCCAACTCTATGGCAACAGCTATTTTCCTAGGAATTACGCTGCGCGCCAATTACAAATGGCTTCCTAGCACCCTAATTATTTGGAGCCTTATCGTTGCCTACTCACGAATCTACGTGGGTGTTCATTTTCCGCTTGACATTCTTTGCGGGCTATTGTTTGGTATGCTTTCTGGATGGATATTCTATCAAATTAATAGCAGATTAAACCGCCGCTTCTTTAGTTATATTTTGGTCTCCGCAGAACAATAGGCATAATGAGCTCGTTGCTGATTGTTACCGCTTTTGGCTCGTTTAGCGGACAATTTGTTGATGTCTTTACGAAGCGCTAGTGCCAATCCCTTAATTTCAGAATCCAAGTCTTTGTCTTTTATTAACGTATTTAAATGGTCTGCGAAACTTTTTTGAAGACTGCGTCCGAAAACATCAGGACTGCCATTATTGATAAAAATATCCGTGTATAAAGTTCGCAGCAGTTCTTCTGGCGATAATCCACCACCGACTAAGGTATATTCAGCCGAGAGCATTCTATTCAACGTTGATGCAGATATAAGCCTTTTCAAAGCCGACGACTGAATACCAGTAATGCGCTCCAAGTTGCCGCTGTTCTTTATATTGGAAATAATATCAGTATTCAACAGCCATTTGGGTGCTGTCCAAAGTTCACTGTTTAAAAATCGCAAAGCTCTTTGTTGCTCTTCGGCTGGAACGGCGGAATACGTATAGAGTCCTTTTTGATTCGTGTTGTGTAAAGTTTCGTTCACCCCACCCACAATGCTATGAACGTGGTATACATATCTCGAATAAACGCCAACCATTTCATCATAAAGTTCGTTGAGGTCTTCATAATTATCTCCATCTTCCAAAACCCATTGTGCTAGGTTTTGAGCCACAATTCTCAAATTACTTAAACCATAAGAACTGGCTTGAACAGGATCATCTCCTATGTTTTCGGTCTGTGCATCCGGATCAACACCACGACCTCCGTACATGTAAACGGGATCTGTGCTTCTTTCATCTACAAACAATCGGAGCAATTCTTTCTCTTGGGCGACGGTTTGATTGGGAAAATAGCGATATCCGAATTCAATTGCATAGTCGTCGTAGGGTCCCAGTTGACGGACGAATCGGATGTTTTCATCACCGGGCTGTGCAACATAATTATATCGAGCATAGTCCATAATGGTAGTGGCTATACCCATTTTTTGAGTAAAATCTCCTGACCGCAACGAGTCTACTGGATAGGCAGAGCTGGCTTTCATATTATGCGGCAAGCCCAGGGCATGCCCAATTTCATGCGAGATGACGCGTCGCATCATTTCTCCAATTTCCTCTTCTGGGGTGTTTAGTGATCTGGCTTTTGGATTGGCTGCGCCAGTTTCGAGGAGGTATCTATTGCGATATGATCTCAGGTGATTGTGATACCAAATAATGTCACTTTCAATAATCTCACCAGTTCTTGGGTCAGATACAGATGGTCCAACGGCGTTGCGGGTAGTTGATGCTACGTACCTTACAGTTGAAAAACGGGTGTCTTCTGGACTAAAGTACGGATCTTCCTCAGGAGTAGGAGCCACTTTTGCTTGGATGGCATTTTTAAATCCTGCTTTCTCAAAAGCTGTATTCCAATCTTCAATGCCTCGGATAAAGTATGGTCGCCATTTGATTGGTGTCGCTGGATCCAGATAATAGACTATTGGCTTTTTCGGCTCAACCAATTCACCTCTCGCATAGGCGGCTTCATCGGTAGGCTCTAAACGCCACCGTCTAATCAATTCAACTTCATCTGATTTTAATGCTTCAGAACTGTAATCGATTTGAGATATAGAGAACCAGCCAACACGATGATCTGCGTGGCGCAATTTCATTGGGGTTTCGGGAAGTAAAATGATAGAGTGATTAATTTGAAAAGTCAAACTGCCTGTAGTATTCCCCCTTGGCGCATTGGTTGCTGGAAAAGTCAAAGTGTGCATTATTTCAATGTTTTCGGGAAAACTTCGTGCACTGTCGATTTGACTTCTATTTTTATCGCGTTTACCAATTTTATAATCGTCTTTTAATCGTTTTGGAATAATATTAAATCCAGGAGAATCATCCATAAAATACTCCGTTACATCAACAAGAAATTGATCAGACTCACTATTTTTAATATCAAAAGAAGCTAAAATGGGACTAAAATTATTTTCTTCTACACTTAACTTGATGGGGTCATTGTCGTCAGCAATATTAGAACAGGAAATTTGTTTTAAAATAATTTTGTTGCCATTCTTTGAAAAATGAATGACGCTTTCAGCCGTTTTAGAACCGGCATTTGAGTATGCAGAATAATTAGCTGGAATTTGTGCAATTCGTGTAACCATTAATAAATCTCGATCTAGAACCTCTTGACGAACAGTCATGAACAACTTGCCGTCCTCCGATAGATAGCTGTCCAAAACCCCTGAGGATAAATTTATGCCTTCAGTGAGTTCAGGGATACTGTCTTTGTCGTTTTGACTATGGCCAGTGCTCAAGGATAGGCCGATGAACAATAGGATGTGAATAGCGTTTCTAAAATGCATGTCTGTTATATTTTATCGGATCAATATCGTGATTTTTTTTTGAACTTCCTCTTTTTAGCTTCTGATAGGCTCAAGGAGGACCTTGTCAATTATTTTTTTGGCTTCATATGTACTATTCGTCCCTAATGATTAGCTTTGTCTTATGAAAATTCTGGTAACTGGAGCTGCAGGGTTTATTGGGTCGCATACGGCCGAGCGTTTAGCTAGAGAAGGCCATCAGGTTGTAGGCGTGGATAACTTCTCTGATTATTACAAGCCAGAATTGAAACACCAAAATGTCAGGGATTTATTGGCTCAGGAGGTACAGGTTATAAATATTGATCTCTGTGATGTTGTGGCAATGTCTCAATTGCCTAACGATTTTAACTACATCTTTCACTTTGCAGCCCAACCAGGCATAGCTCCCCATATTACTTTTGAGGATTACCTCAAGAACAATGTGACAGCGACAAAGACCATTTTAGATTTTGCTCAAACCTGTCGAGACCTAAATTTGTTTGTTAATATTGGCACCTCCTCGATCTATGGTCTAGAAGCTGTGAGCTCAGAAACTGCTGCTCCAAAACCTGCCTCCTTTTATGGGGTGACCAAATTAGCAGCAGAACAGTTGGCCCTACAGCTAACTCGTGAAAAGAAAATCAAGGTGTGTTCTTTGAGATTGTATTCTGTCATAGGTCCGCGCGAACGTCCCGAAAAATTATTCACCAAATTGATAGAAGCCGGTCTTAAGAATCAACCATTCCCGTTGTTCGAAGGAAGTCAAAATCATCTCAGAAGCTTCACTTATGTTGGCGATATAGTCGATGGTATAGTCAGTGTAATGGGTAAGGATGATGTGGTCGATGGAGAAGTGATTAATTTAGGTACTGAAAAAGAATATTCGACTCAACAGGGGATAGATGCGGTGGAAGAAATTTTAGGTCTAAACATCCAACTGGATATAAAATCGAAACGCAGAGGTGATCAAGACCGCACTCATGCCGTGATAGACAAGGCAAGACAGTTGTTGGATTACAATCCTCAGACTACACTGGTTGATGCTGTAAGATCACAAGTTGAATGGTTCAAGTCAACTATGATTCCTTGAGAAGTAGTGTAGCCGCTTCAAATGGGGTGATTTTGTTGTCGGCCATTGCCGTAACGAGTTCATTTAGTCTTTGGTCAACGCCCTCCTTATTAAAAAAGTCCTTCTTTAATCGATCTTCTATGGTTTGAAGGAGCCAATATTTATTCTGCTCTTCCCGATGTGTTTTCCAATAACCATTAATTTTTGTTTGCGACTCGAATGACGTCAAAGTGTGCCAAATATCTTCCATCCCACGGTTTTCTATAGCACTGCAAAGTAATGTAGAAGCTGTCCAACCAGACTGCTTTTTGGGATAAAGGTGAAGTGCGTTGTCTAGGTCGGCTTTAACACGGTTGGCCTTGGCGATGTTGTCGCCATCTACCTTGTTGATAACAAGTAAATCGGCCATCTCAATAATACCTCTTTTTATACCTTGTAGTTGATCGCCAGCTCCAGTAATTTGGAGGAGTAAGAAAAAATCTACCATACTATGCACCACAGTTTCACTTTGGCCAACACCCACAGTTTCAATGAGGATAGTGTCAAATCCCGCCGCTTCGCATAAAATAATCGACTCTCGTGTTTTTCTTGCTACACCGCCCAAATTATCGCCTGAGGCAGAAGGTCGGATAAACACGTTTTGCTCCTTAACTAAGTTTTCCATTCGGGTTTTGTCGCCCAAAATACTTCCTTTACTGATACTGCTACTGGGGTCTATCGCGAGGACAGCTACTTTTTTCTTCATTTGAAGTAGTGTCTGACCAAAAGATTCAATGAATGTACTTTTTCCAACACCTGGCACTCCAGTAATGCCAATCCTAAAGGAAGGTACACCTTGCGGTAGGCAGTTGCGAATCAACTGTTGCGCCATAACTGTGTGTCCAGCATTTTGACTTTCTACTAAAGTAATACCGCGCCCCAAGGCTGCAATATCGCCTTTGAGGATGCCTTCGGTTATGCTAGCGACGTCGAAATGAGGTCGTGAGACAAGGTCGGATTTTTTTTGATAATACATGGCTGTTATTCGTCTACCAAAACCCACTCTCCAGTTGAAAGCAAGGGTTCAGCCTGCTTGAACTTTAAGGTTTTATTTTCACCGCGGATGACGTGTTTGATAACAACGCGTTCGTTGCGTCCGATTTTTGGTTGCTCACGGACTATGGTTTCAACTGCGCGTTGAGACTGTGTGTTACCTGCTGTGCGATTTTGTGCCGAACGTTCATCCATGTTGGGAATTTCTTCTTTTTTGGTGTTGACTTGCTCGCGCTGTCTTGCCTGCGCTTCCTGTATGTTAGTGTTTCCCTCCTGAGGTATTTCTCCTTTAAATAAAAATGAAATAACCTCTTTATTAACCTTTTCCAGCATTTCCTTGAAGAGTTCAAAAGACTCAAATTTGTATATCAATAAAGGATCCTTTTGTTCATGCACTGCCAATTGAACTGATTGCTTGAGTTCGTCCATTTTTCTCAAATGAGTCTTCCAAGCATCGTCAATAATGGCGAGTGATATATTCTTTTCAAAATCGGCAATCAATTGTTTTCCTTTGGTTTGATGGGCCTTCTCCAGGTCGGTAACGACCTGAATTGATTTCAAGCCGTCAGAAAATGGCACGGCGATTCTTTTGAATTGTTGCCGTTGATTTTCGTAAACTTTTTTAATGACAGGGAAGGCCAATTCCGCGCTGCGAATCATTTTATCGGCATACTGCTCATATGCCGATTTATAGATTTTAGAAGTGATTTGCTGAACCGAATATTTATCGAATTCTTCTTCGGTAATACTGGTAGGCATCATGAAATAACGCATCAATTCAAACTCGAAATTTTTATAATCGCTGGTATTTTTATTTACTTCTGCAATGACTTCACAGGTGTCGTATATCATGTTGGCAATATCGACTCTAAGTCTTTCGCCAAAAAGGGCATGATGGCGTCTTTTGTAAACCACTTCTCTTTGAGCATTCATCACGTCGTCGTATTCCAACAAGCGTTTTCTGATACCAAAGTTGTTTTCTTCAACCTTTTTTTGCGCCCGCTCAATAGATTTGGAAATCATGGAGTGTTGAATTACTTCGCCTTCTTGGAGCCCCATACGATCCATCATTTTGGCGATGCGCTCGCTGCCAAAAAGTCTCATTAAATTATCCTCTAAAGACACGTAAAACTGCGAGCTTCCGGGATCACCTTGTCTTCCCGATCGACCACGAAGCTGTCTGTCAACCCTTCTAGAATCATGACGTTCGGTGCCAATTATTGCCAGTCCGCCTTTGGCTTTTACCTCTTCGGACAATTTGATGTCTGTACCACGTCCTGCCATGTTGGTTGCTATCGTTACTTGACCGGGCTTGCCAGCTTCAGCTACAATATCTGCCTCCTTTTTGTGAAGTTTTGCATTCAAGACATTATGAGGAATCTTTCTAATGTCTAACATTTTGCCCAGCAACTCAGAGATTTCAACTGAAGTCG
This sequence comes from Flavobacteriaceae bacterium, assembly GCA_030835825.1. Lineage (GTDB taxonomy): Bacteria > Bacteroidota > Bacteroidia > Flavobacteriales > Flavobacteriaceae > JALRKI01. The sequence goes on from JAURRA010000015.1 coordinate 22,413, forward strand.
TTCCAATCAGTACGGGGCGTCCAGCACGAGAAAGCGATGTGACTTCCTCAATGACGGCGTTATATTTTTCTCGCTTTGTTTTGTAAACCAAGTCGTGATGATCCTTTCTTGCAATGGGCCGGTTTGTTGGTATTTCAACAACGTCTAATTTATAGATCTCCCAAAATTCACCTGCCTCCGTGACTGCCGTACCTGTCATACCCGACAGTTTGTTGTACATTCTAAAATAATTTTGCAGTGTTACGGTAGCAAAAGTTTGAGTTGCTGCTTCGATTTTAACGTTTTCTTTGGCTTCAATGGCTTGATGCAGACCATCGCTATAACGACGCCCGTCCATGATACGGCCAGTTTGCTCATCAACAATCATCACTTTATTGTCCATCACAACATACTGGATGTCTTTTTCAAATAAGGCGTAGGCTTTTAACAATTGGTTCAGGGTATGTATGCGTTCTGATTTTATCGAAAAATCTCTAAAAAGAGCATCTTTAAGGTTGGCTTTTTGCTCAGGACTTTCAGAAGATTGATCAATTTGGCCTAATTCAATACCCATTTCAGGCATGATGAAAAAGTTTGGGTCTTCTTTTCCAGACAGAAAATCTACACCTAAATCTGTTAGTTCTACTTGATTGGTTTTTTCATCAATCACATATAATAATTCGGCATCCACCTTGGGCATTTCCCTATTGTTATCCTGCATGTAAAAATTCTCAGTTTTTTGAAGTAGCTGACGCACACCTTCTTCACTCAAAAACTTAATAAGCGCTTTATTTTTTGGAATACCTCTAAATACTTGCAGAAGTTTGAAGCCACCTTCTTTACTGTCCCCATTGGAAATAAGTTTTTTAGCCTCGGCTAATACCGCTGTTAGTTTTTGTCTTTGCTCTTGAACAATATTGTGGACCTTTGGTTTTAACTCATTGAATTCATGTTGATCACCTTTTGGCACTGGTCCAGAGATAATTAATGGTGTTCGTGCATCATCCACTAAAACAGAATCAACCTCATCAACGATGGCATAGTGATGTGGTCTTTGAACCAAATCTTCAGGAGCATGCGCCATATTGTCTCTCAGGTAGTCAAAGCCAAACTCGTTGTTTGTTCCATAAGTGATGTCTGCATTGTATGCGTCTCTTCTGGCTTGAGAATTTGGTTTGTGGTAATCAATACAATCCACACTCAAACCGTGGAATTCAAATAAGGGTGCCATCCAAGCGCTGTCTCGTTTGGCTAGATAATCGTTAACTGTGACTAAGTGTACCCCATTGCCAGCTAATGCGTTCAGATAAACTGGTAGCGTGGCTACTAAGGTTTTTCCTTCCCCAGTTTGCATTTCTGCGATTTTACCTTGATGCATAGCAATACCACCAATAAGTTGGACGTCGTAATGCACCATGTCCCAAACAATAGGTTTACCGGCTGCATCCCATGAATTTTTCCATGTGGCAATATCTCCTTTTAGTTTGACGTAAGATTTTGTTCCAGACAAAATACAGTCATAAGCACTGGCAGAAACTGGGATTTCGGTATTATCGACAAAGCGTTGTGCCGTTTCTTTCATAACAGCATAGGCTTCTGGTAAAATCTCATTCAGACAAACCTCAGAATCTTGGTATTGCGTTTCTTTTAGAAGATCAATTTTTTCGTAGAGCGATTCTCTTTCATCAATATCTTCTGTGGCGTCAATTTGATTTTTTAGCTCATCAATCTGGTCTTGGGATGTTTTTCTGGCCTCAGCAATGCGCTCTTTAAATTCTTGGGTTTTAGCTCTTAAATTATCATTAGACAAGGCCTTAATGTCTTCTTCTAAGGCTTTGATTTGTTCAACCATAGGTGATATAGACTTGACGTCTTGTTTCGACTTGTCGCCGACGAAAACTTTAAGTATTGAATTCAATAAGCTCATGGCTACAGTATATGATTGGAATGCCTGTCAAAGATAAGAATGTTTAAGTTTTTCAGGCTTTATTAAGGGATAAAAAAAAGTCTCCTAAGAGACTTTTAATGAATTAATACTCATCTTCATTCCAAAGATAGTCGTCTTCGCTAGGGTAATCCGGCCAAATTTCTTGAATGGTTTCGTAAATATCTTCTTCGTCTTCAATAGACTGTAAATTTTCAACAACTTCAAGGGGGGCTCCAGTCCGAATGGAATAATCAATTAATTCATCTTTGGTTGCGGGCCAAGGCGCGTCGCTTAGATAAGAGGCCAATTCTAATGTCCAGTACATGATTGTAGTGTTTAGCATTTGCAAAAATAAATTTTAAAATGACATGAAAAAGCATTTTATGCAATTTTTAAGTACATATTTAAAATACTGTCAATCAGCGGTTTAATTAATATTTTACCGGTATATATTTCTACTTCAAACAATTCTAGCTTTAAAATTAGTCTTATGTGCTTCAAGGTCTTTTGTGGTATCCCTCGAATACACAACTATTTATTCAGGAATCCATTTGATCTCTTCGACCTCAAGTGTATGGTGCAACAGTCGGGCTAGGGTAAAAAGATAATCTGATAAGCGATTGAGAAATTTAATGGCAATATGAGGGACTGGTTCCGTTTCACCCAAAGCCGATACCATTCTTTCTGCTCTTCTACAAACGGTTCTGGCTATGTGACACTGCGAAATGTTTGGGTGACCGCCTGGAAGGATAAAATGGGTCATTGGGTTTAGAGTTTCATTGCACAGATCAATACGAATTTCTAAGTCAGTGACGCTTTTTTCTTTCAAATAAGGTAAGTTCTTTTCAAATGCCTGATGTTCGTCCATTTCAGAGGCCAACATGGAACCAAGCGTGAATAAATCGTTTTGAATGTGCAATAAGATTGGTGCTTCAATACTTTCGGAACACAAATTCAAAAGTAGCCCAATATGAGCGTTAAGTTCATCAAGTGTGCCATAGGCGTCAACTCTAAGGTGGTGTTTGGGTACGCGTTTACCACCGTAAAGTCCAGTCTCTCCTTTGTCACCGGTTTTAGTGTAAATTTTCATAGCGAAGGGTTTTTGATTATGGCAAGTTAAAAAATCAATTTGAGCTTAGAGCAAGCGGAGGCTGAAATGTTCTTCCACTTGATGTGAGCGCTTAAATAGTAGCCCAACACTAAAAAGATCTATGCTAACATTTAAGTGTAAATTTTGGCTTAAATGACGCCACATTTCTTCGTTTTTCTTATTGTGATGAGGCTTTGGAAACATAATTAAACTTCCATTTGGGCTGGTATCTACAAACGCAAAAATGGTCTCAATGTCTTCATCTCCTCTTGCAATTTTGAGTTCAATGGGCTGATCTAAGTCCGATACCTTATGGTGATGATAATCTTTTATTCTTTCTAATTGAGCCTTAGGCTCTAATTGTTTGAATCCATGGGGCTTTTCTAAACATTGCGTAATCAGTCCATAAACAAAGGGTGAATGGACACTGTACTTGGTTTTCGAGTTTAATAAAAACTTAAAATAGGCCCTCGCTTGAAAACAAATATGCTGAAACATCGTGGCTATACTTTTCTGTTCATACGCAATAAATAGACATACCTGAACGCCAATGCGGTACAGAATGGCAGTAGAGCCCAAGTAAAAACTTGAACCTGTGTTAAGGTATGAAGGCCCATGAGTGCCAACAGAAGTAACAAAAACTTTAGGTATCCTATTACTCCTGAAGTCAATTTGTTTTTTGAAATAGCTGCGACTAGAAACAAGTTAGGGGCAAATGCCCAAAGGAAATTATAATTGAAAGCTGTTGCCGAATGGTCTGTTGCGAACCATAGAAGTAAGACAATAACACCAATAGATCCTGTAGTCAAGAAAAGGATGATATCTAGCCACTTGAAGCGATTTTGACGCCTCCAGTCGAATAGTGTCATTAAGACTAAAAGGAGACTAACAAATGAAATGACTAGAAACGGGCTAAAAAAAGTAGTGCTTATTACTGAGGGCTTTGCCTCCAAGAGTGTTTCACTTTTTTTAACCAATATTCTACCACCATCGAGTTGCGCATTTTCAAAATAGTTATGGACATATTGAGGCAAAAACAATTGGTCTTCTAATGAGGTTGGTTTATCAATAACCGATCCAAGAGCTAAATCAATTCCAAAACTTCCCCAGCTGTTTTTGTCTAAACACTCGTAAATCAGGTCTCTAAAAGTTTTGATTTGAAATTTCTCTGGCTCGAAATAAGTTATGGAATCGCCCAAGGCATCTTCTAAAACGTAGGGCAATTTATTTGCACAATTGTCATAAAAGAAATCATACCTGTAGGAACGATTTTCTGGAAGATTATTTACAAGCAGATAGGTAAAAACGTGTTGCTTTTCTTCCTGTGTCAAATCTAATGTTTGACTGTCAATCGACCGGCCTTGTCTCAAGTAAATGTCGAAGAAATCGTCGAAGTACGATGCCCCTAACTGATAATCGAGTTGCCCTTTGGCGAATTTGAGGTAAAAGTTAGGAGTATTGAAATCGTACCTGCCATAATCGAAAACAATATCATAATTCATGACATAATCTTTCACTCGAATTGCACTATGTCCGAATGCATCGTTGAGATTATCGCCAGGGCCAATTGTCAAAATACTGATATCGGAATAGTGCGACAAGGATTGAGATACATGTAATAAAGGTACACTTAGAAAAATAATAAGGACAAGTTTCCTCATGATGACAGATTAATTAAAAGTTCCAAAATCAAGTTTGAGCGAAAATATATTTGAGTATAGAGCTATACTTTGGTCCCCAATATCGGTAAGAGCATAATCCACCTCAATGCCGCGATATTTAAAACCAAGTCCAATATTTGGTTGGAAGTTCAAAGATGTTGTTTGATCGAGGTCTTTGTCATATTGAAAGTTGCCAGCTCCAGCTCTTACAAAAACCAAATCCTGATAGCCCAATTGAAAACCGAAAGCAGGGGACATGCTTACTGACTTGGTGGCAATCAGGTCGTTATTTTGCTCAAAACGGATGATCATGTCCACTTCTGTTTGAAGTTCATAATTGTAACCGAACACGAAAGTTTTGGCTACACCGACTTGAAGTTTTGGAATTGTAATTTCTGTAGCTTCTGGAACGGATTGGTTTTGACCTTCAATGGCATTTTGAATATCAGAAAGCTTGTTTTGATCGAAACTCCACATATTGACAGTTGTGGTTATGTCTCTTGCCATTAAACCGAATTGCCAACCACTATCGTTGGTCAGTCTGAGGCCAATATCAAATCCAAATCCCCAAGAGGACGCAAAATCACCGATGATACGTCTGATTATTTTGGCGTTTACGCCATAGTCAAATCCTTTAAACAGTTGCTTTCTAGCGTAGGAAAAAATCAGGGCGTAATCGGCTGCTGAAAATAGTGAAATGCGGTTGTAATTTATTTGCCCTTGATCGTCAATCAATTGGGTCGTATCGAGAATATCATCTACTCCAAAACGAATCAGGCTGGCCGCAATTACACTCCTGTCATCGATTCTCATGGCATACCCCAGATAGTTGTAATTAGCAATATTTGCAAAATAACTGGCATGCATCAGGGACAGCTCTCGATCAGTCACCTCTATTAAGCCGGCTGGATTCCAATAACCAGAATTGACGTCATTGGAACGGGCTACTATTGCATTTGAGCTACCTAGTGCTGCAGCATCTACTCCAATATTCAGAAACTCATTGGAATATTTAGGCGCATTTTGAGCCCAAATCGAAAGGCTCATGCCCAGTAACAATATGCACAGTATTTTGTTCAATGCCGATATTTTTACAAAGATGCACATAATTTTGTCAAAATCATTTCATGAAGACTCTGTCAATCCTAACTCGAATTAGATGGCAATATTGTTTATAAAGAGCTGATTTACTTTTAAGTTTAGTATCTTTAAACACTAAAAATTTTCTATGAAATCGGCTCTACCCAACCTGTTGACCCTATCTAATCTTCTAGCTGGATGCATGGCCATTGTGTTTGTTTTTGATGGACATTTAGAATGGGCATCCTTAGCTGTATTGTCGGGGATGGTATTTGACTTTTTTGACGGTTTAGTCGCAAGAGCTTTAAAAGTAGAAAGCGCAGTGGGAAAGGAATTGGATTCGCTTGCAGATATGGTTACTTTCGGGGTAGTTCCTGGTTTGATTGTATACCGACTATTGAAGACGTCTTTAGAGTCACAGGAGATGAGCGACAATATGGAATTTATGCTCCCTTTTTCAGCCTTTTTGATTACCATTGGCGCAGGTTATAGGTTGGCCAAATTTAACGTCCTTCCATCTCAGGTTCATTTTATCGGTTTGCCAACCCCGGCCAATGCTTTGTTGATTGTGGCTTTACCTTTAATTTTAGCCTATCAAGGAAGTGACGCGATGAATACCATCATTTTAAATCATCAGGTTTTACTTTTTTTGGTTGTCCTTTCAACAACCTTAATGAATATGCCGATAAAAATGATGTCTTTAAAGCTGGATAGCTCCAATTGGAAGGACATGTTGCCACAAATTATTCTTGTCTGTATGTCAGTGGTGTTCATAATTACGCTGAAATTCGCATCATTACCGCTCATCATTTGTAGTCATATTTTAATTTCTATAATTAAATGGTATCCCCGATGATTGAAAATATTTTCACGCTGTTAATGTTGATCATGCTTCAAGCCGTTTTAGGTTTTGATAATCTGCTGTATATCTCATTAGAGTCAAAGCGTGCACCTAAAGAATACCAGAAAAAAGTACGGCGCAATGGCATTTTAATAGCTATTGTCTTAAGAGTTCTTCTGCTATTTGTCTTGATGAATTTGATTAAATTTTTTCAAGATCCCTTTTTACATCTGGACTATCCTGATACGATTGAAGCTACAGTTAATTTCCATAGCTTAATTGTTTTGGCTGGGGGTGTTTTTATCATTTATACTGCCATGAAAGAAATATGGCATATGGTCAGCTTTAGATCGGCTCATCATGATATTGAAGGCAGTAAGCCAAGCAGCGTGTTTAAAGTGACCCTACTCATTACTGTGATGAATGTTGTTTTTTCTTTTGATTCCATTTTGAGTGCAATGGCATTGACTAATGTTTTTTGGCTGATGGCAACCGCTATTATTACCGGTGGTTTATTGATGATTTGGTTATCGGATAGAGTGACAAATTTCCTCGAACGTAATAGGATGTATGAAGTTTTAGGTCTTTTTATCTTATTTATCGTTGGTGTAATGTTGGTCACAGAGGGAGGGCATTTGGCACACCTCAAACTGTTTGGTAACCCTATTGTGGCTATGAGTAAAACCACATTTTATTTCATTATTGGCATCTTGGTATTGACCGATATTGTCCAAGGAAAGTATCAGAAGAAGTTGATTAATGAGCAGGAAAAATCGGCCGGCGCTTAAAAGTTGATCCGTTTTTTTCGGAGTTCAAAATTTTGACCCAAATATACGCGCCGAACAGTTTCATCGCTGGCCAATTCTTCGGGCTTTCCATATTTTAATATACTGCCCTCGAACATCAAATAAGTTCTATCTGTAATAGCCAGGGTTTCTTGCACATTATGATCCGTAATCAAGATGCCGATGTTTTTTTTGGTCAACTGAGCTACAATTCTTTGAATATCCTCAACGGCTACAGGATCAACTCCGGCAAAAGGTTCATCTAGAAGAATGAATTTTGGGTCAGTCGCCAGAGCTCTTGCAATTTCTGTACGTCGCCGTTCGCCCCCCGAAAGCAAATCTCCACGATTCTTTCTAATATGGGTTAATCCAAACTCCTCGAGTAGCATTTCAACTTTTTCTTGCTGTTCTTTTTTAGATAATGTAGTCAATTGCAATACACTCAGAATATTATCCTCAACACTTAATTTTCTAAAAACAGAGGCTTCTTGGGCTAAATAGCCAATACCAATCTGTGCCCTCTTATACATAGGAAAAGAGGTGATGTTGGTATTGTCTATGAAAATTTGGCCACCGTTGGGACGAATAAGCCCTACGATCATATAGAAACTGGTGGTTTTACCGGCGCCATTGGGGCCAAGTAGGCCTACAATTTCTCCCTGATTCACTTCCAATGAAACGTCTTTGACCACTTTTCGGCCACTGTAGGATTTCATTAAATGTGTTGCGTGAAGCTTCATGAGTCAGTATTGATTGGCAAAAATACGGATTTATTTTTCAAGATCTTGAGCCTCCAAGGCATCCCAAAATTCATAAGCCTTGCGCAGATGAGGTATTACAATTGTTCCTCCTACGAGAGTGGCGATACCCAAGGCCTCGACGACTTCTTCTTTTGAAAGCCCCAAATTGTAAGCGGTCGATAGATGATATTTAATACAATCATCACAACGCAGCACTGCTGAGGCCGTCAGCCCCAGAAGCTCTTTGGTCTTTACATCGAGGACGCCCTCAGTAAATGCGTTGGTATCCAAATTAAAAATTCGCTTGATAATTTTATTGTTATCCGCCAGAATTTCGACGTTCATACGCTCGCGGTAAGCGTTAAATTCATTAACCAAATCACTCATTATTTTTGTTGTTTCGTTTGTATGTTATTCTCGATAAAAAAATACTGAACTGGTAAAGAATCATAACAGGAATAGTTACAATAATTTGACTCGTCACATCTGGAGGAGTGATTATTGCTGCGATAATAAGAACGATAACCAGAGCATATTTACGATACTTTTTCAAAAAATCTGGGGTAACTAAACCAATCTTAGTTAAGAAATAAATCACAATTGGCAGCTCAAAAATAAAACCAGAAGCCAAGCATGACGACCTTACTAAGGCAATATAAGAACTCAGGTCAAATTCATTGAGCACCTGTTCGGAAACCTGATAGGTGCCAAGGAAGTTAATGGACAAGGGGCAAATGACGTAATACCCAAAGAGAATGCCTAGAAAAAATAATAGGGTAGAGGCAAAAATAAACCCTCTTGCATGACGCCTTTCTTTTTTGTGCAAACCTGGACTCACAAAACGCCACACTTCATAAATAACATAAGGAAAGGCTAGAATAAAGCCGGCTGTAATGGAGGTCCAAAGATGTGCCGAAAATTGACCGGCCATCGTTCTACTCTGAATACTAAAAGGTAATTCATCACCACAAAATTGACTGTCAATTCCAAAAAAAGTTGCCACCTTACATAGCACTCGGTATGTTGGAAAACTTATTTGCTTTGGTCCAAAAATGATTGTATCAAAAATAAATTCCTTAAACATAAATGCACCGAAGCCAGCAATTACAACAGCAAATATAATTCGTATTATATGCCAGCGTAACACCTCCAAATGATCTAAAAAAGACATATTTTGAACGGCCATAGTCGTATTTGCTTTAAATCAACCCTTCTCTAATGAGGTCATGCATGTGAATCACACCGCAATACTTATCGTTGTCATTCAATACCAGTAGTTGAGAGATCTCGAACTGCTCCATGATATCTTTTGCAGCAAATGCCATTTCGGTTCCTTTAATCGTTTTAGGACTTTTGGACATGATATCCATGGCTTTAACTTGATTTAAATCGGGGTTGTTATGAAGCATTCTTCTTAAATCTCCATCGGTTATGAGACCGACAAGATTTGAGTCCTCTACAACTGCAGTTAGTCCAAGTCGTTTGTCAGTCATTTCAAGGATGATATCTTTTAGCTTTGTGTGTGGATTCACAGTTGGCACCTCATTTTGAGAAGATAAATCGTTAACTCTCAAATATAATTTTTTACCTAAAGCGCCTCCTGGGTGATATTTAGCAAAATCACTACTTGAAAAAGACCGTAATTGCAGCAGTGAAACAGCCACAGCATCACCCATGGCCAGTTGGGCGGTCGTGCTGGTTGTGGGGGCAAGGTCATTTGGACAAGCCTCTTTTTCAACGGAAGTCCGCAAAACAAAGTCACTTTGCATTCCTAAAAAAGACTTTGGATTTCCAGTCATTCCGATTAAATGGTTATCACTATTTTTAATAAATGGAATCAAAACTTTTATTTCGGGGGTGTCGCCACTTTTGGAAATGCAAAGGACAATATCGTCCTTTTGAACCAGACCTAAATCACCATGTATCGCATCAGCCGCATGCATGAAAATAGCAGGAGTTCCTGTAGAGTTTAACGTAGCGACAATTTTGTTGGCAATGATGGCACTTTTGCCTACCCCTGTAACAATTACCCGACCCTTTGAGTTGTATATTAGCTCAACAGCATCGGAGAAACTGCGGTCTAAATAATTAATAAGTTGCAGAACTGACTGACCTTCAAGTTCTAATGTTTTTTTTGCAAATTCTAGAATACGTTGATTATTGTCCAACTTTTTTGTATTTTGATGAATCATTTCTTTTCAAAAAGTAGTACTTTTAGAATAGTGATACAAAAGAACAAAAAAAATGCTTGCTTTCACCATTCCTTTCAGATCTGTTGGTGTGGTCTTTCACCTTTTTTTGTAGTTTACAACAAACAGAAGTTCTAAATGACCGAGGAATTATTATTAAAAGAGCTCAAACGCTATTTTGGATTTGATGCCTTTAAAGGGCTGCAATTAGATGTCATTCAAAGTTTAATGGATCAAAAGGATGTCTTTGCCATTATGCCTACTGGAGGAGGTAAATCGTTATGTTATCAAATGCCAGCCTTAATTCAGGAAGGTACCGCCATTGTTGTCTCTCCATTGATTGCTTTGATGAAAAACCAGGTCGATGCATTGAGAGGCATTTCAAATGAGGAAGGGGTGGCACATGTCATCAACTCGTCTCTCAATAAGACGGAAATAAAAAGTGTCAAGGCCGATATTGTAAATGGGGTGACCAAATTACTCTATGTCGCTCCAGAATCCCTATCAAAAGAGGAGAACATAGAGTTTTTAAAAAGCGTAAAAATTTCATTTTTAGCCATTGACGAGGCGCATTGTATTAGTGAATGGGGTCACGACTTCCGACCAGAATACAGAAATCTAAGACATATTATAGATCAGATTGCAGTCAATGTTCCTGTCATAGCAGTAACGGCTACCGCCACACCAAAGGTCCAGCAAGACATCATTAAGAATTTGAATATTTCCGGAGCGGCTGTTTTTAAAGACTCGTTCAATCGTCCGAATTTGTATTATGAGGTAAGGCCGAAGACCAAAAACGTGGATGGCGATATCATTCGATTTGTGAAGCAAAATGAAGGTAAGTCTGGCATTATTTATTGCTTAAGCCGTAAACGTGTGGAAGAACTAGCGCAAGTTCTCCAAGTCAATGGAATTAAAGCAGTGCCCTACCATGCTGGATTGGACGGCAAAACTCGGGCCAGACATCAAGATATGTTTTTGATGGAAGATACCGATGTAGTGGTGGCTACCATAGCTTTTGGAATGGGAATAGACAAGCCTGACGTGCGTTTTGTCATTCATAACGATATGCCCAAAAGCATTGAGAGTTACTATCAAGAAACGGGTCGGGCAGGGCGCGATGGAGGAGAAGGCCACTGCTTGTCGTTTTACAGTTATCAGGACATTGAAAAGCTAGAAAAATTCATGTCCGGCAAACCTGTTTCTGAACAAGAAATCGGGATGGCTCTGCTCAATGAGGTGGTGGCCTACGCCGAGACTACCATTTCGAGGCGTAAGTTTATTCTCCATTATTTTGGTGAAGAATTCGATAATGAAACTGGTGCGGGAGGCGATATGGACGACAATATCCGATTTCCTAAAAAAATGCTTGAGGCTGGTAAAGAGGCCGAACTGGCTCTTGAGGTGGTCAATCAAACCAATGAAAAGTATAAATTAAAGGACTTAGTGAATGTTCTCATTGGAAAGGAAAACGCCCTAATTAAGTCGCACAGAATTCATGAATCGCGCTATTTTGGTCATGGAAAGAATCATGCGGATTTTTATTGGACAGCTCTGATTAGACAGCTTTTAATTGAAGGTTATTTGCAAAAAGACATCGAAACTTATGGAGTAATTAAATTGACTGATAAGGGCCGTTCATTTATAAAAAGTCCAAAAGGCTTTACCATTAGTGAGCCTCAAGACTATGGAATAGGTCTTTATGATTCTGTCAGTAAGGTTAAATCTGGTGGGGACGAGGTACTCGTCAAAATGCTTAAGGATTTGCGCAAGAAAATGGCTAAAGCTAAAGAAATCCCTCCTTATGTTATTTTTCAAGACCCTTCCTTGGAGGATATGTCTATTAAGTATCCCATTACCTTAGATGAGCTCACTCAAGTGCATGGTGTGGGGGAAGGAAAAGCTAAAAAATATGGTTCTGATTTTTTGCTCTTGATATCGCAATACGTTGAAGAAAACGAGATCGAAAGGGCCCAAGATATGATCGTAAAGTCCACTGGCATCAATTCTGCACTCAAGTTGTATATTATTCAGAGTATTGACAGAAAGCTACCACTGGAAGATATTGCTAGTGCCAAAGGAATGAAGATGAATGACTTCTTGAATGAATTGGAGTCGATTGTTAATTCGGGCACCAAACTCAACATTGACTACTGTATAGACGAGCTTTTTGATGAAGATCAGATTGAAGATTTAGAGGCCTATTTTATGGAATCCGAGTCTGAGCAGATAGATGATGCAGTGTCTGAATTTGATGGCGAGTATGATACCGAGGAGCTGCGCATTTTTAGATTGAAATTTATTAGTGAAATGGGCCACTAGGCCATTTCGTTTTTTTTATCTTCGCGCAAAACTTTTTATATGTCTGAGCTATTAGCACATTTCGATACCTCAAAAGGTAAAATCACCGTCGCTTTAGAATTCGATAGAACTCCAGGAACAGTTGGTAACTTTGTGGCCCTCGCCGAGGGACAATTGGAGAATTCTGCCAAACAACAAGGTATTCCTTATTATAATGGTCTGAAGTTCCATCGCGTCATTCCAGATTTTATGATTCAAGGGGGATGTCCAATGGGTACCGGCACTGGTAACCCAGGCTATCAATTTGACGATGAATTCCATCCTGCTTTGAAGCACGATGGCCCCGGTGTTTTGTCCATGGCCAATGCGGGTCCAGGAACTAACGGGAGTCAGTTTTTCATCACTCATATAGAAACACCATGGCTCGATGGCAAACACACGGTATTTGGAAAGGTTGTTGAAGGTATTGATGTGGTCAATGCCATTGCTCAAAACGATCAAATTGAAAATATCACTATCGAGCGAAAAGGTGCTGCTGCCGAAGCTTTCAACGCCATTGAGGCGTTTAGAAATTTTGAAGGGTCAAGGGCGAAAAGATTAGAAGCTGAGAATCAAGCGCGACGCGAAGAAATGGACCAATTAGCACAAGGGTTCGACGAAACAGCTTCAGGTTTGCGCTTTCAAATCATTCAGCATGGCAGTGGGCAGCAAGCCAAGGCTGGAGATACAGTGTCGGTTCATTATAAAGGGCAATTGGCTGATGGGACCGTTTTCGACTCATCTTATAAGCGCAACGAACCCATTGAATTTTTGCTGGGACAAGGTCAAGTCATTAGAGGTTGGGACGAAGGAGTTGCTATATTGAAGGTCGGAGATAAGGCCAGATTTGTTATACCAAGTGAGTTGGGTTATGGCTCGAGAGGTGCTGGCGGTGTAATTCCACCCGATGCTATTTTAGTGTTTGATGTTGAATTAATGGGTGTCAAGTCTTAAGACTTCCATTTGATATTGCATCCAATACTGGGTTTTTGATTTTCCATTGGATCTTCGCTAGCAAGTAAACGATCGATAGCTTGGCTTAAATCCGACCCATCTGAGATTATTCCATTGCCAGGTCGAGAGCTATCGAGTTGTCCCCGATAAACAAGTTTATTATCGTGGTCAAATAGATAAATGTCAGGTGTACAAGCAGCATCATAGGCTTTCGCTATTTCTTGACTTTCATCATAGAGATACGGAAATGCATAGCCCGCTTGTGCGGCATGACGCTTCATTTCTTGAGGGCCATCTTGAGGATAGTGAACAGCATCATTGCTCGAGATGCCAACAAACCCGATACCTTCGTTAATATACCTTTCTGTTACGGCTACTAAAATAGGATTGACATGAACTACAAAAGGGCAGTGGTTACATATAAAAAAGAGGGCAGTTCCTCGGCTGCCTCTAACATCTTTTAGAGACAAAATTTGACCACTTATAGTATCAGGAAGACTGAAATTGGGTGCCTCGGTACCTAGGGGCAGCATGTTGGATGGTGTTCTTGCCATGAATTTATTTTGTCGATGATCAAATATCGCAATAAATCGTAACTTTCCCACATGAAAGATAGTATTTCCTTTGATGAATTTCAATCCCTCGATATCCGAATAGGCACCATCACAGCAGTTGATGATTTTGCGCATGCACGCAAACCTGCCTATCAACTGACTATTGATTTTGGTGATTTGGGAATAAAACATTCTTCGGCCCAAATAACCGATTTGTACCAAAAAACAGATTTAATCAACAGACAAATCGTGGCTTTAGTTAATATACCACCAAGGCAAATCGCTGGCTTTCAAAGTCAGTGTTTGGTGATTGGTGTTTTAGACAATCAGGGAGTCATTCTCCTAGCTGCTGAAAACCTTGTGCCTAACGGAAGTCAGGTATCCTAATTTAGAATTCCTCTCTAAAAAAAATGGCGTTGAGCAGAAGTTTGTTGGTTCCAAACCAAAAAGCACGAAAAGTAGTGTTGTTAACAATACCAACAATTCGCCCTCGACCCATTCTTTGAATTTTGACTGCTGAAGTGCCTTTTAGACTGTCCAAGTTTGTAGGGGAAATGTAGCCACTCAACAGAGGATTATCGGTATATTGAACGGGATTGTTATAACTGTTTTTATCTGCTTCTAAGAACATAGTACTGTTTCTAAACACGGGCAATTCGTCGCCTAAGGTCCCAAAATTGATAGGGTGGGAGCGGTCAATATTTGTGTTAAAAATGGCTCCACCAATCACTTGCGCCCCTTGAAAATTAGAGCGTTGATCAAAACTCACATCATTCGCAATTTGCTCACTTGATTTGAACTTAGCGTTTATCCATTCTTTTCTTGATAACCATCTCAAAACCGAACCATAAGCTACCAGTGTACCGCCATTTTCTACCCAAGATTTGAGGTTTTTTTCTGCTCCGTCAGACAATGAGCCTCTCATGTTAGCAGCGACGAGTACATTATATCTACTCAGATCCATTCTAGACAAATTATTAATATCAAGTTTGCTTATAGGAATATCAAATCGTTGGTCTAACATATGCCACATTTCACCAGCATCGTAGGGACTTACGCCTTCTCCTACAAATAGTCCAATTTTTGGCATTTTCAAGGTTCTAAATTCTCCACTACCAAGATCAATACCTTGAGTTAGTCCAGAACTTACTCCATTAACTTCAATTGGAATATCTGTTAAGGCCTTTTTGACAATGTCATACAACACATCCGATGACATGCTCTGATTTTGTGCGGGGACTAATATGGTGCCATAGTCATAGCCTTTACCATTTTGACTGAATGGTGCCATCCCCACTTTTAATCGGACGCCATCTTTTAAAAGTCGATAAGCTAATTTTGGGGCATAATAATCATGCCATTCAAACAAATAGGCATAATTACTTTTCGAACTGATCATGCCGTCCGACAGGGTAGCATGTGCTATTTCTGCACCCCCCATTTTTGTATTGGCGTTCTCGGCAAAATCAAGATTGAAAGCCAACGGAAAACTCCAAGCAGATATGTCATAAAACAGACTGTCCTTAAATGTGGTTCGTCTCTCAAACATGGCATTCAAAAGCGCCTCATTTTTTTGATCTTTAGGAATGATGAAGCTTTTCCCAGATTTGAATGTTTGGCCATTGAGGGTGACGTCAGCATCCAATTGATGAACCTTGATTTTATGGCGCTTTAAAACGTCTAATAAATGATACATTTTAGAGGTGTCTTTTTGATCACCAACGATAAATGCGTTTGTTTTGGGATTGTGAATTTGATCTCTACGGGTTTTGAAAAAGTCGTATTGATATTTTAACATATCCTGTCTCATAGCTGATGCAGCCTCAAGAGTCGACAAGGCAGCTGTGAATTGATTGCGTATGGTAAAGGGAAATGTCAGTAGGCCATTATCACTTTCTTGTATATGTCCTCTTGAGCTGGCTTGCTCAAACAAAATACCTACACTACCATTAATATCGGGAAAAGTAGATCCTTTGCCGTAATAAAAATCATCATAATCCTCTTCGGAATAATACAGAGAGCCAATTTGGTCTAAGGCAGCAGCATGATAGGTTCCAATTCTTTGGGTAAGTTCCTGGTTCATCGATGGTGTCAACGGATGGGTACGCTCAGGAATTCCAGGTTGAAAAAAGAAACTTGAGTTTGTGCCCATTTCATGGTGATCTGTCAGAATATTTGGCATCCATTCGTGAAAAGTTACCAGTCTGGCTCTTGATTCTGGCAATTGCACGGGAAGCCAGTCGCGATTCATGTCGAACCAATAGTGATTGGTTCTGCCCCCAGGCCATACTTCACTGTACTCGCGATCATTACCATCTGCTGTAAGATTTTTGTTTTTATTGGTGTTAGCCCAATAGGCAAATCTTTGAAGTCCATCTGGATTGAATGAGGGATCAAACAAAATGATTGTTTGGTTGAGTAAATCTTCAATTTCAGGTCCTTGAGCTGCTGCAAGATAGTAAGCCACCATAAGCGCAGCATTAGAACCACTAGGTTCATTACCATGTATCGAAAAGCCTTGATATACAACCACTGGGGCTGTATCCAAGTCCGTCATATCGATATCTTGGGTTGTTTTTTTAAGGTGATTGGTTTGGATACTACCAATTTGAGTGTGATTTTGAGACGATGTAATGGTCAAGAGCAATAGGGGACGACCTTCAAAAGTAGTTCCCCGACTGCTCATGGTGATACGATCGGATGCATCGGCAACGGCATGCATGTATTGCACCAGTTTGTCATGGGTTACGTGCCATTCTCCAACCTCGTGGCCAATGACCTCCGCTGGTTTGGGGATCTTAGAGTCATAGGACACATTTTGCGGAAGGTAGTAATCCGCAGATAAGTTAGATTGTCCAAAAGTTTGCCCTGACAGCATTAATAATCCAATGACAAATATTCTCATTTGGTTTGTTTTAAGAGTGTTAATAAGCATTCTAAATATCATCAAAATTCACATCGGTGAATGGACTGGTAGAGTCTTGATTTGATGACTGATTTTCAGAAGATGCTGCAGTTCTAGATTTGTTTCCCGAGGATTGTATAAAGCCTAGGGTGTCGCCAAGTAATTCCTGAAATTCAGCCATATCTTCCTGGTAAAGATAAATCTTATGTTTTTTAAATTGAAAACTACCGTCCTCGTTGGTGAACTTCTTGCTTTCGGTAATGGTTAGATAATGATCACCTGCCTTGGTTTCTCTAACATCAAAAAAATAGGTGCGACGACCTGCTCGAAGAACTTTTGAATATACGGCTTCATTATCCATAAGAATTGCGTGTTTGGTATGTGTCTCAAATTTATAAAAAAAATAATCTCAACCTAGCTTTTGTGAGGTTTTTCCCAAATGGAGCTATGAATACTGTTCATTGTATATGAGCTGATAATATCCAGGACTATGCACCAAGTCCTTGTGCCGGCCACTTTGAACAACACTGCCGTTTTCTATGACTAAAATGTGATCGGCGTTTTTTATTGAAGATATTCTGTGAGATACGATAATGGTCGTGCGTTTCGCTATGATGGGTTTTAAACTTTTCAATATGCTTTCTTCTGTTTTTGTGTCTACGGCAGACAAGCAATCATCAAGTAAAAAAATAGTCGGGTTTTTCACAACTGATCTCGCTATGGACATGCGTTGCTTTTGTCCTCCAGACAGGGTTACGCCGCGCTCGCCAAGTAAGGTGTCATACCCCTTGTTGAAAGATGAGATGTTATTGTGAAGATCAGCGGTTTTTGCGGCTTCAATAATTTCATCCTCACTGGCTTCTAGACGGCCGAATCGTATGTTGTTTTTAATAGTATCTGAAAATAAAAAAGCTTCCTGAGTCACATAACCAATTTGTTGTCTCAAATCATTTAAATTGACTTTTGAAATATCTTGATCGTCTATGTAAATGGTGCCAGAGTCAGGGTCATATAATCTGGCAATGAGATCTAAAATTGACGATTTACCCGATCCAGTTTTTCCGATAATGGCCAAGGTTTTTCCCTCTTCTAAGGAGAAACTTAAATTATGAATGGCTTGAATATTAGTGTCAGGATAGGTGAAGTTTACCTTGTCAAATCGAATAGCCCCTTTTATCGTAAAAGGTGTGTTAGTAGGATTGTTAATTTCGGGTTTAACCAACAAAAAATCATTGATTCTTTTTTGAGAAGCTTCTGCTTGCTGGATGATGGACGTTACCCAACCTAATGTTGCCACGGGCCAGGTTAGCATATTGACATAAATAAGAAATTCAACAATGGTTCCAAAGTTTTGAATTGTTCCATCCATATATTGCTGACCTCCGATATATAGCACCAAGATGTTGCTAAAACCAATGAGCAGTAGCATTAAAGGAAAAAAGAGTGCTTGAACCTTGGTCAAGTCCAATTGCTTGTCACGCTGCGTATTTGCTAGCGTTTGAAACTCTTTATTAGACCAAGGCTCAATGGCGAAAGACTTTAAGATAGCAATCCCGCTGAATGCCTCTTGCGTGAATGCTGAAAGAGTAGATAGATATTGTTGTACTTCAGTGCTGCGGAGGTGTATCAATCGACTTAGATAATAGATACTTAGGGATAATAGGGGTAGAGGGATGATGATATACATCGTTAACGATGGCGCTTCATTGTACATGTTGATAAAGGCAACAATAAACAAGGTCACCATATTCATGGTGTACATGATGGCTGGCCCCACATACATACGGACCTTGCTGACATCCTCACTGATGCGACTCATTAAATCTCCGGTACGATTGGCTTTGTAAAAGCTCAAAGACAACTTTTGGTATTGCTCGTAGATTTCGTTTTTCAAATCATATTCAATGTATCGCGATACATTGATAATGGTTTGTCTCATGAAAAACGTAAAGAGCCCAGCGAGCAGAGTTGCAGCGACTAAGAGTGAAATATTAAATAAAAGATCGGCTTTGAATTGGTCCAAATTGGAACGATCACTCAAGAGGTATTTTGAAATCACATCGACCAAATTGCCGATTAATTTAGGTGTAAATAGAGAGAAAACCTTTGCTGCAATAGTTATTAAAATACCAAATAGCATGGACCATTTGTATTTTAAGAAATAGGAGTTCAAATAAAGTAGCGCCTTCATGAAATTTTTACAAAATTAGGATCTTCAAGGAGGTAAAAATAAACCTTTGTGGAACCGTTAATAAAGTTTTACTTTTGCGGTGGAAAAACGCAATGATGTTTTCCCAAAAATTTTTTGACATGATGATTTCAAAAATTGAATCCCAATTCCAAACTGAGGCACCTATCTTTGGTCACAACTCATTTGATAATCACGAACAAATTGTTTTTTGCAACGACAAAGATACTGGATTGAAGGCAATAATTGGCATTCACAGTACCATCCTTGGCCCTGCTTTGGGTGGAACCAGAATGCGTCGCTACAAGAACGAACAAGAGGCTATTAACGATGTCCTCCGATTGTCTCGCGGCATGACCTATAAATCGGCCATTACTGGTTTGAATCTTGGAGGCGGAAAGGCCGTGATAATCGGAGATCCAAAAACCGAAAAGACTCCTGAATTGATGAAGCGATTTGGAGAATTTGTTCACGGACTCAGTGGCGCTTACATCACTGCTGAAGATATGGGCATGGAGACAGAAGACATGGACACCATTAGAGATGTAACGCCCTATGTTACCGGAATCTCTGAATCGAGAGGTGGTGCCGGCAATCCTTCGCCAGTTACAGCCTATGGCGTTTATATGGGTATGAAGGCAGCCGCAGCTTTTAAACACGGGACAGACATTTTGGAAGATAAAGTGATTTTGGTTGAAGGCGTTGGGCATGTTGGCGAAGCTTTGGTGGAACATTTGTCCAATGAGGGTGCCAAAGTGATGATTACTGACATAGATCAAGATCGGTTGAAATTTGTTAGTGAGCGTTATGGGGCAACCATTTTTTCAGGATCAGACATTTGTTCTCTGAAAATGGATATCTATGCACCTTGTGCCCTTGGCGCCTCCATAAATGATTATTCTGCTCAAAACCTACAGGCCGATATCATTGCCGGAGCTGCCAATAATCAATTGGCTCACGCGGTCAAGCACGGTGAAATTCTTAAATCAAGAGGAATTGTGTACGCCCCCGACTTTTTGATTAATGCCGGAGGAATTATCAATGTATTTGCCGAATTGGAAGGTTATGGTCGTCAGGAAATTATGAGCAAAACGAAAAACATTTACCAAATGACTACAAAAATTTTGGAGCGTTCGAGAGATGAAAATATTACTACTAATGACGCTGCAATGAGAATGGCTAAAGAAAGAATTGCTCAAGCCAAACAACCCAAATTTCACACCGAAGTTTAATGGCAACAAATCAGCAAAGTTTGCTCACACGCAGACACATTCGCACTAAGGTGATGCAGTTGTTGTTTGCAAATAGCGAAGGAGAACAGGCCAATTTGATTACTGTCAAGTCTTTCCTCAAGGAGAGTATGTTGGGAGTTTACGACTTTTACCTACTACAATTGGCCCTTTTTATTGGAATTCATAAAAAAGCTAGTCGTCAACTTCAGTTTTACGAGCAGAAACACATAGCTCAGGATCAAGAGCGACAAATTTGTGAAAACTTGGTCAAGAACCGTGTTTTAAATCATATTGTCTCAAATGAGTTCATAGCGGCTGAAATTGAAAGACGTCATATCGATTTATGGAAAAACCATCCAGAATATATAGATTTGGCATTTAAAGCCATTTGGGTCGATGAAAAATTTAGTTCTAAGGCAGTATCACCTGCGCCCGATTTTGAAACCGATCGCCTTCAAATGACTGCCTTATTTAAGGAGGTTATTGCACCAAATGAAAAATTACATGACTTTTTAACTGATCATCGCTTAACCTGGGATGTCGATTTACCTGTTGTCAATAGTTTACTCCTCAAAAGATTGGCCAAAATTAAGGAGCCAATTGCACCAAATTATTTTATGGTAGATGTCTTTAATGACCCTGAAGACGAACAATACGCTATTGACTTGTTGACCAAGACCATTTTAAATGCCAATGCCTATCAAGATGAAATTGGTCAAAAAACTGAAAACTGGGATCAGGAACGCATCGCTCGTCTGGATATGATCCTACTGCAAATGGCCGTTTGTGAATTTAAGGAGTTTCCTCAACTTCCTGTTCTAGTGACAATTGACGAATATATAGAATTAGCTAAAGAATTCTCTACACCCAAGAGTAGCGTCTTTATAAATGGGATTTTAGATAAGATTATTAAAGAATACATGGCCTCCAATACCTTGAATAAGATTGGTCGCGGATTGCTTTAAAAAAATCACTAAATTTACGCTCGTTAAACCTGAAAATAAAATTATAATGAAAAGAGTATTTCTTCTTTCTGCTCTGGGTTTGTTTGTGTTTGCAAGCTCATGTAAAGATAATGCCACATCAAAAGTTAATCCTAACAATGTTGTTCAGGCAGCTGCGCGTGACTCTCAAGAGATTGTTTATCCTGTAGTAGAGTTTGACAAAGTAGAGCACGACTTTGGTCAAATAACCAATGGAACACCTGTAGAAACAACCTTCACCTACACTAATGTTGGTCGCTCACCACTTGTTGTAACTGATATCAAAAGTACTTGCGGATGTACTGTGCCTCAAGATTGGAGCAAAGAACCTTTAGCTCCGGGGGCTTCAGCACAATTCACCGTTAAGTTTAACGGTAAGGGTGCTAATAAAGTAACCAAGTCCATTACCCTTACAACTAACACAGAGAAAGGTCGTGAAATGGTCAAGATTACTGCCTTTATTAAACCGGATGGAACTACTCCAGCGACGCCTCAAATAAGTCCAGCCGTTATTAAATAAACTATGGAAGGATTAAGTCAATTTGCGCCGTTTATCTTGATGTTTGCGGTCTTGTATTTCTTTATGATTGCTCCTCAGATGAAAAGAGCTAAGAAAGAGCGACAGTTTGCGGCAGATATCAAAAAGGGTGATAAAGTAGTGACAAAAAGCGGCATGCATGGAAAAGTCGCAGAATTGAGTAAAAACGGCACGTGTGTTTTGGACACTATGGCTGGAAAAATTCGATTTGAGCTATCAGCTATTTCGATGGAGATGAGTCAAAAAGCCAATAAGCCAGCTGTTGAATAAACCAGATAACTTATTTTAAATACTTCATGGCGGTTAATTCTGTAATTCTACAGATGACCGCCATTGCTTTTTGCATGCTTTGGACAGGAACATATTCAAATGGTCCATGGAAATTGTGCCCGCCTGCAAAAATATTGGGACAAGGTAGTCCCATATAACTGAGCTGAGAACCATCGGTTCCGCCGCGTATCGGTTTAATCAATGGTTTAATGCCCAGCTGTTTCATAGCTTCTTCGGCAATGTCTACGATAAACATGACTGGCTCTACCTTTGATTTCATGTTGAAATATTGGTCGTTGAGGTCAAGTTCAACAATGGTTTTGCCGTATTTTTTGTTGATGTTATCAGCAACTTCTTTGAAGAAGTTTTTTCGCGCTTGAAATTTATCAAAATTATGATCTCGAATGATGTATTCTAAAACTGTTTGATCTACGTTGCCGATGCACCGCGACAAATGATAAAATCCTTCGTAGCCCTCTGTCTGCTCTGGGGTTTCGGCTCTTGGAAGGGCATTGATAAATTCTGTGGCGTAATACATGGCATTCTCCATCTTGCCTTTAGCGTAGCCAGGATGTACAATTTTACCTTTAATAAAAACCTTGCAGTCTGCAGCATTAAAATTTTCATATTCCAACTCTCCGATTTGACTGCCGTCAACTGTATAAGCCCATTGAGCTCCAAATTTTTGTACATTAAATTGATACGCCCCTCTGCCTATTTCTTCATCAGGGGTGAAGCAAATTCTAATTTTACCATGCTTTATCTGCGGGTTATTGATAAGATACTCCATAGCGCAGATGATTTCTGTGACTCCTGCCTTGTCGTCGGCTCCTAACAGGGTCGTTCCATCGGTAGTAACAATTGTCTGGCCGGTGTAAAGCAACAGGTCTTCGAAATCAGCAGGAGATAAAAACATATTCGGAACGCCTTTTAAGGGAATAGGCATGCCGTCATAATTCTCAATGATTTGCGGCTTAACATCGGCGCCTGTAAAATCAGGGGTAGTGTCAAAATGGGAAACAAAACCTATGGTAGGAACCTCATGGTCAACATTTGAAGGTAAAGTAGCCATGACATAGGAATTTTCGTCTATGTCGACCTCAGTCATTCCTATTTGCTTGAGTTCTTCACACAACAAATGTGCCAAGTCCCATTGCTTGGTACTGCTCGGTGTGCTGCTGGATTCTGGATCAGACTCAGTGTCGATCTGGACATACCTTAAAAATCTGTTGAGAAGTTTTTGTTCAGTCATGCTTCTGTAATTGTTGATATCATGTCAAAAATACTTTATAAGATTCAACTTGCCATAAGTATAACGGCTTTTTTAATTTGGCCGTTTAAAGTACCTTTGTCGGACTTACACCGGCGTATGTATAAAAAACTAATTAGCCCAATTTTATTTTGTTTTGACCCAGAATCTGTGCATCATTTTTCATTTAAAATGATTAAAGCGATGCATCGGATACCAGGTGTGAAGTGGTTTTTAAAGAAATGGTTTGTAAGTAACGACTCATCCTTAGAACGTGAAGTTTTTGGACTGAAGTTTCCTAATCCAGTGGGTCTGGCTGCAGGCTTCGATAAAGATGCTAAATTGTACACTGAATTGTCGAGCTTTGGTTTTGGGTTCATAGAAATTGGAACTCTGACACCTAAGGCGCAAGACGGGAACCCCAAAAAAAGATTGTTCCGGTTGAAAGCCGATCAGGCTGTTATAAATAGAATGGGTTTCAACAACTGTGGCGTCGATGACGCGGTGAAGCGATTAAAGAAAAATAAAGGGGTGTTGATTGGTGGGAATATCGGTAAAAACAAAAGTACTCCAAATCAAAACGCCCTTGAGGATTATCGCATTTGCTTCGAGACACTTTATCCCTATGTAGATTATTTTGTGGTGAATGTAAGTTCTCCAAATACACCAAACCTAAGAGCATTGCAAGACAAGGCTCCTTTGACTGCCCTGTTGACAGCTCTCAGGGCCGACAATGCTTTGAAGCCAAAGTCAAAGCCCATATTACTCAAAATAGCTCCTGATTTAACGAACGATCAATTAAATGATATCGTAGAGATTGTTATCCAGACGGGTATAGATGGTGTTATTGCCACTAACACAACGATTGCAAGGGATGGACTCGAGTCTGCAAGCCAATCTGAGACAGGTGGTCTTAGCGGTAAACCACTATCTAAAAGGTCAACAGAGGTCATAAGATATTTATCTGATAGAAGTAATCACAGCTTTCCCATTATTGGTGTTGGTGGAATTCATAGCGCACAGGATGCTCTCGATAAATTAGACGCAGGCGCCGCCCTATTGCAGCTTTATACTGGATTTATTTACGAGGGTCCAGGGCTGATAAAAGCTATCAATAAAGCTATTTTATCACGAACTATCAAACAGAATTGATGGATCATGTGAAAATAATTGAGTGTCCTAGGGATGCGATGCAAGGTATTCGTAGCTTTATTCCAACTAAAGATAAGCTAACCTATATCAAATCACTTTTGCCAGTAGGTTTTCACACCATTGATATTGGTAGCTTCGTTTCGGCCAAATCCATACCTCAATTAGCTGATACGAGAGAAGTGTTAAGGACTATTGAACCCTTAAAAACAGATAGTAAATTTTTAGTTATTGTGGCCAACGTCAGGGGTGCTGTAGAAGCTGTAGAGATAAAAAAAATTGATTATTTAGGCTTTCCATTTTCAATTTCTGAAAATTTTCAGATGAGAAATACCCATAAATCAATTCATGAGTCTGTTGAAGTATTGTCAAAAGTTTTGGAATTGGCTGATCTGAACAATAAGGAAGTAGTAGTTTATTTATCTATGGGATTTGGTAACCCATACGGTGATTTTTGGAGTGTTGAGGTAGTGGCATATTGGGTAGAAAAATTGAGCGCTATGGGTGTCAATATTATTTCTTTAAGCGATACTATTGGAGTAGCGTCACCAGAAAATATCACCCATTTGTTTGAGCGATTGATTCCCTTGTATCCGCATATCGAGTTTGGAGCTCATTTTCATACCCGCCCTGAGGAGTGGTATGAGAAAGTTTTAGCAGCATTCCAAGCTGGATGCCGCCGATTCGATGGTGCTATGCAAGGAGTTGGAGGATGTCCAATGGCTCTGGATGAACTGACTGGAAATATGCCTACTGAAAGATTGCTCTCATTTTTCAGTTCTCAAAATGTCCATTCGAATTTGGATGTGTACTATTTCGAAAGAGCTTATAATGCTGCCCTAGAGTTGTTTAAAACTTGTCGATAATTCATCTTATTTTTATTTAAATTAAATCTAAATAACTTGGTAATCTGAGATAAGCACGCTAATTTCGTGACTCATTAAAATCTAAATTTTTCAAGTTATTCATATGATTTCAAAGTTAAGATTGGTTACCTACCTGATGTTGTTTTGGTCTGCTACTGTCATGACTCAGGTGCCAGTAATGGTCGGTGATTCTCTGCCGTACGTCCAAAGGAATTCTGCACAGACCTTAATGGCAAGAACTGCTCAAAACCCCTTAACTCTTGGAATGTATGGAGAAGTAGAGTACTTAAAGCCTCAGGATCAAAACGGCATATTGGATGTGCACCGTATGGTTCTCTTATTGGGCTATCGATTTGACGAAAGAGTTCAATTTATTACAGAAATTGAGATGGAGCATACCACAGAGTTGTATGTCGAACAGGCTTTTGTCAACTACAATATTTCATCGGCCATAAACCTCCGGGCAGGGTTGATGCTTATTCCAATGGGTATCATAAATGAATACCACGAACCAACCACATTCAACGGGGTTAGTCGTCCCGCTCTAGACACTTATTTGGTCCCGACTACTTGGCGTGAAATAGGTGCTGGATTGGCTGGTAGATTTGATAATTTGAGTTTGAGGTACCAGCTCTACGTCGTCAACGGATTTGCCTCAGTGAACAATGGGAAGACATTGAATGGAGAAAATGGACTTCGCAACGGTAGGCAAAAAGGTGGAAAGTCGATTATTAATAGTCCGAACTTTTCTGCTAAGGTAGATTATTACGGATTGAGTAATTTGAGATTAGGACTGTCCTATTATATGGGTGAAACACAATCAGACATTGATCTTATGTCAGCTGAAGGGTCTTCCGTCGGTTTGAATATGATTGGATTCGACGCCAGATACTCACGAGGCCCATTTGCTGCTAGAGGACAGTATATTTTTGCGTCCATATCAAACTCTTCCAGTTATAACGATATATACGATAGTGACTTGGCCTCTGAAATGTTTGGCTGGTATCTCGAGGGCAGTTACAGAATAGCAGATTTCGGAAATAATCGAAGTTTGACAATGTTTACGCGCTATGAAAACTTCGACACCCACGCATCGGTAGTCAATCAAATAAAAAATGGTGCTTATAACCGAAAAGTAGTGACAACAGGATTCGGATTGGCATTGTCTCAAGGGGTAGTTTTTAAAACCGATTATCAATGGAATTGGAACGCTGTCAACGACAAGTATGGTCAGTTTAATATGGGGGTCGGATTTTGGTATTAATTGTTTTTATGAAGAAAATATTTTTTTTAACTGTTTTATCTGCCCTATTTTTGGAGAGTTCGGTGGCACCTCCTGATAGGTTGGAAAAGAAGCTGAATCAATTGATATCAAGTGATTTTTCTGTTACTTCTTTCGAGCTTCATGAAATTGGCTACCCCGAGCATATTAAGGCAAGTTTGCCCAACGCTTTTCTCCTAGCCGATTTTTTTAGAGTAGAGTCATCATCAGAAACCATTGGATTCGCCTATCTTGGCCAAGGTCCTAGCAAAACAGATGTGTATGATTTTGCCGTTATTTTTGATGCGAACCTCTTAGTTAGGTCCGTTAAAATCCTTCAATATCGCGAAGATTATGGCGGAGAAATTGCCAGTAAACGCTGGTTGAGACAGTTTTTGGGTAAGTCAACAGAATCAGAATTTATTGTTGGTGAAAATATTGCAGCTATTTCGGGGGCTACCATTTCTGTGCGGTCAATGACTGCAATGATTAATCAAGTTTTCGACGCTGTGGAAGTTCTTAAAACGGGCAACATATTATGAAGTCAGCTTACCATTTGAGATCCTTGCCATTGGCTCAGAAAGCGCTAATTATTTCCTTTCTGATTATCCTTAGTATCGGATTCTTCACAGGTTTGGGCTTTGTTTCAAATACTACAAACGCTAATCCAAAAGGCATTGAGTCTCAGTATTTGGGCAATGAGTCAGACGATGGTGCAGTTATGGAAATGAAATTTAAAAAAAGTAAGCGTGAAATGCTTACCATTATTCACACGCACACGCTTTCTCTGGCCTTGGTTTTTGGAATAGTTGGTTTCCTAATAAGTTTGACTACTTTGCCTAAAAGGGTGAAGCTGTTTCTAATCATCGAGCCTTTTGTTTCAGTTTTTATGACTTTTGGCGGACTGTTTGTCCTCTGGCTAGGCATAAGTTGGTTTAGTTATATTGTGGCTTTTTCTGGGTTTTTGATGACCATAACCTACCTATTGTTGGTATTTCTAATTTTTTTCGAGCTACTCCGCAAATAAAAGAAGTAGTTGATTGTTTACAAGAATAGCTGTCAAACCGATGAAATGTTGTAAATTCGCACGCAATTAAATCTAATTGCGATGACTTCACACTCAAACAAAATTATAGGGGAAGGATTGACTTACGATGATGTCCTTTTGGTACCAAACTATTCTGAAGTTTTACCTCGTGACGTTAATGTGAAATCGAAGCTTTCCAGAAATATCACCCTGAATATTCCCATTATTTCAGCGGCTATGGATACTGTGACTGAGAGTAAAATGGCTATTGCTATGGCTCAAGAGGGGGGGTTGGGAGTTCTTCATAAAAATATGAGTATTGAAGACCAGGCTTTGAAGGTTCGTAAAGTGAAGCGGGCCGAAAGCGGCATGATTATCGACCCTGTTACCTTGCCATTGGACTCAGTCGTGCGCGATGCCAAACAAAACATGGCGGAGTTTAGTATAGGAGGCATTCCCATTGTAGATGATCATGGCATGTTGAGAGGCATAGTGACAAACCGCGACCTAAGATTTGAGCGTAACGAAGACCGTCCTATCACTGAAGTGATGACCAGCACAAATTTGGTTACTGTAAGCGAAGGCACCTCCTTAAAAGAGGCTGAAGGCATTCTGCAGGAAAACAAGATTGAAAAGCTACCTGTGGTGAATAAAGAAAACGTTCTGGTTGGATTGATCACCTTTCGGGACATTACCAAGCTGACGCAAAAGCCAAGCGCTAATAAAGATCAATTTGGTCGTTTGCGCGTAGCTGCTGCCGTTGGGGTGTCTTTAGATGGTATGAATCGTGTTGCCGCCTTGGTAGCCGCAGGAGTTGACGCTTTGGTTATTGATACTGCCCATGGACATTCTGCAGGCGTGATTAAAATGCTGAAAGCTATTAAAGACGAGTTCCCTCATATTGATGTGGTAGTAGGTAATATTGCCACAGGCGAGGCTGCGAAATATCTTGTTGATGCCGGTGCAGATGCTGTGAAAGTAGGAATAGGTCCTGGTTCAATTTGCACAACACGGATCGTTGCAGGGGTCGGCTTCCCTCAATTGTCAGCAATAATGGAAGTTGCCGAGGCTCTAAAAGGTTCCGGTGTGCCAGTTATTGCAGATGGAGGAATTCGCTACACTGGTGACATTCCTAAAGCTCTGGCAGCAGGTGCGGACTGTGTTATGCTTGGAAGTATGTTGGCAGGAACCAAAGAATCTCCTGGAGAAACTATCATCTTTGAGGGTAGAAGATTTAAATCTTACCGAGGAATGGGTAGCGTTGAAGCTATGAAAGAAGGAAGCAAAGACCGGTACTTTCAGGATATGGAGGATGATCTTAAAAAGCTTGTGCCAGAAGGTATTGTCGGTAGAGTGCCTTATAAGGGCGATTTGATTGAAACCATTCATCAATTCATTGGTGGTTTAAGAGCCAGTATGGGATACTGTGGGTCCGAAAATATTGCTACCCTAAAGGAGAAAGGAAGGTTTGTTAAAATCACCAATTCTGGAATTATTGAGAGCCATCCCCACAATGTGACTATTACAAAAGAAGCGCCGAATTACTCACGTCGCTAGTCCGAAATATGCTTTTCAATACTCGTCCTATTTTGGGCTATTTTTGTTATTTTTAACCCAAAGTATTATTTGACATGAAAAAATATTGTCCCATTATTTTATTGTTTCTGAACCTGCTTTCTCTCTCGTTTTTATCTGCTCAAAATTTTTCTAAAAATGACATTTTAAGTATTGATAACCAGATAATTAACACCGATGAGTTCTTGTGGATGTTTAATAAAAATTCTAGCCTTAACAAAACTGACTCTGAAGCTGACTTAGATCAGTATTTGGATCTTTTTATTTCCTTCAAACTCAAAGTTAAAGAGGCTTTAGATCAAGGTTTGGATGGCGATGCCATTATCAAGAGGGAATTAAGAGGGTATAAATCTCAACTCGAACGCAACTATTTGTCTGATCAAACGGTATCTGCTGCTATGCTGGAAGAGGCTTATCAACGGTTGCAATACGACATCAGAGCGAGTCATGTTTTAGTGCGTTTGGAAGACAGTCTTCTCGCCAAAGAGCAAGCGCTCCGTGTTGGACAATTACTTATTGATTTACCTTTAGAAACTGTAAAGGAACGCCATCATAATGGTAAGACAATTTTTGTAGAAAATTTGGGTTATTTCACAGCTTTTAACATGGATTATGATTTTGAAACTGTAGCTTATAATACGCCGGTAGGTTCTATTTCAAAACCATTTAAAACAAAATATGGATATCACGTGCTCAAAGTTCACGACCGATTGGAAAGCGATGGAGAGGTTCAGGTAGCGCACATTCTACTGGCAGACCAGCCTAAAGACAGTATCCCATCTGAGCAAGAAATACACATGCTGTATCAAAAATTGCACGAAGGACAGGATTTTTCGGAATTGGCGAAGCGTTATTCCGATGACCCGCAGTCTGCAGGAAAAGGTGGGCGTTTGAAGTATTTCCGCAGAGGCCAATTAGCCTCTGAAGTTTTTGAGTCGGAGAGTCTGAAGTTGGATACTATCGGAGAAATTACCTCACCTTTTGAAACTCAATTTGGTTGGCATATTGTAAAACTCTTAGACCGTAAGAAGTTCGAATCATTTGATATGGCGCGAGCAGACCTTGAAAATCGCATCCAACGCGATGGACGCGCACGAAAAATTAACGAAGCCTTTTTTAACAAGCTCGCGAGGTTGTATGAAATCGATTATGTCAATCCTAAAAAAAATTATTTGTTGCGAATTTTAGACACCTCATATTTTGAACAGCAATGGAGCCCACCTGTTGATATGCCGCAGGATGCCGTGCTATTTGTTCTTAACGGTCAAAAAGTTTTTTTAACCAATTTTGTCAATTACCTCAGCGACGGCAAAAAAAGGTACGACGCTTCCTGGTCCATTAATGCGGTTTTGGACGATGCGTTTAACAATTTTGTGAATAGTAAAATGTATAATAAGTACCAATCGGAATTACCAGAACGATTTCCTGAGTTTAGACTTTTATTAAATGAATATAGTGATGGTTTACTTTTGTTTGAGGTGATGCAGCAAAATGTTTGGAGTAAATATCCTGATAGTGATATGGATGTAATCGTTTTTCAGGAGGGACTTGAACAAAATTGGGTCAAGTCGTTAAAAGAAAAACATAATGTTCAAATCAACACCGCTGGATGGGCTGCCTTAAAAAAAGAAATTTTAAATTCTGAGGACAAATGAAGCTAATTAAGTTATTTGGACTATTGTCAATATGGGTGTTTGTTTCATTTTCTTTTAACTCCTGCAGAGAGGCAACAGACAAGGGCCAAGGCGATACGCTAGCCAGAGTTAAAAGCGATGAGCTCTTAAAAGCGGATGCTGAGGCGGTATATCCGGGAAGATTATCACCTGAAGATAGTGTGCAATGGTACTCAACATATATTACCAATTGGGCTACAGACAGATTACTTTTTGATTTTTCTAAATTCAATTTAGATGAACAGAAACAGCAAAATCTTGAATTATTAGTTGGCCAATATCGAAGAGATCTATATCTAAATGCCTACATAGAGGCCTTAGTAGCTCGTGAAATGGACACTGTCGTTTCGAAAGAAGAGGCTTTAGCGGTTTATGAAGCAAATAAATCGAGTTTTATTCTTAACGAGGCCTTGATCAAATTGCGCTACATTAAATTAGAAACGGACTATCAAGACTTGCGAGACATTAAAAAGCGATTTTTAGATTTTAATGTCGAGGATCGCGCCTATTTAGATTCAATTTCAATTCAATTCAAATCTTTTTTTCTCAATGACTCGGTATGGGTTAGAAATGAAGAGGTTGTTCAAAGTATTTCGATTCTGCGTAATCCTGATCAGTTGAATGTGTTAAAAAAACCTAATTTTGTGCAACTTGAAGATTCAATCGACCTATATTTGATCCAAGTTAATGAAGTTCTAGATCGTAATGAAATAGCACCTTTGTCTTATGTGATGCCAACAATTCGACAGATTGTTCTCAATCAAAGGAAGTTAAATATTGTTTCTGATCTTAAAAAGGACGTTATCAAAGATGCACTCAACAACAGAACATTTGAAATTTATGACTAAATCAATAATTCTCACACCAATAGTATTTTGTTTCATTCAATTGATGTTTGGACAAACGCCACCAATGGTCAATGACCAGCGACAAAAAATAGACGGTGTTGCTGCTGTGATTGGCGACTTTGTAGTTTTAGATTCAGACATTGACCGCCAGTTTTTAATGCTTCAGGCAGGCGGAGTTGACACTAAGGGCATCGCGCGTTGCGAAATGTTCGGAAAATTGTTAGAAGACAAACTTTACATACACCATGCGATTCAAGATAGTTTAGAAATTAGCACGGCTGATATTCGAGATCAAGTGGATATGCAAATCAATGCCTATGCAGAGCAAATTGGTTCAATGGACAAGCTCGTTGAATTTTATAAAAAAGACAATGAGCAAGAGCTGAGAACAGAGATGTATGAGTTGAACAAAAATAACACCATGTCTCTTAAAATGAGAGAGTCAATCACCGATGTTATAGAAATTACTCCTGATGAGGTTAGTACCTATTTCAAAACAGTTCTTCAAAATGATTTACCGCTATTTGGTACGGAGTTAGGTGTAGCCCAAATTGTTGTAATCCCAGAGGTTGCTCAAGAGGGAAAACAAAAAGTTATTGATAGATTATACGAATTTAAGGCAGATGTCATTGAGAATGGCGCGAGTTTCCGCACTAAAGCAGTTTTGTATTCGGAGGATATCCCGTCGCGTAGAAATGGGGGTAAATACACACTCAATAAAACCAGACCTCAAATGGTCAAAGAGTTTAGAGAGGTTGCTTTTTCCTTGCAAGAAGGTGAAATATCGGACCCTTTTGAAACAGATTTTGGCTACCATATTGTTTACCTCGAAAAAGTCAGAGGCCAGGAGTATGATATCAGACACATACTGCTGCGGCCTGAGGTCACTCAAGAGGCCATTAATGCAGCAAAAACAAAAATTGAAAGAGTTAGAGAACGCCTGATTAATGGAGAACTCACTTTTGAAGAAGCTGCTCTTGAAGTTAGTGATGAAAAGGAAACCAAGTATGAAGGAGGTAGATTGAGAAATCCTCTAGACCGGAGTTACTCTTTTGAATTGGCAAAGATGGAGCCCGAACTGTATGCCCAAATCCAAAACTTGGCCGAGGGTGAAATTAGTCCAGTATTGAGGGATCAGGATAGAGTTAACGCAGTGAAATTTAAAATTGTAACCGTTACTCAAAGAATGGATGAGCACGAAGCCGATTTCAATAGAGATTATCTAAAAATCAAAAATCTCGCCCTTCAGGATAAGCAGATTAGAGCTATTGATAAATGGCAGAAAGAAAAAATTAGAGAAACCTACATCAAGATCAATGGCGATTTGAGAGACTGTGACTTCAATAGTGACTGGCTTCAAAATGGAAAGAACTAAACTTATGTCTGACACAGCCAAACTCAACCACTTTGTTGAAAATTACGCTCATCTGAAAAATGAAATCGGTAAGGTAATTGTGGGCCAAGACGAGGTTCTGAATCAAATTTTAATCACGGTATTTGCGGGTGGTCATGCCTTACTGATCGGTGTCCCGGGTTTAGCTAAAACCCTCATGGTTCAGACTGTAGCCTCAGCTTTAGGTTTAAATTTTAATAGGATTCAATTTACGCCCGATTTGATGCCGAGTGATATTTTAGGTAGTGAAATCCTAGACGAATCACGTCATTTTAAGTTTGTAAAAGGCCCTGTTTTTTCAAACATCGTTTTGGCCGATGAAATTAATCGAACACCACCCAAAACTCAAGCTGCTTTGCTCGAGGCCATGCAAGAACGCAAAGTTACAGTAGCTGGTCACACCTACGATTTACCAAGTCCATATTTCGTTTTAGCAACGCAAAATCCGATTGAACAAGAAGGCACTTACCCTTTGCCCGAGGCCCAATTAGACCGGTTCATGTCGGCCATTTATTTGGATTACCCCAGTTTTTTAAATGAAATTGATATCGTCAAACTCACGACTTCAGATCTGCATCCTGAAGTTAAACCAATATTCAAAGCGGACGAAGTGTCCGAAATTCAACATTTATTAAGGCGAATTCCGGTGGCCGATAACGTGGTGGAGTATGCAGTTCAATTGACAACCAACTCCAGACCAGGATCAAATAACACCAATGCGTTGATCAATGAATATGTGGATTGGGGCGCAGGACCCCGCGCCTCTCAAAATCTCATTTTAGCAGCTAAAACCCATGCGGCTATAAATGGAAAATTTTCACCAGATATAGAAAACGTTAAAACAGTGGCGCTTCCAATTTTACGTCATCGTTTGATACGAAATTATAAATCTGAAGCCGAGGGAATTACAGAAAATGTAATTATTGAATCTATTCTTTAAGAATTTATTATCTATATTTTAGTTTTGGTAATAAATTGTATTTACCGTTCCCTTTTTGTATTTTTGCGTTCCAAAATTTAAACACTTCCTTATGGCATTTGATATCGATATGATTCAAGAGGTTTACAATAATATGGTCGAAAGAGTCGACCATGCAAAAAACCTTACAGGAAGACCCTTGACACTTACTGAAAAAATATTATTCAGTCACCTGTGGGATGGGAAAGCCCAAGCTGATTTTAAGCGGGGGGCCGATTATGTCGATTTTGCACCAGACCGAATCGCTTGCCAAGACGCAACGGCACAAATGGCGTTGCTGCAATTCATGCAGGCTGGAAAACAAAAAGTCGCTGTCCCAACAACAGTGCACTGTGATCATTTAATTCAGGCTAAAATAGGTGCAGATGCAGATTTGCAACAGGCTCTCAACAATTCTAATGAAGTCTTTAACTTCCTCGAGTCTGTCTCGAATAAGTATGGGATTGGTTTTTGGAAACCCGGCGCTGGTATTATCCATCAAGTGGTTATAGAAAATTACGCATTTCCAGGCGGTATGATGATCGGAACAGATTCTCATACGGTAAACGCTGGGGGTCTTGGAATGGCAGCTATTGGTGTTGGAGGTGCTGATGCTGTCGATGTTATGGCTGGAATGGCTTGGGAGTTGAAATTCCCGAAATTAATTGGAGTGAAATTAACTGGAAAATTATCCGGTTGGACTGCACCAAAAGATGTCATCCTCAAAGTAGCTGGAATCCTTACGGTAAAAGGTGGAACAGGCTGCATTGTGGAGTACTTTGGCCCAGGAGCAGAGTCCATGTCCTGTACAGGAAAAGGGACCATATGTAATATGGGAGCAGAAATCGGCGCAACAACCTCAACCTTTGGCTATGACGACTCTATGGAGCGTTATTTGCGAGCTACTGATCGCTCGGATGTCGCAGATGCTGCTAATGAAATTAGACCATATCTGACTGCCGATCCAGAAGTTTATGCCAATCCAGACCATTACTTTGATCAAGTCATAGAAATCGATTTATCAACCCTAGAGCCTCATGTTAATGGACCCTTCACTCCAGATTTAGCCACGCCTATCAGTGCAATGAAGTCAGCAGCTATGAACAACGATTGGCCTGTGGATGTCGAGTGGGGCCTCATTGGGTCGTGTACGAATTCTTCTTATGAAGATTTATCACGAGCTGCTTCGATAGCGCAACAGGCACTTGATAAAAAACTTAAAACCAAAGCCGAATTTGGTATAAATCCAGGATCCGAACAAGTCAGATTTACAGCTGATCGCGATGGTATCTTAAACGTATTTGAGCAACTGGATGCTAAAATATTTACCAATGCTTGTGGGCCTTGTATTGGTCAGTGGGCAAGGGCAGGAGCTGAGCAATCACCAAGGAATACAATTGTTCATTCTTTCAACAGAAATTTTGCTAAACGCGCCGATGGTAATCCAAACACACATGCTTTCGTAGCATCACCCGAAATGGTTGCCGCGATAGCCATCTCTGGCCGCTTGGATTTCAACCCTCTTACTGACACATTAGTTAATACAGAGGGGCAAGAGGTGATGTTAGACGAGCCGACAGGCTATGAATTACCACTTCGTGGTTTTGCAGTTGAAGATGCAGGGTTTATAGCGCCAGATGACAATAGTGATGGGGTAGAGGTCAAAGTAGACCCCGAATCTAATAGACTCCAATTGCTAGAGCCATTTTCGCCTATAGGAACGGACATTAAAGGGGCTAGATTGTTGATTAAAGCCTTTGGAAAGTGCACAACCGATCATATCTCTATGGCTGGTCCTTGGTTGAGATATCGCGGTCATTTGGATAATATATCGGACAACTGCCTTATAGGTGCCGTTAATGCATTTAACCAGCAGACGAATTTTGTTAAAAATCAACTTACGGGAGAGTATGACGCTGTCCCAAAGGTGCAAAGGCAATACAAGGCTAAAGGGATTCCGTCAATTGTAGTTGGCGACCACAATTATGGAGAGGGATCTTCGAGGGAACATGCTGCAATGGAGCCCCGTCATTTGGGGGTAGTTGCTGTTTTAGTAAAATCTTTTGCACGTATCCACGAAACCAATCTCAAAAAGCAGGGAATGTTGGGATTGACTTTTGACAACGAATTGGATTATGATAAAATCAAAGAGGATGACACTTTCGATTTTGTTGACTTAGCATCCTTTCAGTCTGGTGTACCATTAAAAATAAAAGTCAATCATTCCGATGGCACCACTGATATCATTGTGGCCAACCATACATACAACGCCAGTCAGATTGATTGGTTTATGGCTGGTTCGGCACTCAATTTGATCCGGTTACAAAATCAATAACTACCTCTTGTTGACTAGTTTTTGATGAAAGAAATCGGTCATCGCTAAGTTGCCTAATATCAGTGTGAAGGCATAGACGGTATCTTCCACAGGAATGGTTCCAAGTCGAAGTCCGATGTTTTCGAAATTATTATACCACACCACAGGATCTTCAATGCCCGACCCAGTTAGGATGCCATTAATAATAAAAAAGGGTATCAGCATAAATATAAAGGTCAGATAATAGTGTCGGAGAAGGTCATTTCTTTTCCAAACAATTAAGCTCAGCAGAGTAATGCCATAGACAAAGTTGATTACTGTATACCATCGATCGCGATATATTATACTAGAAATTAACAAAACGATAAGAATAATTCCGCTGAGAACATTGGTGAATTTAACGGGTAGCCTTTTGCTTCTGTGGAAGTATAAAATGGCGTGATGCATGAAAACACAAGCGTAAGGTATACAGATAAAGAACATCCATTCCTCAAGAGGAAGTTCGAGAAAGCTGTAGCCGCTTAAATAGTTGCTATCAAAACCCCAAAACCCACTAACAGTAAATATGTGGTCCCAAGGGATAAAAATCAACATATTGACCAATAGGCTCAGACCTAATGCTGGCCACATCTTATAGAATTTAAGTTTGGGGTGAAAGCTAAAGATTAGTGGAACTGATATTGCTCCTAAATTGAGCAGTAGGTATAAATACTGCATCTATTTATTTTTTAAAATATTTGAATGGCACGATCAGCATGCCAAAGTTTTCGCCCTGATTTTTACCAATGTGTTTGTGATGAATTTTATGGGCTCTTCTTATGCCTTTTGCGTAAATGTTATTGGCCTTTTTAAAAATCTTGAATCGCTGGTGGATGAAAACATCATGCACCATGAAATAGGCTAAACCGTAACAGAAGATACCTACTCCAATCGGCAGAGCAAACCAAATATTATATTCGCTCCACAACACAATACATCCCATACTTACTACTGCGTAAAAAATAAAAAACAAGTCGTTTCGTTCAAACCAACTATCATGGTCTTTTTTATGGTGATCGGCATGAATATGCCATAAAAAACCGTGCATGACATATTTATGGGTAAACCAGGCCATAAATTCCATCGTAAAAAATGTAGCTAAGAATATGCCGATCCAAAAGACTGCTTGCATAGGGGGTGTAGGTTTAAATAAGATTCAGTTGATACTTGACATAGCTCCTTGTCAGGAGTATTATTTTTTTGTGATTAGACACTCTGATACGGGCATTTTTAATCTCCATAGCAGGGGTTTTTTTGAGCTTTTGCAGTAATTTGGAATAATAACGATAGGCCATAAACACTCCAAATCGAGCTTCCATAGGGAGCTGCCGTATGCCCGACAGGCCTATAGCGAAATCACTTTCAATATCCTTGATAATAGCTGCTTTCGACTCTTCATCCAAACGATTTAAGTCGGTTCCAGGAAAATATGTTCTGTTCAACCCTTCAAAATCAGCTTTTAAGTCTCTTAAAAAATTGACTTTTTGAAAGGCAGATCCCAATGACATAGCAGAATCCTTAAGTGCATCAAATTGAGCTTGATCACCACTGACAAAAACCTTTAAGCACATCAATCCTACAACGTCGGCCGATCCGTAAATATAATTTTGATATTCTTCTACAGTGAGATATTTTGACTTGGTTAAATCAAGTCGCATACTGTGCATGAAGGCTTCGACAAATTTCCTGTCAATTTTACACTTATGGTAGGTGTGTTGAAATGCGTTCAAAATAGGATTGACACTGATGCCTTCGTCCAGAGCTTCGTACAGGCTAATTTCGAATCGATTGAGCAAGGAAACTTTATCAAAATCGTGAAATGAATCTACTATTTCGTCGGCTAAACGCACAAAGCCGTAAATATTATATATATCCTGCCTTATTGAATTGGCTAACATTTTTGTTGCCATTCCAAAGGAGGTGCTGTAAGTGGTGGTTACCATTTGATTACAGCGGTATGATACGTCGTCAAATACTTGTTTCATAGTCAAAACGAGTAAGTATTTTCAAGGTAGGTGGGGTCTACGATCGTTTAGGATTTATTGATTAGGTCTGCCACTAACTTCCCAGAAATTAAGGAGGGAGGTACGCCAGGGCCCGGAACACTGAGTTGACCTGTAAAAAATAAACTTTTCACTTTCTTACTTTGCAGCTTTGGTCTCAAAAAAGCGGTTTGAAGCAAAGTATTGGCCATACCGTAGGCGTTTCCTTTGTAGGAGTTGTAATCTT
The DNA here is from genome assembly GCA_030835825.1 of Flavobacteriaceae bacterium. GTDB lineage: Bacteria > Bacteroidota > Bacteroidia > Flavobacteriales > Flavobacteriaceae > JALRKI01. The sequence goes on from JAURRA010000015.1 coordinate 61,250, forward strand.
TGACAAAATCATTAACACAGAACGATTCTGTAAATATAATGCTATTTTTCACATTCTGTTGTGTGAGCATCTCAAATCGGGTAAGGATTTTGTCTAAAAATTTGTCCCGAATGGCTTGTGTGTCTTCTATACCAGGGGCTATAGGAATCAAAAATATGCCGGCCTCTTTTCCTTTAGGCGCTGCATTGTCATCTGTTATGCTTGGAAAACTGGCATAGAACAAAGGATCCTCTGGCCATTTGGCATCATCGTAGATAGCTTCGGCATGCTTTTCAAAATCCACATCAAAAAATAGGGTATGATGATCAACATTATTTAACTTCTTATCAAAGCCAACATAAAATAGAAGTGACGATGGAGCAAATGTCTTTCTCTCCCAATAGGCTTCGGAATATTGGCGAAATGATTCTGGCAAAAGGGTTTCGCTGTGGTGATAATCTGCGCCACTTAAAACAACTTCAGCTTCAAGCCTTTGACCATTGGCAACTACGCCTGCGGCTTTGCCCTGCTCAACAATGATTTGCTCGACGTTCATAGATGTTTGGATGTGCACCCCTAGTTCCTTTGCTAACGAGGCCATGCCCTTAACAACTTCATACATACCTTTTTTCGGATGAAAAGTCCCAATACCAAAATCTGCATAGTTCATAAAAGAATAGAAACCTGGTGTCTTAGAGGCTTTTGCTCCCAAAAAAAGAACCGGAAATTCTAAAATCAATGCTAGTCTTTCATTGTTAAAGGCCTTGCGAACATCTCTTTGAATGGTACTGAAAAATTGACCCACTCTTACGGCTGTTTTTGGCGTAACTAATTCAAGCGGAGAAAGCCCTGGGCGATAGACCAAATCTTTGATGGCGATATCATAATTCTTCCGCGCCTTGTCGATAAATTTTATCAAAGTTTTGGAGCTTCCTGGTTCTTCAGCTTCAAAAGCATCACAAATTTTATCCAAAGTATCGCCAATAGTAATTCTGTCAGCCTCTCCAAAATATACACTGTAGGCGGGACTCAGTTTTTCTAGGCTGTAATAGTCGTCAGGTAATTTGCCAAAGTCAGCAAAAAATCGTTCAAAAACATCTGGCATCCAATACCAAGTCGGGCCTATGTCAAAAGTAAAGCCGTCCTTTTTAAGTTGTCTTGCACGGCCTCCAATTTGATCGTTTTTTTCTAAAATTGTTACTTGATGTCCGGACTTAGCGAGGTATGATGCCGCCGCCAGAGCCGAAAATCCTGAACCGATAATAATGATTTGTTTTTGTGACATAGATATTAAATGATTTGAACTACCTGCTTTAAACTGTTAAATATTTTGATTTTATGGTGCAAATTATAGTCCCTCATCAATTGGGTTCGTGACCCACAGGCCCACCATTCAGAGTAATTGTCGTTTAGCAATAGATCCTCTACTTCCTCGATATAATTTTTCATTTCTCCAGAATGTGGTCGCACTGTCATAGATGAAATGAAAACCAAATCCTTATGAACGGCTTTTAAATGCACCAAGCTTGATAATGGCATATTTTCTCCTAAATAAATACAATGACAGCCTTTAAGCTTTAATTCATAATATAGGTAGGAAAGTCCAATATCGTGAATTTCTCCTATAGGAAGAAAAAGTACATAGGTTCTTTTTGATGATGCCTGAACAGTTGATGCCTGTTCGATATGATAAAAAATCTTACGTTTGATAAACGCAGAAACAAAATGCTCGTGTGCCGGAGATATACTTTTTGTGAGCCACAGTTGACCTACCTCAGCCAGAAAAGGGGCATAGACTTCAAGAAAAATCGATTTGAAGTCCTTGGTCTCCGAAAGCAGAATGAAGCACTCCTCTAACAAGGCTTCATCAAAATTTAACATCGCTACCTTCAATCTGTAGCGCGCACTTGTGTTTGTGTCTTCATAATGTTTAAGCGTAAGAACGGCATGAGCCATTTCGGCATCTTTCATTGAGGCAATTTTAGAAATTTTTGCGCCGCGGTTATAGAGTGAAGTAATGCTTAATAACTTTTGCAGATTGGACAAACTATAAGATCTAATATTAGTGTCACTGCGGTCGGGATGAAGTAAATTATACCTACTTTCCCATGCTCTTATGGTATGCGCTTTAATGCCGCTAATGTTTTCCAGATCTTTAATGCTAAAATGCATTTTAACATTGTCCATCGTTTGGGCATTTTTGTTAAACAAAAGTAATTAAAAACATTGGGGGATAAAAATGAAACTAAATGTGCGCACGAGAAGACTCGAACTTCCACGACCTAAGCGGTCATTAGGCCCTCAACCTAACGCGTCTACCAATTCCGCCACGTGCGCTTTAAGGGGGTGTGAATGATTTGGAAAAATCAAATTAAAAAAGTGACCTGGCTGGGGCTCGAACCCAGGACCCATACATTAAAAGTGTATTGCTCTACCAGCTGAGCTACCAGGTCTTTTTTTAATGAGGTGGCAAAGATAAGAGGTTTCAAACATTAAGCAACCGTTTTGATATTTTTTTGTTCTTTTACTGAACTAAATTTTTTTGTTATGAAAATTATCCTTTGCGGTTATATGGGTTCAGGTAAGTCGAGTATTGGATTACGCCTTGCAGAATCGGCACATTTTAACTTTCAGGATCTGGATAATTTTATTTCCAAACTTGATTCTCGAAGTATTAGGGATATTTTTTCGGAATCTGGTGAAGTTTATTTCAGAAAATTAGAGCGACAGGCCTTAGAGCAGTTACTCTTATTAGAGGAAGATACTGTTATTGCCCTTGGAGGTGGCACTCCTTGTTATGGCACCAATTTAGATTTTATTCTGGCTCAGCCTGATGTACAATTGATTTATCTGAAGGCCGACATTGGCACTTTGGCGGAAAGATTACAATCGAACAGCACATCTCGTCCACTTCTGTCTGATCTCATGACCGAAAATGTTCGGACTGAATTTATAGCGAAACATTTATTCGAACGGAGTTTTTACTACGAGCAGGCGCATCATATTGTAAGGGTCGACAGCAAAACTAAAGAAGAAGTCATTCGAGAATGTACAAGACTATTTTAACAAAGCAGTGAATGGCGCCTGACTTAAATTGACCGCCACAGTTTCTTGAATGGAAGTAGAAAGTGAAATGCCCTTAAAGTCTGATTTTACAGGGTATTTTTTATGACTACGATCGACCAATACAGCTGTTTTAAATTGACGAACTTCTACTTCGAGGAAGTGTCGAACGCCGTAAATTAGTGTCGTTCCTGAGTTGAGCACATCGTCTACCAAGACCACAAACTGATGTTCATAGGCTTGTGGTTTAAGGTTTGTTTTAATGGGGGTCTTGGGATTCTTTTTGTCGATCAACACTTCGCAGAGAAGCACTTCAATATCAGAAATTTGGTTTAATTCTACAGTAATTAATTTTGCTAAACTGTATCCGCCATCGGCAATACCAGCCAGGATAATTTTTTCTGTTTCAGTGCAAGATTCTAAAATTTGAAACGCCATTCGTTTGATTTTGTCTCTAATTTGTTGGTCGTTAAGAATGACAGCTTCCTGCATGATAATTCAATGATTAGGGTTAAAGTTAGTCAATTTGATCGTTGTAATCGTCTAAAGTTCTGCGATCTTTTTTGGTGGGCCTTCCCAATCCTTTGAGGCGGTAATGTTCTGAAGCTGATTTTAGCATTTCCTGAGATTTAAATGCATCAGTTGGGGTCTGGTCCTTTCGGTAAATATCGACCAGTGAAGCACCAACCCTGCTGCTCGGGGTATCTAAAATGAGCAATTCGTAATTGATTTGATTTTTACGCACAATCAAGTGGTCCTGAGCATAAACCTCGTGGCTCGGTTTGATTGATTTGCCTCTCAATTTGACATGACCTTTTCTGCAGGCTTCAGAAGCCATAGATCGCGATTTAAAATATCGCGTGCACCACAAAAACTTATCGATCCGCATGAGCATTTTGTTCGATCAAAAATACAATAAAATTGTATCTTGCGACCTTTATCATCTGAACCAATGGATAAGAGGAACAGTTTTTGATAAAGTCAATTAAAAATACTTATGATGTTAGGATGGCGTAAATTTACTTTTGTTTTATTGGGATTAGGACTATACCTCGCTTGTACTCCTGATGATCCGGTTGAAACAGTTCCTTTAAGAGACAGGGCCGAACAACAAATTTTAGACAGGGATTCCTTACAAGTTTATTTGTCAAATCATTATTTTAACTCGGGAGAGCTCGCAGCAATGAGTAATCCTATGGACAGTGATATTTTGATCGAGGCACTGCCAGAAAATGGTCAATTACCAGACCCGAGTAATCAGTCTCTCTTAATTGATGCCGTCGAAACACATACAACTACCTATTTGGAGGTTGAGTATGAATATTATGTCCTGAGAATAAGACAGGGTGGAGGAGCGGAACAACCACATTTTTCGGATGATGTTCGTGTGCAATACACAGGCTCCTATTTTGACGGTTCAATTTTTGACAGCCGAGTGAATCCCGAGGAATTAGATTTGACCTATTTGGTGGCAGGCTGGAGTAGGGTGCTTCCTCAATTCAATATCGCCGAAAGCTTTGTGAACAATCCTGATGGCACGGTGACCTACAACAATCCTGGTGTTGGTGTCATGTTTCTTCCCTCAGGTCTCGCTTATTTTGACGGAAATGGGGCCATACCTCCTTACACTAATTTAGTATTTTCCTTCACCCTTTTTCAATCAGATGTCAATGACCATGATTCTGATAACGTACCTTCATTTTTGGAGGACCTGGATGGCGATTTAAACTTGGCTACGGACGATACTGATAACGATTTCAACTATAACTTTAATGATGCCGACGATGATGGAGACGGCGTATTAACAATAGATGAAGATTTAGAACCTGATACGGACTTAACGGTAGATCGCGATGGTGACGGTGATCCTACCAACGATATTGGTGATGGCGATCCAACAAATGACGATTCTGATAATGACGGAATCCCTAATTATTTGGATACCGACTCAACAGGCTCCAGAAATGACTAATCACTTTATTTTCTGCTGATTACACGCTTGACTTTCTCTGCAATTGAGGCAGCATTCAGGCCGTATTTTTCCATCAATTGATCTGGTGTTCCTGACTCACCAAAGGTGTCATTTGTCGCTACAAATTCTTGCGGAACAGGGTGATTAAGTGCCAGTACGCGCGCAACACTTTCTCCTAAGCCTCCCAAGTAATTATGTTCTTCGGCCGATACCAAACAACCTGTTTTTCTAACGGATTTTAATATGGCCTCATCGTCTAATGGTTTTATGGTATGAATATTTAACACCTCTGCCGAAATTCCCTCTTCGTTCAGGGCTTTGCAAGCTTCCAAGGCTTCCCAAACTAAATGTCCAGTAGCTACGATTGTGACATCACTACCTTCAGATAGGAGTACGGCTTTACCTATTTCGAAGTGTTGGTTTTCGGCTGTGAAGTTAGCTACCTTAGGCCGTCCAAATCTGAGATAAACAGGTCCGTCAAGTTCGGCTATCGCTATAGTCGCTGCCTTAGTTTGATTGTAATCACACGTATTGATTACAGTCATATGGGGCAGCATTTTCATTAACCCTAAATCTTCAAGAATTTGGTGTGTCGCACCGTCCTCTCCTAAGGTGATTCCTGCGTGGGACGCACAAATTTTTACGTTTTTGCCGCTGTAAGCTACACTTTGACGAATTTGATCATAGACGCGCCCCGTGGAGAAATTCGCAAAGGTTCCAGTGAACGGAACGTAACCTCCAACAGTTAGGCCCGCCGCTATTCCAATCATGTTGGCTTCAGCTATTCCAACTTGAAAAAAACGTTTCGGGTGTTGTTCTTTGAATTCATCCATTTTTAAAGAACCAATTAAGTCAGCGCACAAAGCAACTACTTTATCATTTTTATTCCCTAACTCTTCTAAACCTGCTCCAAATCCCGAACGGGTGTCTTTACTTCCTGAATTGATATACGTTGTCATCTTAAATATTTTAATAATCTCCTAATGTAGCGTCATTCTGACTTAACCCAATAGCCAATTGTTCGTCATTTGGTGCTTTGCCATGCCATGCGTGGGTGTGCATCATAAAGTCTACACCATGCCCCATGACGGTGTGCAGCATCACAGCAACAGGTTGCCCTTTACCAGTCCTGGATTTGGCCTCAGTCATCCCTTTTAGAATGGCATCAATATTGTTGCCATCTAATATTTCCAATACATCCCAACCAAATGCTAATAGTTTAGCCTTCATATCGCCCATAGGTAAAACATCATCCGTCGCCCCGTCAATTTGTTGACCGTTGTAGTCTATAGTAGCAATAATATTATCTACTTTATTTCCCGAGGCATACATAAAGGCCTCCCAATTTTGCCCTTCTTGCAATTCTCCATCACCATGTAAAGAATATATCAAATGTTTGTCACCATTGAGTTTTTTAGATAAAGCGGCACCAATGGCGACAGAGAGTCCTTGTCCTAATGACCCTGATGCTATTCTAACACCTGGCAAGCCTTCGTGAGTTGTGGGATGTCCTTGGAGTCGTGAATTGAGGTGCCTGAAGGTGTTGAGTTCCGCTACGGGAAAATAACCAGACCGAGCTAAAACACTGTAAAAAACTGGAGATATGTGCCCATTGGACAAAAAGAACAAGTCTTCTTCGAGTCCATCCATTTGGAAAGGTAATTTTTGTTTGAGAATGGCTTGATAGAGTACCACTAAAAATTCGGCGCAACCCAATGATCCACCTGGATGGCCAGAATTTACGCGATGAACCATTCTTAAGATATCTCTTCTTACTTGAGTTGTAAACGCATGAAGCGCAGTAATGTCTGTCATAGTGATTTAATTTCTTCCCAAACTTACTATTTTCAGTAGAGGTTGAGAGAATAAATAATCTCTCAGTTATCAACGAATTACTGTGATTTGCTAACATTATCTTCCCAGATGACGGCAGACCAGCATTTGTATTTATCTTTGGACCAAATTATAAACTAAGAGATTTGCAATTCAATCTGCTTTGTAGCGATAAAGAAACCAAGGCCAGAGCGGCTAATATCATAACCGATCATGGAACTATAGAAACGCCAATTTTCATGCCTGTGGGAACGGCTGGAACGGTTAAAGGAGTTCACCAAAGAGAGCTGAAAGAAGATGTCAATCCCGATATTATTCTAGGAAATACATACCACCTTTACCTAAGACCGGGTTTAGAAATTCTTGAAAAATCGGGGGGTCTTCATAAATTTATGAATTGGGATCGCAATATTTTAACTGATTCTGGAGGATATCAGGTGTATTCGTTGGCAGACCAAAGAAAAATAACCGAGGCGGGTGTCAAGTTTCAAAGTCATATTGATGGGAGTTATCATTTGTTTACTCCTGAAAACGTAATGGAAATTCAACAGCGTATCGGCGCCGATATTGTCATGGCTTTTGACGAGTGCACACCATATCCTTGTGATTATAATTATGCTCAAAGATCAATGCATATGACTCACCGGTGGCTAGATCGTTGTATAAATCATTTCAACACTTTGGATCCCTTATATGGTCACCAGCAAGCTCTTTTCGCAATTGTTCAGGGCAGTACATATAAGGATCTCAGAAAGCAATCGGCGGAATATATTGCCCAAGCCGATACCCCTGGCAATGCTATTGGAGGACTTTCGGTGGGTGAACCTGCAGAGGAAATGTATGCCATGACAGAAGTGGTTTGTGATATGTTACCCGAATCAAAGCCAAGATATTTGATGGGCGTGGGAACGCCCATAAATTTATTAGAAAATATTGCTCTTGGAGTCGATATGTTCGATTGTGTTATGCCAACGAGAAATGCCAGAAATGGCATGTTATTCACCGCCTATGGCACCATTAATATTAAAAATCTCAAATGGGCACAAGATTACAGTCCAATCGATGAAGCTGGATATACTTTCGTAGATACCGAATATAGTAAGTCCTATTTGAGACATTTGTTTATGGCAAACGAATATTTGGGTAAGCAAATCGCTACAATTCATAATTTGGGCTTTTATTTGTGGCTGGTAAGGACAGCACGCGAGCAAATTATTAAGGGAGACTTTGCCAATTGGAAAAATAAAATGGTTAAACAAATGGACCAACGTTTATAAACAGCCGGAGTCAAGAATGAAGCTCATCGATCGATACATATTAAAGAAATTTTTTGGCACTTTTTTGGTGTTGATGTTGCTTTTTATACCCATTGGAATTACCGTAGATATTGCCGAGAAAATTGATAATATTCTTAGAAATAACGCAAAACTCGATGTTGTTCTGACGTATTATATGGACTTCACCGTGCATTTTGCCAATTTATTATTTCCCTTATTTGTCTTTCTATCGGTAATTTGGTTTACCTCTAAAATGGCTAATAACACAGAAATTATTGCTATTCTAAGCTCAGGAATTTCTTACAAAAGATTTTTAAAACCCTATTTTATTGGTATTGGCGTCCTAGCATTAGTTTCCTTGCTGATGGGTATGTATTTGGTGCCAAGCGCGAGTAGGGGTTATAACGATTTTGTTTACGAATATGTCAGTTCTAAATCTCCAACTAATAGTCAAAATATTTACCGTCAAATCAATCCCAATGAAATTATTTATGTCAACAGTTTCAATCCAAATACTAAAATAGGAACCTATTTTACCCTCGAGCATTTCAGTGATAACCAACTGCTATTTAGAATAGAATCTACTAATATACAATATGACCAGGCCGACAGCTTGTTTCGTCTTACTGGTTACACCAAACGAATCATTGGTGAAAACCGGGATCGCCTCGAGGAAAAGCGCAGACTGGATACAATTTTACCCTTTGATATTGAAGATCTGGCTCCGGTGAGCTATGTGGCCGAAACTTTGAGCTACAGTGATTTGAATGCTTTTATTAACAAAGAAGAAAGTCGAGGCTCTTCTTTTATCGATCGCTACAAGGTGGTTAAATATAAGAAATGGAGTATTCCTGTTACATTATTCATTTTGGGTATTATTGGGGTGGCGGTTTCTTCAGTAAAAAGAAGAGGGGGTATGGGTGTTAATCTGACCTTTGGTATGGCTATTGCCATGATATACGTTTTTTTTGACAAAATATTTGGAGTTCTAGCCGATCAATCCAATTTAGATCCTTTACTAGCCGTGTGGACACCCAATATCTTTTTTGGATGTTTAGCTCTTTACCTGATCAATGATGCGCGACGTTAAATTGCGGAGTCAAATGCAGCTCCATCTGCTGGTTTTTATTGCGGGTTTTACCGGAATTTTAGGAGAATTAATTACCATTTCTGCAGTCAATCTGGTTTGGTTCAGAATGCTTTTGGCGGTTATTTTGATGTATGCCTATGCAAAATACAAGAAAATCAGTTTGATCGTGCCAGGCCAGGCTATATTTCAGTTTATAATAGCCGGAATAATAATCGCTTTGCATTGGATAACGTTTTTCGCATCGATAAAGGCATCGAATATTTCAATCGCATTAGCCATGTTTTCCACAGGAGCTTTTTTTGCTTCTCTAGTAGAACCTATTATCTTTAAGCGTCGCATTATCGGTTATGAAATTCTTTTAGGACTAGCTGTCTTTGGTGGCGTTTATATCATAACAGACGCAGCATTACATTTTATTACCGGAATATTATTAGGTATTGTATCGGCCTTTTTTTCGACCTTGTTTGCCGTTTTAAATGGGCGGCACGTTCTGATCTATAACGCTACTGTGCTCTCTATCTATGAGTTTTTAGCGGGGATAATTTTTATAACACTCTGGATCTCTATTTTGGATGAAGGATTTTCATTTGGTTTTTTTGATATTGGATTACCTAATTATTTGTATCTCATCATTTTGGCTTCTGTCTGCACCGCTTACGCCTTTATTTCAGCTGTACAAGTCATGAAACATTTGAGTCCTTTTACGGTTGTGCTCTCCTACAATTTGGAGCCGATTTATGGTATTTCCTTGGCGGTTATTTTTTTTCCTACCACCGAAAAAATGTCTTTCTCTTTCTATGTTGGAGCCTTTATCATTTTATGTACGGTTCTCTTAAATGCCATTTTTAAACGAAGATATCGGGTAAAAGCCAACCGATTTTCTGATGACGAATTGTGATTTTTTTACTATGTTCGTATAAGATTTCGCAACCACAGACTGGGTCTTATGATACAACAAGAATATTTAGATTTCGAATTGCCAATTAAAGAATTGGAAGAGCAGTTAGACAAGTGTCAACTCATTGGTTCCGAAAGTGATGTAGACGTTTCGTTGACTTGTCAAGCTATCGAAGAAAAGCTAAAAGCAACCAAATTAGAGATATATAAAAACCTGACCCCTTGGCAACGGGTGCAACTCTCTCGTCACCCCAATCGTCCTTATACACTCGATTATATTCGAGCTATTTGTGGAGACACCTTTTTGGAGCTTCACGGGGACAGAAACTTTAAAGATGATAAAGCCATGGTTGGGGGTCTCGGTAAAATTGGAGATCAATCTTTTATGTTTATTGGCCAACAAAAGGGTTACAACACTAAGACAAGACAATATAGAAATTTTGGAATGGCCAGCCCCGAAGGTTATCGCAAAGCTTTAAGATTGATGAAATCTGCTGAGAAGTTCGGTTTACCTGTAGTTGCTCTTATCGATACCCCTGGGGCCTATCCTGGTTTGGAAGCTGAGGAACGCGGTCAGGGCGAGGCTATTGCTAGAAATATTTTTGAAATGACACGCCTAAAAGTCCCGATAATCGTTGTGATTATTGGTGAGGGTGCCTCGGGTGGCGCTCTCGGAATTGGTGTAGGGGATAGAGTGCTTATGCTTGAAAATACTTGGTATTCTGTTATTTCACCAGAGTCTTGTTCCTCTATTCTGTGGCGAAGTTGGGAGTATAAAGAGCAAGCGGCATCAGCCTTGAAATTAACTGCCAAAGACATGAAAAATATGCGCTTGGTGGATCAAATTATAAAAGAGCCCATTGGTGGAGCGCACAAGAATCGTGAAGAAACCTTTAAAACGGTCAGCAAGGCAATTGTAAAATCTTATCAAGAACTAAAGGACTTGTCTTCTGATAAACTGGTAGCATCTCGAATGGACAAATACGCTCAAATGGGCGTCTATGAAGAATAACTATTGTTCTATTGAATATTTCATTGCCCTATTAACAATGGTCTTATACTTATTAACACACCATTTGTTCGACATTAGTGGATATTCGGATGGTCCGAATTGAACTTAGTCAATATCTTTTGTGTACGTTTATCACATGAAACCAACTCAACAAATTCAAGGATACCAAATCGATAAAAGCACCCTAATTCAATTAGAAAGAGGTAAAATTCCGCCTCAAGCACTCGATCTCGAAGAGGTGGTGTTGGGGGCCATGATGATCGATAAAAAAGGCGTTGATGAAGTCGTGGATCTATTGTCTCCAGAATCTTTTTATAAAGAGGCTCATCAGCATATTTTTGATGCTATTCTTATACTGTTCGAAAAAAGTGATCCCATTGACTTGTTGACAGTTTCAGGTCAGTTAAAAAAAGAAGGCAAACTCGAAAAAATTGGCGGTGATTTTTATTTGATTGCTTTGACTCAAAAAGTATCCTCATCGGCCCATATTGAATTTCACGCTCGTATTATTCTTCAAAAATTCATTCAGCGCAGTTTGATTAAAATCTCAAATGAGATCATCGAGGATTCCTACGATGAATCTGTTGACGTATTCGATCTGTTGGACAATGCCGAATCAAAACTCTATGACGTCACCCTTGGTAATGTTAAGAAATCGACCGAGACCGCACAAGATTTGGTTATTCAAGCCAAAAAGAAAATTGAAGAAATTGCTAATAAAGAGGGTCTTAGTGGTGTGCCCTCAGGATTTGAGCGAGTCGATAAAGTTACCTCAGGCTGGCAGCCAAGTGATTTGGTAATTATCGCCGCGAGACCTGGTATGGGTAAAACAGCATTGACCTTGTCAATGGCCCGAAATATGGCCGTAAATAACAATGTTCCTGTCGCGTTCTTTTCTCTTGAAATGTCTTCTGTTCAACTGATCACAAGATTGATTTCCTCTGAAACAGGGTTGAGTTCTGAAAAACTAAGAACAGGTAAGTTGGAAAAACATGAATGGGAGCAGCTTAACGTGAAAGTAAAAAGTCTAGAACAAGCACCTCTTTTTATTGATGATACGCCAGCTTTATCTATTTTTGACCTTCGTGCTAAAGCCAGACGACTGGCCTCTCAACATAAAATTAAACTTTTGATTGTCGATTATTTGCAGCTAATGACGGTTGGTGGAAATAATAAAACAGGAAATAGAGAACAAGAAATATCAACCATTTCTAGAAATTTAAAATCCTTAGCCAAAGAACTCGATATTCCTGTAATTGCCTTGTCACAATTATCTAGGGCAGTAGAGACAAGAACGGGTAGCAAAAGACCTATTCTCTCTGACCTTAGAGAGTCTGGAGCCATTGAGCAAGATGCCGATATCGTATCTTTTATTTATAGACCGGAGTATTATAAAATCGACGAGTGGGACGATGAAGAAAGATCGCCAACGGAGGGTCAGGCCGAATTTATTATTGCTAAGCATCGTAACGGTGGTCTCGATAATATACGTCTCAAATTCAATGGCAGTCTTGGTAAATTTGAAAACCTCGATAATTTTGATTCTCCGTTTGAGTTTCATAGTAAAATGAATGCTGCGGCTAACGATAACACCTTCAAACCAGACCAATTTCCTACTCAAGATCAGGCTTTTGGCACACCAGATGATGGTGATGATATGCCTTTTTAATGTCATGTTAAAACGATTTTTTTTACTACTATTATTGTTTAAAACCTGTTTAGCTTGGTCATCTGCCGTCATTATTCCTATGGATGCCGAAGGTCAGTCTGACCACCTCAAAGCCTACGGAATTGCGTATTGGATTTTAGAGCAAGGTCAAGAAATTCAGTGGCTTCTTAATTATAGAGGGGGGGCTTTTGTTTTACCCAATGGTGAAAAGGTGGTTAAAGAATGTCAAATAAGAGGTGTGAGTTTTGAGATAGTATCTGATACCGTTCTAAGTCAAATATTGCTAGAAATCGAAAGTCCAAGTCAAAATTCTACAGCCGTACTTTTAGAGAAGGCACCGAAAATTGCGGTCTATTCGCCAGATGACAAACAGCCTTGGGACGATGCAGTTACGCTCGTGTTGACTTACGCTGAAATTCCATACACCACCATTTATGATAAAGAGGTGCTTAGTGACGGCCTAGTAGCCTTTGATTGGTTGCACTTACATCACGAAGATTTTACGGGTCAGTATGGTAAATTCTACAGAGCCTATCGCAGTGAGCCATGGTATATTGAACAAAAGAAAAGCGCCGAAACCTTGGCTAAATCACTGGGCTATGAAAAAGTTTCTGAAGAAAAACTGGCCGTGTCATTAAAAATAAGAGATTATGTGATTGGTGGTGGATTCATGTTTGCCATGTGCAGCGCTACTGACAGTTTTGACATTGCCCTGAGCGCGCAACAGCTAGACATCTGTGAGCCCATGTTTGATGGTGACGGAACCACACCCAATTATCAGAATAAATTGGACTATACACAAACATTTGCATTTAAAGATTTTCTACTTGAAAGGAGTCCAGATGTTTATGAGTTCTCATCTATTGATACCACGCAAAAAAGACAGACTCCAAAGGATCTGGATTATTTTAGTTTGATGGAATTCTCTGCCAAATGGGATCCCATACCAACCATGCTTTGCCAAAACCATACGGCTTTGATCAAGGGATTTATGGGACAAACCACAGCTTTTGATCCCAACACTATTAAGTCTGAAGTATTGGTGCTCGGTCGCCAACAAGTCAATCAAGAAGCCAGATATATTCACGGTATCAAAGGAAAGGGGTTCTTCACTTTTTATGGCGGTCACGATCCCGAGGATTATGCCCATAGAGTAGGGGATCAGAAAACCGAATTATCGTTGCATCCCAATTCACCGGGTTATAGGCTGATATTGAACAATGTCTTGTTCCCGGCAGCTAGAAAAAAGCGGCAAAAAACTTAATCTATTGGTTGAGGTCGTTTTTGAATTTTGTAGTACCTTTAAATTTGATGGTATTAATCGCAAACCAGATTCAATATGGTTAATTTTTTAAAATTTCGATTACTTAGTTTCAAATACGCCTTCCGTGGTTTGTTGCTTTTGATCAAAACAGAGCACAGTGTTATCGCACAACTAGGCATTGCATTAATGCTTATTTTATCAGGTTTTTGTTTTGAAATATCCCAACAAGATTGGATTAATCAATTGCTAGTTATTGGCTTAGTTCTAGCGGTTGAAGGCATGAATACGGCAGTAGAGAAATTGGCCGATTTTGTGCATGAAGATCAACATCCAAGCATTGGATTTATTAAGGACATATCGGCAGGTGCCGTTGCTTTCGCTGCTATTTTTGGATTCGTCGTGATTACGTTAATTTACCTACCATATTTTCAATCAAATGTTTGATTTAGGTAAGAGTCGCTTTTCAATTACCTCTACCTTTATTGCTGCTAAATAACTGTTCGTGCCTTGTTGAAAGGTTTTGGTCTCGGGAACCTGTGTGTTCGTCCTTTTTCGGATGGTTTCTCAAATAGATATCAATAATATGCCTCAATCGGATCAGCGTCAATTTAGCGGTTATTATTTATCGGTAAGTCTTTTGAAAAACAATATTCTTACAGCAATGGACGAATACACAAAAAAGTAAATCAATACAATTGGAACGTAAAACTGTTGGAGATGATACCGCTTGAAGAATAGTGTACTGCTTTGAAAAACATGACAATTATGATCTAACTAAAAGCTACTAATAGATTCGATCATGACATTATGGAGGATCCAAAGTGAGCAAATGGACAAACTTAAAATTGTTTATTGTTGATATATCAGAGACGCATTTCGATTTGAAGCAAAAAAAACCGCCTTTCGGGCGGTTTTTATTTTTTTTTAAAAGTAAGGGTTATTTTACCTTCTCCACAATAGTTTTAAATGCTTCTGGCTCATTCATTGCCAAATCGGCTAAAACTTTACGGTTAAGACCGATGTGGTTTGTTTTGAGTTTACCAATGAGTTGAGAATAAGACATACCGTGCAGGCGCGCTCCGGCATTGATACGCTGAATCCATAGGGCGCGAAAATTACGCTTCTTTTGACGGCGATCGCGATAGGCGTAAACCAATGCTTTTTCGACAGCATTTTTCGCTACTGTCCACACATTTTTACGACGCCCAAAATAACCTTTCGCTAATTTAAGCACTTTTTTTCTTCTTGCCCGTTTGGCAACTGAATTTACTGATCTTGGCATAGTATAATTGTTTTTGTAGTAGGCGGTTGTTTCAACACTTGTTAGCGCTACTCCAGGGTTAAAATTGAATACCTGAACAATTTATTTTAAGCGCAATTGTTCCTTTACGCTGTTCAAATCGCTATCGTGAACCAAAGCACTATGCGTAAGTGCTAATTTTCGCTTCTTCGATTTTTTAGTCAAGATGTGACTCTTGAAAGCTTGTTTTCTCTTTATTTTTCCCGTACCAGTTAACTTAAAGCGTTTTTTGGCACTAGATTTTGTTTTCATTTTTGGCATGACACTGTCGTTTGCGATTCTCTTTATTATTTTTTTGGTGCGATGTACATAATCATTCGCTTTCCTTCTTGTTGGGGCATTTGCTCTACTTTACCGTAAGCCTCCAAATCTTGTGCTAATCTTAACAACAAAATTTGTCCTTGCTCCTTATAGATAATGGAACGCCCTTTGAAAAACACAAACGCCTTTAATTTGGCACCTTCTTTAAGAAACTTCTCAGCGTGTTTCTTCTTGAAAGCATAATCGTGTTCATCGGTTTGCGGTCCAAACCTTATTTCCTTAATGACTACTTTAGAAGTTTTAGCTTTCAACACTTTCTCGCGTTTCTTCTGTTCGTAGAGGAACTTTTTATAGTTCATGATTTTACAAACTGGAGGATTCGCTTTTGGAGAAATTTCTACTAGGTCCGATTCCAACTCTTTCGCTAATTCCTTGGCTTTCGACAAAGGGTAAACACCAACTTCAACATTCTCACCCACTAGGCGCACCTCTGGAGCGTTAATGTATTGATTGATCCGGTGTTGATCTTCTTTGACGATACGGGCTGGGCCTGTGTATCTTTTTCTACGTATTGCTATAACTTCAAATATTAAATTAAACTTCGAACGGTTTTACCGTTGCCTCTATTTCTTTTTTAACTAAGTCGACAAAATCTTCAATTTTTAAGGCACCCAAATCTTCGCCACCGTGGCGTCTTACGGTTATTAAACCTTTTGTCGCTTCCTCCTCGCCAACTATCAGCATAAATGGGGTTTTGTCCATTTCTGCCTCCCGAATTTTCTTGCCGATAGTCTCATTTCTGTTGTCAACGAGGGCGCGAATTTCGTCATTTTCTAGCAAACTTGAAACTTTTTCAGCGTATTTTTCATATTTCTCACTGATACATAAAACAACAGCTTGCGTTGGATTGAGCCATAATGGAAAATTACCACCAGTATGCTCTAACAGGATGGCAATAAATCGTTCCATACTACCAAAAGGCGCACGGTGTATCATTACTGGTCGGTGCATCAAATTATCTGATCCTTTATACTCCAGTTCAAACCGTTCAGGTAAATTATAATCTACCTGGATAGTACCCAACTGCCATTGTCTGCCTAAAGCATCTTTAACCATGAAATCAAGTTTCGGGCCATAAAAGGCAGCTTCACCTTTTTCAATCACAAAATTTAAGTTTTTATCTCGTGCCGCATTGATAATGGCATTTTCAGCTTTATCCCAGTTTTCAGATTTTCCAATATATTTTTCCGGAGTCTCTGGGTCACGAACCGAAACTTGGGCCGTAAAATTTTCGAATCCCAAAGACCCAAAAACATAGAGAACCAAATCAATAACATCTTTAAATTCTTGGTCTAACTGATCGTCAGTACAAAAAATGTGTGCATCATCTTGAGTAAATCCTCTTACACGGGTGAGGCCATGAAGTTCACCGCTTTGCTCATACCGATAAACAGTCCCAAATTCTGCATAACGCATCGGTAAATCTTTGTAGCTTTTTGATGAACTATTGTAGATCTCACAATGATGTGGACAATTCATTGGCTTTAAAAAAAACTCTTCATCTTCCTTAGGAGTTTTGATGGGCTGAAAACTATCTTCACCATATTTCGTATAGTGACCAGATGTGACATAAAGATCTTTTTGTCCAATGTGAGGCGTGACAACCATTTTATAACCAGCCTTTTGTTGCGCCTTTTTCAGGAAGTCTTCAAGTCTTGATCTAAGAGCCGCTCCTTTTGGAAGCCACAAGGGTAAGCCCTGACCTACTTTGGAAGAAAAGGTGAATAGCTCTAGCTGCTTGCCTAATTTTCTGTGATCTCTTTTTTTAGCTTCCTCAAGTAATTCGAGATACTCGGTAAGGTCTTTTTGTTTGGGGAACGATATGCCATATACTCGAGTCAGTTGTGGTTTTTTTTCATCCCCTCGCCAATAGGCTCCAGCAACACTTAGGATTTTAACCGCTTTAACAATACTCGTATTAGGTATATGTCCTCCACGACACAGATCAGTAAAAGAGTCGTGGTCACAAAAAGTGATATCGCCATCAGTAAGATTTGAAATCAATTCTAATTTATAGGGGTTGTCCTCCTTTTCATATTTATGTAACGCGTCGGCTTTACTAACGGCACGAAGATTAAAATCGTGTTTTCCCCTTGAAATGTCAAGCATTTTGAGTTCGACAGTTTGAAAATCCTTTTCGGAAAAGGAATAATTACAGAAATCAACATCATAATAGAAGCCATTGTCAATAGCAGGGCCAATGGTTAGTTTGACGCCTGGGTATAATTCCTGAAGAGCCTGAGCCATGATATGGGCAGAAGAATGCCAGAAAGCCTTTTTCCCTGCATCATCGTTCCATGTGAAAAGCGTTAAAAATCCATCTGAATCCAGCAGGGTAGACGTCTCTACTATTTTGTCATCGAAGCTCGCTGAAATAACATTACGCGCAAGGCCTTCACTTATATCTTTGGCAACGTCCAAAACTGTAAGCGGCGCATCATACTCTCTTATATTGCCATCAGGCAAAGTTATTTTTATCATGGGTGTCTGACTCGAAAATGAACGCAAAGGTAAGACTATCAGCCTTGTTGGGCAAATTCATTAGCTTATTTTATGAGCAATTTTTAGGCCGAGAAAAAAATAATAAAAAAATAAAGAAATAAACTTTGGATGTTGGGGAAATAAGGTTTTATATTTGCAGCCGCTAAAAACGGGAGAGGTCTTGTTTTTAGGGTTTAAAAAAGTACAAAAAAAGAGTTCATTGAAATATTGAATTGACAGCGTA
>JAURRA010000016.1 GCA_030835825.1 Flavobacteriaceae bacterium
ATAGAGTAAATACTATGATAAATTTGACATATAATCGGAACTCTTCATCTGCCCATATTTTTCTAAACTTCCCCTTGATAGCAAAGTAAGTTAGCACAAAATTACTCCCTGCAATGAACATGAAAATCATGACAATATAATTCACCATTGGCAAATGATTATAATACATCAGGCTTGTGTTTTTAGTGGAAAAGCCGCCCGTAGATACAGTTGACATCGCATGATTGATAGCATCGAAAAAAGACATGCCAGCCCATTTGAGAAGAATGGTTTCAACAAAAGTGAGGCCTACATATATGTACCAAAGTCTTTTGGCTGTATCTGTAATACGAGGATGGAGTTTGTCAGAGCTCAATCCAGGAGCCTCAGCAGTGAACAATTGCATTCCCCCAATTCCAAGTAAGGGCAATATGGCAATGGCCAAAACAATAATTCCCATTCCGCCAATCCAATGGGTCAAGCTTCTCCAAAAAAGCAAACCCTTAGGAACAGATTCGATATCGCTCAATACAGTTGCTCCTGTAGTTGTGTAGCCCGACACCGTTTCAAAAAAGGCATTTGTGAATTCGGGAATAACGCCAGTCATGACATAGGGTAAAGAACCCGAAAGAGCCATTACTACCCAACCCAAAGCCACGACTATATAGCCATCACGTTTACCCATTTCGCGGGAGTGGTTTTTGGTAACAAACATGGTTAGTAGACCAAGCCCCAATACAATGGAAGCTGAATAAAGAATGGCGTTGGTGATATCCTCTCCATAACCGTAACTAACTACTCCAGCGGTGAGAATAAAAGCACCATTACACAGGAGTAAAAGTCCAAAAAAATGACCTATCGTTTTATAGTTTAATCGCATGCCTAGTAAAACAGTTCCTCTACCTTTTTAAGCGACTGAGGCAAACAACAGACTACAATTTTATCAGCAGGCTGTATGATAAAATCTCCCAAAGCAATAAGACCTTGGCCGTTTCGAATGACCCCTCCAATAATAGCAGATATCGGGAAATCTAAATCTTTAATCCGTTTATTAGCAATTTTTGAATTCGGACGCACCATAAACTCAAGCAACTCAGCGTTCATATTGCTTAACTTAGTAATAGCCAATACTTCACCTTTTCTGATATGACGAAAAATAGTATTAGCTGCTAATAATTTTTTATTGATCAGGGCATCAATACCTATGGACTGAGATAACTCAAAATAATCCATATTTTCTACCAAAGCAATGGTCTTTCTCACCCCTCGAGATTTTGCAACCAAGCATGACATGATGTTGGTCTCAGAATTTCCAGTAACAGAGATAAAGGCGTCAACAGATTCGATACTCTCTTCGGCTAACAACTCAACATTTCGACCATCGCCATGAATAATCAATGCATTAGGCAATTCATCGGCCAATTCCAAAGCTCGCTCTTTGTTGCGTTCAATGATTTTAATATTGAAGCGCTGATCCATCAAATCTCTCGCCGTTTTCGACCCAATGCGTCCACCACCAAGAATCATGATATCGTTCAATTCTGTGTTTGTTTTTCCCGTCAACTTACACAATTCTTCATCTCCGCCCTTCGAGGTAATGAAAATAACGTGGTCTCCTTCTTTAAACAAGGTGTCTCCCCTAGGAATGATGGTATTGGGCATTCCAAAACGCTGAATAGCTATGGGTATAAAATGAATTTCTGGCAATAAGTCCGCGGCTTCTTTAACTGATTTACCTACAAATATTGCAGCGCGAGATAGATTTAAGCCCAACATGGTCAGCGCACCGTCTTCGAAGGCGTAGGTGTCATCAAAAGCAGATTGATCTAGGAGTAGTTCTATTTCTGAGGCTGCCAAAGACTCGGGAGAAATCAACTCGTCTACTCCAAATTTTGTAAAGCCGACCAGTTCTTGGTTGTCAATAAATTCAGTGTTTGATATTCGGGCAATCGTTCGTTTAGCACCGAGTTGCTTGGCGATGGCGCAAACTGTAATATTGGCCGTTTCTGAAGCCGTAACGCCAATGACTAAGTCAGTCTGAGAGACCATGGCTTCTTTTAGAATGGCGATAGAAGTGGCATCTCCTCGAATAACTTTAATGTCCAAATGGGTTTCCGCATAGGAAAGACAAGTTTTGTCCACATCAATGAGTGTAATTTCAAGTGATTCGTACGACAAGCGTTTGGCCAAATGAAAGCCTACTTCACCTGCACCAGCAATGATAATTTTCATTGATTAAAGAAAAGAGTCCCGATTGAAAAAGTAATGTTCACAGCTCATACTGTTTTAGGGTGCTTCATTAAAAAAGAAAAAAGACACCTAGCATGACGCAAAGATATATTATTTTTGGCAACCGTATTTAAAGCCGTTTTATTTTTAAGAGGATGAACAGCCATCCACAAAGCAACAATATTTGGTCAAACCATATCAAAATCAAGAGGGGAGTAAGAAAGTTCAGGTAGAACAAATGTTCGATTCCATCTCAACTGAATACGACCGATTGAATCGTGTCATCTCATTTGGGATTGATTTGAAGTGGCGCAAGAGAGTAATTAAAATGGTCTCTCAACTTGCGCCAGATCAAGTTCTAGATGTAGCCACAGGAACTGGCGATTTGGTTTTAGCCATGCAACATTGTGGTGCTTCAAAAATTGTAGGACTCGATCTCAGTCCAGGCATGTTGGCTGTTGGCGTTAATAAAGTCAAACAAGCTGGGGCAGAATCCTTGATCGAAATGGTTATTGGGGACTCGGAAAATTTGACCTTCAAAGACGAAACTTTTGACGTAATCACGGTAGCGTTTGGCATTCGAAATTTTGAAAATTTAAATAAAGGCCTTTCCGAGATACTGCGTGTACTTAAAAAAGGTGGCACCTTAATCATACTAGAGACTTCCGTTCCAAAATATATCCCATTCAAACAGATATACTTGTTACACAGTAATTTTATTCTCCCCTTAGTGGGTAAATTGTTTTCTAAAAATCAGTCAGCTTACCGCTATTTGGGAAATTCGGCCCAACAATTTCCATATGGAGAAGCTTTAAACAATATTTTGCGTAAAATTGGGTTTAAGAATGCTAAAGCTATTCCTCAGACCTTTGGCGTAGCAACTATTTATTCAGCAATCAAATGATTCGTTTTACAAAAATTTCAAGCCTATTATTTATCGTCTTAATGGCCATGAGTCAAATAGCTCAGGCTCAACTTTTTTCTAAAGATCGCATTCAAAACAATGCCACCATGGATTCGAAAAAAATTTCGTGGGGGTATTTTTTAGGATTTAATAATTTTGATTTCAATATCGATTACAAACAAGACTTACCTGACATCCAAACCGAGCGGTCTGTAGGTTTCAACGTCGGTTTAATTGGTAATTTAAGAATCAACGACTACATCGATATTAGGTTAGAACCAGGTCTTACTGTAAGCAGAAGGGAGTTGCAATTCGACTCCTTGAACTTTTTACCTGAGACCATGCCAACAAAGGCAGATTTGGTGCGAGAGGTGCGCTCAACTTACATTTACATTCCTTTATTGGTGAAGTTGTCAACCAAACGAATCAACAATTTCAAACCCTTTGTTGTAGGTGGCATTTCCACTGCGCTCAATTTGTCGAGTAATGAAGACAATGTCAATGACAATAGCCAAGGAGATTGGAGAGCCAAAAAAAATGTGTTATTCTATGAGTTGGGATTTGGTATCGACTTTTATTTGTATTGGTTCAAATTCACCCCGACAATTCGCGGTGTTTTTGGACTTACTGATGAAGTCACTCCCGATGCAGATATAGACAGCCCATGGACAGGAAACATTTCTCGAATGGAATCAAGAGGAGTGTTTATTAATTTTACTTTCCAATAGTAGTTCGAAAATATTCACTAAGTGCAATTGAAGTGGCCGTGGCCACATTCAAACTTTCGACACCCGAAGGTGAGTCAGACTTTGGGATGGACAAACGCCCATCCAATTGTGCCTCGACCTCAGATGAAATTCCCTGACCTTCGTTGCCCATAACTAAGATGACATCCTCAGGCCAATGAAAATCGTAGACTGAGGGGGCATCCATAAAAGTACCCATTTTTGGCAAATTAGATTCACCTAACCATTGCGGAAGATCCGTGTAACTCACATGAACTCTTGCAATTGAGCCCATTGTAGCTTGAACCACTTTGGGGTGATAGCAATCCACACTGTCGATACTGCAAACGATTTGTTTTACACCAAACCAGTCACAAAGTCGAACTATGGTCCCGAAATTACCAGGGTCACGGACCCCATCTAAAGCTAAAAAAGCACCCTTCGGTTTAATCTCCTTGGTTTTTGGCATTTTGAATAGTCCAATAAGGTTTTGAGGAGTCGTCAAACTACTGATGGTTTTGAGCTCCTGAGCACTAACTAAGATTTGCAGATGTGTTGGTAATTCGTCAATGGGATACATGGTATAACAGCCTATCAATTCCAAGCCAGCTGACACCAAATCCATCACAGATTTAGGGCCTTCAGCCACAAAAGTTTGGGTTAATTGTCGGTGCTTCTTTTGAGACAAATTGATGATAAATTTAATTTGTTTTTTACTTAACATGTAAATCGTGTATTTTTGAAAATCAATAAACTAACTCCACAAACCCGTTCGGGAAATCAAATGCGTATTATCACAAAAATATCACTTATTACCTTAACCTGCACCATACTGATGGGCTGTGATGTTTTAAAAAGAGTTCAAGACAATCAGGCTTTACTCACTAGGGCCGATATTGTAGTTAATGGCAAAAAGAACAAATCTGAAGAAGTGAATGCTTTGCTGACTCAAAAACCCAACAGCAAACTGTTTTCGAAGTTTCCTGTGAGACTGCATATCTACAATTCGGCAAGACCAAATCGTGACTCTTTGTTTTCGTTATGGCGCTATTCAGATCCTAAAAGGGCTGCGCGGTTGACGAAATTCTATTCAAACAAACAGTTAAATCAAATTGAAGATTTGGCGCTCTCGTTTAACGATTGGCTCCGCTCTATTGGTGAACCACCATCCATTTATAACACTGAATTAACCGAGCGCAGCAAGGACAATTTAAGGGCTTTCTATTTTAAAAAGGGTTGGTTTGACGTGAAGGTAAACGAAAGTATTGACACTCTTGAGCAGCAAAAAATAGGGATTACCTATGAGGTTGTCAAAAACAAGGCCTATATCATTGACAGTCTGAGCGCATCTATAGCCTCTCCAGTGATTGAAGCCATCCACAACGAACACGCTGAGGCTTCCCTAATCAAATCTGGTGATGTTTTCAATGAAGCCAATTTTATAGCCGAAAGGGAACGATTGACTGGTGTATTCAGAAATAAAGGCATTTATCATTTTTCTTCCGATTACATCAGTTTCAAATTTGACACCATTGGTACGGGCAAGAAGGTAAATACCAAATTAGCTATTGAAGATAGAATTATTAGAAATGAAGATTCCGTAGCTCGCGCGTCCTTCAAGCCCCACCGCATTAATAAGGTACGTATCTTCACTGACTCAAACAGTGATAATCGGGATAAAACACCATCCGATTCTCTCAAATATCGTGGGTTTGTTTTTTACAGCTATGGCCCCATGAAGTATCGTCCTCAAGCCTTATCTAAGGCTATTTTTATCAAACCCGATAGTTTGTTCAGTGATATCGACAGAAGCAGAACTTATCGCTACTTGAATGAATTGCAATCCTTTAAATATCCGAATATTGAATACCAAGAAAGACCACGGGACAGTTCTTTACTAACCTCGATTTATTTGAGTCCAAGACCGAAATATGGTCTAGGATTTGACGTCAATGTATCGCAAAGCAACATACAAGCAGTGGGGTTTTCATTTAGCGGTGCTTTAAAAATCAGAAACCTTTTTAGAGGGACGGAGACGCTCGAAATTTCGGCCATTGGTGCCATTGGATCCTCCAAAGATGGCGCAGAGTCTCGAAATACTTTTTTTGATATCAACGAAATAGGAACAGACCTGCGGCTTATTATTCCTAGGTTTGTATTTCCCTTCTACCTCGAGCGACTGATACCAAACGAAATGACACCCGTAACCCGAATCAGTGGCGGCTACTCTAGTCAAACAAATATAGGTTTGGACAAGCAATCGATCAAAGCGATATTGAATTATTCTTGGAAACCATCTGACATGGTTAAAAACAGTCTGGACCTGGTCAATGTTCAATACGTTAGGAATTTGAATCCTGACAGATATTTTAGGGTCTATCAAAATTCATTTTCTCGATTGGAGCAAATTGCAGTTAACAGCTACCCAACACCAGGTTCTTATTTGATTTTAGACGACAACGGTAATACCGAGCTCGATATCAATCAAGCTAATGAATTCATCAACTTGGTTGTCGCTGATGATGCGTTTGCCGCAAGTAATCCCACCGATGCTAGAAATGTAAGAAACATCAAAGAACGAAAAACAAGGCTGACTCAGAACAATTTAATTATAGCATCGAATTTCAGTTATACCTTGGACAAAAGAGAGGATGTGTTTGACCCAGATTATTCGATTTTTAAAGGTCGGATTGAATTTGCAGGTAATCTTTTAAATGCCAGCAAATCACTTTTTAATTTACCGGTAAACGCTAATGGAGAAGCTCAAATTAATAATGTTGCTTTTTCACAATACGTCAAAACTGATTTAGACTATATCAAACACTGGTCGTTAGGCTATGGCAATATATTGGCCTTTCGAGCTTATGGAGGCGTTGCAATACCATTGGGTAATTCGAGTAGTATTCCATTTTCTAAGAGTTATTTTGCAGGAGGCACCAACGACAATAGAGCTTGGACCGCATACAATTTAGGCCCAGGAAAAATAAATAGCCCCAACGAATTCAATGAAGCCAATATGAAATTGGCTTTCAATTTAGAACATCGCTACGATTTATTTGGCAGCTTTAAGGGCGCGTTTTTTATAGACGCTGGAAACATTTGGAATGTTCAAACCAGCGGCATCAACGATCCCGATTCAACCTTCGATGGTTTTAAAGATCTAGCTGATTTGGCCTTGGGATCTGGATTTGGCATCAGATATGATATCAGCCTCTTTGCGTTCCGATTCGATATCGGTTTTAAGACCTACGAACCTTCAATTTTAGAAGGATCACGTTGGTTCAAAAACTACAATTTCAGCAATGCTGTGTACAACATAGGTATAAATTACCCATTCTAGGTCAAACCATAAATGATGAAAAATGATTACATTTGATTCCTCAAAACAAAATCAATAAAATGTCCAATTCAATTCAAGCCGGAGTAGCTACAGGAGATGGCGTTCAAGCCATTTTTAAACTAGCCAAAGAGAAACAATTTGCTTTGCCTGCTGTCAATGTAGTCGGGTCAAACAGCGTCAACGGTGTCTTAGAAACCGCCAGAGATTTGAATGCGCCCGTTATTATTCAATATTCGAATGGTGGCGGATGTTTCAATGCGGGAAAAGGGCTGTCAAACGATGGGCAAGCCGCAGCTATCGCAGGATCGATTGCTGGTGCTCATCATGTACATCACATGGCCAAAGCCTACGGTGTTCCAGTAATTCTTCACACCGACCACTGTGCCAAAAATTTACTGCCGTGGATAGACGGCCTGCTAGATGCGGGGGAAGCACATTTCAAATCAACGGGACAATCGCTTTACAGCTCTCACATGATTGATCTCTCGGAAGAGCCCTTAGAAGAAAATATTGAGATTTGTAAAAAATACTTGGAGCGCATGTCAAAAATTGGCATGACACTAGAAATAGAACTGGGTGTTACTGGCGGTGAAGAAGATGGTGTTGACAACAGTGATATTGACAGTTCCAAACTTTACACACAACCTGAAGAGGTGGCCTATGCCTTTGAAGAATTGAGACAAGTCAGTGACCGTTTCACCGTGGCCGCTGCCTTTGGCAATGTTCATGGTGTTTACAAGCCTGGCAACGTCGTTTTAACACCAAAGATTTTAAAACATTCCCAAGAGTTCGTGTCCTCAAAATTTGGAGTACCCCACAACACCATTGACTTTGTTTTTCATGGCGGCTCAGGATCTACAGTTGAAGAAATCAGAGAAGCCATTTCTTATGGTGTGGTCAAAATGAATATTGACACCGATATGCAATACGCTTTTATGAGTGGTATTCGTGATTATATGCACAAAAACTCAGCTTACCTACAAGGCCAAATTGGCAATCCAGAAGGAGACGATGTGCCAAACAAAAAATTCTATGACCCGCGAAGATGGTTGCGTGAAGGGGAACTGACTTTCAATGATAGGCTCAAGCAAGCATTTGAAGACCTCAACAATATTAACACGCTTTAATTAGCACTCAAAATTTATAGCTATGGCATGGTTCAAGCGTAAAGACAAAGGTATTCAAACCCCGACCGAGG
The DNA here is from genome assembly GCA_030835825.1 of Flavobacteriaceae bacterium. Lineage (GTDB taxonomy): Bacteria > Bacteroidota > Bacteroidia > Flavobacteriales > Flavobacteriaceae > JALRKI01. The sequence goes on from JAURRA010000016.1 coordinate 8,376, forward strand.
CCAAAAAAGACACACCAAGAGGACTGTGGTATAAAACACCTACTGGTAAAATAGTAGAGACTGAAGAATTGGCTAACAATTTCTATGTAAGTCCAGAAGACGATTACCATGTGCGCATCGGAAGTGCCGAATATTTCGATATCCTTTTTGACGATAAATTCAAAGAATTGGACGCCAATATCAGCTCGAAAGACCCACTGAAATTTACAGATACCAAATCATACAAGGACCGGCTCAAAGCCGCTCAAAACAAAACCAACCTTAAAGATGCCGTGCGCACTGCCGTGGGCAAATCTAAAGGAAAACAATTGGTAGTAGCTGCTATGGACTTTTCTTTTATCGGGGGTTCCATGGGTAGTGTGGTAGGTGAAAAAATTGCCCGTGCTGCCCATTATGCCCTGAACAACAAAATTCCATTCCTGATGATTTCCAAGTCTGGAGGTGCACGTATGATGGAAGCCGCCATATCACTTATGCAATTGGCCAAAACCTCAGCAAAATTGGCCCAATTGGCAGATGCTAAAATTCCATATATTTCACTTTGCACGGACCCAACAACTGGTGGAACAACCGCCTCTTTCGCCATGCTCGGTGACATTAATATATCCGAACCTGGCGCTCTCATTGGTTTTGCAGGACCGCGTGTTGTGAGAGACACCACAGGTAAAGAATTACCTGACGATTTTCAAACTGCTGAATTTCTTCAAGAACACGGCTTCTTAGATTTTATCGCCCACCGGTCTGAATTAAAAAACAAAGTCAACCTGTATTTGGATTTGATTTTGAACGATAAGATTAGATAGGTTACACCCTCCCCGCTTCTAACTATTTACGGTATGGTTTTTGTGGCTTACTTTAAGCCCTTAACCTGCTTATTTTGAAAGACCTAGACATTCTCGCCCCTAACCTACGGAATTACTCGTTTGTAAATAATTTGTCGCATCGCCAAGCCATAGCTCAGGAGAACTTCTATACTTCTTGTGGTATCGACATGATGGATGATGTCAATCAAAAGTTTGATTTATTACCAGTGGGTCTTTGAAGACCGCAGGATAGCGTCAAAGGTTATACCATCTTACCGTTAGATTAAGCCATGCAAAGTGTTACGGCAAGTGATCTTTGACTATGAATATAAGATAATGAATGAGACTACCGAGGGAATTGTGACAAAGGGGTTTTGAGTATCCACTAACAAGGCATGCTCAAAATAGCCACAATAAAATCGCCATACCGTCTGATATTCATTGAAAAACTCTATATTTGCGGTCGTGAAATGAAAATCATTTCCTGTACATAATAATCATTGAAATAATATTGGCATGTATTTGACAAAAGAAAAAAAACAAGAATTGTTCGAAAAGCACGGTAATGCTGCAAGCAATACTGGTTCTGCCGAAGGACAAATCGCCTTGTTCACATTCAGAATCAATCACTTAACAGAGCACTTAAAAAACAATCGTAAAGATTTTAATACTGAGCGTTCATTAGTGAAATTGGTAGGAAAACGTCGTTCATTGCTTGATTATTTGGTAAAGAAAGATATCTTGAGGTATCGTGCCATTATCAAGGAACTTGGATTGCGTAAATAAATTTAAGGAGCCCCGCGCTCCTTTTTTTTATTGCAAAACACCCCTATTGGGTATTTTTTAGAAGAAGCTTCAAAAAAGTTTTTCACTGGTCACAACAACCGCAACAACACAACGACCATTGTTTAATTAATAACTATTTTATGATTCCAAAAGTGTTTAGAGAGGTCATCGACCTCGGAGATGGAAGAGAAATCTCTATCGAAACTGGCAAATTAGCCAAACAAGCCCACGGCTCGGTCGTGGTGCAAATGGGAAAAACCATGTTGCTGTGTACTGTTGTATCAAACTACGATCCTTCGGATGTTGATTTTATGCCGCTTACTGTAGATTATCGAGAGAAATTTGCTGCTGCAGGTCGTTACCCAGGTGGGTTTTTCAAAAGAGAAGCACGACCATCGAACGAAGAAATTTTAGTCATGCGCCTTGTTGATCGCGTTTTACGACCGTTATTTCCTAAAAATTACCATTGTGAAACTCAATTGATGATTCAATTGATGTCGCACGACGAAGAAGTCATGCCAGATGCTTTAGCTGGATTAGCCGCATCGGCAGCCATTCAATTGAGTGATATTCCTTTCGAAACACCTATTTCAGAGGCGAGAGTCGCACGTATAGATGGCGCATTTGTCATCAATCCTAATAGAGAGCAACTATTGTCTGCTGATATCGATATGATTATTGGTGCTTCTGCTGATTCAGTCATGATGGTTGAAGGTGAAATGTTGGAATGTTCTGAGGAAGAAATGGCTGAGGCCATTAAATTTGCCCACGAAGCTATTAAAGTTCAAATCGCAGCTCAAGTGCGCTTGGCTGAGGCCTTTGGAAAAAAAGCTCAACGTGAGGTTGTAGTGGTGGAAGAAAATGTTGAACTCATGGCTAAAATCAAAGACGCAGCCTATGACAAATGTTATCAGGTTGCCAAGCAAGGTCTTTCAAAAGCCGAACGCAGTTTAGCCTTTAGCGAAATCAAAGATGAGGTCATGGCGCTTTTTACTGAAGAAGAGCTAACCGAACAAAAGAAAGAGATTTCTTCCTATTATAAAGCAGTTCAAAAAGATGCCATTCGCGAATTAACATTAGCAGAAGGAATGCGTTTGGATGGTCGAAAAACCAATGAAATCAGACCGATTTGGTGTGAGGTTGACTATTTGCCCTCCACTCATGGAAGTTCAATCTTCACGCGAGGAGAAACCCAAGCGTTAGCAACTGTAACCCTTGGAACATCGCGAGAAGCTAACCAATTGGATATGGCTACTTTCCAAGGCGAAGAAACATTCTATTTGCATTACAACTTCCCTCCTTTTTCAACGGGTGAAGCGAGACCGCTCAGAGGTACTTCACGTCGTGAAATTGGACATGGAAACTTGGCGCAACGTGCGCTCAAAAACATGATTCCTGCCGATTGCCCATACACGGTTCGTGTGGTGAGTGAAGTGCTAGAAAGTAACGGCTCATCGTCTATGGCGACCGTTTGCTCTGGAACTATGGCGCTTATGGATGCTGGTGTACAATTGAAGAAACCCGTCTCAGGGATCGCCATGGGACTGATTTCTGATGGTGATCGTTTTGCTGTCTTGAGCGACATTCTTGGAGACGAAGACCATTTGGGAGATATGGACTTTAAGGTAACGGGAACGGCCGATGGTATTACGGCATGTCAAATGGATATCAAAATCAAAGGTCTATCCTACGAGATTTTGGTTAAAGCATTGAAGCAAGCCAGAGAAGGTCGTCTTCATATTCTTGAAAAATTAACCGATACTATAGGTGCACCAAACGCTGAAGTTAAGGCTCATGCACCAAAAATCATTACCCTAAGAATTCCAAATGAATATATTGGCGCAGTAATTGGTAGTGGCGGTAAAGTCATTCAAGAGCTTCAAAAAACCACTAAAACAACAATCGTTATCAACGAGGACCCAACCACTGAGGAAGGTATTGTTGAAATTTTAGGTACGGATCAAAATGGTATCGACGCTGTATTGGCGAAAATCGACGCATTGATGTTCAAACCTGAAGTGGGCAGTGCATACGAAGTCAAAGTGATCAAAATCCTCGATTTTGGCGCCGTGGTTGAATACGTTGATGCTCCTGGAAATGAAGTGTTACTTCACGTTAGTGAATTGGCATGGGAACGCACAGAAAACGTAACGGATGTAGTGAATATCGGTGATGTCATCGATGTGAAATACTTTGGTATGGATCCGCGCACGCGCAAGGAAAAAGTGTCTCGCAAAGCCTTACTTGAAAAACCAGAAGGCTATGTAGAACGACCACCGCGTAAAGACGATGGTGGTAGAGGAAGAGACAACAGAGGTCGAGGCGATCGCGACAGAAGAGGTGGCGGTGACCGCGACAGAAGAAGTCGGGATTAATTTACCGTCAAAAACCCTTAAAATCCGCTTAATTTCCTTTAAGCGGATTTTTTTTACGCCTTATTGTAACCTTTTTAAAATTCCTGCGTATAAACTCCCAACGGCCCTTCACAACCTTTTAATATATCAAACTTTAAATGAGACAACTCAAAATTACAAAGCAGGTCACCAATAGAGAGACTGCTTCCCTAGACAAGTATTTGCAAGAAATTGGAAAAGTCGATTTGATTACAGCCGATGAGGAGGTTGAATTGGCACAGAGGATTAAAGCTGGCGATCAAATCGCCTTGGAGAAATTAACCAAAGCCAATCTTCGTTTCGTGGTATCTGTTGCCAAGCAATATCAAAATCAAGGCCTTACGCTTCCCGATTTGATCAATGAAGGCAATTTGGGTCTCATAAAAGCCGCGCAAAGATTTGATGAAACCCGTGGTTTTAAGTTTATCTCTTATGCCGTTTGGTGGATTCGTCAAAGTATCTTGCAGGCCTTGGCGGAACAATCGCGTATTGTTAGATTGCCACTGAACAAAATTGGCTCAATCAATAAGATCAATAAAACATTTGCCTTCTTAGAGCAATCCCACGAACGCCCACCTAGTGCGGAAGAAATTGCCAAAGAATTGGACATGACCATCAATGACGTTAAAGAGTCAATGAAAAACTCTGGGCGTCATGTCTCGATGGATGCCCCTTTAGTCGAAGGAGAAGACTCTAACCTGTATGATGTCTTGAGGTCGGGAGAGTCGCCTAACCCAGATCGCGACTTGTTGCATGAATCATTGCGCACCGAAATTGAAAGATCTCTTGAAACTCTAACGCCTCGGGAGGCAGATGTCGTTCGCTTGTACTTTGGATTGGGCAATCAACACCCTATGACCTTAGAAGAAATTGGTGAAACATTTGACTTGACCAGAGAACGGGTGAGACAAATTAAAGAAAAAGCCATACGACGCTTAAAACACACCTCGAGAAGTAAAATTCTTAAAACCTATTTAGGCTAAAGACGAACCCTCCGATCAGGAGGGTTTCTTTTTTTACACTATTTTTACTGAAAATTAATATGATGCGTAAAAAAATTATAGCACCTTCAATACTGGCGGCCGATTTCGCTAATCTCCAAAGAGATATTGAAATGGTGAATGACAGCCAAGCTGAATGGTTTCATATTGACGTCATGGATGGTGTTTTTGTGCCCAATATATCTTTCGGCATGCCAGTGATCAAAGCCATCGCCAAACATGCCTCCAAGCCCTTAGATATCCATCTGATGATAGTCGATCCCGATAGGTATATACAAACGTTCGCGGATTTGGGAGGGGCTATTCTCACGGTTCACTATGAGGCCTGTACCCATTTGCACCGCACTTTACAAGCTATAAAAGATACTGGCATGAAAGCTGGTGTTGCGCTCAATCCTCATACTCCTGTTTCTGTCTTGGAAGCCATTATTTCAGATATTGACTTGGTGTGCTTGATGAGTGTAAATCCAGGATTTGGCGGTCAAAAATTCATCCCTCATACCTACGAAAAGGTAAAACAACTCAAAAGCCTAATCGCTTCTAATCAAGCTCATGCACAAATTGAGATCGACGGTGGCGTTACCAACCTAAACACGGCGGAACTCAGTGCCGCAGGTGCTGATGTTTTAGTAGCTGGTAGTTTTGTTTTTAACAGTAAGGATCCCAAAGAAACCATTGTCAATCTCCTAGAATTGACCGAAAAAGCTTAGAATTGATCCAGTAAAAATTGAATTAAATCAGTTGATGTGACTATGCCAACCAGCTCTCCATCGTCTACCACTGGTAAGGCATGAAATTCGTGTTGGGTCAATATTTCAGCTGCTTCCTTAATGGTTGTGTCGGAAGAAACGGAAACGACAGACTTCGCCATGACCTGTTCAATAGCGAACAAGTCATAAATGACCGAATTGATTTCGTTTTCCTCCTCATCAAGATCTGAGAAACTGATCCGCATCAAATCAGTATGACTCAACATACCGACAACCTTTTTGCCAGTGACAATAGGAATGTGTCTAATGTGTTTGTCTTCAAACAATTTTCCTGCAAGTTCCATATTGTCATTGAGGTTTAAAGTAACGACCTCATGGGTCATTATTTTGCTTACTGGTGTCCGTTGTTTCATAGTTTTTTTTATTTTCAGCTAAGTTGGGCAATAGTTGATGGAGGGTTCAAACGATACTATAAATGGACGACCTCAAATCAATGGAAGTTGATAGATATTATTAATTTTACATATCTTTTTAAAGAATCAAAAACAACAGGGCTAAACACCAAATATTATGAAAACAGTATGTCATCCTTCTGATTCTAGAGGTTACGCCAATCACGGTTGGCTTGAGGCCCGACACAGTTTTAGTTTTGCCAATTGGTTTAACCCCGAACGGGTTCAATTTGGCGCGTTAAGAGTACTAAACGACGATATCATCGCCCCGGGGATGGGCTTTGGCACGCACCCTCATGACAATATGGAAATCATAACAATTCCACTTATAGGTGATTTAGAACATAAAGACAGCATGGGTCATGCGGAGGTGATACGCGAAGGTGAAATACAGGTGATGAGCGCTGGCACAGGGGTAACTCACAGTGAATACAATCACAATAAAGACCAACCGATAAATTTACTTCAGTTATGGATCTTTCCTAAGCGTCGCCAAGTGACGCCTCGATACAAACAAATGACCATCGCTGATTTGATTGAGACCAACAAAATATCTCAAATACTGTCACCCAATGAAGACGATCAAGGGGTATGGATCCATCAAGACGCTTGGTTTCATTTATTGAAAACAGACAGGGAGACAAAAGAAATTTATCACTTACGCCAATCAGGAAATGGAGTATATGTGTTTGTCATTGAGGGCTCTGCAGTTATAGGCAGTCAGCACCTTAACAAAAGAGACGCCCTAGGAATTTGGGATATCACGCAATTTGAACTGTCGGTCGCGGGTAATTCGTCTGTACTAATGGTCGAGGTTCCCATGACTTTTTAACTGACTGTTTTTTCCATGACGTAGTGAGGGCCAATTCCTGGTACTTCGAAGACTTCACTGCAAATATGATAACCTAGCTTGAGATAAAAAGGGACTGCAAGTGCTCTGGCGTTCATCCAAATCCGCCCCCCTCCTATTGAGTTTACCCTAGCCTCGAGATGATTGACCAGCCGAGATCCTATGTTAAGTTTTTGGAGGTCGGTTAATACAGCCATTCCACGCAATTGAAATTGGTGTTCAGTGGGATGCAGCAGCGTTACCACACCAACCAAATGACCTTGGTGAAATGCCCCAAAATGAGCCGTTGACTGATCCTCATCATGAGGAAAGACGCAATCTTCCAATGGTCGCCCAGCACGAAGAACAGGATGCCGGACAAGCCAAGTCTCTCGGGCCGAAATTTCCTTTATAAATCCCTCGCTCATTGAGCCAAGATAGTATTTTTATTCTCACGATTTAATACTACTTTTGACAAACCAAATGGCCCAGTAGTTCAACTGGATAGAATATCAGATTTCGGCTCTGAGGGTTAGGGGTTCGAATCCTCTCTGGGTCACTTTTTTTTCTGCGATTTTTCACTGCCAAAAAAATCGTTCTGTTTTAATGATAATAATCTAAAGACGAAATAGGCTCAATCTATTTCTTATGAAATAGATTACCGAATGCAAGCCAAGCGCTAATCAATCTACACATGTGATATCCCTTATGCAAAGACAAAAAAAATTACCTCATACCATAGCTTTTTCAATGCTCTCCATTGTCCTTGTCTAATTTAATGCAGGGCGCACACCAATCAGATCCGGAGAAAACCATCACAATTGATTTGTTTGATAACTTGGCCTCTTCTTTGGCTTTCTCGAAATCGGTCAGCCAGTTTTGGGCACCTACCATTTGAGAAATAAACAAAAGTGCTAACAATAAATTCTTGGACATAATCATGGATTTGGTTTTTAAAAAGAACGCAGAAAAAATAAACATTATTGCTCTCAAAAAAAATTAGGGGCGTGATTGATTTAACTCAAATTGGCTTTAACAATACTCGCGACCGTTTTACCATCGGCGGCACCTGCCAATTGGGCAGACACAGCTCTCATTACCCTGCCCATGTCTTGCATACTAGAGGCACCGAGCTCAGCTATGACAGCTTTAACAACCTCCTCTATTTGATCTGCCGACTTCTCCTCTGGCAAAAACTGAGCAATCACCTCAATTTCTGCTAACTCGGGTTCGGCCAAATCATTTCGACCTTGCTCCTGATAGATAGCCGCACTGTCTTTCCTTTGCTTTACCAATTTTTGAAGCAACTTTAACGCCTCTTCTTGGGTTATGTTATCGCGATTCCCACCCTCTGTTTGAAGCAGTAATATCGCCGATTTTATCGCGCGAAGCGCCGTCAGGGCGGTTGTGTTTTTCTCTCTCATTGCAGCCTTCATGGCCGTCATTACCTCTTCTTGTAAACTCATAATGGTTAAGTTAATTTAATTAGTCAACATTGTCGTGCAAAAACGAATTGTTTGTTCTGAATTGGATCTCATCATTGTCGTCCAAGTTTATGGTTGTTCTCGATCCCGATGTTTCCGAAGATGGCTTGGCTTGATCCAAGTCCATGCCTTGACGCTTGTAGGCAGGCGTTCGTTCGATTTCATCGATTCTAGAAGCATTGAATTTATAATTAAATTCTTTTATTTTCTGTCGACGGTGTGCGTTTTGAGCATTGAACACATCTGAAATAGGGGTGTTTAAAGGATCTATTTCCTCGATTTTTTCCAATTCTGAGGTCGATTTACTTTCCTCTAACACGATCTTATCACCCTCATTTTCTTCTTTTTCTAGGAAATAATTGGTGAATTGAATGAAAGCCGAACCACCAACATAACGCGTTTCACAGAGCTCGCCATTTGTATTAGGACCAACCACAATATACTCATTGACATTGATATTCATAACATCCTCAGGATCCTCCTCCTCCTCAAGACTCCAATTAACAATTTCTTGTTTTTGGGGTTGAGGTGTAGTGTTCTCAAATAAAGGCAGATCAAAGGTTAGGGCTGTTTGAGGCTCGTATTCCAAAGTATCGGCCATTTGTTCTTCCTCTTGAGAAAGCTGAACAAAGTCAGAAGGCTCCTCATCTTCATGCTCCTCTATTTGATTGAATTCGAAATCCGATACAGAAGTCTCATCTTCTAAGATATCAAAGACAACATCTAAGTTTAATAAATCATTGGTCGTTTCAACAAACTCATCATCGTTGTCATCAAGTTGTAATTTGTGCACCACTTTTGGGATCGGAGTCTGAGCCACTGGCGTTGGTTGAGCAGTTTCAGTAATGACTTGACCGGCTTCCAAATCATGGACAACTTTTTTCGATTCGGTATTTGTAATTTCGTGTTGTTGTTTTTCGCCGAAACCTGTAGCAATGATTGTCACAGAAATAGCCTCACCAAGAGTTGAATCTTCACCTACACCCATAATGATATCGGCCATATTACCTGTTTCATTTTGAATGTGCTCATTGATTTCTCCTATTTCATCAATTGTTATTTCGTGAGATCCTGACACTATGAGCAACAACACATTGGTAGCTCCCGAAATTTTGTTGTCATTTAACAGAGGCGAATCCAAAGCATTACCAATCGCCTTTTGGGCTCTATTTTGCCCTGAGGCAGATGCTGATCCCATAATGGCCGTGCCACTATCCTTCAAAACAGTTTTGGCATCGCGTAAATCAATGTTTTGCGTGTAGTGATGTGTAATAACCTCCGCTATGCCGCGCGCAGCAGTAGATAACACTTCGTCTGCTTTGGAGAACCCTGCTTTAAAACCTAGGTTACCATATACCTCTCGGAGTTTATTATTATTAATGACTATCAACGAATCCACATGATTTCTCATATTCTGAAGTCCAATCAAAGCCTGTTGGTTTCTCAACTTGCCCTCGAAAGCAAAGGGCATAGTTACAATACCCACGGTCAAAATATCTAACTCTTTCGCCATTTTTGCAATGACAGGAGCTGCGCCCGTACCTGTTCCACCCCCCATTCCAGCAGTTATAAAAACCATTTTTGTATTGGTTTCGAGCATACTGCGAATGTCATCCATACTTTCTTGAGCAGCTTCCTCGCCAACCTTTGGATTCGCTCCTGCCCCAAGACCCTCAGTCAAATGCATACCTAACTGGATTTTATTGGCAACTCCACTACTTTGAAGTGCTTGCGAGTCTGTATTACATATGACAAAATCAACACCGTTTATCCCTTGGGTAAACATATGATTAATGGCATTGCTGCCGCCACCTCCAACACCGATTACTTTGATGACATTGGATTGATTTTTAGGTAGATCAAAGGTTATGTTGTTAAAACCGTTATTTTCTTCCATGTGATCTGATTTTAAGTCGTTATGATTTGTTTTATTCTGCATTATCTAAAAAGTCTTTAACCCTTTCTGTCAAAGTATCAAGAAAAGACCGGCGTTGCTTCTTAACTGCAACTTCTGCTTGTTCTTGATGTTCTTCTTGCGGATTCTCGTCAGTTGTCTGCTGAGCAGGCCAACCTCTTTTCTCGGCTCTACGAACACCATCCATAACCAAACCTACCGCGGTAGCATACAAAGGGCTGGTAATCTCGCTATCACTTTCTCCAGCCAGATGCTCATTGGGATAACCTATCCTGGTGTCCATACCCGTAATGTATTCTACCAATTGTTTCAGGTGATTCAATTGACTGCCTCCTCCTGTTAGAACGATGCCTGCAATAAGTTTTTTCTTGCGTTCTTCGTGGCCGTAATTCTTTATTTCAACATACACCTGCTCGATGATTTCAACCACGCGAGCATGAATAATTTTAGACAAATTCTTTAAGGTGATTTCTTTCGGATCGCGGCCTCTCAAGCCTGGGATAGATACGATTTCATTTTCCTTATTCTCCCCTGGCCAAGCCGATCCAAATTTAATTTTAAGTAATTCGGCCTGCTTTTCTATAATCGAACAACCTTCCTTGATATCCTCAGTAATGACATTTCCGCCAAAAGGAATTACCGCAGTATGACGAATAATGCCATCCTTAAATATAGCGAGGTCCGTTGTCCCCCCTCCTATATCGATCAGGGCTACACCAGCCTCCTTCTCTTCTTGACTCAAAACGGCATTGGCAGAGGCCAATGGCTCGAGAGTAATTCCGTCGAGGTCAATGCCAGCACTTTTCACACAGCGCCCTATATTTCTAATTGATGCCACTTGACCGACTACCACATGAAAATTTGCTTCTAAGCGACCACCATACATTCCAATGGGCTCTTTGATTTCAGCCTGTCCATCCACTTTATAATCCTGTGGTAATACATGTATGATCTCCTCTCCTGGCAACATCACCAGTTTGTGCACTTGATTTTCTAAAAGCTCTAAATCAACCTCATCAATGACTGCTTCGGCATTAGATCGGGTAATATAATCACTGTGATGAAGACTTCGAATGTGTTGCCCTGCAATACCTACAGTGACCTCTGAAATTTTGACACCCGAGTCTAGTTCAGCGTCTTGCACAGCTTGTTGAATGGACTGTATGGTTTGTGTAATGTTATTGACTACACCTCGATGAACTCCAAGACTCTGAGATTTGCCAATGCCAAGGATTTCCAATTTGCCAAAATCATTTTTGCGACCGATCATAGCTACTATTTTTGTAGTTCCAATATCTAAGCCAACAGCAAAATTTTGTTTCTCCATAATTTTATATTTTTATTCCAACCACCTGGTTTCCAGCAGTGAGGTTAACGGTTTTATATGACGATAACTTATCTGTTTCATAGGCATACTGATAGAATGCCAAAAATTTATTCATCTTAAAGGACAGATCGTCCATATTTCCCAATACCACTTTATGATTCCAAACCCTAGTTTGAAATGTCAAACGACCTTGTTCGTCACAGCCATAGGCTGTGATAATTTTTTTTAATTGCGAATGGCGGTGAACGTAGTTTGCCAACTGCGTTATCTCGCTCAATTCCTCTTTACAATCGACCATGTCTACCAAGGGCAAACGCGGTGCAGATTTGTCAGACAAAGGCATTTTGAAACCCATTGCATCTATATATCCATGTTCTCCTCCAAACAACCTAGCAATGGGTTCTCGCTCCACAAATTCTACATACAGTACTCCCGATATGGAGAGAAAAACTTCTGCAGATTTGATATATGGATTGCGTTCTATTGCTTTTTCTAGCAATTTCAAATCTACCCCAAGTTTTGCCATATTGCTCAGGTCTGGCTGCTTTAGTATTAACAATTTATCAACGATTTCGTGATCTAATAGTCCATATATATCGCCTTTAATTGTCACTTCAATGTCCGAGATTTGACGCTGCTGATTTCTTATAGCACTGAAAATCATCAAGCTAGCCAAACAGCAAAATGCAATGATCAATTTGACGTTATCCCAATTCATTTTGAAAATTTAATTGTGAGACAATATTATCTACTTCTAATCCAATATCCCCCGCGCCCAAAAGCAGTCCAACGGTCGCTTTACTTCGCGATAAGACAGATGCAATATCTGACTTAGAGATGACTGCTTTTTGATCGTTGTCAATCAAAGAAAGTAACCACTCACTGGTCACACCTGGGATAGGCTTTTCACGTGCTGGATAAATTGGCAGTAAAAAAACATGATCGAATAGAGATAAAGCGGCTGAAAATTGCTTGGCAAAATCCCTAGTTCGAGAAAATAAGTGAGGTTGGAACACCACAGCAGTACCCCGATTAGGATACATCTCTGCCACTGCTTGGTGTATAGCTGTAATTTCTGATGGATGATGAGCATAATCATCGATAAGTGTAAAGTCTGTCGATTTCAATCGGTAAGAAAACCGTCTTTGAATTCCTAAAAAAGTTTGTAATCCTTCTCTGATAGCAGACTCAGAGCAACCCAATTGAATCGCCATTGCACAGGCTGCCGTTGTATTTGCCAAATTATGACGCCCTGGCAAGACCGCTTTTAATTGGTTTAAACGTCCTTTAGGATGGATCAAATCAAAAACATACGATCCGTCAGCAATGGTTGTAATCTCCGAGCGATAGTTTGCTGGAGAAGCAACCCCATAGGTTTGTCCATTTAATGGCAAATCAATATGATGAAATAAAGTCTTAGGATTTTGAATTTTTTCCGCAAATTCGACAAAAGATGCCTTGAGATCACTTTCCGTGTGGTAAATATCCAAGTGGTCGGCATCCATGGAAGTGACACAAGCCATGTCTGCCCTTAGAGTCAGGAACGATCTGTCGTATTCGTCCGCTTCCACCAGCATGTATTCATCTCCGCTATTGATGTAATTGGTTTGATAATTTTCTGAAACACCGCCCAAAAATGCCGTAAAAGAACTGTTATTTGATTTTAGCAAATGAGCTAATAAGGTTGTAGTTGTGGTCTTTCCATGCGTGCCTCCAATGGCAATACAATAGGAGTCGCTTGAAAGAAACCCTAATATTTCGGACCTCTTACAAACAGTAAAACCTTGACTCAGGAAGTATGTCAATTGAGGATGTTCTTGAGGTATAGCTGGAGTATAAATAACCAAGGTGTCCTCAGCAATTAAACAGCTTTTAGGAATAACATCGCAAGACCAGTCAAAAACAATCTCGACACCTAAATCCTCTAACTCTGAGGTCAGGGTTGAAACAGTTTTATCATAACCATAAACAGACTTGCCAAGTGATACCATATGGCGCGCCAAAGCACTCATACCTATGCCACCAATACCAATGAAAAACACGTTATTTTTATCGTTCCAACTCATAGATTCACTAGTTTTTCAATTGCGTGAACAATGCGTTCTGCCGCATCGGTTTTGGCCAATTTCTTCATATTTAGACGCAGGGTATTCTGCAATTCAACATCCGAAATCAGCTGACGGAAACTAGGCTCAAATTGAGTAGCCAAATCCTTTTCTTTTATCATCATAGCCGCACCAGCATCAACAAGAGATTGTGCATTCTTAGTTTGATGATCTTCTGCCACATTAGGTGAAGGAATAAATATTACAGGTTTACCAACAACACAAAGTTCAGAAACAGCTAAAGCACCAGCTCGCGAAATGATTATATCGGCCGCGGCATAGGCTTGACCCATATCTTTTATAAAATCTACAACGCGAATATTAGACCCATTACTGTATAGCTGGTATTGTGAGTAGTACAACTCCCCGCACTGCCATAGGATTTGATAATTCGATTCTTTTATGAAGAGTGCCTTATCTTGTAACAGTTCATTGATGCGCTTTGCCCCTAAACTACCACCCAAAACAAGTAGTATGGGGGCCGAAGGATCAAAGCCAAAATTGATTTTTGACTGGGCAGGATCTGACGCAACAGTTAGATTTTTTCGTATTGGATTACCAGTAAATAATACTTTTGACTTTGGAAAAAACCTATCCATTTTTGGATAAGCTACACAAATGGCATTCACCCTATTAGCTAAAAATTTATTCGTTATTCCTGGGAACGAATTTTGCTCTTGAATTAATGATGGTATATTTTTTAGAGTAGCAACAAAGAGCAATGGCCCACTGGCAAATCCACCAGTACCAATAGCAACATCTGGTTTAAATTGGAGCAAAACAATAAGGGATTGCACAAGACTAACCATCAGTTTGACAGGAAAAAGTAAGTTTTTTACCGTCAATCGACGCTGTAAACCAGAGACCCACAAACCTTTAATGCGATAACCAACTGCCGGGACTTTTTGCATTTCCATCCGATTAGAAGCACCGACAAATAGCACATCAACATCAGGCCAACGCTGTTGTACTGCGTCAGCGATAGCAATGGCAGGGAAGATGTGTCCTCCCGTTCCTCCGCCCGATATGATGATTTTTTTTAATGTCATATTTATAAAGCTTCGCTTAACACATCCAATGGATTTTCGTTTTCTCTATTACTCGGTAATTCCTGGTCCTTTCCGTAATCTGCACTAACACTTAATAGTATTCCAATGGCCAAGCAAGTCATCCAAATAGATGTACCCCCACTACTTATAAGTGGCAAGGTTTGACCCGTTACTGGCAACAATTCAACTGCCACGCCCATATTGATAAAAGCCTGAAAAACAATAGGCAGCCCAATACCGACTGAAAGTAATGATCCAAATACTGTTTGAGATTTATAGGCTATGATCACCACCCTGAACAATAACCACAGATAGAAAAGGACCAACATCATTCCGCCGATCAAACCATATTCTTCAATGATAATAGCAAAAATGAAATCCGAAGAGGATTGCGGCAGAAAGTTCTTTTGCCGACTTTTACCAGGACCTAACCCCCTAATCTGCCCAGTGGCAATGGCAATTTTTGCCTTTTCAATTTGATAGTTATCCGAAGCATTGTCCTCTCCCCGGAAACGCTCCACCCTACTCATCCAAGTATCAACTCGATTGGGCATCAAATCGGGGAAAGCTTTGAAGGTCAAAATAAAAAGAACGACCATGACTAATGCGGCACCTCCAATTAAGGCCAAGTATTTAAAAGGATAACCACCTACAAAGGCCAATACAAAGACCATGAACATCATGATGGCAGCGGTCGAGAAATTTGCAGGAAAAATCAAGCCAATAATACCAAATACAGGAAGCCAAAGAGGAATCAAACCCTCTTTGAAAGTAATTGTTTTGTCATGTATTTTCGATAAATAGCGGGCAACATAGACCATGAGTACTACTGAGGCTAAGGTCGAAGGCTGAAAAGAAAATCCCACAAAAGGCAAGCTAATCCATCGCTTAGTATTGGTCAAGCTATCGCTGCTGTCAATTTGAAACATGGTATACAACAATAGCAAAGCCACAACAGGAAGCATGATAATTGAAAGGCCCTTGAAATAGCGATAGGGTAGCTTGTGCACTGCAAAGATTATCACAAATCCTAAAAACAAATGCATGAAATGCTTCACAACAAAACTAAAGGTCTGACCATTGCCATAGGTATAAGCGAGATTACTGGCTGCACTGTAAACTGGCAAAAAGGAAAAGATAGCCAGAAGCGCTGTGATAGCCCAAATGGTTCGATCGCCTTGTATGTTTTTAATGAATTTCATTACAATTGTCGCACCGCATTTTTAAATTGTCGACCACGATCCTCGTAGTCATTGAATAAATCGAAACTAGCGCAGGCCGGAGACAATAAAACATTATCTCCTGGCGCTGCTAATTGGTACGCCATGCTGACGGCCTCTGTCATGGATTGGGTGTCCGAAATAATGCTCACCATAGGACCGAAAGACTCTATTATTTTCTTGTTATCTACTCCCAAACAAATGATTGCCTTTACTTTCTCAAATACAATTGGGAAGAGCTCAGTATAGTCATTACCCTTATCCAATCCCCCAACTATCCAAACGGTGGGCGACTTCATACTTTGCAACGCATAATAGGTCGCGTTGACATTTGTTGCCTTAGAATCGTTGATATATTGAACCCTATTGATCTTTAGCACCTGTTCCATTCGATGCTCCACCCCGTGAAAATTTTGTAAACTTTCTCTGATGAATTGCTTTCTTACACGCAACAAATTGGCCACCGCAGCAGCGGCCATTGCGTTCTTGACATTGTGCTGTCCCTCTAATTTAAGCTCTGATATTGGCATAAGTGGTTTTTTTTTTGAATGAAAAACAATTTGATTATCCTGATTATATATCCCTTGATCCAATATTCTAGTTGAGGAAAGAGGGAATTGACCGACCATTGGAGAAGCAGCCTTCAAAGCTTCAACTGTAGCAACGTCATCGGCATCAAAAATCAAAAAATCATGAGGTGTTTGCTGAGACGTAATATTTAGTTTAGCAGCAACATATTGGCTGAAATCGTAATTATATCGATCCAAATGATCAGGTGTGATATTAGTTATAACAGCAATGTGAGGGTGGAACGATTGTATGTCGTCCAATTGAAAACTACTTACCTCCAAAACAATATACTTCGGGTCAGAAATTGTTAATTGTCTTGAAAGGCTGAATCCAATATTCCCGGCTAAAGCTGAATCAAAATCGGCTGTTTTTAAAATATCGTAAATCCATGTTGCTGTTGTTGTTTTGCCATTACTTCCAGTAACAGCAATTAATAAGGCATCAGTATATCGCGAACCAAACTCAATCTCTGAGGCAATTTCAATGCCTGCCTGCCTTGCTTCGGTAACCACAGAAATATGATTTGGAATTCCAGGACTTTTTACGATTAAATCGGCTTGTAGAATTTCGGCCATGCTGTGGGTTTCTGATTCGTATCGAATACCAGCATCTAGCAATTCACTCCTGTAAATGCTATCTATAGGGCCCTTATCGCTCACAAAAACATCCCAGCCTTTCTGACGCCCCAGCAATGCAGCTCCTACACCACTTTCTCCTGCCCCTAAAATCACCAGCTTTTTCATCTATCTGATTTTCAGTGTTACGATTGAAACAATAGCCAAAAGAATTCCCACAATCCAAAAACGTGTGACTATCTTACTTTCGTGATAGCCTGCTTTTTGGTAGTGGTGATGCAAGGGTGACATCAAGAATATTCGTCTTCCAGCACCGTATTTTTTCTTGGTATATTTGAAATAGGCCACTTGAAGCACAACAGAGAGATTCTCAGCCAGAAAGATGCCGCAAAGGACCGGAATTAGCCATTCTTTTCTCACTGCTATTGCCACAACAGCAATAACACCTCCAATAGTCAGGCTTCCTGTGTCACCCATGAATACTTGAGCGGGATAGGCATTATACCATAAAAATCCAATCAAAGCTCCGACCATAGCAGCAATATATATGGTGATTTCTTCAACTCTTGGGATATACATAACATTCAAATAGTCGGAAAAGATGATGTTACCAGATATCCATGCAAAGACACCAAGTGTTAACATAATAATTGCCGATGTGCCTGCTGCTAAACCATCTATACCATCGGTGAGATTGGCACCATTAGAAACTGCTGTTACGATAAATATGACGATGGGTATAAAGATTAACCAGGCATAGGAACTTACAGATGGGCTGATCCACGAGATCAAACTGGAGTAATCGAATTCATTAAATTTGACAAAAGGAATTGTCGTTTTTGTCGATTTAATTTCAGGAGAAAATACAGCCGAGCTTGGAACTGTAGTTTCCATCTGCACAGTAGTAGGCGAAGGCGCTTCTTCTTTTATGGTCACCTCAGGGTGAAAGTATAGCGTAGTACCAACAATAATGCCCAACCCCACTTGACCTAGGACCTTAAATCGTCCTTTAAGACCTTCTTTATCTCTTTTGAACTTCTTGATATAATCGTCTATAAACCCAATAGTTCCCATCCAAAAGGTTGTAATCAGTAGAAGTATGATATAGATATTATTGAGTTTGGCCAACAATAAAACGGGCACCACGGTAGCTAAAATTATAATCAAGCCACCCATTGTAGGAGTCCCTTCTTTTTGCTTTTGGCCTTCTAAACCCAGTTCACGAATAGTTTCTCCAACTTGCTTTTGGTTGAGTATATTAATTATTTTCTTCCCATAAACCGTTGAAATGACAAGGGATAAAATAATAGCCATTGCAGCACGGAAGCTTAAAAAACTAAAAAGAGAGGCCCCTGGGAATTGAAAATTTTGTTCGAGATATTTGAATAAGAAGTATAACATTAGGACGCTGCTTGGTTTAGAAAGTGGTGAACGGTCTCGAAATCGTTAAAATCGAATCTCTCTCCGTTGATTTCTTGATAAGTTTCATGACCTTTTCCAGCGATCAAAATAATGTCGCCAGATTGTGCCAATTGCACAGCAGTCTTAATCGCTTGCTTACGATCGAGTACACAAACAGTTTTCTTATAATGCACTGGCGATACCCCAGCTTCCATTTCTTCAATGATAAGCTCAGGTACTTCTGTACGTGGATTGTCGTTAGTTAATATGACTTTATCACTGAGAGAGGTAGCGATGTGAGCCATTTTTGGACGTTTGGCTCTATCCCTGTCTCCACCACAACCAACTACTGTTATCAAGGCTTCATTTTTGGTTCGTATCGCATTAATTGTATCTAGCACATTTTTTAAAGCATCGGGTGTATGGGCATAATCAACGATAGCGGTAATATGGTTTGGGGAGATAAAATATTGAAAACGACCAGTGACACTTTGCAGGCCACTAATTCCTTTTAAAGCTTCCAAAGAATCCATCTTTAGCAAGATGGCTGTGCCATAAATCGCCAACAAATTATAAGCATTGAAGGATCCGATGAGTTGCGACCAAAGCTCGGCGTTGTTAATTTTTAGCAACAAACCTGTCAACTGATTTTCGATAATTTTACCTTTAAAATCGGCGGCAGACTTCAACGCATATGTAGCCACTTTTCCACGGCAATTTTGAATCATAAAAAGGCCGTTTTTATCATCTGAATTAACTAGTGCAAACGCATCCTTTGTCAAGTTATCAAACAGCCGTTTTTTGATATTTCTATAAGTCGAAAAATCGCCGTGATAATCCAAGTGATCATGGGTCAAATTGGTAAATACGGCACCCTCAAAATGCAAGCCTGTAATTCGATCCTGATCAATTCCATGAGAACTGACCTCCATAAAGCAATGTGTAAGACCAGACTGCACCATCTCATCTAATACTTCATTTATTGTGAGTACATCTGGAGTAGTATGTGTGGCACCATAGGCTTTATCACCAACACAAACTTTTACCGTTGATATCAAACCTGATGGCGTACCATTCTTTTGAAATAATTGATAGAGCAAACTGGCCGTTGTTGTCTTTCCATTTGTACCGGTGATCCCAACAAGTTTTAACTTTTTAGAGGGGTGATCAAAGAAATTTGAAGCAACTACAGCTAATGCTTTTTGTGAACTATCGGTTTTGATATAGGTTACTGACTCGGAGATTTGTTCTGGGATAGACTCACAAATAACAGCCCTAACGCCGTTTTCAATAACCTGATCCAAATAACATTGACCATCCGATTGGGTCCCTTTGATGGCAACAAACAAATCTCGAGGAGCTGTTTTTCTTGAGTCAAATTGAATGGTATTGATATCACAATCCGTTGTACCCTTAACAGAAATAATAGTTACTCCAAATAAAAGATCCTTCAAATTTCTCATGTGATTTGAAGTTTAATTGATTGACCTTTAGTAATTCGCTTACCCTGTTCAATAGATTGATTCACCACCTTACCACTTCCTTTAGCCTCGACCGTTAAACCCAAATTTTCCAAAACAGAAATCGCGTCCATTGCAGGCATTCCCAATACATTAGGCATTTTAAAGGGTTCGCCATTTGTGAAGCCTTGTAGTTTCGAATAATCGTCTCCTATTTCAGGACTGATACCATTGGCACCCTGCAATATCACTTCGCGAGGTGTGCTCAGATAAATATGTTTAGCGATTTTCTCAAATACCGGTGCAGCTACGATATTGCCATAATACCCCTTTTCTACATTAGGTTTGTGGATTATGACTATACAAGTATATTCAGGCTTGTCGGCTGGAAAATAACCTACAAATGACGAGATATATCGATTTGACTCAATCCAATACTCCGTTTGGCAAGTTCCAGTCTTACCAGCTAGAGGATACTCAGGCATATCGATGTTATGAGCTGTGCCGTGATCGGAAGTCACCACGTTACGCATCATGCCTTTTAAGATCGCGGCGGTCTCGGGTTTGCAAATTCGAACTCCAGAAGCATCGGGACTAAACACCTCTATGGGTTTTCCGAAAGATTGGATGGATTCAACAAATCTAGGCTTAACTCTAACCCCATCGTTAGCAATAGCATTGTAGAAGGTCAAAACCTGCATTGGAGTCAGCTGGATCCCATATCCAAAAGACATCCAAGGCAAATCGAGACCATCCCAATTCGCTTTATCGGATGGGTGGGTAATATATGGAGAGCCTTCCCCGAGTATGGGAATGTCCAATTTATCATTGAGTCCCATGGCGTATAGGCCATCAACAAATTGGGCAGGATTATTGCGATAATTCTTATCTACGATTTGTACTATCCCTGTATTGGAAGACATCTCAAACGCCTCAGCAACTGTAATTTCACCATAACCACCGCGCTTAGAATCCCGCACCTGACGTCCATAAAAACTCAGCACACCATCTTTGGTGTCAACCCGGTCGTTAGGAGATATCAAGCCTTGGTCGATTCCCACTGCCAAGGCCATTAACTTAAAAGTGGAGCCAGGTTCATGAGTTTCACCAACAGCATAATTCAATTTTTCATAATAGGTGCCCTTGGAAGTTCTGCCCAAATTAGAAATTGCCTTTATGGCTCCAGTCTTTGTTTCCATAACAATTACACTGCCGTGGTCGGCTTCGAATTGTTCGAGCTGACCAAGCAAGGAATAGTGGGCAATATCCTGTAAATTGACATCGATTGTAGTGTAAAGATCATAACCATCTCGAGGCTCTACCCTGTTGAAGTCTTCCAAAGGTTTCCACTGGCCTTGTCCAATTTTTTGCTTGAGTCTTTTACCATCAACCCCCTTCAAATAAGCTTGTCCAAAGGCGCCATCAATTCCAGGCCGTGTAACATTACCATTTTCATCCGTGCGCTCATATCCAATGGTTCTTTTAGCCACACCTCCAAGCGGGTATTCTCGCACGGTACTTTGTGACACAATTAAACCACCCGCAAAAGCACCTTTATTCAGCAATGGGAAATTTGAAAATCTTACAAAGTCAGCATAACCTAGATTTCGGGCCAGACGCACATATTTGTCATTTTTAGACCGCGCCTGAACTAGCAATTGCTTGTAAAAAGAAGCTGGCTTGTTGAAATATCTGCCCAATGAGTCACACAGGGCATTAATATTTTGATTAAAAGATTTATTAGTAGGTGCGACAGGATCCACATGGATATCGTATTTCGGGACTGAGGTTGCCAATAAACTTCCATCCGAAGCCACGATATTACCTCGATTAGCATGAATGATGACATTTTGAACAATCATTTCTTCAGCCTGAGATCTATAGGCGTCACCATCAACATATTGAATATTGAAGACCTGTACAACAACACCAACAGCGAAAACAAGCAGCCCCAAGGAGATGATTAGAAACTTTAACCTAATATGTTTGAGTGTTGTAGCCAATTATTTTTCGATTACTATTATTTTCTCTGGCGGAGTTTGTCCAATTTCGAAATTCCTAACTTTCAATTTTTTGACTACCGCTGACTCCATTTTTATCTTCATTAGTCGGGCTCTCAAGTCAACAAATTCAGACCTCAACTCCTTAACTTGGTCATTCAATGCCGCAATACGATATACTTTCCGATCTGCGGAATGCGAACTCGCAATCATCACAAGAGCTAATCCCGATAAAAAGAAAATCATCTTCCAATTCTTAAATGCATTATCGTTCACTAAAAATCTGCCCCGCAATACACTAAAAAGTTTCTCTTTCATCATCATGACTTAAGACGTTCTGCAATTCTCAATTTGGCACTTCTAGCTCTTCCATTTATTGCAATCTCAACTTTGGATGGAATAATAAGTTTCCCAACTTTACAAAAGGGAACAGACACGTTTCCAAAAACATCCTTTTCTGGTTCACCCTCAAACATGCCGTTTCTGATGAACCTTTTTACCAAACGATCTTCTAATGAATGATATGACATCAAACTGATACGACCTCCTGGCTTTATAATTGAAGGCAATTGAAGCAACAAGTCTTTTAGAGCATCAATTTCTTGATTGACTTCGATACGAATAGCCTGATATATCTGAGCCAAAACCTTGTTTTCTCGTTTTCCTGGAATCAGTCTCTTTACCAAATTATTCAACTGTTCTGTCGTTTTTAATGGATTAACAACACGAGACCTGATAATATTACCGGCCAATAGATTCGCTTGCCGCAACTCTCCATATTCTTTAAAAATAAACCGAAGCTGAGATTCATCATATTCATTTACAACCTGCATAGCCGATATCCCCTCGCTTTGATTCATTCTCATATCCAAAGCACCTTCGAATCGGGTTGAAAACCCCCTGTCGGCCTGATCGAATTGATGAGATGACACGCCCAAATCGGCCAATAGACCATCTACTTGATCAAAACCATGAAATCTCAAAAAACGCTTGGCGTATCTGAAATTCTGATGAATTAATAGAAATCGGTCATCATCAATACTGTTATTTAGGGCGTCGGCATCTTGATCGAAAGCAATCAATTTCCCTTCGGGCCCCAGCTGCTCCAGAATAGCTCGGCTATGCCCTCCTCCTCCAAAAGTTACGTCAACATAAATCCCATTGGGAGCGACATTTAATCCCTCTACAGCTTCGTTCAGTAGTACAGGATTATGATAGCTCATGGTTAGAATCATTTCCCATGACTTGTTCAGCCAGATCAGCAAAACTGCCAGTGGCATCATCAATGGCTTGTTCATATTTGGCCTTATCCCATATTTCAAGGATATTTACAGCAGAAGACAATACGATTTCTTTAGAAAAGCCTGCAAATTCATACAGGTCCTTAGGCACCAATATTCTACCCGACGCATCCACATCCAGAACTCTTACGCCAGCCGTGAAGCGACGAATAAAATCGTTATTACTTTTCTTAAATCTGTTGAGTTGATTCACCTTGCTCATCATAGCTTCCCATTCTGACATTGGAAACAACTCCAGACAATTCTGAAACACAGCACGCTTCAAAACAAAGCCCTCGGAGAATGAAGACGCCATCTGCTTTTTTAAAGCCACGGGAAGCATCAAACGGCCCTTGTCATCAATTTTACACTCGTATGTTCCTATTAACGTGGTCACTATTTACTTTTTGAATACCCAAATCTACAAAAGATTTACCACTTTTTACCACTCATTCCCACTTTGTTCATAAGTTTTTTAAATATTGGGGAGTCAGCCTATCCATTAGAATATAATTTAAAATTAAATACTTATAAATCAGTATTTTAAAATTTACACTGAAGTGGGAGAAAATATATTCAAATGGGTTAATACAAGTAATCGCGACAGAAAGTAACAGATTCTATGATAAGTATTAAGGTCAATTTCCTTCAGTTTAGGCTAACAATAAATTGCTTAGATTTGCATCAATCGATTAAATGACCTAAATGGCTTTAGATTTGAAAAAGAGTGCCCATTGCGAGTTTCTTGAGGCCGGCACAGGCCGACCAATTGTAGTACTCCACGGACTTATGGGAGGGCTAAGTAATTTCCAAGGCGTAACCGATTATTTTGGATCGAATGGGTATCGGGTTATCATTCCAGAACTACCGCTCTACACGACCAATTTGCTCAAAACTAATGTCAAGTACTTTGCACAATTTCTAAATAATTTTATTGATGAGCTCGGTCTTGAAGATGTCATTTTACTGGGCAATTCCTTAGGTGGTCACATCGCTTTACTTCACACTTTTTTATATCCCAGAAATGTTAAAGGGATGGTCATTACCGGAAGTTCAGGGCTATATGAAAATTCACTGGGAGGCGGATACACCAAAAGAAGCGACTACAATGTAATCAAACAAAAAGCCCAGGAAGTTTTCTATGACCCAGCTATTGCTACCAAGGAAATCGTTGATGAAGTTTACGAAACGGTCAACGACAGAAATAAATTAATCAAAACGCTTGCGCTGGCTAAAAGTGCTATTCGTCATAATATGGCTAAAGATTTGCCTAAAATCCAAACACCAAGTTGTATTATTTGGGGTCGAGACGATAAAGTTACTCCCCCCAATGTCGCTGAAGATTTTGACGCCCTACTACCCAATTCCGATCTTTTTTGGATTGACAAATGCGGCCATGCGGCCATGATGGAGCATCCCGAAGAATTTAACACCATATTACACGGCTGGCTCAAGTCGCGAAACCTTTAAAACTAAGCCTTATGCGCATCACATCCGCAGAATTTGTGATCAGCAATCAAGAGGTGTCAAAGTGCCCGCAACACAAGATGCCCGAGTATGCTTTTATTGGCCGGAGCAATGTAGGCAAGTCATCGCTGATCAATATGCTAATGGAGCGGAAGCAGTTAGCCAAAA
This sequence comes from Flavobacteriaceae bacterium, assembly GCA_030835825.1. Lineage (GTDB taxonomy): Bacteria > Bacteroidota > Bacteroidia > Flavobacteriales > Flavobacteriaceae > JALRKI01. The sequence continues at coordinate 33,371 of JAURRA010000016.1, forward strand.
CTTCAGGACGACCGGGCAAAACCCAGCTTATCAATCACTTTTTGATTAACGCTAACTGGTATTTGGTCGACTTACCTGGTTACGGTTATGCTAGAGTATCAAAATCTGCCAAAAAGATTTTTCAAAAATTCATCACTAATTATTTCGACAAGCGCAAGCAATTGGTATCCGCTTTTGTGTTGATTGATATAAGACATAAGCCGCAGCCTATTGATATGGAATTTCAGACTTGGCTGGGTGAAAACCACATTCCCTTTGCTCTAGTATTTACCAAGGCCGATAAATTGAAAGCCGAGGAAATCACCCGTAATGTGACTGCTTATCAGGCCGAATTGCTTCAAACCTGGGAAACATGTCCCCCCCATTTTATCACCTCTGCAGCCCATGGCACAGGACGTGAAGAATTGTTGGAATACATCCATCAAATCAATGAGACTTTAAGCTAATTCCCGAGTGCTTTAACTAAGACTTGACCCGAGACTCCATTGGGTTGAGCAACGCCTAACATTGAGGTGATAGTTGGAGCAATATCTTCGATTAAAGATGGTTCGAAAGTACTGCCATGGGCTATTCCAGCACCAAAAAACAGTAAAGGCACATGTGTATCATATTGAAATCCAGAGCCATGAGTTGTACCTGTCTCACTGTATTTCGCAATATGTGATGGATTTAGAGCTATTATCACATCTCCCGACCTGGACTCACTAAAACCTTTTTGAAGTTTATGCGCCAGTCCTTCTTCAAAGTAACTAGTCGTCATATCATTAGCGGTATAGGTTTCAAAGACTTGAGGCAAGTTTTGAGCAAAATTGGCCAAATTCTCCTGCACTGAAGTTAATTCCAAGTTTCTTTCTGAAATCAATTTCCTATTCAAGAAAACCTGAAAATTACTAATATTATCAATCCAATTGCCCTGACCATATTCAGACACCATATACTCTGTGAGTGCAGTTTTCATCAGATCCATGTCTATATATCCCGCAGGTATTTTTACTGATTTAAGATAATTTGGAACCTGTACCGCGCCATGATCAGCTGTCAAAAAAACCGTGTAGCTCCCTTGACCCACCCTCTCGTCAAGAAAAGTGAACAATCGCTCCAAATCGCGATCCAGACGAATGTAAGTGTCTTCAGTTTCAACAGCGTTAACTCCAAAATTATGCCCTATGTAGTCTGTACTCGAATAACTCACAGTCAAAACATCAGTAACCTCATCGGCACCTAGAGATTCTCCCAGTATAGCTGCAATGGCAAAATCGGTTGTTAGACTATTTCCAAATGGTGTGGTTTTCAAGATATCATAGCCCTTATTTTGAGATGAGAGGTTTTTTAAATCATAGGGAAAAGTGGGCGTAGCTTTCCCCTTAAATCCACCTTCGAAGGGATTTAAATCCGGCCCACTTTGGAGGTAGGTGGAAATATCTTCTGCAGTATCCCATACTGTCAAATAATCATCAGGATGTCTTTCATTGTTAAAACTGACCACCCATGAAGGCAATTGATCCATATAAAAATCGCTAGTCACCCAATTTCCTTCTGCCCCTCCAATAAACCAATAAGCACCGCTAGCAGTATGTCCGGCTGGCAAAATAGCACCGCGATCTTTGATGGCAATTCCAATCGTTTTACCTCTAAATTGGGTGTGAAGTCTGTTTTGATCGGCAAAACTAGTAACCATCATTCTGGAAGGTGACTTTTGACCATCCTTACTTTTGGTCCCTAATGCGTTATAATTATCATCATCAACGCAATAGATCATTTCACCTGTAGTTCTATCATACCAATCATTGGAAATAATTCCGTGATACTTTGGAGTAGTTCCAGTATATACAGAGGCATGTCCGGGAGCTGTATAGGTTGGGACATAGTCAAAATAATTATTTTTAAAATTAAATCCTTCCTGTATCATTCTTTTGAATCCTCCCTCTCCAAAACGAGAATCATATCGTGTCAAGTAATCATATCTCATTTGATCAACTACAATTCCGACAACTAGTTTAGTTTTAGTAGGAGGGGCTAAAGTTTTGGGCATGGCATTGATATTCAAACCCTCAGTCTCCGCTGCAACAGCAAACTGAAATCCAAATAATACGGCCAAAGTAAAGTTAAGTTTCATGATTAAAATTTTTAGCAAGTTAAATAAAATATGAATAAAACATGATGTCCGTTACCGTTAAAACTTATGCTAAAAGACTTCGAAACGAGCTTTTTTCATTAGGTTTGTGTCTAGATCAAAACAGTAAATATTTCAGATATTGTTCCGCACCTTGCATCATATAGGCTCATATTTTTTAATGATAAAAAATATGTTTTTCAAACCCACAAAATGGACTGTTATGCGTGGTTTGATACTTCGAGATATAGACGATTTGATCATAGGTTCTTTTGGTATCGTGGCATTTATTTCGTTTTTCGTTGGTGGGGTCGTAACCATTCAAACGGCTTTAAACATTAATAGTCCTTTGATTCCTCAATATCTGGTTGGTTTTGCAACCCGTCAATCGGTCATTTTAGAATTTGCGCCTACTTTTATTTCAATTATTATGGCAGGTAAGGTAGGATCTTTTATCACTTCAAGCATTGGCACCATGCGAGTAACCGAGCAAATTGACGCCCTTGAAGTGATGGGCATCAACGCCATTAATTATTTAGTTTTCCCGAAAACCATAGCCTTGTTACTCTATCCATTTCTGATCTCTATTGCGATGTTCTTAGGAGTTTTAGGTGGTATGGCCGCCTGTTATTACGGAGGATTTACCTCGGTTAGTGATTACATATGGGGTGTTCAATTAGATTTTATTCCCTTTCATTTGGCATATGCCTTTATCAAGACCTTTGTTTTTGCATTCCTACTTGCCACCATACCATCATATCACGGTTATTTTATGAAAGGGGGTGCTTTAGAGGTTGGGAAAGCGAGTACCACATCTTTTGTTTGGACGAGTGTGGCCATTATTCTATCCAATTACATCATCACTCAATTAATTTTAAGCTAATGATCGTTGTAGAGAATCTTCATAAAACATTTGGATCGACCGCAGTATTGAAAGGTATTTCTACTTCGTTTGAAAAGGGAAAAACTAATTTGATTATTGGCCAAAGTGGTTCTGGGAAAACCGTTTTTCTCAAGTGTCTTCTTGGACTATTTCCTTACGAAACGGGAAGTATTTCTTATGATGGCCAGGTATATTCCAATCTCAGTACAGCCGATCAGAGATTACTGAGGTCTAAAATCGGTATGGTTTTTCAAGGTGGTGCCCTATTTGATTCTATGACTATTGGGGAAAATGTCAAGTTTCCATTGCGGATGTTTACCAAACTAAGTAACAGCGAAATGGAGGACAGAGCGCATGAAGTTCTGAAAAGAGTTGAGCTCGTAGATGCTTATAATAAATTTCCAAGCGAAGCCTCAGGTGGTATGCAAAAAAGAGTTGCCATTGCCAGAGCCATTGTCAACAATCCATCCTTTTTGTTTTGCGATGAGCCCAACTCTGGTCTTGATCCTAAAACAGCTATAGTCATTGACAATTTGATACAAGAGATTACCAACGAATTCAACATCACGACGGTCATCAACTCTCACGACATGAATTCGGTGATGGAAATTGGCCAAAAAATCATATTTCTTAAAGACGGCTTTAAAGCTTGGGAAGGTTCTAATAAAACTATTTTCAAAACCGACAACGAAGCCGTCACCAACTTTGTTTATTCGTCTGAATTGTTCAGAAAAGTTCGACAGATGTACCTGGATGAGAACTAATCCAAGTCGTTTACAACAGATACATTCTTCAAATTAAAATTCTCCTCCACATAAACCTTGAGTAAGGTGTTTAATACCTCAATAGTGTTGTTAGGATCCTTCCACGCGACGTTAAAAACATAAGTAGTGTCGACACTTTGCATATCCGAACTAGCAAAATTTTGACTTATTGCAACCTGTTGGAGCTTAATAAATTGAGACTTGACAGACTGTAATATCCCAACAAAATCAAAACCTTCAATTACCTGAGAATTCTTAACCACCTCCATTTGACTTTTTAAATCCGTGATTTCTGTTTTTAATGCTTCAATCTCGGCTTCTCTACCCTTCAAGGCTTGACGGGTATCTTCATAAACTTTGGTTATAATTTCATAGCTACTGGTATCGCTCCCCAATATCTTTAAATCAACTTCTTTCAAGTCCTTGTAGGCTTCATTATACCGCAACTCACTGATCAAATCTTCTTTAGTTGCTGCTCCAATTTCATTGAAAAAATTAAGCTCGATTGAATTTTCTTCATAGGAAACTTCTGAAGAAAGTAGCTGAAGTTGTTTATTAACGCTTATTTCGTTTTGGATGAAACCCACTGCCTGAGTTTCGAAGACGCTCTGTTTATATACTTGCGCAAAAGTATATAGGGCTGGAATCATGACAACAATGGCTAATATTGAGGCCGATCTCGCTATAAGTTTCCTTCTTTTCGAGTTGGCATACCTCAGCATAGGGAATCTCAAAACCTTCAAAACTATGAAGGTAGCTAAACCAATAAAAATAGTATTAATAGTGAACAGATAGAGCGCTCCTGTAGCATATCCCAAACCTACTGACCCTCCCTTGGCTAAGCCAAATCCAACCGTGCAAAGTGGCGGCATTAATGCCGTAGCTATCGCAACCCCAAAAATGGTCGACGCTATGGTTCCCTTTTTGGTCTTAGCAATAATCAAGGCCGATCCGCCAAAAAACGCTATCAAAACATCACGTATATCGGGCTTAGTACGGGCCAATAACTCTGACGAGTCCTGACTTAAGGGAAACAACTCAAAAAACAAATAGGCCGTGAGCACACTAAGAACTACCATCACTGAAAAATTCACCAGTGATTTTTTCATAGTGTCAATGTCGTTCATCGCCACAGACAAGCCAATCCCTAAAATAGGACCCATCAACGGCGAAATGAGCATGGCCCCAATCACTACAGCGGGCGAATTGGCATTTAGACCGATAGAAGCCACAAATACAGAGCAAATTAATATCCATGCTGTTGCACCTTTAAAGGGAATATCGCTATTGATGGATGCTATGGTCGCATCTTTATCCGTGTCGTGACGAAAGTCTAATAAATTGGACAGGAATTGAACTGAAGACCTCCATAGCCCAATGGCTTCACGTTTGACTGTTTCCTCTTGAACTATGCTTGAATTTTCACTTGATTTCATAAAAACAAAACTAATTTTTCTAATTAAATTTATTTTTGCATGCCTTCATGACCTGCTTAATATCCTGTTCTTTAGATTTAGGATAAATTAACAAAACATCCTTCCTGTCGACAACAATATAATCATTTAAGCCATTGATTACCACGACTTTGTTGTGATCGGTCCTTACTAAATTACCCCCACTATCTTCCATCAAGACACGGGCGTTCACTACGGCATTGTCTTGATCGTCCCTTTTCATCTTGTCGTACAAACTACCCCAAGTACCCAGATCGCTCCAATCAAATAAGGCTTTTATAACAAAGACTTTTGGATACTTTTCCATAATGGCAAAGTCAATAGAAATATCTTCCGCTTTTGGGTAATTAGCAGCGATAAAAGCATGTTCTTTAGCCGTATTGTAAACTTCTATCCCTTGTGCAAAAATATCGAACATCCCGACCTGTTGGCTCTTGAAAGCATCTATAACACCCTTTACATGCCACATAAATATACCAGCATTCCACAAAAAATTACTTTGAGCTAGAAAGGACTGAGCAGTTTGAAAATCAGGTTTTTCTCTAAACTGAACTACTTCACTGACAAGCCGATCACTTTGCTTTTCAAATTCTATATAACCATAACCGGTATTAGGAAACGTAGGTTGAATTCCTATCGTAACCAGGGCCTCCTTGTGTGACTCGCAAAAAGAAAAAGCTTCAAGTACGTTTTCCTCAAACGCTGCATTGTTTTCTATCCAATGATCGCTAGAAGCTACAATGATTTTCGCCTCAGGATTCATTTTTTGAATTTTCAAAGAGGCATATAAAATACAGGGGGCGGTATTGCGCATTTCAGGCTCCAAGACGACTTGATTTGCAGTGATTTCTGGCAATTGTTTTAAAACCAAATCCAAATATCTTTCATTGGTCAATACTAGGATTTGTTCCTTTGGTATAAAGCGACTTAACCTATCAAATGTATGCTGAATCAATGTTCTGCCTGTACCTAAGATATCGTGAAATTGTTTCGGAAAATCGGAGGTACTCATGGGCCAAAATCGTGACCCTATGCCTCCAGCCATTATCACGGCAAAATTATTTTTGTTCGTTATCATAATTCAACAAGTTCAACTTCTGCATTCGGACTAAACAAATAGGTTCTCCCAGTAGCCGTCTCAACACATTCAAATCTTTTTGTTCGTTGTTTTCCCAGTTTAAAAACGCGGCCATTTGGAATTCTAAACAACGTACCCAACGTGAGCTCAAAGATATAGTTTTTATCGTTCGGAGGATCAAATCGCTTTAAAGCTAGAGCCAACGCCCCATCGGTATCGGAGCTGGCCTTGGGATTGACGAAATGCAGTTTTAGTAAGGGAATGAGACTGGCATCGAAATAAGGCTCTTTGAGGAAAGGGTGCATCACATTGACAAAGCTTTGTTTCCATTCAGGGCCATGTGGTAAAATATGGCGGCCAAATTTTAAATAAGCCACATGATGAGCTATCTCATGAATCAGCGTCAACAAAAAAGCGTATTGATTTAAGCTTGCGTTGATGGTGATTTGGCTTGTACCGTTTGGTAATTTCCGATAATCACCATGTCTCGTTTTTCTCGGACTCTTAATTTTTAGGACCAGGTGATACTGATCTAAAATTGGTTGAACAGCAACAATTGCCTCTTGTGATAAGTACTGTTCGAGATGTTGCTTCATGCAAACAAAAATAGAAAAATATCCCTCAGAAACTGTTGATTCTTATTTAGCATGTCGTTCGAGAGGAAGTGTAGAACAACGCAATAGACCACCTTGCTTTGAAATCTCGGCAAAATTGATAGCTTCAACTGTAAAGCCTTGTAGTTCGAGCCATCGGTTGAGCCCAGTAAATTGAACTTCCGAAACAACAACTGAGTCAGAAATAGAGAAAATATTAGACTGCATTTTGGTCATGGCAGCGGCATCAATTAAAAATACATCATCAAAACCGAAAAAGTCAATTAACCATTGTGCATCTTCAGAATGAACGAATCCTCCCGGATGAATGATTGCCTTTCCTCGACCCAAAGGCTGAAAACAACAATCTAAATGCAAGGCATTTGACAAGGGATCGGTGTTGGATTTTTTGAGTTCAAAAGCCTTAATTGTTTTGTGTGGAAACAAATCTTGTAAACTATCGATGGCCGCACGATTTGTTCTAGCAGTGATATAGTTTGAGTAATCGGCGCCGAAATAGGTTCCCACAAAAATAAAATCGCCAAGAACAATAACATCTCCGCCTTCAACGTGACAATATTCGGGTAGTTTAATCACCTTAGAGGGATCCATTTGGTCAATGATATATTTGATGCCTAACAGCTCATTTGCCCGATCGGGTAAAATATTGGATTGTATAAAGACATCTTCAATAACAAAGCCAATGTCTCTAGTAAAAATCTGATTGTAATCCTGAATCACTTCAGGTCGATATACAGTTACGTTATACTTCTTGAGAATCGCTACGAACTCTGCAAGCTCAGCGATCATGCTATCTTCTGTTGGATAAGTACCTGAGAGAACATGCTTCAAGCTTTTAGGATCATAGCAGTCGTCAGCCTTTGGTTGACCACCACTACTTCTGGCGATACCAACAACAACCGATTGCAGCGTCGAAGATTCGTCAGTAACGCTCAATCGTATCATAAATAGATTTTAGAAAAATTATCTTTTGGAAATATCAACATAAGAGCGAATTGTCGCCCCTGTATAAATTTGACGAGGACGCCCGATAGGCTCTTTGCCTTGGCGCATTTCTCGCCATTGAGCAATCCACCCTGGCAAGCGACCTAAGGCAAACATCACGGTAAACATTTGAACGGGAATGCCTAATGAACGATAAATGATGCCAGAATAAAAGTCCACATTTGGATACAGCTTACGATCCACAAAGTATGCATCGCTTAAGGCCTCTTTCTCTAATGATTTGGCAATATCCAAAACAGGATCATCAACCCCAAGTTCTTCAAGAACTTCATCGGCTGCCTTTTTAATGATGCGCGCCCGAGGGTCAAAATTTTTATATACCCGATGACCAAAGCCCATTAGACGAAAAGGATCGTTTTTATCTTTCGCCTTCAACATGAATTTGGCTGTGTCACCACCATCTTCTCGAATGGCTTCCAACATTTCCAAAACAGCCTGATTTGCTCCACCGTGCAGCGGCCCCCATAACGCAGATATACCTGCGCTTAATGAGGCAAACAGTCCGGCATGCGAAGATCCAACAATCCTCACAGTTGATGTCGAGCAGTTTTGTTCGTGATCGGCATGTAGAATCAAAAGCTTATTCAAAGCACTTTTAACAGACTTATTAACCACAAAGGTTTCATTAGGATGACTAAACATCATTTTAATGATATTCTCTACATAGTCTAAATACTTAGACCCATAATCAATAGGGAGTCCTTGAGATTTTCTCATTGTCCATGCCACTAGGACTGGAAATTTTCCCATGATTTTGACAATGGCCTTATACATATCTTCTTCCGAATCGACATTGACCGAACTTGGATTAAAAGCCGTGAGAGCACTTGTTAAAGACGCCAAAACACCCATTGGATGGGCTGCCTTTGGGAAAGCGTCTATAATTTTCTTGACATCCTCATCAACAACAGAGTTGGCTTTGATATCCATTTCAAACTTCATCAATTGATCGGCTGTAGGCAATTCTCCAAAAATGAGCAGGTAGGCAACTTCGAGAAAAGATGCTTTTTCCGCAAGCTCTTCGATAGCATAACCTCGGTAGCGTAAAATGCCTAAATCACCATCTAGAAAAGTGATGGCACTTTTACATGAACCCGTATTCTTATAACCTGGATCTATAGTGACCAAATTTGCCGCACTACGCAATGCTGCTATATCAATGGCACTTTCATTTTCAGTACCAGTTATCACTGGCAAATCAATGGATTGGTTATTGTAGGTTAAGGTTGCTTTGTCACTCATAATAAATTCATTTAAATTGGCACGAAGTTACAAAATTCGGAGTTCAATAAAAAGTTATAATACCATAACTCTTGAATCAAAAAAGAGGTCAATAAAAGTTTTAAAACCTACTTTTTAAAAGCCTCTGATCCGGGGAAATAGGCCTTCTTACCAAGCTCCTGCTCGATTCTCAACAACTGGTTATATTTAGCCATTCGATCCGACCGGGATGCAGAACCAGTTTTGATCTGGCCTGTATTGAGAGCTACCGCTAAGTCGGCAATGGTGGTGTCTTCAGTTTCTCCTGAGCGATGCGACATAACAGCAGTGTAGCCGGCACGATGTGCCATTTTCACGGCAGCGATAGTCTCGGAAAGTGTTCCAATTTGATTGACTTTTACTAAGATTGAATTGGCCACATCTTGTTCTATTCCTCGAGACAAGCGATCTATATTTGTCACAAACAAATCGTCCCCAACAAGTTGAATCTTATGTCCAATTTTTTTGGTGAGATAAGCCCAACCTTCCCAGTCATTTTCATCCATCCCGTCCTCTATTGATATAATAGGATAGTTTTCAGCTAAGGTAGCGAGATAATCGGCCTGCTCTTGACTACTTCTAATTTCTCCCTTCGATCCTTCAAATTTGGTGTAATCGTATTTGCCATTGACATAAAATTCTGCTGCAGCACAGTCAAGCGAAATCATCACATCACTTCCGAAGACATAACCGGCGTTACTGACGGCCTGTGCAATTGTATCAAGAGCATCCTCTGTCCCCCCAAGACCAGGTGCAAATCCACCTTCATCGCCCACTGCCGTAGTCAAATTGCGATCGTGTAATACTTTTTTTAAGTGATGAAAAACTTCAGATCCTATTTGCATGGCATGCGAAAAGCTAGTTGCCTTGACAGGAATTATCATAAATTCTTGAAATGCTATTGGCGCATCACTGTGAGACCCGCCATTTATAATATTCATCATGGGAACAGGAAGCGTGCAAGCCTCTGCACCGCCGACGTACTCAAACAAAGAAACACCCATTGATTTGGCTGCAGCATGAGCCACTGACAAAGAAACGCCTAAAATGGCATTGGCCCCAAGTTTGGACTTGTTTGGAGTGCCGTCTAAGTCTATCATTTTTTGGTCAATCCGTTCTTGATCAAAAACAGACATCCCCACAATTTCTGGTGCTAATATCGAATTAACATGATCGACAGCTTTTGAGACACCTTTGCCCATATAAGGACTGCCGCCATCTCTCAACTCAACGGCCTCGTGCTCACCAGTTGACGCACCCGAAGGAACTGCTGCTCTCCCGAAGGAACCATCTTCTGTAGTGACATCCACTTCGATAGTTGGATTTCCTCGTGAGTCAAAAATTTGACGTGCTAAAACTGATTGGATTGTGCTCATAAATAAATTTTGAAGCGAATTTACAAATTGTAAATCGCATAGTTAAAAATAAAGTTTAGAAAAATATCTACCCAAGTCAAGATGGATTATTAGAGGTCATGTTCTCTATGAACTGATCAAATAAGTAAGCCGAATCGTGTGGGCCCGGACTAGCCTCAGGGTGATATTGAACAGAAAAAACAGGCTTTGAAGTCATTTGGATTCCAGCCACAGTACCATCGTTCAAATGAATATGGGTAACTTCAACATCCTTATGAGCCTCTGTTTCTTCTCTATTGATAGCAAAACCGTGATTTTGAGAAGTGATTTCACCTTTGCCTGTCAAGATATTTTTTACTGGGTGGTTGATCCCACGGTGACCATTGTGCATTTTATAGGTGCTGATACCATTGGCCAATGCAATGACCTGATGCCCTAAGCATATGCCAAATAATGGTTTCCCCGAATCGATAATATTTTTTGCAACCTGAATAGAATCTAGCAATGGGGCGGGATCACCTGGGCCATTTGAAATGAAATAACCGTCGGGCTGCCAAGCTTGCATTTCCTCGAAATTGGTATTAAACGGAAAGACTTTAATATAGCATCCTCTAGCGGCAAGATTTCTAAGGATATTCTGTTTGATTCCGATATCCAAAGCTGCAACGCGATACTCAGCATTTTCTTCACCAAAGACATAGGGCTTGCGTGTTGATACTTTTGACGCCAATTCCAAGCCATTCATATCGGGAACAGCATTCAATTGCTCTTTCAAAGACGCTAAATCATCGACCTCTGTTGAGATAACAGCATTCATGGCACCTTGATCTCTAATATGCCTGACCAAAGCCCGGGTATCAACATCAGAAATGGCCATAAGGTTGTTCGCGTCTAAAAAGGTTTTAAGATTTGACTCGGCATCAACACGAGAATAATCAAAACTAAAATTCTTACAAATCAATCCCGCAATCTTAATGCTATCCGACTCTACCTCTTGAGTGTTTACGCCGTAATTGCCAATATGAGCATTGGTGGTAATCATCAATTGTCCAAAATAAGATGGATCTGTAAATATTTCTTGATAGCCTGTCATTCCAGTATTGAAACAAACTTCGCCAAATGCAGTGCCAGGATTACCAATTGCTTTTCCGTGAAAAATAGTACCATCCTTGAGAAGAAGAATGGCATTGTGTCGGGTGGAGGACCTCATAAAAGCAATAAATTATTGTTTCCCAAAATTAATAAATCATAATGACTTAAATGACTCAAAAACAAAAAAAAAGGGTGAACAAATGCTCACCCTTTATAAATAACTTTTGGCCCGTCTACTCTTCTTCAGAGCTCGCTACTGGCTGAGCTTCTACTGGAGCAGGAGCGGCCTTTTTAGTTCTTTTTTCAGGACGTGGCGCTTTGTAAAGGTCATTATAGTCCACCAATTCAATCATTGCCATATCCGCATTATCGCCGAGACGATGTCCCAATTTGATGATACGTGTGTAACCTCCTGGACGTCCTGCAACTTTTTTCCCAACTTGATCGAACAATTCAGTAATGGCTTCCTTTTGACGCAATCTACTGAATGCAATTCTGCGGTTATGCGTACTGTCTTCTTTAGATTTAGTAATCAAAGGCTCAACAAAAACTTTCAACGCCTTTGCTTTGGCAACAGTTGTATGGATTCGCTTGTGTTCAATTAAAGAACATGCCATGTTCGCCAACATCGAGCGGCGGTGTGCCGTTTTTCTTCCGAGGTGGTTTGTTTTTTTTCCGTGTCTCATAATATATTACTTATGAAGCGAGAGTTAATCTCGATCTAATTTATATTTGCTTAAGTCCATCCCAAAGTTCAATCCTTTGATATTGACTAACTCTTCCAATTCGGTCAATGATTTTTTTCCAAAGTTTCTGAACTTCATCAAATCGTTCTTATTAAAAGAAACCAAATCACCTAAAGTCTCGACTTCTGCAGCTTTAAGACAATTCAGTGCACGCACTGACAAGTCCATATCTACGAGTCGGGTTTTCAATAACTGACGCATATGCAATGATTCTTCATCATAAGTCTCTGTTTGAGCAATCTCATCAGCTTCGAGAGTGATGCGCTCATCGGAGAAAAGCATAAAATGGTGTATTAAAATTTTTGCCGCTTCTGTTAGGGCGTCCTTTGGTGTAATAGAGCCATCGGTAGAAATTTCAAAAATCAATTTCTCGTAATCGGTTTTTTGCTCTACACGGTAATCCTCTATACCAAACTTGACATTCTTTATTGGTGTATAGATAGAGTCTGTAAAAATGGTCCCGAGTGGGGCTCCTGATTTCTTGTTATCATCAGCCACGACATAACCACGACCTTTACTGATAGTGATTTCAAGATTAAGTTTTACTTTAGGATCCATATTACAAATCACCAATTCAGGATTCAATACCTGAAATCCAGAAATGAATTTTTGAAAATCCCCAGCCGTCAAAACGTTTTGTTTAGTAACGGAGATGTTAACCGCTTCGTGATCAACATCATCAATTTGACGTTTAAGTCTAATTTGCTTTAGGTTTAAAACAATTTCGGTAACATCTTCGGCTACACCCGAGATAGTAGAGAATTCATGTTCAACACCCTCAATGCGCAGGGAAGTGATCGCAAATCCTTCCAAAGATGACAAAAGCACACGACGCAATGCGTTGCCCACAGTCAATCCATATCCAGGTTCTAGTGGTCTAAATTCGAACTTGCCTTCATAATCGGTTGAATCGATCATGATAACTTTATCGGGTTTTTGAAAGTTTAATATTGCCATGTTTTATCTTCTAAGTTTTTATTTCGAGTATAATTCAACAATGAATTGTTCATTGATGTTTTCTGGAATTTGAATTCGCTCAGGCACGGAAACGAATGTACCTTGCATGGTTTCATCATTCCATGTCATCCATTCATAAACAGGATTGGACGCTGCTAGAGATTGGGTAATGGCTTCCATAGATTTAGACTTCTCACGAACTCCAACCACATCGCCAGCTTTCACTGAAAAGGAAGAAATATTAACTATACCACCATTGACAGTAATGTGTCTGTGCGACACCAGTTGTCTTGCAGCGCTGCGACTAGGAGCTATTCCCATACGGAAAACAACGTTGTCTAAACGAGATTCACACAATTGAAGCAACACTTCACCAGTAATACCTCTAGAAGCAGTAGCTTTTTTAAACATATTACGGAACTGACGCTCAAGTACACCATAGGTGTATTTTGCTTTTTGCTTCTCCTGTAGTTGGATTGCATACTCAGATTTTTTTCCACGACGACGGGTATTACCGTGTTGTCCCGGAGGATAATTGCGTTTTTCAAACGCTTTGTCTTCGCCGTAAATTGCTTCTCCGAATTTCCGAGCGATTTTTGTTTTTGGACCAATGTATCTTGCCATTCTAATTGAATTTAAAAGTGCTGTTGTGAATTAAGGTCTAGCTATCCTTCGACAACCAATAGCGCACTCATGCTGTTAGTATAAATTAAACTCGTCTTCTCTTCGGTGGACGACACCCATTGTGCGGCATTGGAGTAACGTCGATAATCTCTGTTACTTCTACACCGTTGTTATGTAAAGTACGAATGGCAGACTCGCGTCCACCTCCCGGTCCCTTAACATAGACTTTTACTTTGCGCAAACCAGCTTCTTTGGCCACGGAAACCGCATCCTCGGCAGCAAGCTGAGCAGCATAAGGTGTATTTTTCTTAGATCCTCTAAAGCCCATTTTACCAGCTGAAGACCAAGAAATGACATCACCCTTTTTATTGGTTAGGGAAATTATGATATTATTGAATGATGCCGTGACATGTGCCTCGCCAGTCGACTCAACAATAACCTTACGTTTTTTAGTATTAGATTTAGCCATGCTATATATTATTTAGTAGCTTTTTTCTTATTGGCAACCGTTTTACGTTTACCTTTTCTTGTTCGCGAGTTGTTTTTAGTACGTTGCCCTCTCAATGGCAAACCAGCTCTATGGCGAATACCACGATAACAACCAATATCCATCAATCGCTTGATGTTCAATTGTGTTTCTGAGCGCAATTCACCTTCAATAGTAAAAGTAGCTACTGCCGCTCGGATATTACTGATATCGTCGTCACTCCAATCGTTTACTTTTTTGTTTTCATCGACCTTAGCCTGATCCAATATTTCTTTTGCGCGACTTTTACCCACACCAAAGATGTAAGTCAAAGCGATAACGCCGCGTTTCTGTTTTGGGATGTCTACCCCTGCAATTCTTGCCATAGTTACCCTTGTCTTTGTTTGAATTTAGGATTCTTTTTGTTGATCACGTAAAGTCGTCCTTTACGTCGTACGATTTTACAATCTGCACTTCTCTTTTTTATGGATGCTCTTACTTTCATAGTTTTAGTATCGATAAGTTATTCTAGCCTTTGACAAATCGTAAGGACTCATTTCGAGTTTCACACGATCACCAGGCAATAGTTTAATATAATGCATTCTCATTTTACCTGATATATGGGCTGTAACAACATGCTCATTTTCCAATTCAACACGGAACATTGCATTGGATAATGCTTCCTTGATTGTGCCATCTTGTTCTATTGCGGATTGTTTTGCCATAGTTCAGTTATACTATTGATTTTCTGTTTTTTCCCGTTTTCATCAAGCCGTCATAATGCTTATTAAGCAAATAGGAATTGATTTGTTGCATGGTGTCAATAGCCACACCTACCATAATCAAAAGAGATGTTCCTCCAAAAAAGATAGCCCATCCTGCTTGAACATTCATCAACTTGACAATGATGGCCGGGAATACTGCCAATAAGGCCAAGAATACTGACCCTGGCAATGTAATTTGCGACATGATACGATCGAGGTATTCAGATGTCTCTGTACCCGGTCGGATTCCTGGTATAAAACCACCACTGCGCTTCAAATCGTCGGCCATTTTGTTTGTTGGTACGGTGATCGCTGTGTAAAAATAAGTAAACACAATAATCAAAATTCCAAAAACGATATTATAAGTTAAACCAAAAATATCTGAAAACTGCGCTTGAAGCCATTGTCCTGTCCCTGTATCCTTGAGCATACCACTACCACCTATTAATGAAGGTACAAACATGATAGCTTGGGCAAAAATGATTGGCATTACACCAGAAGCATTCAGCTTTAAAGGTATATACTGACGTGCACCTGCGGCAGCAGTACTGTCATAGCTCCCAGAGGTAGAACGTCTGGCATATTGCACGGCGATCTTTCGCACTGCCATAACCAAAAGAACGGACAATAAAATGATGACTAACCAAACAACAAGTTCGATCAATACCATAATTAATCCACCGTTTGATTCACTCACTCGGGATGTAAATTCTTGCAAAAACGCCTGTGGCAAATTGGCAATAATACCTACCATAATTAAAAGAGAAATACCGTTTCCAATACCCTTATCGGTAATTTTCTCGCCTAACCACATGGCAAAAATACAGCCAGTTACCAAAATAGCTACCGATGAAAAGTAGAACACACCGCTTTGACCTAGTAAGAAGGCTTCGGTAGGAATTCCTAGTGACGGTAAACTTGCTAAATAGCTAGGAGCTTGAACCAAACAAATGGCAATAGTTAACCAACGGGTTATTTGATTGATCTTACGACGACCACTCTCTCCTTCTTTCTGAAGTTTTTGCAAATAAGGAATCGCAAGCCCCATCAACTGCACCACAATAGATGCAGAAATGTATGGCATAATACCCAAAGCAAATATCGATGCGTTGGCAAAGGCACCACCTGTAAAGGCGTTCAAAAGACCAAGCAACCCACTATCGGTGCTGTTGTTCAAACCTTCTAAGAGTGTTGGGTCTATACCGGGAAGCACGACTTGAGCTCCAAAACGATATACCAACAACAAACCAAGCGTCAAAAGGATTCTATCCTTGAGTTCGGTAATTCGCCAGACGTTTTTTATGTTATCGATAAACTTCATAATTCAATTTGGTGCTTATAGAGTTATAGCTTCCCCTCCAGCAGTTTCAATGGCTGCTTTAGCTGTTGCTGTAAATTTATGGGCTGTAACTTTGACTGCCGCTTTTAATTCACCCCGACCCAAGATTTTTACCAAATCATTTTGAGTTGATAAACGTAAGGACATCATATCTTCTAACCCAAGAGAGCCCTTGATCTTTTTAGCCTCTACCAATTCTTGGATCGTATCAAGGTTGATCCCTTGATATTCAACACGATTAATGTTTTTAAAACCAAACTTTGGCACGCGACGTTGTAGCGGCATTTGGCCACCTTCAAAACCAATCTTTTTAGAATAACCAGAACGAGACTTAGCTCCTTTGTGACCACGAGTAGCTGTTCCACCTTTACCCGATCCTTGACCGCGTCCAATGCGTTTACCTTCGCTCTTAACAGAGCCTGCTGCTGGTTGTAAATTGTTTAATTCCATGCTTATATAGCTATTTAGATTTCTTCAACAGAAACCAAATGATTAACTTTTGTTACCATACCTAGAATGCTAGGCGTTGCGTCATGCTCTACGGACTGACCAATTTTACTCAAACCTAAAGCTTCTAGGGTGAGCTTTTGACGTTTTGTGCGATTAATAGCACTTTTGCGTTTTGTGACTTTGATTCTTGCCATGATAATTATCCTTTAAAAAGTTTATCCATTGAGATACCGCGATGTTTCGCAATAACTCTTGCATCTCTAAGTTGCAACAAGGCATCAAATGTGGCCTTTACAGCATTGTGAGGGTTTGATGAGCCTTGAGACTTTGACAACACATCGTGGACACCAACGGCTTCAAGTACAGCACGCACTGCACCACCGGCAATAACACCAGTACCAGGTGCTGCTGGGATGATATTAACCCGTGCTCCACCATATTTACCTTTTTGGGCATGAGGTAAAGTACCTTTCAATAAGGGTATGCGCACTAAGTTTTTCTTGGCATCTTCAACAGCTTTGGCAATTGCAGATGACACATCTTTAGATTTTCCAAGACCGTGTCCAACTACACCTGCTTCGTCTCCTACAACTACAATAGCTGAAAATCCAAAAGCACGACCACCCTTAGTTACTTTAGTAACACGCTGCACACCCACTAAACGATCTTTCAAATCAAGACCTCCCGGTTTTACCAATTCTGCGTTTTTATATTTTTGATACATAGCTTATTAAAATTTAAGTCCCCCTTCTCGGGCACCGTCTGCCAATGATTTAACTCTTCCGTGATATAAACAACCGCCTCTATCAAAGGCAATTTTAACGATTCCAGCTGCAACAGCCTTTTCAGCAACAGATTTACCAACTAGAGCAGCAACTTCAAGTTTGCTCCCCTTCGATTCAGCAATACCCTTGTCACGTGATGACGCAGCAACCAATGTGGTTCCCTTGATGTCGTCAATAACCTGTGCGTAGATTTCGTTATTAGAACGAAATACTGCAAGTCTCGGTTGTTCTGATGTTCCAGTAACCGTTTTCTTGATTCGACTTTTGATGCGAAGTCTTCTTTCGCGTTTTGTTAATCCCATTCTAATTAAGTTTATGCTGATTTACCTGCTTTTCTTCTCAATTGTTCGCCAACGAACTTCACACCTTTCCCTTTGTAAGGTTCAGGTTTTCTGAATGATCGGATTTTGGCTGCAACTTGTCCAACCAACTGCTTGTCATGTGACACAAGTTTGATTATTGGATTTTTTCCCTTTTCAGAAATGGTCTCTAGAGACACCTCTGGCGCAACGTTTAAAACAATATTGTGGGAGAATCCTAAGGACAAATCTAATTTTTGACCTTGGTTGCTTGCGCGATAACCGACACCAACCAATTCGAGTTCTTTTGTAAAACCTTCTGAAACGCCTTTCACCATATTGTTGACCAATGAACGATAAAGTCCGTGCATGGTGCGGTGCAATTTGCTGTCTGAAGGACGCGCTACTCTTAGCTCGTTTTCTTCAAATGTTACTTCTACATGCTCGTAAGCTTGCGAAAGTTCTCCCAATTTACCTTTTACGGTCAATACGTTATTCTCTATTGAGACGGTAACGCCGCTTGGCACTGGGATTGGATTATTTCCTATTCTAGACATAGCTCTATTATATTTCTAATAAACGTAACACAAAACTTCCCCACCCACATTCTCTCTTCTGGCTTGTTTGTCAGTCATCACACCTTTTGAAGTGGAAATGATTGCAATACCTAAACCATTCAAAATTCTGGGTAAGTCACCTGAATGAGAATATTTTCGAAGTCCTGGTCTACTGATACGTTGGATTTCTTTGATTACTGATTCTTTAGTATCTGCTGTATATTTTAAAGCGATTTTGATGTTACCTTGAACAACATTCTCTTCAAATTTATAGCTCAAAATAAAGCCCTGATCGAACAAAATTTTGGTGATTTCTTTTTTCAAATTTGACGCTGGAATATCCACCACGCGGTGCTTGGCACTAATGGCGTTACGAACGCGAGTCAAATAATCTGCAATAGGATCTGTATACATGATTTGCTGATTTTAAAATGTTTTTACCAACTAGATTTTTTAACACCTGGAATAAGCCCTTTGTTAGCCATTTCACGGAACATAACACGCGAAAGTCCAAAAGTTCTCATATATCCTTTCGGACGGCCTGTCAACTTGCAGCGATTGTGCATGCGAATTGGAGAGGCGTTTTTAGGTAACTTTTGAAGCGCTTCATAATCGCCAGCCTCTTTCAAAGCTTTGCGTTTTGCAGCGTAAGTGGCAACTGTTTTTTCGCGTTTAACTTCGCGAGCTTTCATTGATTCTTTAGCCATATTAATTCTTTTTAAAAGGTAAACCTAGTTCGGTTAATAATGATTTCGCTTCTTTGTCCGTTGATGCAGTGGTCACAAAAGTGATATCCATTCCGTCAATTTTATTAACCTGATCAATATTGATTTCAGGGAAAATGATTTGTTCAAGAACCCCTAAGCTATAATTTCCGCGACCGTCAAAACCAGTAGCTTTAATTCCGCTAAAATCTCTTACACGAGGCAGCGCTGTGGTGACCAGACGATCCAAAAATTCGTACATACGTTCACCGCGAAGCGTTACTTTCACACCAATTGGCATGCCCTTACGAAGTTTGAACGATGCGACATCTTTCTTAGAAATAGTCGTTATGGCCTTTTGACCAGCAATTCGAGTGATTTCATCAGCCGCATAATCGATAAGTTTCTTATCAGCTACGGCGGCTCCAACACCACGCGAAATTACAATTTTCTCCAATTTTGGCACTTGCATTACACTCTTGTAACCAAATTCCTCTTTAAGGGTGGAAATAACGCGATCCTTATATTCTTGTTTTAATCTTGGTACGTATGACATGACGATTAGATTAAGTCATTAGTTTTCTTAGCATATCGAACTTTCTTGTCTTTTTCCATGCGATATCCCACTCTTGTAGCGGCACCATCTTTAGAAATAAGTGAAAGATTTGATAAATGCAAAGCTGCTTCCTTTTCAATAATACCTCCTTGAGGGTTTTGAGCACTGGGTTTATTATGTTTTTTTACCATATTAACCCCTTCTACAATTGCCTTAGATTTATCTTTAGTGATTTTCAAGATTTTACCTTCGGCACCCTTGTGATCGCCTGCAAGCACGCGAACTGTATCTCCTGTTCTTAGTTTAATTTTTTTCATCTCTTTATCAACTTATAGTACCTCAGGGGCTAGTGAAACGATTTTCATAAATTGCTTGTCACGCAACTCCCGAGCAACAGGACCAAAAACACGCGTCCCTCTCATTTCTCCAGTTGGGTTCAACAACACACATGCATTGTCATCAAAGCGGATGTATGATCCATCGGGACGGCGCACCTCTTTGACTGTGCGCACCACCACTGCGGTAGAAACTGTTCCTTTTTTTACGTTACCATTGGGCGTAGCTTCTTTAACAGTGACAACAATTTTGTCACCTACAGAAGCGTAACGACGCTTGGTCCCTCCCAAAACACGAATAGTCAAAACCTCCTTGGCTCCTGTGTTATCCGCTACTTTTAATCTAGATTCTTGCTGTAACATATTATTTCGCTCTTTCGATAATTTCTACAAGTCTCCAGCACTTTGATTTACTCAAAGGACGGGTTTCCATTATTTTCACTGTATCTCCAATGTTGCAGTCATTAGTTTCATCGTGAGCCACATACTTCTTCGTTTTCAAAACGAATTTTCCGTACATGGGATGTTTCACTTTTTTAACTTCGGCAACCACAATAGACTTTTGCATCTTATTGCTGGTGACTACACCGATACGCTCTTTTCTTAAATTTCTATTTTCCATAGCTCAGATCGATACTTTATTGTATGGCTCTATTAGTTAATTCCGTTGCAAGACGTGCAATGTTTCTGCGTGTCTTACGCAATGACAATGGATTCTCCAACGGTGTCAATGCATGTGTCATTTTCATAGTTGCGTATTCACCTTTTAAGGTGCTTAGCTTTTCTTCCAATTGCTCTAAAGACAATTCTTTAATTTCTGACTGTTTCATTTTCGGTCAATTATGCTTCGAAATCTCGAGCGGTGATGAATCTGGTTTTAACAGGAAGCTTTTGAGCTGCTAACCGCAGTGCCTCTTTAGCTACCTCAGCTGATACGCCTCCGACTTCAAAAAGAATTCTTCCTGGTTTTACAACAGCAGCGTAATATTCAACGGCACCTTTACCCTTACCCATACGAACCTCAAGTGGTTTTTTAGTAATCGGTTTATCAGGAAATATTTTGATCCAGAGTTGTCCTTCACGCTTCATGAAACGAGTAGCTGCTATACGCGCTGCCTCTATTTGACGTGAAGTAATGAAAACAGAATCTAAAGCTTTGATACCAAACATTCCATTTGACAACAAATGTCCTCGACCCGAATTACCTTTCATTCGGCCCTTTTGTAACTTTCTGTATTTAGTTCTTTTCGGTTGTAACATGTCTCAATCCGATTAAATTATTTACGTGCGCGACGATTTCCACCGCTGCGTCCTCCTGGTTTTGATTGCTTGGTTGAAAGGCCTACTAAGGGCGATAACTCACGCTTTCCATAGACTTCACCTTTCATGATCCACACTTTGATCCCTAAACGGCCGTATGTGGTATGTGCTTCTACTAGGGCATAATCAATATCTGCTCTAAAAGTAGACAAGGGAATACGACCTTCTTTGAAGTGTTCGTTACGCGCCATCTCAGCTCCGTTTAATCGACCACTGATTTGGATTTTGATACCCTCAGCATTTAAGCGCATTGCCGCTACTATGGCCATTTTAATAGCTCTTTTGTATGAAATACGACTCTCAATTTGACGAGCAACACTCATTCCTACCAAATAAGCATCTACTTCTGGACGTTTTATTTCGATGATGTTCAATTGAACCTCTTTGTCCGTAAGTTTTTTAAGTTCCTCTTTCAGCTTATCAACCTCTTGACCACCTTTACCAATGATGATACCAGGACGCGCTGTTGTAACTGTAACAGTAACTAACTTTAGTGTTCTTTCAATAATAACACGTGAGACACTTGCCTTAGCTAAACGCGTGTGAATGTATTTGCGGATTTTGTCGTCTTCGGCTAATTTATCTCCGTAATCATTGCCACCATACCAGTTGGACTCCCAACCACGGATGATACCTAATCTATTACCGATTGGATTCGTTTTCTGTCCCATGAATTAAATAGTTTCAGTATTAATAGTTTGACCTAGAACTAGCGTCACATGATTGGAACGTTTTCTGATGCGGTGAGCGCGACCTTGTGGTGCTGGACGCAAACGCTTCAACATGGTTCCCCCATCTACACGAATTTCTTTAATGAACAAGTTAGCTTGCTCAGGGTCTGACCCTTCGTTCTTTGATTGCCAGTTGGCAATGGCAGACAACAACAAGGTTGACAAAGGTCTCGATGCGTGTTGCTTGCTAAACTTCAAAATATTGAGTGCGTCTTCAACTTGCTTACCGCGAACTAAATCTACAACCAAACGCATTTTACGCGGCGAACTTGGATAATTGTTTAGTTTGGCGAATGCAACATCTTTTTTATCGGCCTTAATAGTTTCAGCCATTTGATTTTTACGACTTCCCATAGCTATTATTTTTTGCCTTTATTTTTCGCACCTGCATGACCTCTAAAGGATCTTGTTGGTGAAAACTCTCCCAATTTGTGACCTACCATATTTTCAGTGACATAAACTGGAACAAACTGGCGACCGTTGTGAACCGCAAAAGTTTGACCTACAAAATCAGGTGTAATCATACTGGCACGTGACCAAGTTTTAATAACCGTCTTTTTATTTGAAGCAACATTGTCTGCTACTTTCTTTTCCAGCTTATAGTGAACGTAAGGTCCTTTTTTTAATGATCTTGACATATTGTTCTATTTCTTACGACGTTCAATAATGAATTTACTGCTTGCTTTATTCTTGTTACGCGTACGGTATCCTTTTGCAGGGATGCCATTGCGTGAACGAGGATGACCACCAGAAGCACGACCTTCTCCACCACCCATGGGGTGATCGACAGGGTTCATGGCGACAGGTCGCGTACGTGGACGACGACCCAACCAACGGCTACGTCCTGCTTTACCAGAAACGAGCAATTGATGATCAGAATTGGATACAACGCCAATAGTCGCAAAACAATTGGCCATAATCATTCTTGTTTCACCCGATGGCAACTTAATGGTAGCATATTTTCCATCTCTAGCCATAAGCTGAGCAAATGTACCAGCCGAACGAGCTAAAACAGCCCCATGACCCGGTTGCAACTCAACGCATGAAATGATAGTTCCTAAGGGAATTTCACTCATTGGCATAGCGTTTCCAATTTCAGGTGGAGCACCTACTCCAGAGACAACAGTCTGACCAACAGTCAAACCATTTTGAGCTATAATGTAACGCTTCTCACCATCTTCATATTTTACCAAAGCAATGAATGCAGTTCTATTAGGATCGTACTCAATAGAGACTACTTCAGCTGGCATAGACAGCTTGTTACGATTGAAATCGATGATTCTGTAACGTTTTTTGTGGCCACCACCGATGTGACGCATCGTCATTTTACCAGTGTTGTTACGACCACCTGAACGCTTCAAAGGACTAATCAAGCTCTTTTCGGGCTTGTCAGTAGTGATGGCGTCAAAGCCATTCACAACTCTAAATCGTTGTCCGGGGGTTATCGGTTTTAATTTTCTTGTTGCCATGTTGACTACTTATAAGTTAGCGTAAAGATCCAAGGTTTCGCCTTCGGCCAACTGGACGATAGCTTTTTTAACAACGGCGCTTTTACTGCGTTGCAAACCTGTTTTGGTGTGACGTGTTCTACGTTCGGCTCGAACAATAATAGTTCTCACCTTTTCTACTGACACTCCGTAAGCGGATTCTACAGCATTTTTTATTTCAATTTTATTGGCCTTTGGCGCTACTTCAAAGCTGTAACGGTTGTAACGCTCTGTAGCAGTCGAGGCTTTCTCAGTAATAATAGGTCTGATTACGATACTCATGACTTCATTATTTGCTTAAATTGGTTTCGATTCCTGCAATGGCACTTTCACACAAAACCAATGCATTGGTATTCATTATGGCGTAAGTATTCAATTCAGAATTTACAATGACTTTCGAATGGGTCAAGTTACGTGACGAGAGATATAAATTCTTGTTAACATCAGAAGTCACAAACAAGGATTTTTTATCGGCTATATTCAATGCCGTCAAAATGGCTTTAAAATCTTGAGTTTTTGGCGCATCCATATTGAAGTCTTCGACTACCATAATAGCCTTCTCACTCGCCTTCAAGCTTAGTGCAGATTTCCGCGCTAAACGTTTGGTGTTTTTATTTAACTTAAATCCGTAGTTTCTTGGTCTTGGACCGAAAAAACGACCTCCACCTCTAAAAACACCAGACTTGATACTTCCTGCACGAGCGGTTCCAGTACCTTTTTGTTTTTTGATTTTCCGGGTACTTCCAGTAATTTCAGCCTTTTCTTTGGCTTTATGAGTCCCTTGACGCTGATTAGCCAAGTATTGCTTCACGTCCAAATAGATGGCATGATTGTTAGGCTCAATTACGAACACGTCTTTCGGTAAATCTACCGAACGACCAGTGTCATTTCCTTTGATATCTTTAACTGCTATCTTCATTACTTGGTAATTAATACGTAAGCGTTTTTGTGACCAGGAACACAACCTTTAACAACAAGTAGGTTTTTCTCTGGCATAACTTTCAACACTCGCAAGTTTTGAATAGTTACTGTTTCATTCCCCATACGACCAGCCATTCGCATGCCTTTAAAAACACGTGCAGGATAGGACGCAGCCCCAATAGATCCTGGCGCTCTAAGTCGGTTGTGCTGACCGTGTGTGGCCTGTCCAACACCAGCAAAGCCATGACGCTTTACTACACCTTGAAAACCTTTACCTTTTGATGTTGCCGAAACGTCGACAAATTCTCCCTCTCTAAAAAGATCAACGGTGATAACATCACCGAGTTGGTATTCCTCATCAAAATCTTTGAATTCAGCTACTTTCGATTTGACAGTTGTTCCAGCTTTCTTGGCATGACCCAATTCGGCTTTAACGGCACTTTTTTCTGTCTTGTCATCGAAACCTAACTGAAGGGCAGCATAGCCGTCCACTTCTTCGGTTCTGACTTGGGTAACAACGCAAGGACCCACTTCAATAACGGTACAAGGAAGATTCTTTCCATTCTCGTTATAGATGCTGGTCATTCCAATTTTTTTTCCAATTAACCCAGACATTGTATAATATTTATTGTTTTATTTTAAAAAATTAGGGTCGAAATATAATTTCAACCCTGAGATTATATTTTTTCCGTTTTTCCTTTGCCTCAAGCGCCGGACATGTAACTCATTGAAAATTAATGAGTAAAATACCGCAACAGCATATCTTGCTGTTTTTGGAGCTGCAAATGTATTCTTTTTTTCTTTATTTACACGCTATTGAGCTATTATTTTACAGGAATTAATTGAAGTATAGGTTATAATTCAGGCAATCACTATTTGACACCTATCCACCAAAACTTCGACAGTCTTAATTTCTGGAGTAGTCAAATCAATTGTGGGCCGAGAAAGTAGTTGCTGTCCAGACAAATCAGGCAAACCTTTATACCCAATCATAATTTTGACTAACAGAATGGGTAGTAATTGAAAGGAACAGGTTTTACAAAAATATACAAGCGAGGAAAACATAGCATGGGCTTAAGATTACTGTTTCTGGAACAGGACAGCTAATCTGACGGTCCTCGCAGTAAAAATTTATAATAATGGTTGCTGTTCACATCAGCTAAGGCATTCCCCTACCGAACTTCTTAACAATAACCAGACTAGGTGCAATCGAAAATTAAAGTTGTCACGCCTTCATCTCCTCTCCCGCGATCAAAAACCACAAACCATTTTAAGTTTTGATAAAAAAAAAGAACTGCAGTTGCAGTTCTTTAATAATTTTAAAACCTAACAGGCCCAATTACACTTTAATTTCGACCTCTACGCCGCTAGGTAATTCCAATTTCATTAGCGCATCAATAGTTTTACTTGATGAACTGTAAATGTCCAAAAGGCGTTTGTATGAACTCAATTGAAATTGTTCTCTAGATTTTTTGTTCACGTGAGGCGAACGCAAAACAGTAAAGATTTTTTTGTGCGTTGGTAATGGAATTGGACCAGTAACAACAGCTCCAGTACTTTTTACCGTTTTAACAATCTTCTCAGCTGATTTATCAACCAAATTGTGATCGTAAGATTTTAGTTTAATTCGAATTTTTTGACTCATGTCTTAAAAATTTAAAGCCTTATAGGCCTTTAGCTGCTTTAATTACTTCTTCAGATATATTACTTGGAGTTTCGGCATAGTGCGAAAATTCCATTGTGGAGGTGGCACGACCAGATGACAGTGTACGTAAAGAAGTTACATAGCCAAACATCTCCGAAAGAGGCACAATAGCTTTTACAACCTTCGATCCTGCACGATCACCCATATCGTTAACTTGCCCACGGCGTCGGTTCAAATCTCCAACAATATCACCCATGTTTTCTTCAGGAGTCAAAACTTCTAGCTTCATCAAGGGCTCCATGATTACGGCTTTGGCAGCCTTAGCAGCAGCCTTAAATCCTAATTTGGCAGCTAGCTCGAATGACAATTGATCCGAATCCACATCGTGGTAGGATCCATCGGTTAGTGTAACTTTCATTGCGTCTACTTCGTAACCTGCCAAAGGCCCATTGACCATAGCCATTTTGAATCCTTTTTCGACAGAAGGAACAAATTCTTTTGGGATATTACCACCCTTGATTGCAGAAACAAATTCCAAGCCAACCTTTCCTTCTTCGGCCGGTTCAAGTGTAAATACAATATCAGCAAATTTACCACGACCACCTGATTGCTTTTTATAAACCTCTCTATGATCGGCTTTTTGGGTAATGGCTTCTTTATATTCTACTTGCGGCTGCCCTTGGTTAACTTCGACTTTGAACTCACGTCTCAAACGATCAACGATAATATCGAGGTGTAGCTCACCCATACCAGAGATGATTGTTTGTCCTGAGGCCTCATCAGTACGAACTGTAAAAGTCGGATCCTCTTCGGCCAATTTAGCCAAAGCCATTCCCAACTTATCGACATCCGCCTTGGTTTTTGGCTCGACAGCAATACCAATTACTGGATCTGGAAAATCCATGCTCTCCAAAACAATTGGCGCCTTTTCGTCAGACAACGAATCTCCAGTTTTAATATCTTTAAATCCTACAGCTGCACCAATGTCACCAGCTTCGATGTAATCGATAGCATTTTGTTTGTTGGAATGCATTTGATAGATACGTGAAATACGTTCTTTTTTACCAGATCTGTTATTCAAGACATAGGACCCAGCATCTAAACGACCAGAATAGGTGCGGAAAAATGCCAAACGACCTACAAAAGGATCGGTTGCAATTTTAAACGCTAAGGCCGCAAAAGGCTCTTTAACGTCAGGCTTGCGAGAAATCTCCACACCTGTATCAGGATGGGTTCCAACAATTGCTTCTTTATCGACTGGCGAAGGTAAATAGCGGCAAACAGCATCTAAAAGAAACTGAACTCCTTTGTTTTTAAAGGCCGATCCACAAACCATAGGTATAATGGACATGTCCATGACCGCAGCACGAAGCGCTGCATGAACCTCATCTTCGGTAATAGAGTCTTCATCTTCCATGAATTTCTCTAGAAGATTTTCGTCATAACCAGCAACTTCCTCGATCAAAAGAGCGCGAAATTCTCTCGCTTCCTCTTTCATATCTTCAGGAATATCAATTTCGTCAAAAGTGGCTCCTAATGAATCTTCATGCCATACAATAGCTCGGTTTTTTACCAAATCGACAACGCCTCTAAAATCGGCTTCATCACCAATTGGTAAAACGATTGGTACAGCATTGGAACCTAGCATTTCTTTTACCTGCTTACAAACAGCCAAAAAATTAGATCCTTGACGATCCATCTTGTTGACAAAGCCCATACGTGGTACTTTATAATTGTCGGCTAATCTCCAGTTAGTTTCAGATTGCGGCTCGACACCGTCCACTGCACTGAAAAGGAAAACTAATCCGTCAAGAACACGCAAGGAACGATTTACTTCTACGGTAAAATCAACGTGACCAGGAGTATCAATAATATTGAAATGGTATTTTTGAGCTTCTGCAGTAGGCTTTCCATTTTCCATAGGAAATTCCCATGTACAAGTTGTAGCAGCAGAGGTGATGGTAATACCGCGCTCTTGCTCTTGTTCCATCCAGTCCATTGTAGCTGCACCATCATGCACTTCTCCAATTTTATGAGAAACACCTGTATAGTATAAAATACGCTCTGTAGTGGTTGTTTTACCTGCGTCAATATGCGCAGCGATCCCAATATTTCGGGTGTATTTTAAATCTCTTGCCATTTATTAGAATCTAAAATGTGAAAACGCCTTGTTCGCCTCGGCCATTTTGTGCGTATCCGTTCTTTTCTTCACAGCTGCTCCTTCTTCTTTAGCCGCTGCAAGGATTTCGTTCGCCAGTTTCATAGCCATTGATTTTTCGTTACGCTTGCGAGCATAACCGATTAACCATTTCATAGCAGTAGAGATTTTTCTGTCTGGACGAATTTGCATTGGAATTTGAAATGTAGCACCACCAACTCTGCGGCTTCTCACTTCGACGTGAGGCATAACATTAGACAAAGCATCCTTCCACACTTCTAAAGCAGTTTTCTCTTCATCAGTTTTTTTGGATTCAACCACATCAATGGCATCGTAAAAAATCTTAAAGGCAACCGATTTTTTTCCTTCCCACATCATCATGTTAACAAATCGTGTAACTAACTGATCGTTGAACTTTGGATCTGGAAGTAACGGTCTCTTTTTGGCCTGTCTTTTTCTCATTTAAGTATTCTGAAAATTACTGTATTAGTTTTTTGGTCGCTTTGCGCCATATTTTGAACGTCGTTGCGTACGACCTGCTACACCAGCGGTGTCCAGCGCCCCACGCACGATATGATATCTCACACCTGGAAGGTCTTTTACCCTTCCTCCTCTTACCAAAACAATGGAGTGTTCTTGTAAATTATGACCCTCTCCTGGAATGTAAGCATTGACTTCATTACCATTTGTTAAACGCACACGAGCCACCTTACGCATGGCGGAATTTGGCTTCTTAGGAGTGGTTGTATATACACGTGTACAAACTCCTCTTCTTTGTGGACATGAGTCTAGGGCTGCCGATTTGCTTTTCTTTACAATCTTCGACCGACCTTTTCTTACTAACTGTGAAATTGTTGGCATAATTCTTTTACAAAATTTGTTTTTCCTCCATATAAAAGGGCTGCAAATGTAGAAATTAAAATTGTTAATTCAAACATCGGCTATTTAATTTTTCTTTTTCTTTAAGTTTTTCGCAAAACTAAATTAAAACCTTCATTTTTGCGTTAATAAAACCACCGAGCTGCACTAATGGGAGTTAAGCACATCTTTTCGACTGTTTTGATATTGATCGCAACATCTGCGCTATCCTTCAGTCAGAATTTTACCTTAGACATCCAAGGTGATTCTGATGACGACAGTCAATATATAAGAACTTTAACAGATTCCATCGAAGTATCTTCAAAACGACAAGTTTCATTTTTCATTTCAACTTTAAATTCTCGCCTTCAAGCCCAAGGATATTTAGACGCACAATTTCTTGTCGACACTACCGCTGCAAATATGGCTAAGGTTAAAGTGAAATTAGGTTCTCAAATCCATGAGGTGAAACTTCTGAAACCTTCAAACGAAGGCCAACTCGATTATTGTAGACAGGTACTGCGTTGTGAGACCGACAGTGTGGTGATTGCTTTTTCACATATCCCTAATTACCTGCGGGACTTAACCCAGCAATTGTCAGAGCAGGGTCAACCATTTGCTAAAGTTCAATTGACAAATATTCAAAGACGTTCAGATAAGGGGTTGCACGCAGCATTGAGCGTAGTGAGTTCAAACAGCAGAAAACTAGACGCATTAGTGGTCAAAGGTTATGATAATTTCCCTCAATCGTTTCTAAAATACTATGCTAATCTCAAAATAGGCCAAACTGCTAATCCTGAAGAACTCAACAAAAGGGTAAATCGATTGAATCAATTAGGCTTCGCCGAAGTAGTGAAAGCGCCTGCTATATTGTTTGCAGAAGAAAAAACGAGTCTATATATATATGTCTCTAAAAACAAAGCCAACAGGTTTGAAGGATTCTTGGGTTTTGGCAATTCTGACGACAACAATAAAACTGGCATTTTTGGGGAAATTGATTTGATGCTAATCAATAATCTGAATTATGGTGAAGTAATGCAATTCCGCTATTTAAATCAGGCGAATGGCCAAACAGAATTTAACTTTAACATGACCCTCCCCTACTTGGCCGGAAGTCCCATGAGCTTAGCTTTAGGGTTGCATATTTTCAGAAAAGATTCACTTTTTCAAAATAGTAGTCAAACTGTTGGACTTAAATATCAACGACATCCAAACTGGCAGTATCAATTGTCTTGGGAGACCAATCAGTCCGCAAAAATTGAGGAAAATAATGACGGAATTGAAAATTTCAACGGTCACTTTTGGGGTGTAGGGGTGCAATTTCAAAAGGTTTCCAGTTCAGTTGCAACACTTATTTCACCGAGTAAATTTGCAATTGAAGTCAATTTAGGTCGTCGACAAGCCGAATCTTCTGCACTCAAGCAAAGTTCTTTAGCCTTATTTGGACAATATGAATTTGTACTGGATCGGCGACATTCTATTTTCACTAATATTCAATCATCCTATTTATTTTCAGATCAATATTTGGAGAATGAATTATTGAGAACTGGAGGCATAGAAACACTGCGAGGTTTTAATGAAAATAGTATCAGTACGAGCGGATTTGCCTTACTGAGGAGTGAATACCGTTACAAATTGGATGCATCCACCTATATTCACAGTGTTATAGATCTCGCTCTGATGAATAGCCTGTTAAGCTCAAAGACAAACAAACTAAGTGGTATTGGACTGGGTCTGGCCCGAAAACAATTTAGTGGACTCTTCAAACTTCAAATGGTCGTCGGACAAACCAACCGACAGCCTTATAAATTATCTGATTCTAAACTTCATCTATCATTTACCACCAATTTCTAAGTATTTCTTTTGCTTTTCGATATAATTCTAAAAATTTTAAAGAAATAATTGTAGTTAAATATTGGTTAATTAAGATTTTTTTAAGAAGTTTGTCAAGACTAATTCAAATAAATCCAATATGAAAACAAAGTTTAGCGGCTTTTGTACGCTATTACTAGTGCTTCTAGTGCAATTTTCTTTTGCACAAGAAAAGGTTGTTTCAGGAACAATTTCGGATAACACCGGAATGCCGTTGCCTGGAGTTAACATTATCATCAAAGGAACGACCACTGGTTCCCAATCGGATTTTGATGGTAACTATACAATTCGTGCCTCGGTAGGTGATGTTTTAACATTTAGCTTCCTCGGATTGACTACAGTTGAACAAACTGTTGGTTCTTCGAGCACAATTAACGTTACACTAATAGAAGATGCAGCTGCCCTAGAGGAAGTTGTTGTAACTGCACAAGGTATCAAGCGTGAGAAAAAAGCACTTGGTTATGCCGTTGCTACAGTTGACGCTGCAGTTATCGAATCAAAGCCAGAAGCTGATGTTTCTCGTCTTTTATCCGGTAAAGTCTCTGGTGTAGAGGTTAATGCTGGTGGTGGATTCTTAGGATCATCTGCCAACATTATCATCCGATCAAAAAACTCCATTTCTGGTTCGAACCAACCACTTTATGTGATTGATGGAGCGCCAGTTTCAGGAGGTCGATCTTTTGATATCGATCCAAACAACATCGCTTCACTTACAGTCTTAAAAGGCCTTGCGGCTTCAACGCTTTACGGTCAAGATGGTCGTAACGGTGTTATCGTAATTGAGACCAAAACTGGTCAAGGTGGTGGTGCTACTGAAAAGAAGTTTGAAGTTACGGCTTCATCAACTACTTCATTTCTTGAAGTGGCCAACTTACCAGAATTCCAAAACAAGTATGGACAAGGTGCTGATAACACCATTAACACAACATATTTTGGAACTTGGGGTGCTGCTTTTGCAGGACAAACTGTTCCCCACCATTTAAGTATTGCATCCTATAATGCTTCTTTTCCAGAATACATTGGTGCAACAACTACCTATCAAGCTTACCCAGACAACGTAAATGATTTCTTCGACACTGGTCGTGGACAAACTACTTCTGTTGTCATGAGCAAGAACTTTGATAGAGATAACGGTGTTAGTTTTTCGCTTGGTCACACGGACCAAAAAGGATATATTCCTGAAAACTCGCTTCGTCGTCTAAACTTAAACTTTGGTGGACGCGCACAGTTGAGCAATAAGCTTAGCTTCAATACAAGCGTTGGTTATACCAATACCTTTACCAGACGTCCAACACGTGATTTCTTTACTTTGTTGACATGGATTCCTCGTAACTTGGATATTCAAGGTTTACCTTTCGAAGATCCCAATGACAACTCTAGTGTTTATTACCGTGTAAGTATTGTTAACCCACGTTGGCAGCAAAAATACACTGGTTTTACTGGAGATACTGACCGTTTATTCCTGAAGTCACAATTCAACTATGAAGTGAATGACAATGTAAACGTATCTTATCTTTACAGTTTGGACAACTATAACGAGTTGAACAAAAACTGGTATAACGGACGTAACCCGCAGAATCCACTTGGATATCTTCAAACGTACTTTAACAATTTCAGAACTACTAACCACCGTTTGCAAGTTAATGCTAGCGATTTGAATGTTAGTGATGATGTCAATATGAACGTTATTGTCGGTGTTGAGACTAAAAATACCAATTTCAAGCAAGGTGGTATGTTGAGTGAAGGGGAAGTTGTATTTGATTTCCATAATCACAGCAACTATACTTCACATACACCCTACGATTTCAGATCTTTCACAAACACTATCGGTCTTTACGGTGAGGTTCGTGTAGACTATAAAGACTATGCTTATTTGACAGTAGCAGGAAGAAATGATTGGGGATCTACAGTTGAGGAGGCCAACAGAACGTTGTTCTACCCCTCTGTATCTCTGTCTTGGATTCCTTCTTCGCAGTTTGAAAACCTAAGAGAGACTTTCATTGATTACCTAAAATTCCGTATAGGATATGGTACTTCAGCGAACTTCCCTAGTCCTTATCAAACACGACCAACTTTGAATTCAAACTCAAACGCTTGGATTAATTCTTACTCTAACAACACACTCATCACAAATGCTGTAAGTGGCTTCTTGCCAAATGCAAACATCAAGCCGGAGTTGTTAACGGAGGTTGAATTCGGTGTTGAATCTCGTATGTTCGACAATTTAGTTGACTTGGAGCTTTCTGTTTACCGTCGCACGACTACAGATCAGATTCTTAGCTCAAGTTTAGCTGCTTCTACTGGTTTCTCTTCTACCTTGATCAACGCAGGTCGTGTCGATACAGACGGTTTAGAAATTGGTTTAACACTTAATTTGTTTCAGAATCCTGGTACAGGTTTCAACTGGAGCATGAACAATCAGTTCACTGCTTACGAAACTACTGTTATCGAATTACCTGTTGATCGTGTAAACATCTCTTCTGGTGTTAACTACGCTATCGAAGGTGAGGCTTACGGTGTGTTCTGGGGTACTTACTATGCAAGAGATGATCAAGGTAATTTGTTGATCAATCCTCAAACAGGTAAAGTTATCTACAGTACTGACCTAGGTCTTGATAACAAAATCATCGGTGATCCAAACGAAGATTGGAGAATGTCTAACATTAACACGTTCAGCTACAAGAATATGACCTTATCCATGCAGTGGGATTATATCCACGGTGGTGACATCTATTCTGTATCAGCATCTAACTTGTTAAGACGTGGTACAACGCGAGACACTGAAGATCGTGAAGGATCTTATATCATTCCTGGCGTATTGGCCGATCCTAACACTGGAGACCCATTACTTGATGCCAACGGTGATAAGATTGATAACAATATCCAAATTGGTGCCAACGACCTTTACTTCATCAACTTGATGGACGTGGACGAAGGTGTTGTGTATGACGCTAGTGTTATTCGTTTGAGAGATATCTCTTTGACTTACAACTTACCA
Organism: Flavobacteriaceae bacterium; assembly: GCA_030835825.1. Taxonomy (GTDB): domain Bacteria; phylum Bacteroidota; class Bacteroidia; order Flavobacteriales; family Flavobacteriaceae; genus JALRKI01. The sequence continues at coordinate 67,561 of JAURRA010000016.1, forward strand.
GCGAACTTACTAGAAAAGACACCTTTTGGTAGCGCCTCATTCACATTCTCAGGTAACAACCTTTGGTACAATGCACCAAACTTACCAGAGTATATGAATCTTGACCCAGAAGTACTCGGTTCGGGTGCTAATGGTCCTACGAATGGAAAGGGACTTGATTTCCAAAATGACCCTTCGTACAAGCAATACTCTTTAGGAGTTAAACTAACTTTCTAATATATAACATCATGAAAAATAAATTCTTTTCTATAAACTGGACACTACCTGTTCTTGCGATGTTACTTGCTGTGACTTATTCGTGTGAAACTACGGATTTGGACGTCAACGAGAATCCAAACGCACTAACGGTAGATTCAGCAGATCCTAGTTTTGTACTGAACAGCATTCAGTTGTCCTTTGCTGGACAGCACACTGGATTGTCTGGTACTGGACGTGCTTTTACGCGTCAAGGGTACATGTTCGGAACATATGCATCAAATGCAGGTTCTGGTACAATGAATGGGGCATGGTCTAGTGCCTATTCAATCACTACTAATCTCAATCTTTTGAAAGAGATTTCAGCAGCTCGTAACCTTCCAAACCACGTTGGTATAGGACAGGTTTTAGAAGCATTTGCATACGTTAATTTGGTGGATATGATCGGTACTGCAGTTTACACTGAAGCCGTAAATCCAGAATTTCCCGCTCCTAATTTGGATGCAGGTCAGACCATTTACGATGCTATGTTTCTTCAACTTGACGAAGCTATTACTAATTTGAACGCTACTGGTTCAGCTCAACCCGAAGACATTTTCTACAATGGAGACATGACTAAATGGGTGAAATTGGCCAATACGCTTAAATTAAAGATGTATGTGTCAACTAAACTATCAGGTGCTAATGCTAGTGCGGTTAATGCCATTGTTACTAGTGGTAATTTTATCGCAACTACAGCGGACGATTTCCAATTCCAATACGGAACAAACGAAACCAACCCTAATAACCGTCATCCATTCTTTACAAATGACTATTTAACAACAGGAAACACCTATCAGAGTAACTCGCTCATGAATATGATGAAGTGGGAAGCTCCTTTAGATGATCCACGTTTAAATTATTATTTCTACAGACAAACCCTTGAAGATCCTTTAGATGTAGGAGCAGCATTGGGTATTGGTGGTGACTTATTGCCATGTGATGGTGCTTCAGAATACGATTACTGTTATATCGGTGATGGATACTGGGGACGTGACCACGGTGATGACGAAGGTATTCCTAACGATGGTCTTTACAGAACCGCCAACGGTGTTTACCCAGGTGGTGGCGCATTCGATGATGGTGTAACCAATGGACCAACAACAGCTACATCCAATATGGGTGGTGCAGGTATACATCCAATGCTAACTGGTACATACACACACTTTATGTTGGCCGAAGCAGCCTTGCCTGCTCCTGCTGGATTAGGTGCTGCTGGAAATTCAAGAACTCTTCTTGATGCTGGTATCCGTATGTCAATGTCTAAAGTGGCTGGTTTCGCAGGTGTCCCTATGAGTGCCGCTGAAGTTAACAGTTATGTCACAACAGTTTTATCAATGTATGACGATGCTGCTAACGATCAGGAAAGACTAGCTATTATTATGAAAGAATACCACATTGCCCTTTTTGGTAATGGAGTAGAATCTTATAACAACTACCGCAGAACTGGATATCCCGATCTTCAAGGATCAGTGATTGCTGGAACTGCATTCCCTAGAAGTTTATATCTGCCTAGCTCAGAATTGAACTCTAATGACAACCCTGATTTGGTTCAAAAATCACTAACTGATCAAGTTTTCTGGGATACTAACCCAGCTGGCTTTATCGATTAACTCAAATTAATATTCGAATATGAAAAGAATACTATATTTCTTAACAATCGCGAGTTTAACTCTTGTTTCTTGTACCGACGAAAGTACATTTAGCAATCCCGTAACTCACCAACTCGAAAGAGGTGCTTTTGTGCGATTTGATAACATGGACGCTATTTTGGACATGTATCCAGACCCTCAAGACATCAACATTTCTGAAGGCATTTATGATGCCAACGGCAATGTGTCTTCTTACAGCTTGACTGTAACTGCTAACGTAGGAGGTTCATTGTATACAGGAGAAGATTTTATTACAATCTCTTCTTTCCCTGCAACATTGAACATTACATCTCAAATGATTGCTGATGCTATTGGAGTTGATGTTTCGACATTCTTCTATGGTGACACTTTCAGCTTTGTGGCAAAAGCTACACGTAACGACGGCGTCGTGTTCTCTGGACAAACGCCATCTTATGACGCATCTAATGGTACCGTTGGACCTGGTAATACCCAATCTCAGTTAATTGACGTATCATCATACAAAAATGCCATGACTTTTGGATTTGTTCTTTTTACAGACTGTCCTCCAGTTCCTGGTGTGTATGAAATCGTTATGCACGATAGCTACGGCGATGGATGGCAAGGTCAAGGCGTTGCTGTAACCATTGATGGTGTAACCGAGTACGCTATGTTGTGCGATTACTGGGGTGACTGGACAGCTTACCAAGACGGATGTCTTCCAGGTGCCTTTGGTGTTTACGAGTTGAATGTTCCAGCTGGAACTGTGTCATGGTCTTGGAACTGGACAGGTGACTGGTACCCTTCTGAGTGTTCATTTGAAGTTTACACTCCCGGAGGTACTCAAATCTTCGCAGCTGCTTCACCGTCTGTAGGGATGCTTCCTGTAATCAACTGTTTATAATTTTTAAATCGATATAAATATGAAAAATATAAAACTATTATTACTGTTTTTACCAGCAGTGGTTTTGACTTCATGTGGTGACGATGATTACTCCGAAGCTTATGTTGATACAGAAGCTAAAGTTAATTTAGTTGCAACTTTAGATGCAGGACGCACTATGGCTGTTCCAGGAACTAATATAGCATTCACCGTTACAATGCCACAAGCATTTGATGTTGCTGCTACAGTTTCTGTTCGCGCAACATCTGTTGACGGCGGATCATACGAAGTAGGTGCAGTGGAAATTCCTGCTGGCTCTACAACTGGATCAGGTTCGGTTGTTATGCCAGCGCTTAATGGCGATCCTAATAGGTTTGCAGGCACGCCAAACACAGCTTCTATGGAAGTTAGTGGTGTTGCCTTAAGCTCAGGAGCAGATCCATATGTTATGACATCTAATAAGATTTCACTAACCACTGTCGATAGCAATGGTGCTTATGATTTCCCTTATCCTGTTGATTATGACGGTGACGGTGTCATTGAGCCATGGTCCTCCATCAGTTTAGACTGGGAAGGACCATACAGTGAAAACGATTTGGATATGTACGTCACTGACGCAGCTGTTGCTAACTTTTACGAATCTTCAACATCTGGGAGTAGATTCGAGGGCGATTTCTTCAACGGTAACTGGAATCCTGACGGGGTATACTTGGTTTGGGTCGACCCTTGGAGTATGGCGGGATCTAGTGTTAACGTGAGATTTACACATACTGATCACAATGGTTTAACTACCCTTATCGAGACACCAGTGACTGAATTCGAAATCATAGCAACCATTACCAAAACTGGTGGGGCTACAAACGATATCGAATATGTCGTAGAAGCTTACTAAGGCCGTTTTAAACATTTCATAAGAAACCACCCTTCGGGGTGGTTTTTTTTTTAATTTCGTTTCATGACAACAAGCCTAAATATTTACGGCATCCATGCCGTGGAACAAGCCATCAGCAACAACGAGTCCATCGGTAAAGTCTTCATACAAAAAGGACTCTCTGGCCCCACTTTCAAAGCGCTAGAGGCACAAATACGCCAAGCACAAATACCCACCTCCTATGTCCCGATAGAAAAACTCAACAGACTAACTAAAGGGAACCATCAAGGTGTTGTAGCTCAAATTGCACCTGTGACTTTTATCCACTTAGAGACCATGATTAGTGAAGCACAAGAAAAACAAGTGGCTCCCTTGTTTATTATTTTAGATCAGGTTAGCGACGTGCGCAACGTGGGTGCCATTCTAAGGACAGCAGCCTGCACAGGTGTTTGTGGTGTCATCATCCCAAAAACAGGAAGTGCCCCTCTAAACGAAGATACCGTGAAGACGAGTGCAGGAGGGATTTTTGAGGTGCCTATTGCAAAAGTAGACCATATCAAAGATGCTATTTATTTTTTACAAGCCTCGGACATTCAGATTGTTGCGATTACCGAAAAGGCGGCGGATCTGTTCTACCAAGCCGATTTTACTAAACCCACAGCTATCATTATGGGATCTGAAGGCCCGGGCATTATGGACAGTGTCCTCAATTTGTCCGATGCCAAAGTAAAAATACCCATGACTGGCAATATAGGATCGCTAAACGTATCAGTAGCCTGTAGCGTTTGCCTATACGAAGCTGTACGTCAACGTCAATAATTCGTCATGACCAGTCCCCTCGCCGAACGCCTGCGCCCTACTTCATTGGATGACTTCATAGGTCAAGAGCATTTGGTTGGTCAAAAAGGTGTTCTCAGAGCAGCTATTGAATCAGGGCATTTGCCTTCATTGATTTTGTGGGGCCCTCCAGGTACTGGTAAGACCACATTAGCGCAAATCATCGCCACTCAGTCGGACAGACCCTTTTATCAATTGAGTGCCATCAATGCTGGCGTCAAAGATGTCCGTGAGGTCATTGATAAGGCCAAAAAGGGTGAAGGTTTATTCACCACTAAAAACCCCATTCTATTTATTGATGAAATTCACCGATTCAGTAAATCTCAACAAGACGCTTTGCTTCAGGCTGTAGAAAAAGGCTGGATAACACTCATTGGTGCTACCACAGAGAATCCCAGTTTTGAGATTATCTCGGCTCTACTCTCAAGATCTCAAGTCTATATTCTAGAGTCCTTTAACAAACAAGACTTAGAATCCCTCTTGCACCGCGCTCTGGTTACTGATAGCGTTTTGAAAAGCAAAGGTCATGTACTCAAAGAAACCGAAGCGCTGATTCAATTTTCTGGCGGTGATGCCAGAAAATTATTGAATACATTGGAATTGGTTTGCCACCACAATGAAACTGACAGTTGCGACATCACCAACGCCATGGTTCAATCGCTGATTCAAAAAAATCCTATTCAGTTCGACAAATCGGGTGAGGAGCATTACAATGTCATTTCTGCTATGATCAAATCAATAAGGGGAAGCGATCCGAATGCGGCGGTATATTGGCTAGCACGTCTTATTGAAGGTGGCGAAGACGTAAAGTTTATCGCCCGTCGGCTAATCATTTTGGCCAGTGAAGATATTGGCAATGCCAATCCTACAGCGCTTATATTGGCCAATAATACTTTCCAAGCTGTCACGACCATTGGATATCCAGAGTCAAGGATTATATTGAGTCAATGCGTCACCTACTTGGCCAGCTCACCCAAAAGTAATGCTGCTTACATGGCCATTGGAAATGCCCAAAAATTAGTGAAAGAAACAGGAGCGCTTCCTGTCCCATTATCGCTGCGAAATGCGCCTACCAAACTAATGAAATCATTAGGCTATGGCACAGATTATCCCTATGCCCACAATTTCGAGGGAAATTTTGAAGCGCACGAATTCATGCCCAATGAGGTGGCCGGAACCACGTTTTACATTCCTGGAAACAACACCAAGGAAAATCAGCTTAGAAACTTTCTTAAATCACTTTGGGGAGATAAGTACAAGTATTAAACTACAAATAGTTTTTTATAGCAGCCAAGTTCTCAATAACCTTGATATGAGGTGCGAGTTGCGCGTTGTGGTAATTAAAGCACAAGGCCTCCATATCGACTGCTAATGCACCTAAAATATCTGCCTCATAATTGTCTCCAATCATAATACTGTTATGCGGCTCTGCTTGAGCAGCAGTCATTGCAAAGTGAAATATTTTGGGATCAGGTTTCTTGACACCAACCATTTCCGAGTTGGTAACTGTTTTAAAATAAGACGCAATATGAGACCGATCCATTTTACCCTGCTGGACCTCTTCAAATCCATTGGTTATAATGTGTAAATGGTATTTATCTTTCAAATAGTTCAAAATATCGATTGTCCCTTCAAAAAGATGGGTAAAAGTGGTTAAGTATTTAATATAATCGTCTGAAATGAGATGGATATCGCGATCGCTAATGGAATAATTCAAGGCCATAAAAACATCTCTAAGTCTATTATAACGCAAATCGCACTTGTCAATTTTGGCTTCACGGTACAGTTTCCAATAGTGAAGATTAATCGGTTCATAGACCGCCAAAAAATCACTCAAAATCAAATCAATTTGTCGCTCTTCAAAAATTTTTTCAAAAGTCAAACCCGAATTGCGATCAAAATCCCAAAGGGTGTGATCTAAATCAAAAAAAACGTGGGAGATATGTGTCATTATTTGCGGTTTTTTTCTGAAGTAGGACTATGTTCAGCATTGAGGAAGTTGGTAAATAAGCTTCTGAATCCTTGCCAAGTATCACTTTTGCCAAAGGTATAATTATGCACTAAGAAGACGAGCGTGCCATTAACTTTTTTGACGGTTTGAATAAGCTGATCAAGGCGTTGCTGCTTATCTAAAAGTGATCGGTATGACAAAAGGCTAGCGTCCATGACGTGGAAAGAATGGAGTTCTAAGGGCGTTTGAATTTCAAAATCCATATCATAAAACAAAAAAGGCGTACAGGTGCCTGCCCGAAATCCAATGGCGTCGTGATAACCCATGCTGAAATCGCGATGCACTTCCAACTCAATCAAGTGACGATAGCTATTAGGAAGATTCAATTTGTTAAAGGAATTCCGAGAACCGACTATAGGTCTATTAATGACAGCCTCCAAACGTTCTTTGTCACTTTTCATTTCGGCCAAATTCAATAAATTCAAATAGGAATTTTTAATCCCTACCATGCTGTAATCGGCTATTGACTTGATCAATGCGACAAACGCCGCTTTATTCAAACTCAAATTGTTGTCATAGGTAGAATATTTCCCGACTAAAAAAGTGACTATAAATCGCCGCTTAAACTTTTTTTGCTTGTTAATTAAATAATTGAAAGAGTCAAAAGGATCCTTTGCAAAATTCATCAAAACCAATAATCTCGCATATAAAAAACTAAATCTGAAATGGATAAGATCATTAAGAATACCATTGATAGTCCGCACAGATCCTTGATACTTATATTGATAGGCTAAGGGTACATCAATGATAGGTTGGACTTGAAACACCCGATTGGGGAATACCATCGACGGGAATCTTATTTTTAGAGCGTCTCTGAGTTTATAGGCCCAAATATCAACTACGGGTTGATCTAAAAAATTGTGTTTAAAGGCCAAACTACTCCGAAAGGAAAATCTACCGAAGGCATCGGGTACATGGGGCTGATACTCCTCATAGCGACTTAAAAGATAAAACGAGGCGGCAAAGATATCAAAGGGCAAGTCACTAACCTCCCCGCGAGAGAAGAAACAAACTGTTTCATCCCAATTTTGAACATGAACATCCAAGTCTGAAATACCTTGCTCAAAAAGAAGGCGGTGACTGTGAACAAAAAATTCATCCCCTATCGGTTGGTTGGTGTAGGACATTTTTGGGCCTTCGTGAGCCAAAAAAACCTCTGCATCGGTTGTGAAGTTTACTTGAAGACCCAATATCCTTTTTATGAGATGTCCAAAAGAAAACTTTAAACGCGGAGAAATACGGTGAGAATAGACCAACAGCATGTTTCAAAGTTAGAAAAACAACGATGAAGTCACAGCTTTTAACGTAGAATAATTAGAAATTAAAGCAATCCCTCGTCTGCAAAACTAAAGTACTGTCTTTGCGCAATGATCAAATGATCTAGCACCTTCAAATCCAGTTGCTGTGCAGCATTTTGAATTTTCTTTGTCAGCGCCTTATCCGCTGGGCTTGGATGTAACTGTCCTGAGGGATGATTATGGACAAGCATTAGGTTGAGCGCTGCCTTGTCTAAGGCTGTTTTTAAAATCAATCGCACATCAACCACAGTCCCTGTCATTCCGCCTCGGCTATGACACTCTTTGTAAACCACGTTATTCGCACGATTCAAATAAAGCACCCAAAACTCTTCATAATTCAAGGGTGATAACAGAGGGTTCATTAATTGAAAAACATCTGAACTACAGCTCAATTTTAGCATGGTGTGGCTTGGGCTGTCTTGAACACGACGCCCTAATTCTAGAGCTGCTGCTATGGTCGTCGCTTTGGCCAGACCAATGCCATCATGAGTCATCAATTCGGAGACGGATAGCTTTTCTAATTGAGATAAGTCATGTGAAATTTCAGCCAATAGTGATTTACATAAATCCAAAGCACTTTGCTTTGATGTTCCCGAGCGAATCAAGATGGTCATAAGTTCGGCCGAACTCAATTGCCGGGCACCAAATTGCAGGAGTTTTTCGCGAGGTTGATCGGCTTCTGACCAATCCTTGATAGATAATTTTTGTCTCGATTTGGGCATATACAAAAATAAAAAAAATGTACTTTGTCCCTCAAATATTTAGAAATGAAAAGTATTCTTGATCGATCGACCTCGGAAGATGTATTAGGCAGAATAGCTAGCTTAAAAGCAACACAAAAACCGCAATGGGGACAAATGACCGTTGAGCAAATGCTAAAACACTGTCAACAGCCTTTCATTTTTAAGTCGAGGTCTCCAAAAAAAAGGAGCTTAAAAAGACAACTGATCACTTGGTTTTATAAGCCCATGATGTATAATAGCAAACCTTTTAGAAAACACTTACCAGTTCCCAAAGCTTATCGGGTTGATCAAACAGATGGATTTGACATTGAACGCCAAAGACTAGCCACTTTGATAGAATCGTTTGATCATCAAACTACCAGTTTTCCGGAGCATGCCATATTTGGTGTTTTAACACCAAAACAATGGGGCATTGGCATGTTCAAGCATTTAGACCATCACTTACGTCAATTTGGAGTTTAAATCAAGTTTTTAAGTCTGGACAAATCTAAACCGCCATAATTTCCAGAACTCATCATCAATAGGGCAAGGGGGAAGGCTTTTAAATGGTCGAAAAAATCGGACAACTCAGAAGGTTGGGTAAATATTTTCAGATCATTCCGTTGAAAAGCTGTGGCAATTTGTGTCTTCGTCAAAACCTCCAAGCCCTTCAAAGCTACGGCATCAGGTGTATAGAAAACAATAGCCTGATCGGCCGCATCCAGAGCTCCAGCGTATTCTTTTATAAATTCTGGGTTTAAACTACTAAAAGTGTGTAACTCTAAACAAGCTACAAAATGAAAGTCAGGAAATTGATCGCGGACAGCTTGAGTTGTAGCAGCGACCTTGCTAGGGGCATGGGCAAAATCCTTGAAGATCACGCCTCTAGATGTAAGAGCCAGTTGCTCCAACCGCTTACTTGCCCCTTTAAAGCTAGCCACCGCCTCAAAAAAGTCGTCTTCATCGATACCCATTTGCTGGCAAATCCATTTCGCACCTGAAAGATTGCTCAAATTGTGGTTTCCAAAAAGTTCAATGGGCATCAATCCTTCCGATGTTTCTAAATAGGTATGACCATTTTCAATATGGTGTTTACTGGTTTGATAAGGAAGTTTTCGTATCGGTTTTTCAGAAGCTTCCACTAACTGAGATAAAATCTTATCCTCAGCATTATAAATCAAACTTCCTCCTGGAACAAGGGTGTCGATAAAAAATTTAAATTGCTCTACATAAGTATCTAGAGTAGGAAAGACATTGATATGATCCCAAGCTATGCCACTGATGAGTGCCACATTTGGCTGATACCAAAGAAATTTCGGTCTCCTATCTATTGGTGAACTCAAGTATTCGTCACCTTCGAGTAATATAAAATCATTGTCATCTGTGAGCTGCACCATCACGTCGAATCCTTCCAGTTGCGCACCAACCATAAAATCCACATCCCTGGAATGGTAGTGCAAAACGTGTAAAATCATTGCGGTAATTGTGGTTTTCCCATGACTTCCTGCAATAACTACTCTTGTTTTATTTTTTGATTGCTCATATATATACTCTGGATACGAATAGATTTGTAGTCCTAAATGTTGAGCTAAGAGTAATTCAGGATTGTCAGGTTTAGCATGCATTCCCAAAATTATAGCCTCGATGTTCTGATCTAATTTTTCAGGAAACCAACCCCATTGCTCTGGTAATAATCCATATTTATCTAGTCGAGACTTGGAGGGATCAAAAATAGCATCATCGCTGCCGCTAACCTCATCACCTTTCAAATGGAGGGCAATGGCTAAATTGTGCATGGCAGCACCACCGATAGCAATAAAATGGACTCTCATAAAGATTCAATTTGTTGTCTCAATACCAAAGCTTCTTTCCATTTAGGCTGCTTTGATAGGGCCAAGTTAATGTATGTCTTAGCTTGTTCAAAATCCTTTATTTGGAAAGACAATTGAGCAATGAGAAAGTAAGCTTCTTCCAATTTTTCCTGATCTACGGCACTATAATCATTGCAGTATCTTTTGAGAAAAATGACACCTTTCTCCTGCTCCATTTCACTTTGAAAAGCAGCTTTGCCATAAGCAAAATGAACAGCATTGGCATGATTACAGTCTGAACCAGTGCACCATGTTGTGGGTGTTTGTAACGCCTTTCGATTGGCTAAAGTCGTTTTATCAGTATCCTCAAAATATTGGTAGATTTTAGATTGAGCTAATGCTCCAATGGCTGGTTCGAGACGTTCAATTTTTTGGGCATACTTTAAGGCTGCTGATTTACCACCACCTAGAATACCTGGCAATTGAGTATACAATTCAGTCTGTGCCCAGAAGACTTCGAGGTAGTTCGGACGCAACTCTAGAGCTCTCGACAAAGATGCTTTGGCCTCATCAACCAATCCAATCGCTTTAAACACATTGGCCGCTTGTGCCTTTTTACCAATGACACCACCTAATTTATAGTGGTATCGCGCCGTATTGGGGTCATTTTTTATCAAATGTTCATAGGCCTCTGAAGCCATATCCCACTGTCCTTTTCGGCAGTAGGCATCAGCTTCAATTTCTAAACTGACTAAACTCTTGTTTTGGGCCACAAATAGCATCGGCCAAAGGAAAGCAACAGTTAAGCATTTTTTTAATCCTGAAGTACAGCCCATAATTTGTCTTTTAAATCCATTAATCCTTGCTGAGCGACAGAAGATATGAGTAGAAAGGGCACAGGCAATTCCTCTTTGAGTTGAGCTGTCAACTCCATTCGCAGTTCCTCATCTAACAGGTCACCTTTAGAAATGGCTACAATTTTTTCCTTATCCAATAACTCAGGATTATATCTTCTTAATTCATCTATGAGAATATCATAAGATTTTCTAATATCGCGACTGTCCGCCGGAATCAATAATAGCAAAACAGCATTGCGCTCTATATGCCTCAAAAAATAATGCCCAAGACCGCGGCCTTCAGCCGCGCCTTCAATAATCCCTGGAATATCAGCCATCACAAAGGATTGATAATCACGATAGGCCACAATGCCTAAATTAGGCTTAAGTGTCGTAAATTCATAATCGGCAATCTTTGGCTTTGCCGCTGTAATAGCTGCCAGTAAAGTAGATTTTCCTGCATTTGGAAATCCAACTAACCCAACATCTGCAAGTACCTTCAACTCTAATATTACAGTCTTCTCTTCTAATGGAATCCCTGGTTGCGCATAACGTGGCGTTTGATTGGTAGGAGATCTGAAATGCCAGTTTCCCAATCCTCCCTTGCCTCCTTCACATAACATAACAGCCTCATTGTCTTCGGTCAATTCGAACATAATTTCTTTACTGTCAAAATCACGAACTACAGTTCCTAATGGGACATCAATGTACAAATCCTCTCCATCGGCGCCAGTACTCCTGTTTTTACTGCCATGTCCACCATGACCAGCCCGAAAATGTTGTTTAAATTTAAGGTGATACAATGTCCATAAACTTGAAGAGCCGCGAAGAAATATATGTCCACCACGACCACCGTCTCCGCCATCGGGTCCTCCCTTAGTTATAAATTTTTCACGATGTAAATGCACCGAGCCTTTACCTCCGTTTCCTGAAGTACAGTAAATTTTTATATAATCAACAAAATTTCCCTCGGTCATGTTTGTAATTTAAAAACTGTTAATCAGTTCTTTCAGACGTTTTGTGATGATTTCAATAGTACCGACGCCATCAACGCCATAATATTTGCCTTGCGCATCGTAATAGGATTTGAGAATGGCTGTTTGTGAATAATAGGCATTAATGCGATTCTGAATGATTTCGACGTTAGCATCGTCGGGACGGTCGCTTGTTTTCCCTCGCTCCAATAAACGCTGTACTAAAAGGGCATCAGGTACCTCCAAAGCTACCATAGCAGTTATTTCTGTTTGGTAGCCATTGAGTAAGATATCTAAAGCTTTGGCTTGAGCTTCCGTCCTCGGAAAACCATCAAAAATAAAACCCTTTGCAGCGCGATTCTTTTCTACCTCGGCACTCAACATATCTATAGTAACTTGGTCGGGAACAAGATTGCCAGCATCCATATAGGTTTGAGCCAACTTACCCAAATCGGTAGCATTCTTAATGTTGAATCTAAAAACATCTCCCGTAGAAATGTGCACCAAACCAAAACTTTCTTTGATGAAATTGGCTTGAGTTCCTTTACCTGCGCCAGGAGGCCCAAAGAGAACTAAATTGGTCTTTTGAGTTGACATTTGTATGCTTTTAAGCCATCAAAGATAGGGAAATCAATGGCACTCCCTTTGACTCAAGAGGACAAATTCAGATTAAATTTTCAATATGTGCATACAAAAACTCGTCATAGAATTCAAGGTAGAAATATTGAATTGATCGAGTTAGAAGGTAGAAAAAATGGGGTTTGAACAAAATGATATCGCAATACTGGTGTCAAAATCATCAAAGAATTGATGCACTTGGTTTTGTGACTGGCTTTTGGCGAGCATTTCCGCAATAAACCGTATTTTTGCGAAGTAGAGACATTATAATTATGGAGTACTATTCATCAACTTTTACATTGGGAATCCTAGGCGGCGGTCAGCTGGGTAAAATGCTCTTGACCGAAACAAGAAAGATGGATATTGCCACTAAAGTGTTGGACCCCAGTAGTGCAGCACCATGCAGAATGGCTTGTAATACTTTTGTTCAGGGTGATTTAATGGATTTCGAAACAGTGGTTAACTTCGGGAAAGAGCTAGATGTTTTAACCATCGAGATTGAAAACGTCAATGCCGACGCACTAGAAGTTCTTGAAAAACAGGGTGTAAAAGTTTACCCTTCATCCAAAACATTAAGGACAATTCAGAACAAGGCTACTCAAAAATTGTTTTACGTTGACCACAATGTGCCAACGGCACCATTTCAGCGTTTTGCTTATAAAGACGAAATGCTTCACGCCCTACAAAACGAGGCACTAAAGTTTCCATTTGTATGGAAAAGCGCCCAATTTGGGTACGACGGCAATGGGGTGAAAATCATCAAATCCTACGCTGATATTGAAGAGCTTCCGCATGGTCAATGCATTGCAGAATCGATGATTGATTTTGAAATGGAATTGGCAGTTACTGTAGCCAGACGACCTTCCGGAGAAGTGAAGTTATATCCTGTGGTCGAAATGGATTTTCATCCAGAAGCCAATCAAGTTACCTATGTGATTTGTCCCGCTCGGATAACGGAGGAAATCGTTCAAAAGGCCGAATTAATAGCCTTGAAAGTAGCTAATGCCTTTGGGCATGTGGGTTTGTTAGCTGTAGAAATGTTTTTGACTCGGGAGGGTGAAATTTTAGTCAACGAGGTTGCACCTCGCACGCACAATTCAGGCCACCATACCATTGAATCATCATACACCTCGCAGTTTGAACAACACCTCAGAGCTGTTTTGGATTTGCCTCTCGGGTCTACCGAAATTAAAGCTGACGCAGTTATGGTAAATTTGGTTGGGGCAGAAGGGTTCACTGGGCCGGTATTTTACGAAAATATTGAACAAGCCATGGGACAAAAAGGTGTCTCGGTTCATATCTACGGAAAAGCCGAAACACGACCTTTTAGAAAGATGGGGCATTGCACAGTCATTTCGAATGATGTCGAAACAGCTCTTCAAATCGCAAAAAAAGTCAAGAAACAATTAATTGTTAAAACGAAATAAGTCATGGCACAAGTAGGAATCATAATGGGAAGCGACAGTGACTTGCCAATCATGCAAGAGGCAATTGACATCCTAAGAGGGTTTGATATTGCCATAGAGGTCGATATTGTTTCTGCACATCGCACCCCTTATAAATTAATGGAGTACGGCAAAACAGCGCATACAAGAGGTTTAAAGGTTATTATTGCTGGTGCTGGTGGAGCAGCCCACTTGCCAGGGATGATTGCATCAGTTTCACCCCTTCCTGTGATTGGCGTACCCATCAAGTCAAGAAATTCTATTGACGGTTGGGACTCTGTCCTTTCCATCCTTCAGATGCCAGGTGGTGTGCCTGTGGCGACAGTTGCTCTAAATGGAGCCAAAAACGCTGGGATTTTAGCTGCCCAAATTATAAGCACCGCCGACAAATGTACTCTCGATAAAATCGTTACCTACAAAGAAGGCCTAAAGACGATGGTGGATAAAGCCTCGAGTAATTTGAACCAAAAAAAATAAGCCAGGCCTCAATGGACGAATTACTTCAGGATTTTCAAACACCTTTTGGTACTGTTCCCTTTTCTCGAATTGACAACTCTCAATTTTCCTCCGCTGTGGATACGGCCTTGAGAATCGCTCAGGAAGAAATACACACCATCGCTAATCTAAAAGACCAACCAAGCTTTGAAAACACCATCGCAGCCTTGGACTTTTCCGGGCAACGATTAGGTCAAATTAGCCGCATATTTTTTAATCTGAACTCGGCTGAGACCAACGATGACCTGCAATCTCAAGCGGCACAAATTGGCCCTAAATTAACCGCTTTTCAAAATGACATCATTATGAATCCTCAACTGTTTGAGAGGATCAAAACGGTATATATGGAACGTAAGCGTTGCGATTATAATTCCGAAGAATACATTCTTTTAGAAAAAACCTTCAAGCGATTTGTGCGTAACGGAGCGCTACTTTCTGAAGATCAACAGAACCGATTGAGAAATATTGACAACCAATTGAGTCAAGCGGCTATTGAATTCGGACGACGCGTCTTGGCAGATAATAATTCTTTTGAACTACATCTCACTAAAGATGAAGAGGTAGACGGGCTCCCCGAAAGGGCCAAACAAAGTGCCGCCAACAAAGCAAAGAAAGTAGGAAAAAAAGGCTATCTCATTACGTTGGACTATCCCAGTTACAGGGCTTTTATGACCTATGCCACCGACCGAACACTGCGAGAAAAACTCTATACAGCCTATGGTGCTCAGGGCGTTCAAGCAAATGAGAATAACACTGAAGATCTCGTTTTAAAAATTTCAGGGCTGAGACTAGAACGTTCCAAGTTGTTAGGCTATCAAAGTTATGCGCATTTTGTATTAGAAAATCGAATGGCCGAAACTCCAGAAAAAGTGATTGACTTTCTGAATACTTTGAAATCCTATGCTCAGCCAGCTGCTCAAAAAGAATTTAAAGACTTGTCCGAATTTGCTCGCGAGCAGAATGGACCTGAAGAACTTCAGTCTTGGGATTTTGCATTTTATTCCGAGAAGCTGAAACAAAAATTATTTGACTTTGACAGTGAGTCCATAAAGCCCTTTTTTCCTCTTGATCAGGTCGTTCAAGGATTGTTTAATATCATTGGGCGTTTATACGACCTGCATTTTGTTGAAAACACCAACATCGATATTTATCACAAAGACGTCAAGGCATACGAAGTGAGATATGGCAATGGATCGCTGGCGGCCATTCTCTACACTGATTTTTTTCCACGAACCGGCAAAAGAGCGGGTGCTTGGGCAACAACATACCAAACTCAATTCCGCTTGAAGGGTGCAGACCATCGCCCTCATGCCTCAGTGGTATGTAATTTTAGTGAGCCGTCAATCGACCAACCTGCACTCTTGAGTTTTCGAGAAGTAACAACTCTTTTCCACGAGTTTGGACATGCGTTGCACAATATGTTGGCAGAGACCAGATTTCCAAGTTTATCTGGAACAAGCGTCGCATGGGATTTTGTTGAACTGCCCAGTCAAATATTTGAAAACTGGTGTTACGAACCCGAAGCTCTAGCCATTTTCGCTAAGCATTACCAAACAGGTGCCGACTTACCTTTGGACATGGTGGACAAAATTAAAGCTAGTGGTAATTTTTTAGAGGGCATACAATTTCTGCGTCAGCTTAGTTTAGCAACCCTTGACATGAGTTGGCATAGCGAAGATGCCCAACAAATTCATTCAGTAAAAATGCATGAAAATACTATTCTAAAAGACTTTACACTCTTTCCTCAAGTTGAGGAGACATGCACCAGCACCAGCTTTTCTCACATATTTCAGGGCGGTTATGCTGCTGGTTACTACAGTTATAAATGGGCAGAGGTCTTGGATGCTGACGCTTATGATTACTTCAAATCTGAAGGGATTTTTAACCCTGAGATCGCCCATAAATTTAAGACCCTTCTAAGTAAAGGCGGGACAGAAAAATCAGCCAAATTGTACCTTGATTTCAGAGGTCGTTCTCCAAAAACAGTACCCCTATTAAAAAGAGCTGGACTGGTTTAAATCTATTGAATCAAACACAGCATCAACCACACAATGGGTAAGGCCTCTACCCAAAATGCGCTATAATTAAAAGACCTTTCTGGACTACTCTTTAGCAAAGCTATAAGCAGGAGAGCGCAAGTTATCAAAAGAGGACTGTTGTCGGTTTGCGAGATATGAGCCAAGACGACAACACATGTGACCCCAATCACCCCAGCGATTTTAGTCCAAAACAGACCTAATAGTTGTGGAACGGTACCTAATTTTAATTGGTCGTAAACCATGTCTCTGATGTCAAAAGGAAGCATCAAAACCATTATAAAAACAAAACGTTGCACAGCATATAACAAGGCTACTTTCCCAATCGGTATTTGCTGTTCAACCAATGGAATTACTACTGTAACTATGGTCCAAACCAAACTTATAACGAATATTTTTAGACCAGAAATCGCTCTTAAATTCCGGCCGACAACAATGCGTTGACGCAACCCAATTGGTATAGCGTACAAAAATGTGATGGCACCAGAAAGTAGAAATAACACAAAAGTCGATCGCGATAAACTATTCAAACACCAAAGACATCCTCCGAATGCCAATAATGAAATCCATAATGTCAATTTGAGTTGCTTAGTTAGAGTGCGATGATGAGACTGCGCTAGACCGAAATACTTGATGAAGTTGTAAGCAACGATAGTACTGAAAAATACAAGCCACAGCAGATAGAAATTCGGAGTTTGATCAAATTCTAAAATCGTAATATAGGTCAATGCTGATGCAGACAGCGACACATGAATACTGCTATTGATATAGATTTGTAACCATTGTTTTAAATATCTCACCAAACAAAAGTAACCAAACTGTGAATAAGCCTGTCAAATGGTTAAAAACTTTCCGATTCTCCTAAACATCAGCGCTATGAGAAATAGTACTTTTGCTCCAAAATTATCATTCAGCTTATGAACACAGATGTTTTTGAATTGAGGCATGTAGGGCCGCGTCAGTCAGACGTTCAAAACATGCTAGAAGTAGTTAAGGCGGGTTCTCTCGATGAACTTATTGATCAAACCGTACCAGCTAATATCAAGCTGCAAACCCCTTTAAATATAGATCAGCCTATCAGCGAATATGAGTTCCTACAACACATTCAAGATTTGGGTGAAAAAAACAAGATTTTCAAATCCTACATTGGCCTGGGTTACCACCCTTCCATTCTGCCATCAGTGATCAAAAGGAATGTTTTGGAAAATCCAGGATGGTACACGGCTTACACCCCCTATCAAGCTGAAATTGCTCAGGGCAGACTAGAAGCATTGCTCAACTTTCAAACTATGGTCATTGATTTGACTGGCATGGAAATAGCGAACGCCTCATTGCTAGACGAAAGCACTGCTGCCGCTGAAGCGATGACACTCCTCCATGCAGTCCGCGATAGAGATCAAAAAAAGAACCATGTCGTCAAGTTTTTTGTAGCTGAGGACGTTCTCCCGCAGACCTTATCTCTACTCCAAACGAGAGCTACACCTCTAGGTATCGAGTTAGAAGTAGGCTCTTGTCATTCGTTCACCGCAAGTCAGGATTATTTTGGAGCTTTAATTCAATACCCTGGTGCTTACGGTGAGATAAGTGACATAGCCGATTTGATAGCCCAAGCAGAAACTCAAGGTGTTAAAGTAGCTGTTTCCGCCGATATTCTTAGTCTAGTCCATCTGGAGGCACCTGGAGCGTTTGGCGCTCATGTGGTAGTTGGAACAACACAGCGGTTTGGTATCCCAATGGGATATGGAGGACCGCATGCCGCTTTTTTTGCCACAAAAGAAGCTTATAAACGCAATCTACCTGGTCGCATAATCGGAGTCACAAAAGACATGGATGGCAAACGTGCCCTGCGCATGGCATTGCAAACTAGAGAGCAACATATCAAAAGAGATAAGGCAACCTCCAACATCTGTACAGCCCAAGTTTTACTGGCAGTAATGGCAGGAATGTATGCCGTTTACCACGGCCCATCAGGATTGAAATACATCGCTCAAAAAGTTCATAGAAGTGCAAAAACGTTGGCTGACAGTTTGTCTAAAATAGGCCTTAAAAATCAGAACAACTATTTCTTTGATACACTCAGGCTTCAAATTGATACTCGTGTATTGAGACCATTGGCAGAAGCTCAAGGCATCAACTTATATTATCAAAATGAACATACAGTTTGCGTTTCGATTAACGAAACAACTACCCTATCCGACCTCAATCAACTGGCGGAATTATTTGCTCAAGCCATAGGGAGTAGTGTGCCAAAGATTGAAAAAATAGTATCAGAAGATGCTCCAGTGGGGGATCTAAGGCGTCAAACACCCATTTTGGAATTGGATGTTTTTAACACCTATCAATCTGAAACCCAACTCATGCGTTATATCAAGCAATTGGAGCGCAAAGATTTGGCCTTAAACCATTCCATGATCCCTCTTGGTTCATGCACTATGAAGCTCAATGCGGCAACTGAAATGTTGCCCTTAAGCTGGTCTTCATGGGGAAATTTGCATCCCTTCGCACCCCTGAATCAAACCGAAGGTTATCAAATTGTACTGAACAAGCTCGCCAAAGATCTGACCGAAATTACAGGCTTTGCCGGGACATCACTACAGCCCAATTCGGGAGCTCAAGGAGAGTTTGCCGGACTGATGGTTATTCGTGCCTATCATTTATCGAGAGGAGACAGCCATCGCAACATTTGCCTTATTCCATCCTCCGCTCACGGAACCAATCCAGCTAGTGCTGTAATGGCCGGCATGACGGTTGTGGTAACCAAGGCAGACGAGCAAGGCAACATCGATTTGATTGACTTGAAAGAAAAAGCCGAAGCTCATAAAGACAACCTTGCCGCCCTGATGGTTACATATCCTTCTACGCATGGTGTTTATGAGTCAGCGATCCAAGACATAACTGCAATGATTCACGACTATGGCGGTCAGGTTTATATGGATGGTGCCAATATGAACGCTCAAGTAGGATTGACCAATCCAGGTATCATCGGTGCAGATGTTTGTCATTTAAACTTACATAAAACTTTTGCCATTCCTCACGGTGGCGGAGGTCCAGGAGTAGGTCCAATTTGTGTTGCCAAACAATTGGTTCCATTCTTACCTGGTAACCCACTGATAGAAGTAGGTGGCAATCAGGCCATTACTGCAATATCTGCTGCACCCTATGGATCCGCTTTGGCCTGTTTGATTTCCTATGGCTATATTAAAATGCTTGGCGCTCAAGGCTTGACTAATGCAACTAAAATAGCCATTCTCAATGCCAACTATATCAAAGAACGCCTTTCGGGATATTATGATGTGCTCTATGTCGGAGAGCAAGGCCGAGCGGCTCATGAGATGATTATTGACTGCCGACCTTTTAAAGCACAAGGTATTGAAGTAACAGATATCGCAAAACGATTGATGGATTATGGCTTTCATGCGCCAACGGTTTCATTCCCAGTAGCTGGAACAATGATGATTGAACCAACAGAGAGTGAAGATAAGGTCGAATTAGATCGCTTTTGTGATGCCATGATTAGTATCAAACATGAAATTGATTTGTGCCATCCCGATGATGAGGTTAATATGCTTAAAAACGCACCTCACACATTAGAAATGGTAACATCAAACGACTGGAGCTATCCCTATTCACGTGAAATGGCAGCATTTCCCTTAGAGTATGTCAGTCAGAACAAATTTTGGCCCACAGTCCGCAGAGTGGATGATGCCTATGGAGACAGAAACCTAATTTGCAGTTGTGCTCCCATAGAATCATATATGGAGCAGTAGTGGCAATTTGATATAAGTCAAGTATTTTTTTCGATATTTGCCTTAGCATTTGTTTTTAACTAACCAAAAAACAGTTCATGAGTGTGATCATAAAAGGAACTGGAAGCTATATCCCTGATGTGGTAACCACCAATGAAGATTTTCATCAAAACAACTTTCTCAACATGGATGGTTCTGTGATAGAACATTCTTCCGAAGTTATTGTTGAAAAATTCAAAGCCATTACTGGAATTCAAGAGAGACGGTACGCCAAGACCCATTTGACAGCCTCAGATATTGGGTCATTTGCCGCAGAAAAAGCCATCGCTGATGCGAAAATTGACCCAGAAACAATTGACTATATTATTGTGGCTCACAATTTTGGTGACGTTAAACACGATGCCATTCAGAGCGATATCCTACCGTGCTTGGCAGCAAGAGTGAAACACAGTTTGAGAATAAAAAACCCTAAGTGTGTGGCCTATGACATCTTGTTTGGATGTCCTGGATGGGTAGAAGGTATGATTCAAGCCAAGGCATTTATCGACTCGGGCATTGCAAAGACCTGCTTGGTAATAGGAGCCGAAACACTTTCTAGAGTTGTGGATCAACACGACAGAGACGCCATGATTTACTCTGATGGTGCTGGAGCGGCCATTGTTACCGCCTCAGACGACACTCAAAGAGGCATTCTGGCACACGAATCGGCTTCTTACACCTATGATGAGGCTTATTACTTGTTTTTTGGCTGTTCTAACAATTTGGAACTAGACAAAGACACCCGGTACATTAAGATGCACGGCAGAAAGATCTACGAATTTGCTTTAAGTCATGTTCCAGCCGCCATGAAATCGTGTTTGGAAAAAAGTGGAGCCGATATCAAAGATTTGAAAAAAGTGCTCATTCATCAAGCCAACGAAAAAATGGACGAAGCCATTATTCACCGGTTTTACAGACAATTCAAAACACCAGTACCTGAAGGTATTATGCCAATGAGCATACACAAGTTGGGTAATAGCTCCGTAGCTACTGTCCCGACCCTCTATGATTTAATTATGAAGGGTAAGCTCGAAGGTCACGATTTGAATCCGGGCGACCTGATTATGTTCGCTAGTGTTGGCGCTGGCATGCATATCAATGCCATCGTGTACCGCGTTTAAAAGGGAAGCACATTGAATTTCATCGCATAACTGCGGTAAATCGGCTTATTAGCTTCTAATTTTTTATCATGAAAATAGCGATAATTATCCCTGTTCACAATGAAGCTCCACACATTGAGAACATGCTCTCTTCCATATTCGATCAGACTTTAAAACCCTCTGAAGTTATTCTTGTTGACGATCAATCTACGGACAACAGTTTTGACAAAATCAATTCTTTAATTGAAGGCCGCAATAACTTCAAATGCATTCGCAGCAATGCTAATCAAGTGGATCATTTACCCGGCCCAAAAGTGGTTAAAGCGTTTTACCAAGGTTATAATAGACTCGAACAGAACTATGACATCCTATGCAAATTCGATGGCGATATCGTATTGCCACCAAACTATTTAAACCACATAGTTGCACTTTTCCAAACAAACGAAAAAATCGGAATGGCAGGAGGCCTGATGTTCATCCAAAAAAAATCGCAATGGATCTATGAACCCATCGCCTCCAAAAATCACTTAAGAGGCCCCATAAAAGCCTATAGAAAAGCCTGTTTTGATGATATTAAAGGGATTAAACCCGTTTTGGGATGGGACACTGTCGATGTTTTACAGGCGCAATTTCATTTGTGGGAAGTCGCCATTGATACAAGCCTTAAGGTCAAGCATCTAAAGCCAACAGGGACAACTTATGATGGTGATTCCCGTTTCAATCTAGGATACGCCCTTTTTAATATGCGAACTGGGTGGCTATTAGCCGTACTCTCGGCAGCCAAACTCTGTGTGGTACGGCGACAGCCTGGCTTGTTTTTTAATACCATTCTTGGATTCTATAAAGCTAGCAGGTCTAATCTACCGTCCATCTTAACACTTGAAGAGGTTCAATTTATTAAAAAACTTAGGTGGAAAAAACTTGTCAACCGTTTACTCTATTAGAATCTTTTAGTAAATTGTAAAACCTATTTGAAATACCATGAACAACCAAATCATATCCAATCCTGTTTTAGATAGATTACCAAAGCATTTACTTCAATTTATAAAACCACAAGTCTATGAAGATTACTCCCCAATCGACCATGCCGTATGGCGTTATGTTATGAAAAAAAATATTGCCATTTTGCCCAAATTGGCGCATGCATCATACCTCAAAGGCCTAGAACAGACCGGAATTTCAATAGACAAAATTCCAAATATGTATGGCATGAATCGTATTTTGAAAGAAATTGGTTGGGCCGCAGTGGCAGTTGATGGATTCATTCCCCCGCAGGCATTCATGGCCTTTCAAGCCTATAACGTGTTGGTCATAGCTTCGGATATTCGTCAATTGGAGCATATTGAATACACCCCTGCCCCGGATATTATTCACGAGGCTGCCGGTCATGCTCCAATTATAACAAATCCAGATTATGCCGAATATTTGAGAAGGTTTGGAGAAATTGGAAGTAAGGCCATATCCTCATCCAGTGATGTGGAGATGTATGAAGCAGCAAGAAAGTTATCGATTCTCAAGGAGGCACGCGTCCAAGACGACAATGCCATCGCAAAAGTAGAACAAGAAATTGAAAGGCTTCAATCGAGTGCTGAACCGATGAGTGAAATGGCACGCATCAGAAATTTACACTGGTGGACAGTAGAATATGGTCTTATCGGTGATCTGGATGACCCTAAAATTTACGGTGCCGGATTATTGTCGTCAATTGGAGAAAGTCAGGCATGTATGAGTTCGCAGGTGACAAAATTGCCTTATAATATTGAAGCCGCCTATCAGTCTTTCGACATTACCAAAGCCCAACCACAATTATTTGTCACGCCCAATTTTGCCCACCTCAGCGAAGTTTTAGAAGAATTTGCCAATACCATGGCTCTCAGAAAAGGCGGTCTGTCTGGTTTGGAGAAAGCTATTAATTCACAGCAATTGGCAACAGTTGAATTGAGTACAGGTCTTCAAATATCAGGAATCTTTACCAAAGTTATTTCGGATGATGGTCGCCCGATATACATACAAACCACCGGAGCAACAGCATTAGCCAACAAAAATAAAACGCTCATTGGTCACGAAACGACAAATCATCCTGACGGCTTTGGTTCCCCTATCGGAAAACTCAAAGGCATTAACTTAGCTATTGAAGATATGAGTCCTCGCGACTTGAAACATTACAATATTTACGAGGATGAGAGAGTATCTCTAGAATTTGAAGGAGGCGTTAAACTTACTGGTGACATCGTTACTGGAACTCGAAATCTGAAAGGTAAAATTCTCATTATTAAATTTAAAAACTGTTTAGTCACTTATAAAGACCAAGTGCTTTTCGAGCCTAGTTGGGGCGTTTATGATATGGCTGTTGGCAAATCCGTGACCTCTGTATATTCAGGACCAGCCGACTGCAATAGTTTCGATCTGACTCAATTGGTTTCAGAAACCAAAACGATTCACCTGCCTAAAACGGCAGAAGAACTCAAACTTGAAAACCTTTACACCATTGTGGATCAATTGCGTTCCACTTGGAATAAGTCTACTGCTAATCAAATATTAGAGACTTTAAAAACCGAATATCCAAAGGATTGGTTACTGTGTTTTGAGTTATTGCATGCCGCACAACAATATAAAGATTCGAGCCTGGTTAAAGACATTACTGCTTATATGAGTGACCTTAAACGCAAAAGACCAGAAATTGGTCATTTATTAGAATCGTAATAATTTCAAGAAAGCAAACTTCGGCTGGCGGCTAAAGCCGCGTCGATTCCCTTTGGGTTTTTACCACCAGCAGTGGCAAAGAAGTTTTGTCCACCTCCTCCTCCATTGATATGTGTTCCCAACTCACGAATCACCTGACTGGCGTCAAACCGTTTAGAATCTGCTAATTCTTTCGATATATAGCAGGCCAAAAACGCCTTGCCAGCAACCTCGGAAGCCAATACAATAAAAGCGTTCTTTTTCTCTGCACCTAAAGCAAAGGCCAGATCTTTCAGTCCAAGGGCATCCATGTCCACTTGCGATGCCAAAAATTGTACTCCAGAAGTAGAAATGAAACTTTGGGATAAGGTAATGGCCAGCTGCCTTGACTTCTCTCTTTTCAATTGCTCAACTTCTTTTCTCAGAGCCAAGTTTTCAGCCTGTAAGGCCTCAATAGATTTCAGTGTACTAGTTGAGGATTTCAGTGCCAGAGAGATGTCAGCTATTAATTTATCATTGTTATGAAAGAGCGCCTTCACCTCATCTCCCGTTATGGCTTCAATTCTCCTAATTCCGGCTGCTACAGCAGTTTCTGTAGTAATTTTGAAATACCACAGATCTGAAGTTTGCTGCACATGAGTTCCACCGCAAAGCTCAACAGAATTACCAAACTTTACCGTGCGCACAGTATCGCCATATTTTTCGCCAAACAGCGCCATTGCTCCGGACTCAATAGCCACTTCCATAGGCACTTGGCGTTGTTCTTCCAATTTGATATTTTCTCTGATACGTTCATTGACAAACCCTTCAACTGCTAAAATCACTTCTTCAGTCATTTTGGCATAATGCGAAAAATCAAACCTTAAATATTTCGGCTGCACAGCAGAACCCTTTTGTTCAACATGAACTCCCAAAACCTCTCTAAGGGCCTGGTGTAACAAATGAGTCGCTGTATGATTACATGTTGTCTGCATCCGTCGATGACTATTGACAACCGCCTTGAAACTAGAATCTAATTGCTTTGGCAAAGATTTGGTCAAATGATACACCAGGTTGTTCTCCTTTTTAGTGTCAATAACCTCTATTGTCGTTCCATCAGCCGACTCAATATATCCAGAATCGCCAATCTGCCCGCCTCCTTCTGGATAGAAAGGCGTCAAATTGAATACCAATTGAAATGTGTCACCGCCTTTGGCGTGAGTCACTTTTCGGTATTTGGCTATTTTTACTTGGGCTTCTGTATGGTCATATCCTACGAATTCTTGCACATCATCATCCAAAATTAATGTCCAATCGGCAGTGCTACTGGCATCTGCTGCGCGTGACCTGTTCTTTTGTGCCATCAAGGCCAAATCGAAACCTGCTGCATCTAGTTTGAGTCCTTTTTCGCTCAATATCAATGAAGTAAGATCAACTGGGAATCCAAAGGTGTCATAGAGCTCAAATGCCTTTTGACCCTCTAAGGTTTTAGTAGCCATATCATCAATCATTTGATCGAGGCGAATCAAACCTTGATCTAAAGTCTTTAAAAAGGAGGCTTCTTCCTCCTTGATTACATTGGATACCAGTTTAATTTGGGACTGAATTTCAGGAAATGCCTCACCCATTTGATCGGCAAGAACATGTGCTAACTTAAAAATAAACGGTTCGTTGGTATCCAAAAAAGTAAATCCATAGCGCACTGCACGTCTGAGGATTCTACGAATGACATATCCTGCACCGTTATTAGACGGGAATTGTCCATCGGCAATAGCAAAAGCTACGGCACGACAATGGTCAGCAATAACACGAAAAGCAATGTCGTTTTTTTCACTTTGACCGTATTTGTGATTGGTTATCGTTTCAATTTTTTGAATAATGGGCTGGAACACATCAGTATCATAATTCGAGGTCTTACCTTGAAGCACCATACACAATCTTTCGAATCCCATACCAGTATCGATATGCTGTTGAGGCAGATTTTCTAGTGAACCGTTGGCCAATCGGTTGTATTGCATAAAAACTAAATTCCAAACTTCAACAACCTGAGGATGGTCTTTATTCACCAATGTTCTTCCATCGACTAGCTCACGTTCTTGGGCAGATCTTACATCAACGTGTATTTCACTGCATGGGCCACATGGGCCTTGAGAACCCATTTCCCAAAAATTATCTTTCTTGTTACCATTGAGGATTCGATCCTCGGCAACCCATTGCTTCCAAAACTCATAAGTCTCTTGATCTTTAGGTAACTGATCATCCGTATCGCCTTCAAAAACAGTAACATAAATTTGATCCGTTGCTATATTAAATTCTTTAGTGAGTAATTCCCAAGCCCATTCAATAGCCTCCTTTTTGAAGTAATCTCCAAAACTCCAATTGCCCATCATTTCAAAAAGTGTGTGGTGATAGGTGTCATAGCCGACATCCTCGAGATCGTTATGCTTCCCGGAGACGCGCAAACATTTCTGAGTGTTAGCAATTCGTGGAACTTTGGGACTACTGGTACCTAAGAAATAGGGCTTAAATGGTGCCATACCTGAATTTACAAACATCAAGGAAGGATCATCCTTCAGAACCAAAGGAGCTGACGGAACCAACTGATGACCTTTAGATTCAAAAAAACTAAGAAATTGTCTTCTAATGTTTTGTGAGGTCATTGTGTATGGATTTTGGTTAAAAACCGATTAAGTTCAAAACAATTTTTATCTTTGCTAGGCATTTGCCTAAGCGGCAAATTTAGCTCTTTTTAGATTATGTCTAAAGTAAAATACCATTACGACCCGGAAACCCTATCCTTTAAGCGCGTAGAGCGTAAAAAGAGGACCGCAGTTGGTTATGGTGTAATGTTCGTAATTGCAGCACTAAGCGCAGGTTTACTTATCAATTTTATTGGCGGGAAATACATTGAGTCACCAAAAGAAAAAGCTTTGTCTCGGGAATTGGCCAACATGAAACTTCAGTTTGAGATCATAAATAAAAAAATGACGCAAGCAGAAGAGGTGCTTTCAGATATCGCATCGAGAGACAACAATCTTTACCGTCATTATTTTGAAACCAACCCTATTCCAGAGGAGCAAAGAAGAGCTGGATTTGGTGGCGTCAATAGATACAAAGATCTTGAAGGATTTGATAATTCGGAGTTGATCATAGCATCTCAAAGGCGTCTAGACATATTACAAAAGCAGATTGTAGTTCAGTCCAAATCTCTGGATGAAATTGTAAAACTTGCAGAGGATCGAGAGAACCTCTTGGCCTCTATTCCTGCTATCCAGCCCGTAGATAATAAAAATTTGACTCGAATGGCTTCCGGATATGGTTATCGTCCAGATCCGTTTACCAAGGTCAAAAAATTCCATTACGGTATGGATTTTTCAGCACCTAGAAACACGCCCGTTTACGCCTCAGGTGATGGTGTAGTCAAGCGGGCTGACAGCAGATCATCAGGCTATGGGAATCACATAAGGATTGACCACGGTTTTGGTTATGTCAGTTTGTACGCACATTTGAATAAATATAACGTCAAAGTTAATCAGCGTGTGAAACGCGGAGATTTGATTGGGTTTGTTGGCAGCTCGGGGCGTTCCAAAGCACCCCATTTACATTATGAGATTTTTAAAGACAACGTCCGAATCAATCCTATTAACTTTTATTATGGTAACCTGACGCCCGAGGAGTATAACCAACTGCTTCTAAGTGCCTCAATTGAGAATATTTCCCTAGACTGATGCACCCCAATTTACCCGAAAAAAGATATTACGGCATAGGAGAAGTGTCCAAAGCCTTTGGCGTGAATCCATCATTGATTAGATTTTGGGAAAAGGAATTTGACATCCTCAGTCCAAAAAAGAATGCCAAGGGTAATCGCAAATTTACCTCTGATGATATCAAAAAACTACAAGAAATCTATTTACTGGTAAAAGAACGGGGGTTTACCTTAGATGGTGCCAAACAACAACTTAAACTCAAAAAAAAATCTGGACTGGACCACCACGAGTTAATTCTCAAGCTCGAACGGATAAAAAACGAATTGATAGCGATTAAGGAAAATCTTTAACAGCAGATCTACTTCTTCCTCATGTAGACGGTCACTGGCACCCCGTGAAAATCGTAATGTTCTCTTAGTTTGTTTTCTAAAAACCTCTTGTACGGTTCCTTTACATACTGGGGTAAATTGCAAAAAAAGGCGAATTGAGGTTGCGGGGTTGGCAACTGAGTGATATATTTTATTTTGACATATTTACCTTTATGAGCAGGCGGTGGTCGGTATGATATTTCAGGGAGTAGCACGTCATTCAAGTCCTTGGTCTTGATTCTTTTTGATCTGTTTCTATAAACCTCAACTGCTGTTTCAATCGCTTTAAAAATTCTTTGGTTGGTCAAGGCTGACATAAAAACAATAGGTACATCAGTGAAAGGCTCAATTTCCTCTCGTATCTTGGCTTCGAACTCTTTCATGGTTTTATTGTCTTTTTCAACCAAATCCCACTTATTAACCAAAATAACAATGCCTTTGCGGTTGCGCTCTGCCAACCAAAAAATATTTTGCACTTGACCGTCGAAACCTCGGGTAGCATCGAGCAATAACAAGCAGACATCCGAATGCTCAATAGCTCTAACCGACCTCATGACCGAGAAAAATTCTAAATCTTCTTTTACCTTGCTTTTTCTTCTAATTCCAGCCGTGTCAACTAAATTAAATTCAAAACCAAATCGATTATACTTGGTATCCATCGAGTCTCGAGTGGTTCCAGCAATATCTGTAACAATATAGCGCTCCTCGCCGATAAGCGCATTAATAAATGAAGATTTTCCAGCATTTGGTCGGCCAACTACAGCAAACCTAGGCAATTGATCATCTTCCTTCAAAGGTTTATCTGGAAGGGCCTTTACAACAGCATCTAATAAATCACCTGTACCGCTTCCACTGATGCTAGCAATGGTGAAATACTCTCCCAATCCAAGGGCATAAAACTCTACGGCATCCTTTTCTCTATTGGCGTTATCAACCTTATTAACCGTTAAAAAAACTGGTTTGTTTACTTTTCTAAGTAACATAGCGACATCTTCATCCATACCTGTCACACCAGCCTCAACATCAACAATAAAAACAATGACATCTGCCTCGTCGATGGCCAATTCGACCTGTTTGTCAATTTCTGATTCAAAGACATCATCACTTCCTCGAACATAACCTCCGGTATCGATTACGGAAAATTCCTTCCCGTTCCAATCTGATCGACCATAGTGGCGATCACGGGTAACACCAGAGGTGGCATCAACAATCGCTTCGCGACGCTGAATAAATCGATTAAATAAAGTGGACTTCCCTACATTGGGACGGCCGACTATGGCTACAATGCTCATTTTTTATAAATATTGGCAAAAGTAATACTTCCTGAGGGATTCAGCGTGTTTTGAGAGAGACCAAATAAGAGGTATATTTTTTTGAAGGATTGAGGGGTCAATTACACTCTTGTCTTGAGATTCGGAATAGAATGACACCACCTCAATGAAATCGCGATGAGATAATCAAAATCTTCTTTGAGGAGACAATGGTGCGAGGTCAAAATCGGGATTATCACCATCAATGAGCTGTTGACAAAGTTTGCCTGTAATTGGCCCCAAGCTCCAGCCCATCATACCATGACCAGAGGCGACCACGAGATTATTGTATTGATCAATTCGTCCAATATATGGCAATCCATCGGGTGAGAGGGGGCGCATACCCGGTGCTGCTTCTCTTTTAGAGTTGGTAGGCATTTCAATCGAGGGGTAAAACCGTTTTGCGGCACTTGCAATGGCTTCTACCCGTTCCTTACGAACAATGGTATTTATTCCCGACAGTTCCATTGTTCCAGCAAAACGGGTGAAATTATTCATTGGTGTTACCGCTACTTTTGATTCCATTAAAATAGCCGGAACACTTATTCCGGTTGGTTCGCTCAAGTCAATGCGATAGCCCTTCCCAGCCTCTAAGGAAAGCCCTACGCCTATTTTTTTGAGCAATGATTTAGTCCATACGCCAGTGGCGATGATCAATTCATCCATGAAAAACTGTGCTGCTTCTGTTTCAATTGAAGTAATGGTTGACCCTAAAGTATTAACAGTGAGCACCTGAGCATGGTGGTGGATAACAACACCTTGTTCAGTTAAGTAAGATTTCATTGCTGCCATAAACTCGTGGGGGGTTGTATGAGCGTCAGAATGGTAGTGAAACGCCCCCAGGATATCCATATCAACCTCAGGTTGCAACCTGAGTACTTCTTCAGGATTAAGGCTAGTGACTTCTAGACCCATGGCTTTTGCCGCTAAAACTACCTCTTGCTCTTGGTCTTTTGCTTTTTGGGTTTGGTACGCCATCAAAAGTCCTTTTTTTTCAAGATGAAAATTTAGTTTGTGATGGCGATGCAATTCGTGATAGAGCGCACTACTGGCGGTATTTAACCTCTCGATAATCGGCATGGCATATTTGACATGTGCAGCGTTTGAGGATTTGTAAAAATGCCATGCCCAACTCAAGAGATCAGCATTTAAACGAGGTTTAATGTAAAACGGACTGGAGCTACTTAACATATACTTCAAGCCAAGAGAAATCATGCCTGGGGCGGCAAATGGCATAATGTGACTCGGTGTTAAATATCCAGCGTTAACAAAGGAAGCTCCCGATTGACCTTCGGATTGATCGAGGATTGTGACTTGATGTCCAGCTTTAGATAAATAATAGGCTGTACACATGCCTATGATACCTCCCCCCACAATGATACAGTGCTTCATAAGTTGTTAAATAACTTGAAATCCGCCAACATAAGGGTCTTCGTCATCCAAAATGATTTGATTGTAACCCGTTATTCTTGCCCAACCCTCTATGCTTGGCACTATAGCCTTATAGCTACCCACTGAGGTATAATCTTCTATTTGACCAATAAACTTTGATCCAATAATACTCTCATGGATAAAATCATCTCCTTGATTCAAAATACCTTTGGCACTCCATTGCGCCATTCGCGCTGAAGTCCCAGTACCGCAAGGAGATCGATCAATAGCCTTGTCTCCATAAAAAACAGCATTTCTGGCCGTAGCACCAGTATCAAGAGTGGCACCTGTCCAGAGAATATGGCTCAGTCCAAAAATCCTTTCATCTAGTGGATGTACAAAATCATACAGGTTGTTCAATCTATACCTCAGTTCTCTGCTCCATGAAATCAATTGATCGACCGAGTAATTCTCAATGCCTTTGAAACGGTCTTGAACATCAATAATAGCATAGAAATTTCCGCCATAAGCGACATCAACTTTTAGCATTCCCAAGCTGGGACATTCGATATCAAGGGCCTCTTTAAACAAAAAAGAAGGAACGTTTGTCAACCTTACAGATGTAATCCGGTCCGCTTCACTTTGATAAGAAATGTCAACTAGTCCAGCAGGCGTTTCCAATTTTAGCTGGCCGGGGATTTTGGGTACAACGAGACCTTCTTCCAACATGACCGTAACAGTGCCGATAGTTCCGTGTCCACACATGGGCAAACAGCCACTGGTTTCGATAAAAAGAACACCCATATCATTGTCAGGATCTGAAGGGGGATAAAGAATACTACCACTCATCATATCGTGGCCACGAGG
Source organism: Flavobacteriaceae bacterium (assembly GCA_030835825.1). Classification (GTDB taxonomy): domain Bacteria; phylum Bacteroidota; class Bacteroidia; order Flavobacteriales; family Flavobacteriaceae; genus JALRKI01. The sequence goes on from JAURRA010000016.1 coordinate 99,411, forward strand.
CTCAAACATCAAGCCCTTTCTAATCCAATCGAATTCTTTAAGAAAATGCTGTCTTTTATCTGACATAGAATCTCCAATCAAAATAGGACTGCCAGAACGAATAACCCTCACAGGATTTCCACAGGTGTGGGCATCGATACAATCAAAAGTATGTTTAGCCATTATTTGCTTTGGTGTTTGCGATATAGGACTCAACCAACTGCTCGAGGATGGTCAAGCTAACTGTACCTTCCTTCAATATGGTGTGATGAAATTCTCGGATGTCGAATTGTTCTCCCAATGCCATTTCAGCCTTTTCTCTCAATCTTCGAATGGTCAATTCACCTATCTTGTAAGACAAGGCTTGACCAGGCCAAGAAATATATCGATCTATTTCAGTGTTCACCTCATGAATTGACAAGGCCGTATTGTCTTTTAGGAAAGTTACCACTTGGTCTCGAGTCCAACCAAAAGCGTGAATTCCAGTATCGACGACCAATCTACAGGCACGCCACATTTCATAAGTCAATTTACCGAAAGTCTCATATGGCGTGGTATATATCTCCATTTCACTGCCCAAATATTCGGAGTACAAGCCCCATCCTTCTCCGTAGGCCGACAGATACAGATCCCTTCTAAACTGAGGTATTTGATTGCCTAGTTCGCTATTCCATGACATTTGCAAATGGTGACCGGGTACAGCCTCGTGGGCACTGAGGGACGGCAAAACATACAATGGCCTGCTGGCAAGGTTGTAGGTGTTTACCCAATATAAACCGGGACGAGTACTGCCAATACTCGTTGGGATATACCTACCCCCCGTGTACTTTGGCGCAAGAGCATCAGGTACTGGCGCAACTCCATAAGGCATTCGCGGCAACACTTTGAATAGTTTGGGTAATTCGGCGTCAATGCGCTTGCAAATATCCCTGGCTATGGCCAACAATTCATCTCCAGAAGACGCATAAAATTGAGGATCAGACCTCAAATACTCTAAGAATGAAGCGAAGTCTCCCTTGAAACCAAGTTGACTAATAATATCTAACATCTCCTGGTGGATTCTATCCACCTCATCTAACCCCATTTGATGAACTTCCGAAGGTGTCAGATCGAGTTTAGTATAATAGGCTACTCGATTCTGATAATACGCTGCACCATCAGGTATTTCAGATACGCCAATACTTTGGCGTGCAGCTGGAAAGTAAACATTTTCAAAGAACGATTTGATCCTTTTAAACTGTGGCACTAAAGTTTCGTCGATCAGCTTCTCGCCCAACTGCATGATCGAATCTTTTTGAGCAAGACTATAATTCTCGGGCAAATTCAGAAACGGTCTGAAATAGAAATTATCCACGGCTCTTTCAGTAATGTGATCGTTATAAGACGATTCGTAGCCTTCAAAAATAACTCTTGGTTGAGTGATGCCACGGGCTATTCCCTGATTTAATAAGTCCAAATGTTGATCTACAAAAACAGGAAGCGCCCTGAGTTTATTCAAATAGTCCTCTAGCTGCTTCTTGTTGTCTAATGTCCGAACTTCATAGGCCAAATCGTTATGAAATCCCGCATCCGAAAGCAATGGATTCAGAAAAGCATTAAACTGAAAATAGTCAATTTGCTCTTGAAGCACGAATAACTGCAATTCAACTGAAATACGATCGGACTGCGAGAGCTTGTCCATATCCAATTTTTGAAGTGCCTCTATTTGAGTGTGAGCAAATTCAGCGTCTGACCTAAAACGATCCTCGGTAAAATATCCCAAGGGATATTGACTTTCATCATAGGACTTATAATTTTCAATGCGATCCAAAATAATTTGCAGTTCTTCAGCACTGTTGTGGTCGGAACAGTTCAAAAGCCCAAAACAGGACATCATGACTAGGCCTTTAAGGAAAATAGACTGGTTCATAGATTTGTTTATTTAATTCTCTGGATTAGGCATAAAGTGTTTTTAGATTGAAGTGCCTCTGGCAAAAGCGATTCCGGAAAATTTTGAAAAGACACCGGACGCACCCATCTTAACAGCGCATCGTTCCCAACAGCAGTAAATCGAGAGTCCGTTGAGGCAGGGTAAGGTCCTCCGTGCTGCATTGAAGCACAAACCTCAACCCCAGTTGGAACTTGATTAAATATCACACGTCCAACCCTGTGCTGCAATTTGTCAACCAATGAAAATCTTTTACTCAACGAATCTTCAGTAGCCATTATCGACCCCGTCAAATTGCCCCTCAAGCAGCCAATGGCGCAATCCAATTCCTCCCAATCCTTGCAGGAAACTAAAATGGCGAATGGGCCAAAAACTTCATTCTGAAAATCTGGATTATTGATAAAATCAACTCCTTTTACTGATGCCAATGTTTGCGCAACATGATTAGGTCTTTTGGCCTCCGAAATTGTGCACAGGCTCGTCAAGTCAGGATGCTGCGTTAGCTTACTTTTCATTTGATTATAAGCTTTTTTCAAACTGGGATGAATCATGCTCTGCGTGGCACGGTGATCCAGTGCAGAACCCAATTGCGTAAAGAATGATTTCCAGAGGTCGTCATCAATTCCAAAAATTAATCCGGGACTTGTGCAAAACTGGCCCGTTCCCAACATTATAGAATCCGACAATTCTCCAACCAATTGGTCAAGGTCAAGTTCCAACTTTTCGGGGAAAATCACTACTGGGTTGACGCTCCCCATTTCAGCAAATACAGGAATAGGTTCATCGCGCTGCGCTGCAAGGTCAAAAAGAGCTCTACCTCCCCGTTCACTGCCTGTAAATCCAATGGCTTTCACTTTTGGATGTTTAACCAGTTGTTGACCAATACTGTAATCCATACTGTTTAAATGAGCGAAAACGCCCTTGGGCATTTTTGTGTCTTGCATTGCCTTAATAATAGCCGAGGCAACTAGAAAACTGGTGCCGGCATGCATGGGATGAGACTTAACAATTACTGGACAGCCCACTGCCAAGGCAGAAGCTGTATCTCCTCCCGCTGTTGAATAGGCCAAAGGAAAATTGCTCGCACCAAAAACTACTACTGGACCAAGAGGCAACATCATCTTTCTGATATCCGATTTCGGCAAAGGTGACCGGTCTGGAATTGACAAATCTACACTTGGCATTTGCCAAGCGCCACGCCGCGCCTCTGCTGCAAAAAGCCTTAACTGACCAAGAGTTCTTCCTCGCTCCCCTTTTGCCCGACCCGCTGGCAACCCCGTTTCATCGCAATAGGTTTGAATCAAGTTGTCTCCTAGGGCTTCAATTTCAACTGCTATAGCCTCTAAAAATTCGGCCCGACGATCCCCAGAGAGGTTACTGAACTCATAAAACTGGTTCGCAGCAGCATCAACGGCTTGGTTGACCTCCTCTGGTGTTGCCTCATAATAATCTCCTGAAATAGGCCGATCAAGTATTGGATTAAAGGTGTTGAATGTGTTGTTGCCTGAATGCACTTCTTGCCCAAGAATCCAATTACCAAAATTGTTCTTATCTTTCATAATTCTGGTCTGTTTAACAGGGCTTTACTTAAAATCGATTCGACCTGATGGCGTTCAGCACCTTCTAAGGGTAATCTCGGGAGCCTGACATACTCCGTTCCAATGCCAGTAGCCTGTGCCGCTAATTTAATGTTTTGAACAAGTTTTGAATTGACATCTAATTCCAGTAGAGGCATAAACCAATCGTTTATAGCCCTAGCCTTATCATATTCTCCATTCTTTACCAAATTGTAGATGGCCACAGTTTCTTTTGGAAAAGCATCCACAAGACCCGCCACCCAACCATCGGCCCCTAGCATTAAAGATTCTAACGCGATGGTATCAACGCCAGTCAGAATGGCCAATCGATTTCCAAAGGCATTGTGCAGTTTGGTAATATTCGAAGTCACTCTGGTCGATTCTTTAACCGCTTGAACGGTTTCACATTGCAGTAATTTTTCAAACATGGGAAGGGTTACCTCGATTCCATAATCCACTGGATTGTTGTAAATCATAATGGGTAAATCACTGTGATGGGCAATGGCTCGAAAATAGCCAATAGTTTCCCGAGAGTCGGCTTTGTATCTCATTGGAGGCAGGACCATTAAGCCATCGGCTCCATCCCTCAATGCTTGTGTTACAGACTTTAATGCGTCAGCTGTCGAGGCTTCTGCTATGTTCATAATAACAGGAACTGATCCATTTGAGATGAGCTTAGCTTCCTGTATCAATTCAGATTTTTCTTCTAATCTCAAGGTACTAGCCTCCCCCAAAGTACCCCCTAAAACAAGTCCATGCACCCCGGCATCTAGTTGGGCTTTGGTGTTTTTTTCAAAGGTTAAATAATCGATCGCATCGTTGGAATCGAAAGGTGTTAGCAAAGCTGGCATAACTCCCTGCCATGATAGTTTCATTGAGTAGATATTAGATTATTTAGGCTAACTTATGAAAAATAAACGAATTTTAGTTACTCAAGATTGGTAGCCAAAACGCTTCAATTGATTGCTACTATTACGCCAATTTTTATTGACTTTAACATATAATTCGAGATGTATTTGCTTCCCGAAAAACTTTTCCAAACTTTGTCGCGCGCCAACACCCACGCGCTTCAACGCCACACCTTTATGACCAATGACAATGCCCTTTTGGGTTTCCCTCTCGACCATTATAACCGATCGAATACGAATAATATTTTCAGATTCGAAAAACTCTTCCGTATCTACCTCAACAGCGTATGGAATTTCTTTTTTGTAAAACTGCAAAATGCGTTCTCGTATGGCTTCATTGACAAAAAAACGTTCGGGCTTATCGGTCAATTGATCCTTTGGATAAAACGGCGGCGCTTCAGGTAAGAGCTCTACAATCCTGTTAAAAACAACATCAACTTGAAAATTTTCTAGGGCCGAAATCGGATAGACCTCAGCATTGGGCACCTTATGTTGCCAATAACTCACTTGAGCTTCAAGTTGCTCTTGGTCAGTTGTATCAATTTTGTTAATCAAAAGCAATACTGGTATTTTAGTTGAGGTAATCCTATTGAAAAACGCTTCATCTTTGAGAGATGACTCCCCTACTTCAACCATATAGATCAAAATATCTGCATCATCAAGAGCTGTTTTGACAAAATCCATCATGGCAGACTGCAACTCATAGGCTGGCTTTATAATACCAGGCGTATCTGATAGAACGACTTGAAAATCCTCACCATTGACAATGCCTAAAATTCTATGGCGTGTGGTTTGAGCTTTTGATGTAATGATTGATAATTTCTCTCCCACAAAAGCATTCATCAAAGTGGACTTACCAACGTTTGGATTACCAATAATATTTACAAAGCCTGACTTATGCATCTGAATACTTTAGATCACAAAAATAGGTTTTATTTGGGTAGCAAAGTGGTGGCTCATTTTTCAAATATTAGTAATGGCCTTAGAAGAATTTTCAAATAGAGGGTATGACAAAAGTATGTATTGCATAATATTCCCTATTTTTAGAAATTTTAAACCCAAAACAACTGGACATTACCAGCAACAAATTCTTATTCTCATGCAAGAAACATATTACGATCCAAAAGATTTAAAAAAATTCGGAAAGATATCAGAATGGAACGAAGCTCTTGGAGATAAATTTTTCGAGTATTACAAAAAAGTGTTCGAGGCTGGCGCCCTCAGTCCTCGAGAAAAATCTTTAATTGCTCTAGCCGTTGCGCACACCATTCAATGTCCCTATTGCATAGACGCCTATACTGGTGATGGCCTTCAAAGAGGTATAACAAAAGAGGAAATGATGGAGGCTCTGCATGTTGCAGGAGCAATTAGAGGTGGTGCAACTATGGTTCACGGTGTACAGATGATGAATAAGTACAATAAACTTTCAATGTAGCTTATGGCCCTTTCCCAATCTCTTTTAAAACAGGGCAAAGCCCTCGCCGATGCGCAGAACCAATTGACCTATCTTTCCAACGGCATTTTCAAGTCCGAACTTCCGAGTTTCCGGGATCGCATCAAGCAATGCGGTGTCAACCAATTGTATCCAAAAACGCTTGAAATTCTACAAGTTAATTTAGGGTATATGTGCAACCAAGTATGCGCTCATTGTCATGTTGATGCTGGACCAGACCGAAAAGAAATCATGACCAAGGAGACCATGCAATCCTGCTTGAATGTAATCAGACAATCGGGAGCACATACCCTCGACCTCACGGGAGGGGCTCCAGAAATGAATCCAAATTTCCGATGGTTCGTAGAGGAAGCGTCTAAGGTTGGGATTCAGGACTTTATTGTTCGGTCAAACCTGACCATTTTAATGGCCAACAAATCATTCAATGATCTACCCGATTTTTTTAAAACGCATAATATTCATGTGGTTTCATCTATGCCTCATTGGACTAGAGGTAAAACTGATACTCAAAGAGGTGATGGCGTTTTCGACAAGTCGATCAAAGCCCTACAAATGTTAAATGACGTGGGTTATGGCATGCCCGAGAGCCCCTTGCGTCTAGACCTTGTGTACAACCCCTCTGGAGCTTTTTTGCCCGGAGATCAGATGGCATTGGAACAAGATTTTAAGCAGGCTCTATTGACGGATTTTTCTGTTCAGTTTCACCATTTATTTGCCATCACGAACCTTCCAATAAGTCGTTTCCTAGATTATCTCATCGCTTCTGGCAATTATGAAGATTATATGTACAATCTCGTCGAGGCGTTTAATCCATCAGCCTTAGAAAATGTGATGTGCACAAATACCCTTTCGGTGGGCTGGGACGGCTATTTATACGACTGCGATTTCAATCAAATGCTACATCTCAAAATAGGTAGTTCGTCAAATCACATCAGTAATTTTAACCTCGAAGCATTGCAAAAAAGAGCTATTGCAGTCTCCCAGCATTGTTATGGCTGTGCCGCTGGGGCTGGAAGCAGTTGCCAAGGCTCTGTCACATAATAATTATAAATGCATAATAACTTATTGATCTCTTTTGTGCGAAACCCTGAGCTGGGTAAGGTAAAAACAAGGTTGGCCAAAAAAATTGGAGCTGTTAATGCCCTTGAGGTATACAATGATTTGCTAGAGCACACCAAATCAACAATGTTAGCAACCAACTGTCAAAAAGCTGTGTTTTATTCTGAACACGTTGCGAAAAATGACATGTGGTCTGGAGGTGAATTTTTGCGCTTTACCCAATGTGGAGGCCATCTCGGAGAACGAATGTCTCATGCATTTCAAACTGGTTTTAATTTAGGATTTGATTCTGTTATTTTGATTGGAAGTGATTTGGCAACCATCAATAAAACACATATCGAACAAGCCTTGGATCGCTTGAAAAGGTGTCATGCAGTGCTTGGCCCTGCAGAGGATGGCGGCTACTATTTGATAGGTATGAATCGATTCCATCAAGAGTTCTTTTATAATAAAGCTTGGGGCACAGACACCGTATTAAACGATACCTTAAAGGATACCTCACATTTGAAAATTGACTTATTAGAGCCCTTGAATGATGTTGACACCTTCGAGGATTTACAAGGATTGAAGCAGTTTAAAACCTTATTTGATGAATACAAAAGATAAAATTTTGGAGTCCGTTGCCTATCTAAAATCGAAAGGATTTGTCAATCCCGAGGTCGGTATTATTCTCGGCACAGGTCTCGGTCAATTGATTCAAGAAGTTGAAGTATTGGAAAAAGTACCTTACGAGTTCATTCCTCATTTTCCAGTGTCAGTTGTTGACTTTCATAAAGGCCAATTGATTATGGCTAAAATCAATGACCGCATGGTAGTAATCATGCAAGGGCGATTTCATATGTATGAAGGGTACAAACCCGAAATCATTACTTATCCTGTGCGTGTAATGCATGCCTTAGGGATACAATCGTTAATAGTGTCCAACGCTGCTGGAGCCATCAATCTCTCTTATAAAAAAGGGGAGCTGATGTTGTTCAATGATCATATCAACCTGCTAGGTGGATCGCCTTTGGCATTTAACGGTGTGGAGCATCTTGGAAATAGGTTTGTCGATATGAGTGCGCCCTACGATGCCGAACTCAGTGATCAAATCCGAAAATCGGCAGAGGCTCTAAATATCACATTACACACAGGCGTTTATGCCGCAGTACTAGGTCCCCAGCTAGAAACTCGCGCGGAATATCGCATGTTGAAAGTTCTAGGTGCCGATGCCGTTGGAATGAGTACAGTGCCAGAAGTAATCGTAGCCAACCAATTGAAAATCCCTGTAATTGCGATCTCCATATTGACCGATGTATGCGACCCAGATCATCTCGAACCCATTGATATTCCGGACATAATGGCACAAGCAGCCAAAGCGGAACCCCATTTAATTTCACTTATTAAATCCTTAATTTAATTATTATGAGTTATTTGAAAACCACCCACGATGTATATAAAGCTGTAGCCCTAAAGCCAGATGTAGGCTTGTGCTGTACCACCAATCCTGTTTGGGAATTACCTGGTCTGAAAATTCCCAAAATAATGCAAGAGATGAATTACGGCTGTGGTTCAACCGTGCATGCCAGAGACTTAGTGAATAATCCCAAAGTATTATATGTGGGTGTTGGAGGTGGCATGGAATTACTTCAATTTTCATATTTTTCCCGTCAAAAAAACGGGGTTATTGGGGTAGATGTCGTGGAAGAAATGCTCGAGGCATCCAAGAGAAATTTTGTTCAAGCCGAGATAGACAATCCCTGGTTCGAAAGTGATTTTATTCGTCTGGAAAAGGGAGATGCACTCGACCTTCCCGTTGAAGATAACACCATCGATGTTGCCGCTCAAAATTGTTTATTCAACATCTTTAAAGCCGAAGACCTCAAGAAAGCAATTTCTGAAATGTACAGAGTACTCAAACCTCACGGACGACTGGTTATGAGCGACCCAACCTGCGAACAACCGATGAATGACACCCTGCGAGAAGACGCGCGACTGAGAGCTCTTTGTCTCAGTGGGAGTTTGCCCATTGATACCTATGTGAAAATGTTAACAGAGGCAGGATTTGGAACTATAGAAATACGCGCTAGAAAACCCTATCGTATCCTTGACCCTATGCACTATCCAACAGAAGAAATTATTTATATAGAATCAATCGAAGTAGCAGCAATTAAAGACCCTATGCCCAAAGATGGGCCGTGTGTTTTTTCGGGAAAAACGGCCATTTACTTTGGCCTAGAAGATCATTTTAACGATGGCAAAGGCCATGTTTTACTTCAAAATCAACCTTTGGCTATTTGTGATAAAACTGCTCGGGCACTGGCAAATTTGAAACGAAATGATATTTTTATCAGTGATTCGACGTATCACTATGACGGGGGAGGATGTTGCTAAATTACGTTCCGCCTTGTACTCTAAAAAAATATTGACTAGCTTGGTGGTCCCAATCAAAACTGAAATATCATGAAACATATCGTTATAATAGGCAATGGTATTTCGGGTGCAACAGCAGCACGCCACATTCGAAAGTTATCGAGCTATCGTATTACCATGATTTCTGGAGAAAGTGAATTCTTTTTTTCCAGAACAGCTCTAATGTACGTCTACATGGGTCATATGAAATTTAGGGACACTGAACCTTATGAACCACATTTTTGGAGAAAAAATCGCATCGAACTGAAAAAAGCATGGGTCAAAACAATAGAGACCGACTTAAATCGAGTGCTGTTAGACACGGGCGAAACCATAGCTTATGATCAACTCATTCTCGCAACTGGAAGTAAGTCGAACAAATTTGGATGTCTAGGAGAAGATTTACCTGGCGTTCAAGGCCTTTACCATAAACAAGATTTAGAACAACTTGAAAGAACAGCAGCTAACCAAAAAGTATGCAAACATGCTGTGATTGTTGGAGGTGGACTGATTGGTGTTGAATTAGCCGAAATGTTGCATTCTAGACAAATTCCGGTTACTTTCTTGGTTCGCGAAAAGAGCTTTTGGAATGGCGTTTTGCCCGAAGAAAATAGTGAACTTCTCAACTATCACATCAAAGCACATGGCATTGACCTTAGGCTAGGCGTTACCTTAAAAGAAATTCATTCGGACAATCAAGGCAAGGTGAAGTCGGTAGAAATTGCCGAAACAGGAGAAATTATTCATTGTAATTTTGTAGGATTGACCACAGGCGTATCCCCGCAGATCGCTTTGGCAGAAAACTCTGGCATTGCGACAAATAAGGGCATTTTAGTGAATAAATTTTTAGAGACCAATTGTCCCAACATTTATGCTATTGGAGATTGTACCGAACAAACCGATCCCCTGCCCCATGGTCGCAAATCCATAGAGGCCGTGTGGTATTCTGGACGAATGATGGGAGAAACAGTTGCCCAAATCATCACAGGAAATAGAATTTTTTACAAACCCGGACATTGGTTCAATTCAGCAAAATTTTTCGATATAGAATACCAAACCTATGGACTTGTTAGCAGTCGAAGAAATATGCCTGAATTTGAAGCGCAGATCCACTGGATACACCCCGACAAAACCAAAGGGGTTACCCTATCCTATGACAAAAACAATCATCTATTCCTCGGGATTAATACTTTTGGGATTCGCATGAAACACGAAACATTTGACCAATGGCTCAATGACAAAATTACCATCTACCAAGTCATCACAAAACTAGAACAGGCACAGTTCGATCCAGAGTTCTATAAATCCTACGTGAATAACATGAGACCGGCTCTACTTGAATCATTACCAAATTTAGCACTATGAATTCAACACCAACAAATAGTTTCGCCTTTATAAATCCAGACTCGTATGGATTAAATTCTGGGCAAAAAATAGCTCTAGCTTCAGGATTAATAGGTCTTTTCTTTCTAGTCCTAGCTGTTTTTCAGGTCGAAATTGCAAGTAATTTAACACATTTCATACTGGCTTTAGGTCTACTGGGTTTTGGCGTCATATATTTTTCTCTCGCTGCTTATCGTCAAAAGTTTGCCGGAATAAAAAACGATGGTGTAATGTTCAATTCACTATCCAGCCGTGGAATAATTGGTTGGCTAATCGGAATTTCGTTAACGGCCTTTTACATTGTGCTGTATTTTTACCCCTCCTTTCTGGGACTTGGCGGCAACGACATTACAAATAGTGGTTTAATAGCGCTTTTCGACCCATTCAGTCTTTGGCTAAATGGTAATCCGGCAACCCAATGGTTTGTCTATGGAACACTTTACACATTGGCTATTTTAGTCTTCGGCTTTAAGTTTATCCAAAAATATTGGCATAACCGGTACCAACAACTAAGAACCATTTCAGTCATGTTTTTTCAACTGGGTTTCGCCTTTTTGATTCCCGAATTGATGTCTCGATTGAATTCGGACACCTTCAAATTGCCCTACTACGATCTCAAAAGTATTTGGCCTTTAAATTATTACAACTTCGACAAATATCGTGTCAATAGCTTTATTGACGCTGGAGACCTTGGCCTAGCACTGCTCATATTTGGCATCGCTTCAATTTTTATCATTACGCCCATATTGACCTATAAATATGGGAAAAGATGGTATTGCTCATGGGTGTGTGGTTGTGGTGGACTAGCCGAAACGGTTGGTGACCCTTTCAGACAACTCAGTGACAAGCGGCTGTCAGCATGGAAAATTGAACGCTGGGTGATACATTCGGTAGTTGTATTTTCTGTTTTAATGACAACCGCAGTGGTCTATTCCTATCTGGGAGATGACAGCTCGGTCTATTGGTTGACCAAACCTGTTTTCCTTTCTGCTGTAGCCGGTCTTTTGACAGTTGTGTTTACATTGACAATGGTGTTTAAGCGCAAAGAATTGGGCAAAGATGCCATCTATGGGGCTATGGGCTACTTCACTGTTATTTTGGTATTAATTGGGCTGTTTGTATTTGATCAAAATGACCATGTGTTCTTTTTTAAATCCTCTGAATTGAGAAAATCATATGGCTTTTTGATTGGAAGTGTATTCTCAGGAATTATTGGAACAGGGTTTTACCCCATATTTGGAAGTCGCGTTTGGTGTCGATTTGGATGTCCAATGGCTGCCATTTTGGGCTTCCAACAAAGACTGTTCTCTCGATTTAGAATAACAACTAACGGAGGTCAGTGCATTTCTTGCGGCAACTGCTCGACCTACTGCGAGATGGGAATAGACGTGAGAAGTTATGCGCAAAAAGGCGAAAATATAGTTAGGTCTAGTTGCGTTGGTTGTGGGATCTGTAGCGCGGTCTGCCCAAGAGGTGTATTGAAATTGGAAAATGACAATCTCAAAGGTAGAATTAATCCTACCCAAGTATTATTAGGCAACGATGTGGATTTAATGGCTTTGATGAACCAACGATAGCGAGTATTGAAAAACGCCCAACCGATTGTTTGTGTTATTATTCCTGCCTTCAACGAAGCCAAGGCCATTGGTCATGTTATCAATGAAATTCCACCGCTTGTTGATGAAATTATAGTCGTAAATAACGGCTCAACGGATGATACCCACGATGTCGCGTCAAAAGCTGGTGCCACAGTACTAGCAGAAAATCGGCGGGGCTATGGTTACGCTTGCCTAAAAGGCATTGAGTACCTCAACAATCGCAATCAAAGACCAGACATTATTGTCTTCTTGGATGGCGACCACAGCGATTACCCACAGGAATTAACTGAAATCATTGCCCCCATTATTAATAGCAATATGGATTTGGTCATTGGGAATCGGGCAAAAGAATTGAGAGAAGCTGGTTCACTCACGCCTCAACAAGTGTTTGGCAATTGGTTGGCATGCTGGTTAATGAAAATATTATATCGCGCGACTTACACGGATTTAGGTCCATTTCGTGCCATAAGATTTGATCAACTGAACCGATTACAAATGACAGACAAGACCTATGGTTGGACGGTTGAGATGCAATTAAAGGCACTGAGACTCCATCTGAACTACTGTGAAGTGCCCGTGAGTTATAAAAAAAGAATAGGGGTGTCAAAAGTTTCGGGTACGTTAAAAGGTGCTATATTTGCAGGAATCAAAATCATAAGTTGGATCCTTAAGCATGGTGTGCACTAATGTTACTTGAAACCATAATAATCATTGTATACTCATCGGCTTTACTGATGATTTTCGCCTATGCTTTATCGCAGCTTAATTTGCTTTTCAATTATTTGTCGAGCAAAAAAAGAGAGGTTTCGCGAGAATTGTTAGACACGTCGAATCCTGATAAGGTGCCTTTTGTAACAATTCAGTTACCCGTTTACAACGAGAAATACGTCATGGAAGGTTTGTTAGAAAATATTGCTCTAATGGACTACCCCAAAGAAAGACTGGAAATTCAAGTACTAGATGACTCGACTGACGAATCTGTTGACACAACTGCCAAACAAATCAAAGAACTTCAAAAGAGTGGATTAGATATTCAACATATTTTGAGGGAAGACCGGACAGGCTTCAAGGCTGGGGCTCTCAAAGCTGGCCTCAATACAGCCAAGGGCGAATTTATCGCAATTTTCGATGCGGATTTTCTGCCTAAAACAGATTGGTTGCGAGCTACTATATCTCATTTTGAAGATCCAAATATCGGGGTAGTTCAAACCAGATGGTCGCATTTAAACCGGGATTTTTCTATTTTGACCCAAGTTCAAGCATTTGCCTTGGACGCACATTTCACCCTTGAGCAGGTAGGTAGAAACACCAAAGGTCATTTTATAAACTTCAATGGTACGGCCGGTGTTTGGAGAAAATCCTGCATTCTAGATGCTGGCAACTGGGAGGGTGATACTTTGACGGAAGACTTGGATTTGAGTTACCGTGCTCAACTGAAAGATTGGAAATTTACCTACTTAGAACATGTTAAAACTCCAGCCGAATTACCCGTAGCCATCAGTGCTGCGCGATCTCAACAATTCAGATGGAACAAAGGAGGCGCAGAAAATTTTAGAAAAATGGTTCGCCAGGTTTTGGCCAGTGAAAGCATCTCGAATAAAACCAAATTCCACGGTGTATTGCATCTACTCAATAGTACGATGTTTTTAAATGTGCTAATCGTTGCTATTTTGAGTATACCCATGTTGTATATCAAAAATGAATACGCTCACCTCAAAACCTATTTTATAGTGATGAGCTTTTTTGTTGCGAGTACTCTAATTTTTTTTGCCTGCTACTGGGTCATGTATAAAAACACCTACGGTGGCGGGGTTAATAATTTCGCCCGATTTACTGTGATGTTTTTTGCATTTTTCTCAATAGCTATGGGATTCTCTTTTCACAATTCCATCGCTGTTATCGAAGGCCATCTGGGTAAACGATCTGACTTTATTCGAACCCCAAAGTTCAACCTCAATCAAATCAAAGAAAACTGGAAATCTAATGTCTATTTAAAAAAGAATCTTTCACCGAATGTCATCGTTGAAGGACTCTTAATGATTTACTTTGGCTTTGGTTTATACAGTGCTTTTATTGTTGGTGATCAAGGCGGAGATTTTGGTCTTTTCCCATTCCATCTGATGCTTTTTTTAGGATTTGGATTTGTTTTTTTTAAATCGATTTCATCTAAATTGTAACCTCGCCCTGATGGCGGCCAAGTCTGTTCTTCACAACAATTATTTTCATTTAGGAGCCGTCGTCCTGGCTGCCTCGCTCTATTTCTATCTGGGCTATTTTGTCGATCGCAGCGACTCTGCCGCATTACTTTGCAGCTATGGCGTTCTATTTATTTTAGGCCTTTTTACATACAAATATTCTAGTTTTTCTTTTAATCAATTGGTCGCTCTGGGCCTATTCTTCAGACTGATTTTTTTGCTTGCCTTGCCATTCCTATCTCAAGATTTTTATAGATTTATTTGGGATGGTCAATTGATATTAGAAGGGATCAACCCATACAGCTACACACCCGATATGTTGATGCAGAACAGTCGTTTTAATAGTTCTGAAATGGCTATTTTACACCAAGGCATGGGCGAATTAAGCGCCAGACATTATTCCAATTATCCTCCGCTTAACCAGCTACTTTTTGCACTGAGTTCATGGTTCGGTCAGGGACAATTACTTTCCAGCACCATCGCTATGAGACTGATTATACTGGTCTCGGAAATAGGTATTGCCTACACTGGAGCTAAAATATTACAAAACCTAGATTCTAATAAAAAACAAATACTACTTTGGGTGCTCAACCCACTGGTTATCATTGAATTATCTGGCAACCTCCATTTTGATGGCGTTATGGCTCTTGGTGTTCTTTGCGGGTTTTATTTACTCCTAAAAAAAAGATGGATATGGGCTGCTTTGGCAATAGCTGCTTCAATTCACATCAAACTGATTCCTCTGGTTTTGTTACCCCTAATTTGGTCCTTTTTGGGATGGACAAAAGGCCTGAAATTTACCGCCCTGACCATAGGGTTTGTTCTAATGGGTTCCATACCATTTTTTAACCCCATGCTTGTCCATCATTTCCTTGACAGTTTGAGCTTATGGTTTGAAAATTTTGAATTTAACAGTAGCATTTTCAATATATCACAGGAAATTGGCAGATGGATCAGCGGCAAAAACCTGATCTCTCAAATTAGCACAGTCTCCTCCATCATAGTATTTGTAGTTACTATAAGTATAGCCCTCAGCAGGCAGGCCAATAATATGGCAAAACTAATTGAAATGTCACTTTGGGTATTTGTCATTTATTTTATGACGGCAACTACTGTTCACCCATGGTATTTGGCTCTTCCGTTGCTACTAAGCTTGTTTTCGAAATACAGATTTATGGTGCTATGGAGCGCCTCAGTGATGCTGAGCTATACGGCCTACAGACAACCCAGTGTAGAAGAGATACCTTGGGTCTTAGCCTTGGAATACATCCCGGTATTTGGATTATTAGTTTGGGAATTGAAACGATTCCAATTTACATCATCATGATGCTATTGAGCTCAAGCTGCGTCAAATGACGCCAACGGCTTCTGGGCAAATCCTTCTTTGTTAAACTACCAATCATAACACAATCCACCTTGATGAGATCATATTTTAGGTGGCCAAACAACTTTCGCAGTACGCCGTTTCCGGTGTTTTTTATCTTAACACCCACTTCATTTTTAGACGAACCCTTGATATATGAAATGTCGCTGACATGAATCAAATCGCCTTCAATTTTTATCCCATCTCGAATCGACTTTAAGTGATCGTAGGTCAAATTTTTATCCAAATGCACATGAAAAAGACGATCTACACCGTGTTTAGAATTAGTGAACTTTTGCATAACGACATCGTCATTAGTAAAAAGCAGTAGTCCTGTTGAATTTCTTCCCAAACGACCAATAGGCCGCAAACCACCGCCTGCATTGGCTATTAATTCCATAACCGTTTTTCCTTTGGCGTCACTACTTGTAGTTGCAAATCCTTTTGGCTTATTTAATAAGACATAGAGTTTTTTCTCGGGCTGAACACGGGCACCGTCAAACCTAACTTCATCTTCAGGTTTGACCTTATAACCCATTTCAATGACCACTTTGCCATTGACAGTTACGCTGCCAATAGATATATGCATATCTGCCTCGCGTCGCGAGCACATGCCTGAATTAGAAATATACTTGTTTAGTCTAATTGATCCATCGTCAACTGACTTGGGTTGCTTGTCTGACTTTTTTTTAGGAGGACGTGAGCTCGATTTTCTGGCGCTTGGCATGATGATAATTTGCTGGCAAAGGTAATCATTCCGAACTTGTAATATCACATTGAATTTTGACTAGCCTATCGCTACGTCAAATAATGCCAAACTACAGACCCCGATGACCACCCATATCTTGAAAGCATTGTCAATGATCCAAAATTGACGACTAGATTGGGCCTTAAACATGAGTATTCCCAGCTCTAAAGCAATCAAAATGCTGAGCAAAAAGAAATAAATCATTCTACCAATGGGATAGAGATAAACGATACCTACTGCCACCAGACTGATAAGCGAAAGAAGGGTGTAAAATAAATTCTTACTCCGTTGAAGCCCATACCTAACAGGTATGGTTTGTAGATTTGCTGTAAGATCTCCTTGCATACTTTTCATGTCTTTTGCAACGCGTTTGGCCGATAGCACTAGGAATAGAAAAAAGGCCTGAACGAAGATAACCTCATCGAAGCTTCTGTAATAAATGGTTACGGCTAAAAACGGGGTAACCACAAGAACAGATGACATGATATTACTCAAAATGGTGAATCTCCTCAAAAAAGCAGAATACAGGCTAAGGGCCAAAATATAGGTGCCAAAGAATAACAAGGCCCGGTAGGAAACGCTATAGGCCAATATGAGTGCCAGCATTGAAGTGATGATAGCAACCCATAATTTGGTACGGTCACTTATCATACTATCGATCATGGCCTTTTGGGGCCGATTGATGAAGTCTTTTTTTCGGTCATAAAAATTGTTAATAATGTAACCTGCCGCAATGCAGGTTGCCGACGACATGACTATAAGCAGTAATTGAGTGTCAAATAGAATGTCCCTCAAACCCTTTGAGCCCCCGAGCATATAAATAGCAGCCAAATATTGCCCAACAGCAAGCAAAAGGATATTATACCCTTTGACAACAGAAAAAAGACTGAAAAATTTAAGCAGCACATGAGGACGTTTGGGGGTCATGCCGCTAAAGATTAAAAGTGATAAACGACTTCTAATTTATAATCTTTAAGAAGGGTTTTAGCTTTGTCAATGTCTTCGGTAAAACCCAAAAAATAACCTCCACCGCCAGAACCACATAGCTTCAAATAATAGCCATTAGTGTCAATACCCTGTTTCCACAATTGATGAAATTTCAGTGGGATCATAGGTTTGAAATGCCCTAATACAACCCTAGACAAGGCTTTTGTATTCTTGAATAAACCTTTGATATTTCCAGACAAAAAGTCGTCTACACAAGCGTCTGTTAATTTGATAAACTTGTTTTGTAGCATTTGTTGGAATGCTGTCTCCTTCATATTGTCAAGGAATATTTTTACCATAGGAGCCGTTTCTCCAGAATATCCACTGTCTAGCAAAAAAACTGCTCTTTTACCTTGACCTTGATTTGGAATCCCAGTCGGTGTAACATGAGTTTTTGAATGTATCAATATGGGAAGACTCAAATAACTATTCAGTGGATCTAATCCAGATGAATTACCGTGAAAATAGGACTCCATAGTGGCGAATGCCTTTTTAAGAGTCATGAGTTTGTCTCGGGTCAAATTCTCTAAAACTGTAATCTTATCTTTGGCATATCGATCGTAAATAGCAGCGACTAGGGCACCACTACTACCAACACCATAACCTTGTGGGATAGACGAATCAAAGTGTAAACCTTTTAAAATATCAGCTTCCAGTCTCTCATGGTCAAACTGCACGACATTGGAATCTAAAGTTTTTAAATAGACTGCAAATTTTTTAATTTCATTGTTAGATATTTCAGCGTCCTCTGTATCACATTGAAAGCTTTTGAGTCCTCCCTTAAAATGATTGTAGGGTATTGAAAGGCCTTTGGAATCTTTGATGATTCCATACTCTCCAAAGAGCAATATCTTCGCGTAAAACAAAGGACCTTTCATAAGATTTTATACTCGTTTAATTGTTTTGAGCCTGCGCCCATTTCATCACAAATATAGCGACCGTTTTGACAATATGCTACCAAATCTTTCAATATGAAGGCCAAGACCTCCTTTTTGCAGTAATTGGGATACAACAAATGAACATTGGCTCCTGCGTCTAGGGTAAAGCAGATTGGAATACCGGTTGCTTGTCTAAATTTCCATACTGCTTGTATAATGGATAAGGTAGCTGGCTGCATCAGCAGGTAGGACGGATGGCTAGTCATCATCATAGCATGCAAGGTAAGTGCTTCAGATTCAACTATGGAAATAAAACCTGTCAGGTCTCCGTTTGCCAAAATTTCCAATAAATCAGTTAGATTTTGTTCCGCTTGTTCAAATCGCTTTTGAGCAAAAGGATGTCCGTGCATCAGGTCGTGACCAGAAGTACTACTGACCTGCTTTTGACCCTCTTCCACAATTAAAATAGTATCTTGATAGCTCGAAAATACATCATGTACTGGTCGATTTAATGTAACACCGACCAAATCAGAACCATGATCAATAGCTCCATGATTTCCCCAAGCAACAATGGGACCGCTAATACTTCGGCAGGCACTTCCCGATCCTAATCGGGCTAAGAAGGATGCTTTAGTCAAAAAAAATGCCTCAGACATTGTTGGGTGACAACTTTTCTCAATGGACATCAAACACAAAGACAAGGCGGCCATGCCACTTGCACTAGAGGCAATTCCTGAGCTGTGTGGAAAAGTGTTGGCGGTACGTATGGTGAAATGACCCGCTGTGAGAAATGGCAGAAATTCTAAGGTCTTTTCAAAAAAAGCCTCAATTTTAGGTCGAAACGATTCGTTTGCCACATTATCTACCAACACGTCAAAAGAAAACCTTGAGTCATGCAATTTGTCACACGAATAGGTCAATTCTGTAATAGTTTTACAATTCGACAATGTAAAGCTCACCGAAGCATTAGCAGGAAGTTGGACAGGCTTTTTCCCCCAATATTTAACCAAGGCAATATTGCTAGGTGCCGACCAAACTACCGATTGACTTATCGGCTGTTTTGACGAATAAATCAGTTTAAAGGTATCTTCCGAGATCATGCTGCAAAGATAGCATTTCCACTGACTGTTGCAGGATAAGAACTAACAGATAATTCTAATCAACTGGAAAAGAAGAATTTTGCCTGAAAAGAGACCTAGAAGCAATTGAAGCAAAAATATCGTCATTTCAAGTAGATTTTGAGAATGAATTAATTAAAATAAGATCAAAAAAAAATTAGTTACTCGTTCTCGACACGATTTTTCGTCACCAAAATGAATGTCAAAGGCACAACTGGTAGGTTTAAAAATAATTTTTATATTTGATGAAGTAACCCTTAAAACTACTCTTATGTTATCAAAACCAAACATCATTTCTACCCTCATTACGGCCATTTGGGCTTATTTAGGGGGTTATTTACTGTGGGATGTCTTCGGCGGACCGTTATTCCAAGACCACAGAGGTACGGCTATGAATGTCGATAAAGCCGAGCCTGATATGCTTCTGTTGTTATTGGGCTGTGTTATTACAGCTTTTGCTTTTTCAACACTTTACGGAAAGACTTCTTCAAGTAATTATGGGCTGAGTAGCGGTATTAAATTCGGCCTTTTGCTTTCATTACTTGGAATCTCTTACGCCATAATTAGCTACAGCATGACCAACCTATTGGATTCCTACGGCGCCATGTACGACGCAGTAATTAATGTCATATATTATGTCCTTATGGGAGCCATTGCTGGCATGGTATACCGCTCATTTCAAAGTTCAGAAGCGGCGGAGTAATATAAAAAAAGCGTCTCTTAAGAGACGCTTTATATTTTACTTTTTAAGATATATGTGATAGGCCCAGGGTGTTAAGCTCCCTGCTGTTTCACCATCGCTAGTAAAAGATTCTTCAGACATAGCATCTTGGTAGTTTCCTGCCTCGATGGCATTGTGAGTTTTGATCTCTTTGGATACATTCATCACGAACACAATGGTATCAGTTTCCTTTTGTCGGCGCATGATTAGAACCTTGGCATTACCAGAATCTAAAACCTCATATTTTGCTGCGTTTTTTCCACCGTTTAAAGCTGGATGACTTGTTTTCAATATGGCCAATTTTTCAAGCAATGGCCATACTTTCCCTTTTGTTTTCGGTATTGAATCCTTTTCAAAAAACAACAATCGATGAGAGAGATCATACTCCTGACCTGAGTATATCAAGGGCATTCCCGGAGCGATATAACTCAGGGCCAGTAAAGCTTCTGCCGCGTCACCCATGCGCTCTTCAATGGTGCCGTTCCAAGAATTCTCATCATGGTTGGTTATAAAATTCATCAATATATCATCGGACTCATATTTGGTTGCCATATCGGTAAGATACTCGGCAAATCCTTGGGCATTTTGCTCGCCCTTTGCCATCATATTCATTTGGTGGTGTCCGTCCCATCCATAACACATGTCAAATAGATCTGACCCTTTGAGCAGTTCGGCTTCATGGGCTTCGGCTAACATAAATAGCTGTCTGTCGGATTCAAGTCGTGGTATGGCTTTTTCCCAAAATTCAATTGGAACAGATCCGGCGACATCACAACGAAAACCATCAACACCCTCTTGATCAACCCAATATTTCATATCGGAAATCATCTCTTCATGAAGATCCAAATTGTCATAATTCAAGTCCGCCACATCTTGCCATCCAACAGATACACCGTCTTCATTTAAAGGGTCAGTAATTTCACCCGCCGCGTTCTTAGTATAGAAATCTGGCCGATTCTCGATCCAATAATGATCCCAACCTGTGTGATTAGGCACCCAATCAAGTATCACAAAAATATCGTTGTCATGAGCTGTTTTTACTAAATTTCTAAAATCCTCAATCGTACCAAATTCGGGATTGATGGCCTTAAAATCAGAGACTGCATAATAACTACCCAGATATTTTTTTCGCTCTTCAGGATCTTCAATATCATGAATAAATAAGTCTCCTTTAGCCTTTCTGTTAGTTAGAGAAATTGGAAATATAGGCATTAGCCATATCACTTTAACACCGAGTTGCTTGAGCTGAGGAATGTCTTTTGTAAAGGCCTCAAACGTACCTTCTGGCGAATATTGACGGATATTTGCCTCGTATATGATAGCTGTTTCCATCATTTCGTCTGTAACGACTGGTACTTGTTTTTGTTCTTCATTTACAGCATTGTTACAACCCGTTAGAGTTAAAATGACTAGCGCTAAAAAGATTATTTGTTTCATAATTTACATGTTGATTATTACTTGATTTTTAAATTCAATTCATTTGATGTTGACCATTGTATAGGCAAAGACAACGTATTATTTAGTGGATCGAAATTGATATTTGTTAGTTTTTTACCATTTACAGAAACCCGTTTTGGCTTTTGTTCCCAATGATGAATAATTAAATTAATGGTCTTAACTCCTGCTTCATAGTTAGCTCCAATCTGAGCTTCGAACTCAAATTTTGAAAACCTTTTTCTCTTATTGTATTCGAATACTAACAATTCAAATTGTCCGTTTTCGAAAGCATTTTTGGTCTTGCCATCGTCGTTATATAATACCCTTTCACTGCTTTCCAATTCAGAGTCGTGATAAAAGTGTAAATCAAAACTATTTAAACTGTAAAGGTCCGTGGACTGCAGCGGCTGAACCATAGGAATGAAAGCCCCCGTCCTCACATAGGTCGGAATACTGAATGCCGTGGTGGGTATCATTTTGGCCTGACCCCCATCTACTTTTTGATCGGTGTAGAAGTTAATCCAATTGGCCGATGAAGGGAAGTAAACTTCGACCTCATCCAATTCCGAGCTGGTCACTGGGGTAATTAAGAAGTCATGTCCCCAGTAATAACTGCTCGACCATTCGGACAAATCATTTTTATCATCTTCAAAAAACAATGGCCTCATTAGAGGTGTTCCTTTCAAATGATTTTCGAAAGCCAAATTGTAATTATAGGGTAGCAATTGATACCTTAAGTTTATACTTTGTTTGGCCAAATCTTTAGTTTTTTCTTCTCTAAAAACGGGTTCACTGGGCACTTCTTCCTGGGCATGAGGTCTGTAAATAGGCTGAAAGACACCGTATTGCAGCCACCTTGTATATAACTCATCATCTAGATTTGGTCCAGCAAATCCACCTAAATCGGAATGCATATAGCCCAAACCTTGCATACCCATTTGAAGGGCAATTTTCGGCTGACTTTGCAACCCGCCCCAGGTCCTGTTTACATCTCCGGACCACGGAATCATACCGTAGCGCTGAGAACCCGAATAACCTGCCCTCATTAAAATAAAAGGTCTTTTGTTTGGGAAATCTTGAGCATAACCATTGTGAACCAAAGCCGCCCAATCATGGCCATAAATATTGTGAACTTCGTCAGCCGATCCATTGGCGTGAATTAAATCGGCTGGATGAACTTCGGGCTCGCCCAAATCGCCCCAAACACCTGCAACGCCCATATCGGCCAAGCCCTTGTAAATAGTCCAAAACCAGTTTTTTCCTTCTGGGCTGTAGATGTCAATTAATCCCGTATTACCAAAATAAAAATCGTATTTGAAAGGATTACCGATACTGTCTTTAGCCAATACATCCTTTTCAACGGCCTCATCCCAACGATTGGATGTGGTTAGAATAAAAGGCTCTGTAATCAATATGGTTTTCACTCCTTTTTGTTTGAATCGATCAATCATGCCTTCCATATCTGGGAACGAGTCTCTAAATACCTGCAAATTGCCCATGGTGCCTTGAATATCTTTTCCGAACCAATACAAATCGAGAATGACAGCATCGAGCGGAATACCTTCTTTTTCAAATTGTGCTACGGTGTGCTCTGTCTCTGCCTGAGAGTGATAACCAAAACGGCTTGAAAAATTGCCAAGCGCCCATCTTGGAGGCATCGGTTGTTTGCCCGTCAGTGCGGTGTAATTATCTAAAAGGTCAATCCAATGATTTGCTGCGACTACCTGATAGGTTTTTCTCCCAGAAATGGTTTCGTATTTTAGGGTGTTGTTATGGCTGCTGTCAAGGTCCAGAAAACCTATTGGCGCATTGTCAAAATGCACCAAGTATTTTTTGGATGACAAAACAAGCGGCATGGTATAGTTCATCAATTCACTTTCGGTTTCATAGCCGTAATGCGCTCGATTGTATAATTCTAAACGATGACCTCTTCGGTTCATGTCCAACGCCCTAGCACCACCACCATATAAAACTTCATTGGAATCTAAATTGAATTCAAGCGTTTCATGCGTACTGTTTTTCTGATAGCCTGCCTTTTCGGAAATCAACAGTTTTCCTCGGTATAAATAACTGATTTGAAAGGGTGACTTTTGGATATCAACAGTGATTCCAACAGATTGCAATATTAGATCTCGATCGCGTTCAATGGCAATAACTTCTGTGTCAGATTGGGCGAGAACTACGGCATGCGACTCAGAGATATACTCTTGATCTTGGGGCACAAATGTGGTCTCAACAATTTCGGGAGAATAAAATTTGATTTGATAAATGCCATCGTTTACAGTCAGTTCGTACCCTTCAGTTGTCTTTTGAAAAGTCTGAAGTATTCTGCCCTGATTTTGAGCAGCGATCGACAAGCACAAGGCGCATGATAGGACAAATAGGTAAATGGCTTTATTCATGGGATCGACTTAATAAAAAGGTTAAAGGCACTTCAATTCTGTTCCGCCAAGAATTTTCATCATGGGCATCGCCCTCAAATTTGAGATTCAGATAATTTTCTTGTCCATAACCCTTTAAAACAAAGATGCTGTCCAAAAGTGAAGCGTATTGCGGGTAATAGGCATCCAGCGTTTCAGTTCCATAGTCAAAATACATTTTATGATCCGAGGCATTGGGAAAGTTGGCCTCTATATATTTAAAGATTGCCTCAGGGACAGGATTATTATCAGCAGGCGCAACCCCAGGCCAGTGTGTTGACAAGCAGGCAGCCCCTCCAAAAACCATAGGGTATTCAGTAACGGCATACATAGAAATTAATCCTCCCATACTTGATCCCGCTAAAAAGGTGTTTTTCCTGTCCTTTAAGGTTGAATAATTTGAATCTATAAAAGGTTTTAATTCATTGACCAAAAACTTGAGATAATTATCTGCAGAAAACTTCATCGATATGCTGAGATTGGACTTCCCTGCGTCATCAAGCACTTTCCTTTGATCACTTTCCGATAAAAATTCAAATGCTTTTTGAGGAAAATAATCGGCATGCCGTTGCTCAGGCACATTCCAAATCCCAACAACGATAGCATCCCTGATTAAACCCTTTGCCGTCAAAGCTACCATCGCCTCGTCTACTCCCCATTCTTGACTGTTCCATGTGTCCGAAGGATCAAACAACATTTTGCCATCGTGCATATACAGTACAGCATAGGACTTTGTTTTGGTGTAATTCTCTGGCAACCAAATATCAATATTTCTGGGTGTTACAAATTCAGAGGGGAACTTTTGGATTCTTTGGATTTGTCCCCCTGCCAGACTTAACTCTGCCGAAACAACTTTGATGTTTTGACTAATGGCATGATTTGTAACGAATGAAACAAATAATAGCAGGAATAGTAAACGAGACATGCTTAATCGGTATTTGTGGTTAGATCAGTTGTGAGTATCACAACACCCTTTTCCTCTAAACGAAGAGAATCTGACCATATTAGTTTGTCATTTGAAACAATATTCCTCAGGGTTTTCCCCGTCAAATCTATTTCCGAAAAACGGTTAAGATCAATGTCAAACGGCGACTCATTTTTGTTCAAAATAGTAACTACAGTCTCCTCGCCAGCCATTCTAAAGACAACATAAACGCCATTCTCAGGGGCAAAGTGAGTAGTTGTGCCGTTGTGAATGGCCTTACTGTCTTTTCGGTAATTTAGCAGTGAGCGTGTAAATAATTGCATCGACTTTTGTGCATCGCTTAGGTTTTTACCTGTGAAGGCATTCACTTGGTCTCCTGGCCAACCTCCAGGAAAATCTGTTCTGATCAAACCGTGATCCCCTGGATTGGAGGAATCATCCATTAAAATTTCTGTTCCATAATACAGCTGCACTATTCTAGGCATGGTAAGCAGATAGCCCAAAGCCATTTTAGTCTTGATGATATCTTCACCCATTTGGGTGTAAACTCTACTCATGTCGTGATTGTCCAAAAACACCAAGAGGTCCTTTGGAGCTGCATAAGCGAAGTCGTTAGCCAAACCTTCATAGGTATTTACAAAACCAAAATTCCATGATTCCTCCTGATTGATACCATCAATGATTGCCTTTTGCATGGGAAAGTCCATACTAGATTTCAAATGAGATTGATAGCCATCATTGTTAGGATGACCATCTTGCCAATAAGCCACCAATAAAGGGTTGTAACTCCACTCTTCACCTACCAAGCTAAAGTTTGGATACTCGGTCATAATGGCAGCGGCCCAATCTGCCATAAAATTCTTATTGGGATAGGGATACGTATCTTGTCGGATACCATTGAGTTGCAAAGTTTCGATCCACCATATACTATTTTGAATGATGTAGTTGGCCATAAAGGGATTCGTCTGATTGAGGTCCGGCATGTCTTTAACAAACCAGCCGTGTTCCATACCCTGCTGATCGATTTTTGACGCATAAAGGTCTTGGTTGGTAGTACGTCGATGATTGGAGTGTATAGTCACCTCATCAGTCCAATTCTTTGCATGGGTTTCAAAATTTTTCTGATAATTAACCCAATCTTTAAACGGCAAATCTTTCATCCACCAATGTTCTAGACCACAATGATTGGCCACCTGATCCATGATGAATTTCATATTTCTTTGATGGAGGTTTTGGGATAGTTCGCGCAGTTCATCCAAAGTTCCAAATCTAGGGTCAACTTTATACAAGTCAGTGATGGCGTAACCGTGATAAGAGGCCCTTGGCATATCATTTTCTAAAACAGGAGTTGGCCAAATGGCAGTAAATCCCATATCATTGATATAATCTAAATGATCATTAATGCCCTTCAAATCCCCTCCATGACGAGAATATCCCTGAGAACGATCGATCCCCTGCTCCCTCATCCCTTCGAGATTATCATTGCTGCTATCGCCATTGGCAAAACGGTCTGGGGTAATTAAATAAATTGCATCACTACTATCAAAACCAACGAACTGGTCTGAGTCTCGTAGGCGCTTTTTTAGTTCATATGGATAATTAATCACTTGACCGTCCTCAAAAGTGAAAGACAACTGTAAAATTCCTGGTTTTGTATTGGGTTTAATGGTTAAGTCTAAAAATAGATAATTTGGACTATCGGCTGTGTTAGCTTTTACCAACTTTACACCTTCATAGTTCAAAGTAGTCTCCGCTTGTCCAATATTTTCGTGATGAATTAATAGCTGAAAGTTACTTTCTTTAAAACCGGTCCACCAAAAAGGGGGCTCAACACGAGTAATAAGCTGCTGGTCTCTGGCCTCTTGAGGATTCAAGTTCAAATTTGGCGCCACATCCTTACAGGATGACAACAGCAACATGATAATTATGATATACTTCATGGCTTCATTAGTTTGATTATTTTGTTGTTAAGCAGAACTTTTTCACCATAAACCAATAGCGTCAAATTTGACTCTTGCTCAGAACTGATGTCAACAGAATGCTGATCTACAACTACTTTTATAATATCTCCTCTAAAATTCAATTTGAAAGAATAAGATTCCCAATCATTTGGAATTTGGGGATGAAAAGAAAGTTCGCCGTCAACTATCCTCATACCTCCAAATCCTTCGACAATACTCATCCAGGTTCCTGCCATTGAGGTAATGTGTAGTCCTTCGTGGACTTCTTTGTTGTAATCGTCAAGATCTAACCTTGAAGTACGGAGATAAAAATCATAGGCCATATCCATCCGCCCAAGTTTTGAGGCTAGAATACTATGAACACAGGGAGACAAGGAGCTTTCATGTACGGTCAGAGGCTCATAAAAGTCAAAATGCTTGGCCAATTCTTCCAAAGAAAAACGGTCTTCAAAAAAGTAAAAACCTTGCAGTACATCGGCTTGTTTAATGTAGGGCGATCTCAAAATACGATCCCAACTCCATTTTTGGTTGATTGGCCTATCAGATAAGGCGAGTTGATCCACAGTAATATGGTATTCTTTATCCAAAAAACCGTCCTGTTGCAAGTAGATTCCAAGGTCTTTATCGAAAGGGAGGTATAAGTTGGCGGCTATTTCTTGCCAATGCAATATTTCACTTTCGCCGAGTTTATTATTAATAATGACTTTTTTGAAAGCTTGAAGATTTCTACTCTCCATTGACCCCAAACAACTCGCTGTATATTCCAGACACCACTGTGCTAAATAATTGGTGTACCAATTGTTATTAATATTATTCTCATACTCGTTTGGACCTGTAACTCCAAGAATAACATACTGGTTTTTAGCTGGCGAAAAAGTCACTCTTTGACTCCAAAATCGAGCTATTGCTATCAATACATCGATTCCCATTTCTTCGATATACTTCGTATTTCCAGTGTAGCGGACATAATTATAGATAGCAAAAGCGATGGCACCATTGCGATGTATTTCCTCGAAGGTGATTTCCCATTCGTTATGGCACTCTTCTCCATTCATAGTTACCATAGGAAATAGTGCAGCCCCTGAATTAAATCCGAGTTTTTCAGCATTTTCGATAGCTCTTGGCAAGTGATGGTAACGATACGTCAACAAATTTTTGGCGGCCGCTTGGTTTTTTGTAGCCATATAGAATGGAATACAGTAGGCTTCAGTATCCCAATAGGTACTGCCACCATACTTCTCACCAGTAAACCCTTTTGGGCCAATATTAAGCCTAGGATCTTTACCTAAATAGGTTTGATTAAGGTGAAAAATATTAAAGCGAATGCCCTGTTGGGCTTTTACGTCTCCTTGAATAGCAATGTCAGAAGTTTCCCAAATGTCGCCCCATGACTCCTTTTGCTGATCGAGCAATGTGTCAAAACCAATATCGAGGGCTTTACTCAAAACACGATCTGAAGCTTGAATTAATTCTGATGGCTTATGGTGAAAGTCTGTCGTATAGCCACCGAACTTAATCAATGAGATCGTATGGTTTGTTTCGACGCTGTATTTATACTTTTCGGACACCGACGTTGCACTACTGTTGCGCTCAGGAATAATATCCAAAGGTGAACCATTGAGGTACAAATTCGTTTTCATACCAGTGCAAACTTGAAAGTTAGTCTTTTGAGTATGAGATCTGACATAGGCCAAATCGTTTTCAAATCCACAAGACTGAATAGCCCAAAACGCATCATCCCAATTTGAGTCTTCATTACTGACACCTCCATCGACATAGGGTATAAATACAACATCCACAGGACCTTTGAAAGGGGTGATAGTATATTTGACGGCTCCAACTTCATCCAAATTAAGGCTCAAAAAACGGCAAACCTCAACTTTAATCTCAGCATCATTTTGGAGCACAGCAGCAAAGCTTCGCTTGTACCATCCTTCTTTCATATTCAATTCCCGTCGAAATGATTTCACCGTTTTACAGCGAAACAAGTCTAAGTACTCACCATTGATTTCGACATCAATACCAATCCAATTGGGCGCATTGAGCACTTTGGCAAAATACTCCGGATACCCATTTTTCCACCAGCCTACCCTAGTTTTATCTGGATAGAATACACCAGCAATATAACTGCCTTGAAAGGTGGGCCCACTGTAGCGTTCCTCAAAATTGGCACGTTGCCCCATAGCACCATTCCCTAAACTAAATATACTTTCCGATGATTTGACGCGAAGCGCATCGAATCCTTCTTCAATGATCGACCAAGGGTGTGCCGTTAAATAATCCTGATGCATGACTAATGTTAATCTTAAAATTGATACTGGTTAAACGATTCTTTAGATACTGATTGAATCAAGAGCTCGAGTAGCGACTCATTCACCTGATCCATTCCAGACAGGACGATATCTGCCTCGAATAAAAATTCTTTTTTTCCTATGCCTATACTAATCATGTTCGCAGCATTGGCTGCCTTGATCCCTGCAGCCGCATCTTCAAATACAACACAAGAATTTGGGGGCACGCCAAGACCCTTCGAACCTGTCAAAAACACCTCCGGATCAGGTTTGGCTTTGGTGAGATTTGTTCCATCCACGATACAGTCGAAAAAAGAAATGAGTCCAACCTTTTCTAAAATAAGTCTCGCATTTTTACTTGCCGAGCCTAGTGCTATCGCGTGACCTTTTGACCTTATGGAAGATAATAAATCAACCACACCCGGCAGAATCTCACGCTCATCCATTTGATCGATGTAAGACAAATAGCCATCGTTTTTGGCGGTCATCCAATCAGCAAATTCCTGATAGCTCAGAGTTACTTGACCCCAGGTCAATATTTTTTTTAAAGAATCAACCCGACTAACACCTTTCAGCTGTTCGTTTTGGGCTTCAGAAAATGCTATTCCCAAGGAATTGGCTAGCTCTTTCCAGGCCATATAATGGTACTTGGCAGTATCGACAATGACGCCGTCTAAATCAAAAATAAATCCCTTGGTAGTCATAATTACTCAGATTGGTATGATATGGCGCTTTTATTTACAATGAGAAAATTAGCAAGTCCAGCTATGATCAAACTGCATCCAGCAACAAGCATGGCATTGATGGTTTCATTACCGAAAAACGATGCAATGAGGGTGATACCACCCAGTGCCGCAACAATTTGGGGGATCACAATAAACATATTGAACAGTCCCATGTAGACGCCCATATTATCTTCATCAACCGAGCTAGATAGCATGGCATAAGGCATTGACAATATGCTGCCCCATGACAACCCAATTAAGGCAAAAGAATAGGTCAATTGGGAAGGCTCAGAAATATAATACATACTAATAAAACCAAGACCTCCTAGTATGAGAGAAACCATGTGTACGAGCTTTCTGTTGATGTTTATTTTAGCAGTATAAAAACTGAGTACTAGGGCAAAAAGCATTGATGATAAACCATAAATACCCATGTAGGATCCCACCAAATTGGACGACTTTTGAAAGGAG
Source organism: Flavobacteriaceae bacterium (assembly GCA_030835825.1). Classification (GTDB taxonomy): domain Bacteria; phylum Bacteroidota; class Bacteroidia; order Flavobacteriales; family Flavobacteriaceae; genus JALRKI01. The sequence continues at coordinate 129,926 of JAURRA010000016.1, forward strand.
GTATTAGCAGTATCAAAAGCTGCAGCTTCTAAGGTATTGGTCATGTCAAATTGTGACTCAATCGGTGCAGGGGTATTAAAAACATGTTCGGTCAAAGCAGGATTGGCCAAACTCCACATGGTGAAAAAGGCGAACCAACTGAAAAACTGAATAACGCCCAATTTCAACATGGTCTTTGGCATAGAAGTAATATGACTGAGTATGTCAGATACAAAACTACTTTTAGACTTCTTTTTAGCTTCAAAAGCTGCCATATCCTCGGGAGGATATTCCGAGGTTGTGATTACAGTAATGACAATACTTCCAAAAAAAACGGCTGCACCGATACTGAAAGCTACCTTAACAGACATAGGAACAACCCCAAGAGGGGCTGCGTCACTGACGCCGAGTTGAGAAACAAACCAAGGCAAATTGCTTGCCACCCAAGTGCCAATACCAATGATTAATGTTTGAATGACAAAACCATTGGAGCGCTGAGATTCTGGCAATTTATCAGCGACAAGTGCTCTAAATGGCTCCATTGAAATATTAATAGAGGCGTCTAGAATCCAAAGAAAGCCAGCAGCCATCCACAATACAGGCGAATGAGGCACCATCAATAAGGTAATCGAACTCAAAACGGCACCTATTAAAAAATAAGGCTTTCGTCGACCCCATCTGGGACTCCAGGTGCGATCGCTCAAGTAACCAATGATAGGTTGCACCAACAATCCTGTCAAAGGTGCTGCGATCCATAAAAGAGGAATGGCATCCTTGTCTGCTCCTAAGGTTTGAAAAATACGAGACATAAATCCACCCTGAAGGGCAAAACCAAACTGAATACCTAGAAATCCGAAACTCATGTTCCAAATCTCCCAAAAGCTGAGAGTTCTCTTGACTGACGACATACTACTTCGATAAAAAGATTGTAAGACAAGAAAATTCTTGTCAAAAATTACTTTATGATTGAGAAGTGAAAAGTAATTATTTGAACTCGCAATATAGCAAAGATTCTAATTCGATGAACGATAAAGGCGTATTTTTCAATTTTTACAAAACCAGAGACAGAAAATTAATTGATAAATCGGGTAGATTCCCTCTGAACTAATTCAGTTTGTAGGACTTTCGTTTCGAATGGTCCTTCCTCTTCGCTTTCCAGTCGACGAATAAGCATCTGAACAGCCTCTCTTCCAATATTGTGCCCGTGTTGTTTCACTGAAGTGAGCGATGGGTGGGCATGCTTAGACAATACGCCATCGGTAAATCCTACAACTTGAATGTCGCCTGGAATGGAGTATCCCATCCGTTGAGCTACCTTCATGCCTGTAAGGGCATAGACCTCATTCACTCCAAATATACCGTCGATTTCTGGATGAAGCAAAAACAACTCCTTCAAACTGGATTGAAGCGGTATCAGTGTATCCTCAGAAAAAAATTGATCATTGACCTTTAAAATTAGATCTGAATTTTGGGGAATACCATGCTTCTTGTGCGCGTCTAAATAGCCTTGAGTTCGCTTAAATCCGACATCAACATAGTCCTCGGTTGTGATCAAGGCAATATGTCTGCAGCCCGATTCAATCAATGCCTCGACCGCACGTCGACTGCCGCGAAAATCGTCAACAATGACCTTATCACAGGATATTTCAGGGATTTGACGATCGAATAAGACAATGGGCATACCTTGATTAATGGTCTCGTACAGATGATGAAAATCTTGACGCTTGAGGGTGCCCTTTGAAACAGATAAAATAAATCCGTCAATACTACCACTGGCCAAGGTATCAATATTAAACACCTCTTTATCAAAAGATTCGTTGGATAACGCAATCAAAACATTATAGCCGCGTTCATTGGCATAAGTCTCGATGCCTTGAATGACTTCTGAAAAAAAATGGTGGACTATTTCTGGAATGATGACCCCAATGGTTTTTGTCCGTCTATTTTTCAAACTCAGCGCAATATTATTTGGCCTGTAATGCAACAACTTGGCGAATGCCCTGATCTTATCAGTAGTTTCTTCACTTATCTCAGTACTGCCTTTCAAAGCTTTTGAGACTGTAGAAATGGACACGCCCAGTTCGTTAGCAATTTCCTTTAGCGTGGCTTTTTTCTTCATTTGAGTTAACTGCGATTTTCGCAAATCTATTCCTTAAAAGTAAACAATTCGCAAAAACTACGGGGTTAAAAATGGAAGTTTTCAACACGAAAACGTTTTCGAAGCGTTATTTCTTTTCCCAGAAATACAGATGGGTCTATATTTTTCTACCTTGCGCAAGAGAAGTGAAAAGTGATAATTAAATTATCGTAAACTAAATTAACTTAAAAACAGTTGAATGAAAACAGCAGCTTTACGTATCGTAATAGCCTTATTTCTGTGTCCAGCCTTTGGGCTAGCTCAGAATATCGTTTCTGGTA